>JABILA010000013.1 GCA_018654745.1 Alphaproteobacteria bacterium
TAACCCGATTGGAGCAATTTGGGCAGGGGCAATGATGTTCAAGCATCTTGGCTACGTCGATGCACATGACATGATTGTGAATGCAATTGAAAATGTTCTTCGGAGTGGTATGGAATTGACACCTGATATGGGTGGGAAAGGTAAAACGGCAGATCTTGGAAAAGCAATTGCGGCTGCGATTTGATATATTATTAGCACAAATGAGACAATATCTTAAGTGGTGTTCTGTATGAATTAGTTGAATTTAACAGTAGGGTGTCTGACTGTGAAGAATTAGTCCTGTTTAAACACAGTAAATGGTGGGGTCGGTTTTTGGGGATTCATTTTTGTAATATTCATTTAAAAACAGCAATAAGAACTTGGGAAGTTAGATAGTAATTTGAAACGCTTCGCACCTGGTATCATCAAGTGGGTCTTCATTTACTAAATTGCAGATAATTATCGAATTATTTCTTGTCCCTAGACTTCTTTTCCTTGGGCTTTAGCCGCTTCAATGCCGCGGAGAGCAGTTGCCGTGCGGCATCGTGATCTTCCAAACTGAATGGGTCAAGTGCAAGGGAAAGTCCGGGAATGTCTTCCTCCAACTTAGTGTCTTTACGAGGCGACGCGTTTACCAACTCGATAACCTTGTATGTCTGGACTGGGTGAGAGACCCCCTTCACAGAAATGGCCTCGCCTTGCTCACAGCGGACATGTTGCTTGACAAGCAGGTAGGTATCCTCGGAAATCAGAATTTGGTTGAGATCGGAATTGGATTCTAGCCGTGAGGCAAGGTTGACACCGTTACCGATCACGGTGTAGTCTAGCCGGTCTTCCGAACCAAAATTCCCGACAGTACAAACACCCGTGTGGATTCCGATTCGCACGTTGAGCGGCCGTGCCACACCGCGTTCACGCCAGAAGCTCCTGAGCGACTCCAACCGCTCCAGCATTTCAACCGCCATCGAAACACAAGCCACAGCATCTTCGCGGTTGCCCTTCGAAACGGGATCGCCGAAAAAAACAAGTATGGCGTCGCCAATGAACTTATCAATTGTACCGCCCCAGCGGATGGCGACCTCGGACATTTCCGTTAGGTAGTGCGTAAGCAGTTCGGTGAGGACTTCCGGCTCTAACCGTTCGGTAAGTTCCGTAAAACCCTGAAGGTCCGAAAAGAAAACAGTTAGCGACTTGCGCTGGGTCTGGATGGTTACATCAAGTTTACCAGAAAAAATCGAATCGTAAACCTGCGGAGAGAAGTACTTGGCGAGTTTGGCAGAAAGCTCCAACAGTTCGGCGGTGCGCTCCTCTACCTTCTGTTCAAGATTGGCATTGAGGTCAGCCAGCTCGCGGTGTGCTTCATTGAGTTCCTCCAGACGCTGTTGTTCACGCTGGAAGAGTCTCGCATGCTGCAGGGCGATGGCAGCCTGGTTGGCAAGAATTCCAATCAGCAGTTCATCGCCCTTATCAAAGATATTGACCCCCAGACTTTCCACCGAAAAGACTCCTACTAGTTCATCTTCTAGCATCATGGGGATGGCGACCTGGCTCTCCACATCAGCAAGACCCGGAAGCGAGACCTCATCTTCCAACTCAGTGTCCGTGGTTTTTGTCACCTGCTGGCGAATGGTCTGCATGTACGCCCGCTGTTGACCAAGATTCGCCATACGCATCAGTTTGCGGCGCTTGGCGACCATACCTATCACGCCCATTCCGACTTTCACCTTGGCCCCCAACCCGTCATCCTCGTAACCGTGTGTGGCCAGGACACTGAGGGCTTCATCCTCCTCATCCAGTAGCAGGATCATGGCGTACTGAAAACCGAAAAATTCGTCCATCAAATTCAACATAGTCTTGGCGATTTTTTCCAAATCCAGTGTCGCGTTGATCTGTGAAGATACCTGCTGAATTATCTCAACTTCCTTGGTCTTGCGTTCAAGGCGTTTTGTCAGGCCATCAAACTGTGTTTGATCTACAGCAGATGCAAAGGCGTCGTTTGGCATTAGGGGGCATTTTTGGGAATCCCCACACCCCAAGCAAGGCAGTGCTAGAGTGGTGGGAACCGTTTATGGTTGAGAAAAGCAATATCAAGAACCAAGTGCTTTCAGCGACTTGACCTTGTACACGTCAGCTGCCTTGAGGTTGAATATACCGGACATCCCCGACATGGAGGCAATCGCCTCAAGCTTCATGTCCATATCGTCAAACAACTCACTATCGGTTTCCGAGTGATCGAACTCCAAGTCCAGATTGTACATCGCCATCGTTCCCGGATTCACGATGGTCGCAAAGGCATTGGGGTTTTCCACGAGGTTCTTTTTGGTCTTGTTGAAAAACTGAAATGATAGTGCCACGTGTTCTTCGTCTACATACCAGACTTGGGAAATGACAGTTGTGTTGGGTTCTCCTGCCGCCGAACAGGTCGTGATCCAACTCGGAAACATTCCTTGTAGAGCGGGTAAGTGTTCTTCAGTAATCATGTGGTCTCCTTAGTTGAATGGAAGTTCCTGACCTGCTTCAGGGCCGGGAGTTTGGTTGAAGATGTTTTCGACCTTGAAAGTTATGCCAAGATCGGGTGCCGTGCCAACGAGCTTCATCGTTGCCTCCGGAGCTATACCCATACTGCCCAATATTTCCGCAATTGCTTTGCAGAATTGTTCCGATTGGGCGAGTTCAGATTCAGTCAGCTCACGGGTTTCGATGAACTGACCTTTGAACTGGTATGCTTCATGAGACATTAAACCGAAGAAATAGCTCACTCTACCTGTTGCCTTCATGTTGTCAAGTGTGGGGCCTGCCAGAAAACTCAGGGCAAAACAGGTGACAGTGTCGTTTTCCTGATCAACCGATGCACTAAGGATGTCTGTGTGGGCGGTTTTGAGGTCGGCACTGGCCGAGCCAAGGTGTCCGAAGCCGTTTGCTAACGCTTCGAGAGTTTGTTCTGGTATCATTACAGTCTCATTATTTTAAGGTTAAATCCTAATTATTTCCGAAATGGAATACATTAGTACAAAAGTAATCAAGTCAAATTCAATGTACAAAGCATTTTCTCACTAACTAAATATAAAATTCAATTTTTTTTTGCAATTCATTATGTTTATTATCCAACTGAAATTGTATTATTTTCATAATCCTATTATTAGGCGATATAGTGGGCACCATAAATGAGACAATGTGCTAAGGTGTATTTTCAATTAAAAAAGGAGTATAGTGGACCCCAAAAATGAGACTAACTACTTTATGTATTGATGGGCGGCCCCAGACTCTCCCCGACCCCCTTATTCTGCTAGTTCATCCAGTTCCTGCATCTAAACCAAGCCGGCATAAAGGACCTCATCTGTTATGGTGACAAGACCGACTGAAAAACCACAAAAAAGTCATTGAAAAAACTCCATCAAATATTCTAATCCTGTTTTTTACTTCATCGCTATAAA
>JABILA010000012.1 GCA_018654745.1 Alphaproteobacteria bacterium
GAGCCGATTTGGTCGAATACTGGCCGTTGTCGCTGCTGCCTCGCTGGCAGCTTGTGCTTCGCTTCCCGAAGACCCGGAAGCACGTGCGGAAGCCATCGCACTTAATGATCCAGGTGAATCCATCAACCGCTCAATCTTCGAATTCAATCGCGGTGTCGACACTTTATTTCTCAGGCCGGTATCGGAAATGTACCGGGCAACCTTGCCCCAAACCGGGCAAGACATGGTTCGCAATTTCCTCAACAATCTGAAAACCCCTGTCGTACTGGCAAACGATTTGCTGCAAGGCGAGGGTGAGCGCGCGGGAGAGACATTTGGCCGTTTTGTGTTCAACACGACGGTTGGTGTAGGCGGATTGTTCGATGTTGCCGGTATTGAGCATCATTCCGAAGACTTTGGTCAGACTCTGGCAACATGGGGGGCACCGGAAGGACCCTATATGGTATTGCCACTGATCGGACCTTCTCCGGTAAGAGATACTGTCGGTCTGGTTGCTGATTATTATATTGATCCGGTTGCCCGTTATTTTAACAATGTTGATCGCGGTCACGCGAACTGGGTCCGGGCCGGTTTTCGGGCCATTGATACACGTTCCAGAAACATAGAAACCCTTGACGATATCGAACGTTCGGCGATTGATTATTACGCTACAATTCGCAGCTTGTATCGCCAGCGTCGCAACGACGAAATCATGAACGGGCAGAGTGATGGCACGGTCCCTATGCCTGAAATTTCTCTCGAAACAGAAGATGATGACCTTGACGAAAAATATACTTTGTTGAAAACTGAATAAGCCTTTCAACAACAAGTTCATCCCCCATGATCACTCGCAGAAAATTCCTGACATGTATATTCCTGCTTGCAGCTGTTGCAGGTCTTTCCGGACTCGTGATCCCGGGCGCTGCAGTCGCGAAGGCTGACAACCCGACCGGCTTTATCGCCGATCTCGGTAACAGGGCGATCCGCACGCTTGCAGATACATCTGTGAATGATGCCAGTCGCCGTATGCAGTTTCGTGAATTGTTTTTACTCGGTTTCGACGTCAATACACTGAGCCGTTACGCCATTGGCCGTTATTGGCGCAAAGCGAGCAAGGATGAGCGCAGTGAATATCAACAGCTGTTTACAGATTTTATCGTCGGCACCTATGCTGCTCGTTTCGGTCAATATTCCGGTGAAAAGTTCGCTGTAACAGGTGAGCGCGCAGTCAAGGGCAAGGATACTATCGTGCAGAGCGAAATCATTCGCCCCGCCGGTGCACCTGTTCGTGTCGACTGGCGTGTACGGTTGCGCAAGAACGGATACAAGGTTGTTGATATCATCGTTGAAGGCGTCAGCATGGCGATTACCCAACGCGAGGAATTCGCTTCCGTCATCCGCAGGAACGGCGGCAAGGTTGAAGGTTTGATTTCAGTGCTGAGAAGTAAAACCAGATAGATTTAACCAGGTGGATACAGTGTCCACCTTTTGCCTAATACAATCGGAAAAATTCGTGGTCACTTGATCCAGGTCAAAGATTTTGGCCACCAGATCGGTATGTTGGTGTCCTTGTGGACGCGCTTGTCTGCGTCATTTATTACGAGGAATTCATCGAATGCCAAGACCCGAAAAGCATGTTTTTGTTTGCACCCAGTCCCGTCCCGCCGATCATCCCAAAGGCAGCTGTGATGCACGTGGTGCTGCGCCCGTCATTGACGTCTTTCGCTCGGAAATGGAAGCCCGCGATTTGTGGGGCCGTTTCAAGGTGAGTTCCACTGGCTGCATGGGTGTATGTGAACAAGGACCTGTTGTGCTGGTTTATCCTGAAGGCGTCATGTACCGCCAGATTACGGCAGAGGATGTCAACACGATCATTGATGAGCATCTTCTTGGTGACAAACCTGTCGAGAAACTAATGGTCCCGGCTGACGTCTGGTCTTGACCATTTGAACATAGTTGAACGGGATCATTTGAACCTGGTGTTCCTGGTGGCGATCACCAGGCCATTTGATCCCCGAGACCGTGTTTGTTGAACAATCGAACAAGTTCACCAGATTTTTTCAGTTTGTCGAACAGAACTTCAAGCTTCTCAATTGAAAGTCCGCAGCCTGACCTGATGAGAGCTTTCAAGCTATAAATCTGATCGGGTTGATTGGACACCATGAGTTGCTGTTGCAGGCCCGGGTTTCTTACGAAATGTGATGCCAGCCAGGATTTTGTAACCACGGCCAGATCTGCTCTGCCGTTCAGGACAAGACGAATGTTAGCTTCGTGACTTCGTGACAAGCTGATATCAAAATTGCGTTTTAACCATCTGGCGTCCGTGTTGAATCCGGCAAAGCCATAATGATACCCGGCGAAGGCCGCAATTTTTCTATCTTTGATGTTTTTGAACCAATCTTGTCCCCGGTCTGGTCTTGCGCGGGCGACATATACTTCGCCACCGCCAATTATTTTTCTGGTCACCGAATAACTGATGCTTCTGTCTCTCCAGCCCCATTCGGGCATTTCGAAGAACACCATATCTGCATGGCCGGTTTTCAGGTCGCGGTAACGACGCAACGGTGTCGTCAAATTGAATTTGAAAGTGAATTCGTTTTGCACAGCATTCAGGGCTGAAATCAAATCCAGGGTCAGGCCGTTGCTTTGGTTTACGATGAATGGAGGGAAAATATAGCCGGCGACATTAATATTCGTTGCTGCGTTTGCGGCGCCAGTTGGCAACAAGCCCAGGCTGGCAACGCCAAAAACCAGAAACATTACCGTCTGCACCAAAACCCTCTTTGGCAAACTACTGAAACGATCCAACTGCCAAGCACCTTCCAATACACTACCGGACAAAAATGATATTTGACTATAGATAACGCTATGACCCGTCATTGTAAGCAATTATTTTTGAATACAACCAAATTCATGGCTCTTGAGTGTGGTTCGGAGAGATATTCGCAAAATAGCAAATAGTCAGGGAAGTTGATTCTGAAAGCGCTGGATTTGCAGCTCGCCAGCATCGCAGGTCGGTCTGTATCTCTCCGCCGCCAGATGCAAAAGAGGTCGTGCAGGCACCTCTGCGGCGATTTCGAGGATCATTTTGCGTCTTACGGCACGTGCGAAGTCCTGAAAACCGTTTGCCACAATGACAAATGCGCCAAAGCCACCGACGACACAATCTTCGTAATACAGGTCCAGGTTTGGCATCGGCACAAAACCAAAAGGGCCGGGCCGATTGTTGATGATGGGTAATCCATTGATAGTTACCCCCTTGGCAACGGCCCTGTCCCTGGCAGACGGGGCATATCCGCCGGAATTATTAGGGCCATCCCCTGATATATCGATCACCTTGCGATGGGCACCAAAGCCGTTGTTATCGAAGCTGGCGACGGCATAGTCGATAACTGTACTGATGGACGTCCACATGGCCCGGCGTACCGGGGGTTCAGCAACGGCCCTGGCAAAGGCTTCGGCACTGGCCTCGTCAGAAACCTCGGTCCAGTCCACAAGTGTCGTCTGGAACAAATCGCCTGCCCATTCAACGTAAGTGATGGCGATGCGACCATAGCGTCCGCGCTGGATCGTCGCGATGACTTCCGAGTGGCGGATGGCGTTGATGAAGCCGGTCCGTTGCAAGACGGCTTCTTCCTGATCCATGCTACCTGAAATGTCAGCAGCCAGAACCAGTTCCAGATCGACCTTGCGGTCTGCAGAGATGCCGGGGCTCGCAAAAATAAAAATGAACAGACTCAGGGCAACAGGCAGGGCAGACGAAAGTGACAGTAAACCGAAAAGACTTCGGCCCAACATAATTGTCAGCCTGACTTTCGGGCAGCCAGGAATGCGACACCTTCTGTACCGACATATTCAGTATGCGGTGTCCCGGCATCAAGTGCATCGTGATCACCGACCTGGCAGATTGATGTTCTATCCGCACACACGATCTTTAATTCACCGGACAAGACATAAATCCGGGCCGTAAAATCGTGCGTATGTTCTTCGTTTATCAGACCAGCACCCCATTCCACTAATGCCGGTTCTGCAAAGCCATCTCGCGATGCCAGATCACGAAACTCCTGTTCTGTCATATTCGCCCCCTATTTAAAGATCAGGTTTGGCAACCATGTCACGATAGACGGAAACAGCCAGATCGTGAAAAGGGCAAATACCTGAATACCGATGAATGGCATGACACCCCGATAGATGTCTGCCGTGCGTACGACGTCTGATGCTACGCCGCGCAGGTAGAACAAGGCAAATCCAAAAGGCGGCGTCAGGAAGCTGGTTTGCAAATTAATGCCGATCATGACGCCGAGCCACAAGGGGTCAAAGCCCAGGGCAATCAGGATAGGCCCAACGATAGGCACGATCACAAAGATGATCTCGATGAAATCCAGGAAAAAGCCCAGGAAGAACATGACGACCATGACCAGCAGCAAGGCCATGTTGGGGCCACCCGGCAAATCACGCAGGAATTCCTCGACCACTGTGTCGCCGCCAAAGCCCCTGAAAACCAGCGAGAACATGGAGGCGCCGATCAGGATGACAAAGACCATGGAGCTGATCTTGGTGGTCTCGCGAGAAACAGTCCGCAAGATATCAAGACTGAAGGCACCTGTGCGCCAGGCCAGGAAGGTTGCCCCGACGGCACCAACTGCTGCGGATTCGGTCGGAGTGGCGATGCCAGTCAGGATAGACCCCAGAACAATGGTGATCAGGAACAGCGGCGGGAAAATAATCCTGAGAATGCTCCATATATTTACTTTGCTGCCACTGCCGCCTTCGGGCTCGATAGCAGGGCAACTTTCCGGGCGTACAAAGGTCATCAGGACCACCCAGCCAAGGTAAAGCGATACCAGCAACAGACCCGGGATCAGGGCACCGGCGAACAGATCAATGGCGGTAACCGGCTCCGGCACCAGATTACCTTTAAGTTCTGCAGCCTGTTCGTTGGCACCCTGCAGGATATCACCCAGCAATACGAGAACGATGGAAGGTGGAATAATCTGACCCAGCGTGCCCGAAGCACAGATCAGGCCTGAGGCCAGTTTGGGATCATAGCCTGAACGCAGCATTACAGGCAGGCTCATCAGGCCCATGGTCACAACTGTCGCACCAACGATGCCGGTCGACGCGGCCAGCAAAGTGCCGACGATGACAACGGAGATACCCAGACCGCCGCGGGTGGCACCGAACAGACGGCCCATGGCTTCCAGAAGTTCCCCGGCCAGGTTGGATTTTTCCAGCATTACACCCATGAAAACAAACAAGGGCACAGCGACTAATGGCTCATTCTTCATGATGCCAAAAATCCGCAGCGGATAAACCATCAGCATGCCGGAATTGAACAGCTCCAGATGATCGCCAAGAAATGCAAAGAGCAGGGAGGTGCCGCCCAGTGTGAGGGCAACCGGAAACCCCATAATCAACGTCAGGATGGTGACGCCGAACATGACAAAGGCGAGGATTTCGGAGGTCATAGCAGAACTCCTTCGTCGTCGCTGTCGGTAAATTCCGGTTTGTCGTCATAACCCAGCAGCGTTTCGATGCTGCGTAAGGTCAAGGCCAAAAATTGCAGACCGAAGAGCACACAGAATACGGCAATAACCGTTTTCAGCAGAAAGACACCTGGCAAACCGCCAGCTTCTGCCGATTTTTCCATGTTTTCCCAAGACCGTAATATCAGTCGTTCGGAATTGTTGAATGTCAGTATCAACACTGGCCCCGCAAGAAACACGCTGCCCACAATATCAACAATGGCTTTGTACCGTTTGCTGGCGGAGCGATAAATAAGGTCGATACGCACATGGCCGTCATGCATCAGGGTGTAGCCTGCTCCCAGCATAAAGACAGTCGCATGGGACCAGACATACAATTCCTGCATCCAGACCCAGCCCACGTCAAACAGGTAGCGCAGCACGACGACGGCAAAAACATCCAGGACCATCGCGACTGTCAGCCAGGAAACACCGCGACCAACCTGTTCATTAATCCAGTCGATCGTGTGGGTAACTAATCTGAGAAATGCCATGACGAATTATACTCTGGAACACAGAAACTGTTGGGATACGAAAAGGGGCGGGATTACATTTTACTGAAATCCCGCCCCGGTATCGCTTAAGACTTGTTCAAAATCAGATTTTTTTGAATGGTGCCGCAACGCGGGCAGCCAGGAAGGCCGCTTCTGAATAGTTTGACCAGTTCAGCATGCCGCTGCGGAAGTCGATAATGTGGTTATACAGCTTTTTCGCATCGGCCGAACGGGATGCGATGTCAGGCACGACAGTCGCCGCACGCTCACCAATGGCTGTCAACAGTTCGTCACTATAGGTACGCAACTTCACACCATTTTCGTTGACCAGCTTGTGCATAGCAGTGTTGTTGATGGCCTGGAATTTGGACAGGATCATCAGGTTCGTGTGGGCCGCGCCGTGAGTGACAATCTGTTTCAGGTCGTCGTCCAGCTTGTTCCATTCCTTCATGTCAAAGAAACCATCCAGGATCGTCGCAGGCTCATGCCAACCAGGATAATAGTAGTTGTTGACGACCTTATAGAGGCCTTTGCCCATGTCGGCTGCCGGACCGATCCACTCGGTACCGTCGATAGCACCTGATGTCAGGGCTGGCAAAACTTCCGAACCTGGCAGCAAGACAACATTAACGCCAAAGGTCTTGAGGATTTCGCCACCCAGACCAGGCATGCGGAACTTCAGGCCTTTCAGATCGGCAACTGTGTTGATTTGTTTGGCGTACCAGCCGCCCATCTGGTTACCCGTGTTGCCCATCGGCAGAAACTTGAGACCCAGCGGGTTGTAGGCCGCCTTGTCGGCCATATCGATGCCACCGCCATAATATGCCCACGCATTTTGCTCTTGCGCTGTCATGCCGTAGGGCATCGCGGCCACAAAGGATATCGAGTCTGATTTTCCAGCCCAGTAATAAGGCGCACCATAGCCCATCTGGGCGGTACCACTTTGAACGGCATCAAGGGCTTCAAACGGCTTGACCAGTTCACCAGCGTGATAAGGCTTGATCGTCAGGCGGCCTTGTGAAGCCGCGCCAACAAACTTGGCGAACTCTTCCAGCGCCTGACCCAGCAGTCCGGCCTTGCCGAAGGCAGAGACGGCAATCCACTGCTTTTTACCAGCAGACAAGGCAGGTGCCGAAATTGTTGAGGCTGCGGCGCCGACAACTGCTGTTGTGGCCGCCTTCTTGATAAATTTACGTCTATCCATAATATTTCTCCCACTTGTGATTCTTGTGATTGGCACCCGGATTCTATGATCTTTTAGGGTGGTATCAGGTGTTTATTTTGTTCCGAAAAAGCCTACACCCTGGCTGCAATCGGATAGCAGACGGTGCCACGAAATAGGCTCTTTCGCAACAAAGTTCACACACTTTGTGCTGATGATATCGACCTTGTGGAACAAGTCCCTACAATGGTTGCAGGCTTTGTGATCGGGAAATGGATATGAACGCTGAAATATATGACCAGACCTGCAACAAACTGGGCGAGGGTCCTTTATGGCACCCCGAGCGGGAGGAATTGTTCTGGTTCGATATCGAAAACCGCTTCCTGTACCGACGAGACGGAGAAATACTGGACAAATGGCACTTTGATGAACCGGTTTCGGCGGCGGGTTGGATTGATCAGGAAACCTTGTTCGTCGCCACTGCCACTTCACTTTCGACGTTCGATATTTCCAGCGGTAAAAGTGATCCCGTGGCCCCGGTTGAACAGGACAATCCCCTGACGCGCTCAAATGACGGACGGGCAGACCCCTTTGGCGGCTTCTGGATTGGTACCATGGGCATTGGCCATGAAGTCGCTGCCGGTGGCATCTATCGATACTACCGCGGTGAAGTGCGCCAGCTTTTTACTGACATCACTGTGCCAAATGCCATCTGTTTTTCGCCCGATGGCAACTTCGCCTGGTTTGCTGATTCAATGCGTCAACAGATTATGCGCCAGCGACTGGATACAAAGGATGGCTGGCCCCTGGGTGATCCCGAAATATTTATCGACTTGACGGGCAAGAAATTTGGCCCTGATGGCGCTGTCGTTGATGCTGCCGGAAATTTGTGGAATGCCTGTTGGGGCGGGTATTCGGTTGCCTGTTATTCGCCGGAAGGGGATTTGATCGAGACCTTGTCGCTGCCAACGGCATTGATTACGTGTCCGGCTTTTGGGGGCCCGGATTTATCGACTTTGTTTGTTTCATCGGCCTGGGTTGATTTGAGTGACGAAAAGCGCGCCGAACAACCTGCCGCAGGACAAACATTTGCGTTTGAAGGTGCAGGTGTCGGCCAGGCCGAGCATCAGGTTATTCTTTGAGACAAAGATAGACGGATAAAACCGGGCAATGGGTTACCAGGGCAGTTCAGTACCGTCGTAATTGTAGAATTTGCCACTGTCGCTTGTGCGTAGCTGGAAAAACAGGTCCCGCATGGCCGAAACACTTTCATGGGCGGTGAGAGTTGCCTCACGACCCCCCATATCTGTCCGCACCCATCCCGGATGCACCGATACAGTCGTAAGCCCCCTGGCTTTGGTTTCGAGGGCCAGACATCGCATAGCCATATTCAGCGCGGTTTTGGACGACCGATAAATCATCGAACCACCGCTGGTCGTATCCCCGATGCTGCCCATACGGCTCGAGATCATCACGACAAGTTGCATATAGCTTTCGCTGACATGTTCCATGAAGGCTTCGGTGACTTTCATGGGTGCAAAAACGTTGGTCTCCATGACTTCGGCCCAGCTGTCGTAGTCCATGGTTCCGACATCTACATCACGGCGACCACTGATTCCGGCATTATTGATCAGGATATCAATCTCTTCACCGCCCAGTTCATCAGCCACGGCCTTTATGCTGGCCTGATCCGTCGTATCCATTTTGTGAACCGAAAGTTTGACCCCCGGGGCCGTCGACAGGGTTTGCAGATCAGATGCCTCAGCCGGATTTCGACAGCAGGCATAAACCTGCCAGCCATCCGAAGCATATTGACGGGCAAATTCAAGGCCGAGGCCGCGACCGGCGCCGGTGATCAGGACTGAATCCATGTTGATAATTCCAGGGCCTGGTATTTTCCAGGACGAGTGACCAGAACAAAGCGTTTGTTAACTTGCGGTTGCCTTGCGCAACCGCTTGGTGAGAAGCTTTACCAATGCATAAGTTAGCAGATCAGAATTCTCCAGACTACGGTCAATTTCTTCCTTGCTGAAGACGGCACAGCTTACGGTCCCCCTGGCAATGGCAGATGCTGACCGTGGTTCCTCGTCAACCAGGGCCATTTCTCCCAGGAAATCGCCTTGTGCAAGTGTTTCAACAACATCCTGATTGCCATCTTTTTCAATGACAATATCTACTGAACCCGTTCGGATGACATAGGCTTCATCGCCTGGGTCACCGACATTGAAAATGACTTCGCCATCTTCAAAATCCCGGAAATTCCATTCGTCGTCGGCGCGCATCTCCGCCTCTCCCCCTGGTGAATCTTCCATGAGACCAGCTTAGCGCTGACTGCCCTTCGGGTCCAGCCTGTGTAAGTACGTGCCTGGTAACAATGAAGGAATGCCCCATGTCATATCGAGCAGAACAGGAGACAAGTGATGTCATTGACGGAAATGAAATGTGTACCCTGCCAGGGCGGTATGCCGCCCATGAGCGAAATTCAGGCCAAGGTTTTCCTGGCGCAAACACCAGCATGGTCACTGGAGGAAAACGCTACCCGAATAACGCGGAAATTTGAATTTGCAGATTTTGTTGGTGCTCAGGTTTTTGTCAACAAGGTGGGTGATCTGGCGGAAATGGAAGGCCACCATCCGGACATCAGTTTCGGCTGGGGTTACGCCCACATCATGATCTATACCCACAAGATTATGGGTCTACATGAAAACGATTTTATCCTTGCAGCCAAAATCGACGAATTGGATATGTGAGTTTTACGGAGTTGAAATCGCCGCAAAGGATATTTGAATCAAATATAGGTATGAGTCTTTAAAATTGTAATAATTAAATAAAAACTCGCAATAATAGTGTTTTGTTGAGAAGATTGAACTTCTATTTCATCAACTCAATGGAGAAACACCATGATTGTTAAGAATCTGAACGATTATCCGACACTTGATTATGTTTATAATCGCCTGTCCGCTGTTCCAGTTGTTGTTCAAATGAGACCTGCCACATCATCTTTTTGTGGGTACTGGATGTCGTCACATTTCGATGAAAATACAGGTCTTGATGAAAAGCCAAATGGGTTGGTTGCGTTTCAGGATGGCAACTTTATTACTTCCTCGTTGATCGGAAATGACGATGCAAGTAAGGAACCGCCATTTCTCTGGACAACTTTCCAGGGAGACAACCAGTTTGCGATGAAAACCGTGAGAGAAGTTGAAGATGATATTGTGCGTATCACGACATCATTGAATTCAGGTTTCGGAGATGACAAAAATCGCCTCATTTCAGAAACAGATGAAGAATCGAATGAAACGAAAATTAGTCAGGTATTCCAGATATTGGGAAGCGATGTCGACACCAAGACGATCAAGAACGAAATTCTTTGCTCGGGTTTTGACAAGACCGGACAAGCAATTCCAACATTCCCGGACACCAACGGGCTTGTGGCCGGTTTGCAGCGCCTCTACACGACCTCCAATTTCACGAGGAAGGCTTCAATCGTTCCTGATGGGGTGTCTATATCCGATTTCGGCACGGTTGGGGCTTTTTGGGATTCATGGGGAGACGGAATCAAAACGGCACTTACAGCCGCAGGCGGTTTAGCCGGCGGAATCATCGGGTCTGCAGCAGGGCCTGCAGGTACGCTAGGTGGCGCTGCAGGTGGAGCAGGCATAGGGGCGGCAGTAGGAGATGCGTTACTTCCTAACTCCTGGTTCTGAATAGCATATAGCTTCTCGCGGTCAGGGCCATTTTTGGGCCCTGACCGTATTCGCCAGAAAAATAAGATTTCCGCCTTGATCAAGAAATTTCAAGTACCACTTTTTGAACTGAAACCTGCTTCTCAATAAAGCATGGACACGGCTAAAACGACGGCGGCGTGCAGGCGCTGATGACAACGCAGTCTTCATCGCTGGTGTTGCGAAAGCGGTGGGGCAGGCGGCTGTCGAAATAATAAGCCTCACCTGGTCCCATGAGCTTGCGTTGGTTGCCGACCGTTAATTCCATCTGGCCCTGAATAACGACGCCGCATTCTTCTGCTTCGTGGGATAACATGGCCCGGCCGGTGTCCGCACCTGGTGCATAGCGTTCATGGATCATTTGCAGGGCCTTGTCTGACAGGTCCCTGCCAACCTGCCGATATGATACGGCCCCCCCGGCGATTTCAAGAAGATCTTCCGCGGCAAAAAATATCTTCGGTCCCTTGTTCACATCACCGGCAAAAAAATCTGCCAGTGTCACGGGAATGCCGTCGAGCACTTTTTTGAGGGATCCCACCGACGGGCTTGAGCGGTTTTGCTCAATCAGCGAAATCATACCATTGGTGACACCCGCCCGGCGGGCCAGTTCGCGCTGGGATAATCCGTGGCTTTCCCGCATGCCCCGCAAGCGGGCGCCGAGGTCAAATCCGTATTCCTGATCGGCGTTGGGCTCGATATCTGACATAACAATTACCGACTTTGTTGTTTAATATAATAGACATAATAGGGCATTGATTAATATATAGCGACAAAAATCCACCAGATTTGTGAAAAGTGTTTAATTTATTTGATATCTATGATATCGCAGTTTCAACAATTTTTCTTCACATCATGTCTTCAAAGGGGAACCTGTGATGAGCACGCCAACAAATCCCAATAATCTTGAATCTTTCTGGATGCCGTTTACGGCCAATCGTCAATTCAAGGCCAATCCACGCATGTTTGTTGGTGCCAAAGACATGCATTACACAACAGCAGAAGGACGCCAGGTCCTGGATGGTACCGCCGGACTCTGGTGCTGTAATGCTGGTCACAATCGGGCACCTGTTGTCGAAGCCATCCAGAAGCAGGCTGGTGAAATGGATTACGCCCCTGCTTTTCAGATGGGCCACCCCAAGGCGTTTGAACTGGCTTCCCGTCTGGCCGAGATGACACCTGAAGGCATGGACCACGCCTTTTTTACTAACTCAGGTTCGGAAGCTGTGGATACGGCGCTGAAAATTGCCCTGGCCTACCATCGCACCCGTGGTGACGGAGCCCGGACCCGCTTGATCGGACGTGAGCGCGGCTATCATGGCGTTGGGTTTGGCGGCATTTCGGTCGGTGGTATTGTCACCAATCGCAAATTCTTTGGCTCTTTGTTAAACGGTGTGGATCATATGCCCCACACTCACGATCTGGAAAAAAACGCCTATTCCCGTGGCCAACCAGAACATGGTGAAGAACTGGCGGATGAACTTGAGCGTATTGTGACCCTGCATGATGCTTCCACCATTGCGGCTGTCATTGTTGAGCCAATTGCCGGATCCACCGGTGTTCTGATGCCGCCAAAAGGCTATCTTCAGCGGCTGCGCGAGATTTGCACAAAGCATGGCATTTTGTTGATCTTCGATGAGGTCATTACCGGCTTTGGACGTACGGGTTCCGCTTTTGGTGCCGATCATTACGGTGTAACACCGGACATGATGACGTTGGCCAAAGGGATTACCAGCGGGACCGTGCCAATGGGTGCCGTGATGACATCAAACGACATCTACGACACTTTCATGACCGGGCCGGAAAACGCCATTGAGCTGTTCCACGGCTATACCTATTCAGCCCACCCGCTGGCCTGTGCCGCTGCCATCGCGACCCTGGATGTCTATCGTGATGAGGACCTGTTCAAGCAATGCGCTGATATCGCTGATTATTGGGAAGATGCCGTCCACAGTCTGAAAGGACTGCCGCATGTCATTGATCTGCGCAACACAGGCTTGATCGCCGGTATTGAATTGCAGGGATTTGACGGAGAGCCAACAAAACGCGCGTTCGATGCTTTCCTGAAATGCTATGAAAAAGGCCTCCTGGTGCGGACCACAGGCGACATCATTGCCTTGTCACCACCGCTGATGATCAGCAAGGCGCAAATTGACGACATGTTTGGCATCCTCAGTGATGTCATCAAAAACCTGGATTAGGAAAGTAGTGCAAGCCATGCATCTTGGTGTTCCAAAAGAAATAAAAGTTCATGAATACCGGGTCGGGATGACCCCGGCGTCTGTCCGTGAAGTTATTCATCACGGTCATCAGGTCACGGTTCAGACCATGGCTGGTCATGCCATCGGTCTGGAGGACGATGATTATCGCGCCGCCGGTGCCAATGTTGTGGATACGGCCGCAGAGGTCTTCGCCACCGCCGACATGATCGTCAAGGTGAAAGAGCCGCAACCGGTCGAAATTGCTATGTTGCGCAAGGACCAGATTTTGTTCACCTATCTGCACCTGGCCCCCGATCCTGAACAGACCAAAGGCCTGATCGACAGCGGCTGTATTGCCATTGCCTATGAAACAGTGACGGATGCCCGTGGCACCTTGCCCTTGCTGGCACCCATGAGCGAAGTCGCCGGACGTATGTCCATTCAGGCGGGCGCACATTGTCTGGAAATGGAACCGGGCGGACGCGGCGTTTTGCTGGGTGGCGTACCGGGTGTGCCCTCAGGCAAAGTTGTCGTCATCGGCGGCGGTGTCGTTGGCACCAACGCAGCCCGCATGGCAGTGGGTTTGGAATGCGATGTTGTGATCATCGATCGGTCCCTGAAACGTCTGGCGGAACTGGACGAAATGTTCCGCGGTCGGATCAACACAATTTATTCCACAGCCGGAAATATCGAAGAGCAGGTCGTGGATGCGGACCTGGTTGTGGGTGCCGTTCTGGTACCTGGTGCCGCTGCTCCTCATCTGGTCACCAGAGACATGATCAAGAAAATGAGGCGCGGTGCCGTCATCGTCGATGTGGCGATTGACCAGGGTGGTTGTTTCGCAACCAGTAAAGCCACAACCCATTCCGAGCCGACATATGTTGTCGATGATGTGGTCCACTATTGCGTCGCAAATATGCCGGGCGGGGTTGCGCGGACCTCGACCTTCGCATTGAATAACGCCACCTTACCCTTCACACTGGCGCTTGCTGACAAGGGGTATCGCGACGCATTGCTATCGGACCCCCATCTTTGCGCTGGACTGAATGTGCACAAGGGCCAACTCACCTATGAGGCGGTCGCCATTGACCAGAATTTGAACTATGTCCCGGCGAAGGACGTGCTCGCAGCATAAACCCGCCGGATCGCAACCAGGGATGAAGACGATATGACAAGTACACTAACCCACTTTGTTGATGGCAAAAACGTTTCCGGTACATCCGGTCGTTTCAGTGACGTTGATAATTCAGCCACCGGCGAAGTTATCACCCAGGTGCCATTGGCTTCTGCTGATGAAATGAATGCGGCCATTGCATCGGCAAAGGCAGCCTTTCCGGCCTGGGCGGCAACATCGCCGCTGCGTCGCGCTCGTGTTATGTTCAATTTCAAAGCCTTGATGGAAGCCAACATCGATGAGTTGGCGGATATCGTTGTTGCCGAACATGGCAAGGTTCATTCCGATGCCAAAGGCTCAATCTCTCGCGGCATCGAAATTGTTGAATTTGCCTGTGGCATACCGCATCTTTTGAAAGGTGCCTTCAATGATGACGTCGCGGCCGGCATTGATATGCATTCCATGCGTCAGCCGCTGGGTGTTGTGGCCGGTATCACGCCGTTCAATTTCCCGGCCATGGTGCCGATGTGGATGTTCCCCATTGCTGTTGCTTGTGGCAACACGTTCATTTTGAAGCCTTCGGAAAAAGATCCGTCTCTGGCCAACCGCATGGCTGAATTACTGATCGAAGCCGGTTTGCCGGAAGGTGTCTTGAATGTGGTGCATGGCGACAAGATTGCGGTGGATACAATTCTTGATAACCCTGACATTGCGGCCATCAGCTTTGTTGGCTCAACGGGTATTGCTGAATATATTTATGCTCGTGGCACCGCCAACGGCAAGCGTGTTCAGGCCCTGGGTGGTGCCAAAAACCACATGGTCATTATGCCTGATGCCGATATGGATATGGCCGCTGATGCTTTGATGGGCGCCGCATATGGATCAGCTGGTGAGCGCTGCATGGCGATTTCGGTAGCTGTGGCTGTTGGCGATGCAGGTGACAAACTGATGGAACGCATGGTGCCACTGGCGCAAGCGCTGAAGACAGGCCCTGGCATGGACGAAACCTCTGAAATGGGTCCTGTGATCACGGCGGAACATGCTGCCAAGGTCAAAGGATATATTGATGCTGGTGAAAAAGAAGGCGCTGACCTGTTGGTTGATGGCCGTACTTATACAGCACCTCAAGGATATGAAGGTGGTCATTTTGTCGGTGCCACGATCTTTGACAATGTCACCACGGACATGAGCATCTACAAGGAAGAAATTTTCGGCCCGGTCCTCAGCGTCGTCAGAACCGATAGTTTCGATACGGCCATCGACATGGTCAATGATCATGAATATGGCAACGGCACGGCTATTTTCACCCGCGATGGTGACAGTGCACGAACCTTTGCTTCCAAGGCCCAGATTGGCATGGTCGGTATTAATGTGCCCATTCCGGTGCCGCTGGCGTTCCACAGCTTTGGTGGCTGGAAACGGTCCCTGTTTGGTGACCTTCACATGCACGGGCCTGAAGGCGTACAGTTCTTTACCAAACTGAAAACCGTGACCTCGCGTTGGCCCACGGGCATTCGCACCGGTGCAGAATTCAGTATGCCGGTTCTTAAATAGGACAATAACCAATAACTCGGGGGAGGGCTTCGATCATGAGCATTCTAAAAGGCGGCCTCATTCAGATGTCGTTGAAGGCAGACACATCGCAAGATGTGGAAACCATTCGCAAGGCCATGATCGATGCCCACATCCCTCTGATTGAACAAGCGGGGCGGGAGGGTGTTCAGGTCCTCAGCATGCAGGAAGTGTTCACCCAGCCCTATTTTTGTCCCAGCCAGGACAGCAAGTGGTATGCCTCGGCAGAAAAAATCCCGGATGGCCCAACCACGCAATTGATGTGTGAGCTGGCCAAACAATATTCCATGGTCATCGTGGTGCCGATCTACGAAGAAGAAAAGACCGGCATCTATTACAACACAGCTGCGGTGATCGATGCTGACGGCACCTATCTTGGCAAGTACCGCAAGACCCACATTCCGCAGGTCGCCGGTTTTTACGAGAAGTTCTTTTTCAAGCCTGGCAATTCAGGCTATCCGGTTTTTGACACGGCCTATTGCAAGTTGGGGGTCTATATCTGTTATGACCGCCACTTCCCTGAGGGCTGGCGCGCCCTGGCTTTGAACGGCGCTGAATATATTGTCAATCCATCGGCAACCGTGGCTGGTCTTTCGCAATATTTGTGGGAGCTGGAGCAGCCAGCCAGTGCTGTCGCCAACGGCTGTTATATCGGTGCCAATAACCGGGTCGGCACAGAAGGCCCCTGGGAAATCGGCGAGTTCTATGGCTCAAGTTATTTTGTTAATCCACGCGGTCAGATCATCGCCCAGGCCAGCGCTGACAAGGATGAGTTAATCACAGCAGAAATGGATATGGACATGGTTCGCGAAGTTCGCGACCTGTGGCAGTTCTTTCGCGACCGCCGCCCGGAAACATATGAAGAACTGTCGGATATTCATCACGCCTGAAGCCGGGAATGGTGACTGTCGTCTTTCTTGAAGGATTATCGCGTTCTATTCGGTCGCTTTTGCCGGAAAGCAGAGGGATGCGGTTGTGCCCTGGCCGACGACGCTCTGAATCTCGAGCGTGCCACCGTGGCGTTCCATCATGCCCTTGACCAGAGAGAGACCAAGTCCGGTGCCACCGCCTGCTATCATGCTGCTTTCTGTCTGAACAAAAGGCGTCAGGGCTTTGGGGATATCTTCGGCGGTCATGCCAGGGCCGTCGTCACTTATGCTTATTGTGATGCGGCCCGTACTCTCCAAAAGGGCAAAGATTTTCACCTTGCCATTCTCCAACGAAAATTTCACCGCATTGGACAGCAGGTTCACAATCATTTGCCTGAGCATGCGCTGATCTGCGACCAACATCGGCAGGTCAGGGGCGGTTGTATGGTTTAAGCGAATCTGTCCCTTGGTTGCCTGTTCCTTGACGAAGGGCAGGCACCTTTCGATCTGTTCATCAACATTGACAGCCTCCGGATTTATCTCAAGTTTCCCGGCTTCAATTTTTGAAAGATCCAGCAAGTCGTTTATCAGGGATAGCAGATGTTCGCCGGAGTCTTGTATGTCGCCAATATATTCTTTTTGCTTGTCCTTCAGTTCGCCCGACAATCCTGCGGCCATGGCACTGGAGAATCCGATAACGGCGTTCAGAGGTGTGCGTAATTCATGGCTCATGTTCGCCATGAACTCGGATTTTGACCGGTTGGCAGCCTCGGCTTCGCGCCGTGCATTGTTCAGGTCAAGTGCTGTCCGTTTGCTGTCCGTCATATCAACGGTTTGGCTGAAATATCCCACGACTTCACCGCCGACATTGAAATGGGGCAGGTGGGTAACGTCTACCGTTCGGGTTTTGCCGTCAGGGTAATTGACGACTCGTTCAAAATGAACATCTTCGCCATTCAGTGCCGCCCTGGAAAATGACGCAGCCCCTTTGTAGTCGGACGGGATCAATTCTTCCAGCGTGCGACCGATTATGTCGACACCCTGCAGGCAGTACCAATCGCGTCCGCTGTTGTTTATGTATTGGACACGCTCGTCGCTATCAATATAGGCGATGAAAATTGGCAGACTATCTGTAACCAGGCGCAATTTGCCCTCGCTTTCTGACAGTTGCTGCAAATATGTGTCGCGCTGACTTGTCGCGCGGAACCGACGACGGTTCGATACTTCGCGTTGCCAACGTGAAAAAGTACCTGCCAGAAACAGCGCGAGAGTGATCGTGATCAGGGACAACTGTTCAACCGTGTCCAGGTGGAAATATGTCAGAATCTGGTGGGAGACGATTATAGTTTGCACCAGCAGCAATATTGTGGTGCCGATGAACCTTGTCGGCATTATAAAATGGGCAAAGGCAACGATGGCAATATTGCGCGCCAACAAACTGAAGGCCACCGGGTCGGCGATTTCGATCAGCAAGGCAGACTGCAGAACAGCCATGGCGCCGAAGATAAGAATACTAATATCAAGGTAACGATGATGTGCCCGGCGAATAACAGCCACTGCTGCGAATACCAGAGACAAATACATGCTTACCCTGGTTGCCAGTAATGCGTTGGAAAGCGTGTCTTGTTTGATATCAAATATGATCTGCATTGATACGCCGATAAGAATAATAATCATGCACAGAAAAAGGATCGCGCGGCGCTGCGCGGGCGCTTCTTCTTCCCGAAAGGCTTGCTCGGGTTTTGCAGTTATGAATTCAGCGGTCAGCCAGTGAATTTTGTCACCAGGATCAAAATCTGTGCTGTTTGAAATGCCAGTCATACGTCTCGAAAACCCCTGCCCTCAAATAACCAGATAGCTACTGTTACCAATTCTTCATTTGTCCTGGTTCAAAACACTATTGTCAGGTACTAATCCACAAGTCGCAAGAATCATCTGGACAATAGTGTCTTCGGCGGTGCTGAATTCTTTTTTGCCGATCTTGTTTTTGCCAAGAACTGCCGCGATCTGTACATCAAAATCTGCATAGGTCTGAGTTGATGCCCAGATCAGGAAAAACAGATGCACAGGATCGACAGGTTTTATCCGGCCCTTTTCGATCCAAGATGTCAAAACCCGCGCCTTTTCCTCGACCAGGTCTTTCAGGTCGGTTTCCAGATGGTTTTGAAGATGCACAGCGCCGTGCAACAATTCGTTGGCGAAGACTTTGGAGGCACTCGGCCGCTCACGCGTGTAGCGCATTTTTTCGCGGATATAGGCTGTAAGCGCCGTTGCTGGATCAGCATCTTCGCGAATATCCTGCATCGGCTCGAGCCACAAAGTCAGGATGTTATCCAGCACAGCCTGGTAAAGTGCTTTTTTGGTGCCAAAATAATAATGCACGTTTGCCTTGGGCAGATCGGCAGCCTCAGCGATGGCGGCTGTTGTCGCGCCAAGATAGCCACGTTCGGCAAAGATGCTCTCGGCAGCCTGAAGAATATGTGCTTCGTTAATCCGGCGCTTGTTCGCACGGTTGCCCTGTTTGTTGACGGTGTCGACATTGTTCTGGTCGCCTGCCAGCGACAGTTTCCCAGTGTTCTTGCCGCCCGATTCCAGTGCAGAAGCCATACATGTTCCTCAGAAAAAATGTCTTACAGGAACAATAATAATAGATAACCTGACCAAATGGTCAATTATTTCTTGACCAATTGGTCAGGTTTCATCTAGCCTCTTGGTCAATAACAAAATAGCAGGTGCCAAGCGCCGCAAATTCTGAAAATCAGGGTGGCCCCGCGTAAAAAGGCGGGTCAATTAAGATGGGGAAATCTATGGCTGAAACCCGTGACGTGGCGGCAGGTCGTTGTACAGCACCGGCACTTGCCGAAGCATTTGCGGACTTGCACGCGCCGTTGACAGAGCAACAGGCTTATAACGAATCCAGCAGGTGCTTTTATTGTCATGACGCACCATGCCTGGAAGCCTGCCCGACTGGCATCGATATTCCGGGCTTCATTCGCCGTATTGCCACGGGAAATGCTACGGGTGCCGGGCGGACCATTCTGGATTCAAATATTATGGGCGCGACCTGCGCCCGGGTTTGTCCTGTCGAAGAATTGTGTGAGGAAGTCTGCGTTCGCAATACCGGCGATCACAAACCCGTAACCATTGCCCAGCTTCAGCGCTTTGCGACGGATGCACTGTTCGACGCGAACATGCAGCCTTATGCACGGGCGGCAGAAACCGGCAAGAAAGTTGCTATTGTGGGTGCCGGGCCGGCAGGGCTTGCTTGCGCGCATCGTCTTGCAAGATATGGCCATGATGTCGTCGTCTATGAAGCTAGAGCGAAAGCTGGTGGCCTGAACGAATATGGTCTCGCTGCCTACAAGATGCCGGACAATATCGCGCAACGCGAAATTGATTTCATTCTGTCCGTTGGTGGCATCACCATTGAAACCGGCAAGGCACTTGGGAAGGAATTATCTCTGGATCAACTGACCAGCGATCATGACGCAGTTTTCCTGGGCCTTGGTCTGAGTGCGGTGAATGCCCTGGGGCTGGATGGCGAAAATGTAGACGCGGTTGAAGACGCCGTGGATTATATTTCGGATTTGCGACAAGCCGTAGATTTGTCAGCGGTAGCCGTTGGACGACGCGTCGTTGTAATCGGTGGTGGTAACACGGCAATTGATGCTGCGGTCCAGGCGAAACGCCTGGGGGCAGAAGATGTAACGCTTGTTTATCGTCGGGGCCCTGAACAAATGGGTGCCACTGATTTTGAACAGGACCTGGCGCAAACAAATGGCGTCATTATTCGCCACTGGGCCATGCCCGTTGCGATTAAGGGTGAAAACGGATCTGCGGTTGAAATGACTTTCGAAGCCACGCAGCTGGATGGCAATGGTCGTCTGGAGGGAACCGGGGCAAGATTCACGCTCATGGCAGATCAGGTTTTCAAGGCCATTGGCCAGGCTTTCGACGCGGCACCGCTGGGGGGTGGTGCTGCGCCGGAAGTCTCCGATGGCCGCATTGTCGTCGATGAGAATGGCAAGACTTCGGTGAACGGTGTTTATGCAGGCGGGGATTGCGTCGCCGGGCAGGATTTGACGGTCAGTGCCGTAGAAGACGGCAAGGTTGCTGCCGAGGCAATTCACCTGGAATTATCCGGGCAAAATTCAAACAAGGGAGTTTCGTGATGGCTGATCTTTCCACTTCTGTTGGCGGCATCAAGTCACCGAACCCGTTCTGGCTGGCATCCGCGCCGCCAACTGACAAGGAATATAACGTCGTGCGTGCTTTCAAGGCAGGTTGGGGTGGCGTCGTCTGGAAAACCCTGGGCGAAGCTGGACCGCCGGTGGTCAATGTGTCGTCTCGTTATGGTGCCGTGCACATCGGAGAACAACGTATTTTCGGCCTCAACAATATCGAGCTGATTACGGACCGCCCACTGGAAGTCAATCTGCGTGAAATCAAGCAGGTCAAGAAGGACTGGCCGGATCGTGCCATGGTCGTCTCGCTGATGGTGCCATGTGAAGAAGACGCATGGATCAAGATTTTGAAGGAAGTCGAAGATACTGAATGTGACGGCATTGAACTGAATTTCGGCTGTCCTCATGGTATGTCTGAACGCGGCATGGGTGCGGCAGTTGGCCAGGTGCCGGAATATGTGGAAATGGTTACCCGCTGGTGCAAGTCCCATACGAATATGCCGGTATTGGTAAAATTGACGCCGAACGTTACCAGTATTCTGGGGCCAGCCCAGGCTGCAAAATCCGGCGGTGGAGACGGTGTATCTCTGATCAATACGGTGAACTCGATCACCTCCATCGACCTTGATCTTATGGCACCGACACCGACGGTTGACGGCAAAGGCTCGCATGGCGGCTATTGCGGCCCGGCGGTTAAACCCATGGCGCTGCATATGTGCGCAGAAATTGCACGCAACGCCGGAACTGCCGGTTTGCCCATGTCGGCTATCGGCGGCATTTCCAACTGGCGCGACGCCGCCGAATTTATTGCTCTGGGGGCAGGGACCACGCAGGTTTGCACAGCGGTCATGCATTATGGTTTCAAGATTGTTGAAGACATGATTGATGGCCTGTCAGACTGGATGGACCAAAAAGGTTACGCCAAAATATCGGACTTTCAGGGCATGGCCGTGCCGAACATCACGGACTGGCAAAACCTGAATATGAATTACGAAATCGTGGCCGAAATCGAACAGACCAAATGCGTTAAATGCGGCCTTTGTCACATCGTTTGTGAAGACACCTCACATCAGGCCATCAGTGCCGAAAAGATAAAGGGCGAACGTCGCTACGAGGTCATTGATAAGGAATGCGTGGGCTGTAATCTGTGCATGCATGTTTGTCCGGAAAATTGCATCACCATGCGCAAGGTGGACAACGGCAAGGACTATATGAACTGGACGCAGGATCCAAGGAACCCGTTCAGCAACGCGGCGGAATAGAGCATAAACCGAAAACGGAACAAGAAACATACAGGGGACGGGAATTGAGTGACACGCAGGCAAAGGGCGATAATCTTCGCACAGACGGTAACCGGCTGTGGGATAGTCTTATGGAAATGGCCAAAATCGGTGAAACGGAAAAGGGTGGTGTTTGCCGCCTTGCCTTGACTGATCTGGACCGCGAAAGTCGTGATCTTTTTTCCAGATGGTGTGAAGATGCAGGCTGTTCCATAACCGTCGACAAAATGGGCAATATTTTTGCCCGTCGTCCTGGCAAGAATAACGATCTACCGCCGATCATGACCGGCAGTCACCTCGACAGCCAGCCAACGGGTGGTAAATATGACGGGGTCTACGGTGTTCTGGCAGGCCTTGAAGTTGTCCGCACCCTCAATGATCTGAACATTGAAACCGAAGCACCGATTGAAGTCGCGGTCTGGACAAATGAAGAAGGTTCACGCTTTGCGCCGGCGATGGTGGCCTCAGGCGTGTTCGCCGGTGTCTTTGATCTTGATTACGGACTTTCCCGTGCCGATCTCGATGGTAAAACCATGGGCGAAGAGCTGGAGCGTATTGGGTATGCCGGAGACCAGGACGTCGGCGGTCGCGAAGTCGGCGCCTATTTCGAAGCGCATATCGAACAAGGCCCCATCCTTGAAAATGAAGACAAGACTATTGGTGTTGTCACCGGTGCACAGGGACAGCGCTGGTATGAAGTAACGCTGACCGGACAGGAAGCCCACGCCGGTCCCACGCCCATGCACAGTCGCAAGGATGCCCTTGTTGGTGCTGCGAGAATGGTCGGAGAAGTGAACCGCATTGGCCTTGAGAACCAGCCCAACGCCTGTGCCACGGTTGGCCTGATGCAAGTCACGCCGAATTCACGCAACGTGATCCCTGGCAGTGTCTTTTTCTGTATTGATTTTCGACATCCCAAAGATGAAGTGCTTTCCGGCATGGATGCGGAACTGCGAAAGGTTTGTGCAGATATCGCCGCTGATATCGGTCTGGAAATGGACTTTGAGGAAATTTGGTATTCACCGCCGGTGGCCTTTGATGAAGCATGTGTCTCGGCTGTGCGCAGTGCCTGCGAGGGTGGTAATATTGGCCATATGGATATCGTCAGCGGGGCAGGGCATGACGCCTGCTATCTGTCGCGTGTGGCACCGACCGCCATGATTTTTACGCCTTGTCTGAACGGCATCAGCCACAACGAAATAGAATCAGCCGAACCGGAACACCTTGAGGCCGGTTGCAATGTCTTGCTGCAGGCCATGATCGAGAGAGCAAACGCCATACAATGAGTAACCCGGATACAGCGGCTCCCGCGTCAGCAAAAAATGTTGTTGAAGCGCGGAAGCTTTCCCTCGTTTTTGGCGAGGGCGAAAGTGCCGTTCACGCACTTAATAATGTCGATCTTTCAATCGAGGATGGTGAATTCGTCTCTTTCATCGGACCGTCAGGCTGTGGCAAGACAACCTTGATGCGGG
This sequence comes from Alphaproteobacteria bacterium, assembly GCA_018654745.1. Classification (GTDB taxonomy): domain Bacteria; phylum Pseudomonadota; class Alphaproteobacteria; order UBA2966; family UBA2966; genus JABILA01. Next base: position 23,575 of record JABILA010000012.1, read on the forward strand.
TCATTGCTGATCTGGAGAAGCCCACCGGTGGTGAGATTATGGTCCATGGCGGTACACCGGAACAGGCCCGACTTGACCGGGCCTATGGTTATGTCTTTCAGGCACCTGCGCTTTATCCCTGGCGAACTGTTCGGCGAAACGCCTTGTTGCCGCTTGAGCTGATGGGCATGAACAAGGCCTTGCGCGAAGAGCGTGTGGCAAAATATCTGGGGCTTGTGGGTCTTGAGGGTTTTGAGAAAAAATTCCCGTGGCAGCTTTCCGGCGGTATGCAGCAACGCGTGTCCATCGCCCGGGCACTGGGGTTCGAGCCCGACTTGTTGCTGATGGATGAACCTTTCGGCGCGCTCGACGAAATCACCCGGGATCATTTGAACGAACAGCTGATCCACCTTTGGCAGGAAACCAAAAAGACCGTGGTCTTTGTCACACACTCCATCCCGGAAGCGGTGTTCCTGTCGACGAAAATTGTTGTGATGTCTCCCCGTCCCGGGCGCATTAACAAGATCATTAATTGTTCGCCGCCACCGGACCGAACTCTGGACTGGCGCGAAACAAATGACTTTCTGGAAGTCGCCCATGAGGTTCGAGAAGCCCTGCGTGCCGGGCACTCCTATGATGATTGAGGGTCGCGATGACTGATGCTGCGGTAACAGCACCTGGTGTCTCCTGGTTTTCCCGCCTGAAAGACAGTCGGGTCGGCCCTGTATCCTTCATGATTTTGGTTATCATGGTGATCTGGTATGCCGGAGCGGTTTACCTCAATGCACCACGGGTTATCGAACAGTTCGAACGCGGCAAGGTTCAGTGGACCGCAAGCCAGTTGATGGACAAGGCCTGGTCCATGAAGCGCCCGATTTTACCGGCCCCGCACCAGGTTGCGGTGGAGCTGAACAAGACCATTTTCCAGAAGAAGATTACCAGCAAACGATCACTGGTCTTTCATGCCTGGATTACCACATCGTCAACGCTACTTGGTTTTGCCATGGGTGGACTTTTGGGCATTCTTCTGGCCGCCGGTATTGTTCACGTACGCACCCTGGATCGCAGTTTGATGCCGTGGATCATCGCGTCCCAGACCATACCCATTCTGGCGATAGCACCCATGATTGTCGTGGTGCTGGGAAATCTGGGCCTGACAGGCGTCATCCCCAAGGCGATCATCTCCATGTATCTCTGCTTCTTTCCTGTCGCCATTGGCATGGTCAAGGGATTGCGGTCGCCCGATCCCCTTCAAATGGATTTAATGCGGACCTATTCGGCGTCGACCTCGCAAATCTTCTGGAATTTACGCTGGCCATCCTCTGTACCGTTTTTGTTTGCCAGCCTGAAAGTCGCCGTTGCCATCAGCCTGGTCGGTGCCATTGTCGGCGAATTGCCGACGGGTGCTGTTGCCGGGCTTGGGGCCCGTTTGCTGGCCGGATCCTATTATGGCCAGACCGTTCAAATCTGGTCCGCCCTGGTCGTCGCTTCGGTCCTGGGTATGGCGTTGGTTTATACTATTGGCCTGATTGAAAAGTTCACTCTCAAAGCTATGGGGGCGAAGTCATGATCGGCGTAATGATCTGCCGCGATCCTTCCAGTGCCCTTTTTGTCGGGTTGATGGCCATTGCCTTGTTGTTGCCTGTCTCGGAATCCGGCAACTGGTTTTCTCAGTCCGGCGGCAATCTGCTTTTGATCTTGCCAGCGCTTATTGTGGCAGGCTGGAGCCTCTTGCGATCCAATGACCTCACAGCACAAACAAAATTGCCGGGCCTTTTGGCATTTGTGGCGACGGTGCTGGCGGCGCTGCCGCCTCTTGTGTTGCTGGAAAATGGTGTGCAGCCAGGGTTCGAGGGATCAGGCTACTGGTTGTTTGTTCTGGCTTTGGGGTTTTTCGCCTGGCGTGCCATGGGGCTGCTGTCTCATGTTATTCGCGCCGGTCGCGCTTATCAGTTACTGGTGCCCACCCTGTTCGGGCTCTGGTTCTTCTATTTGTGGGAAGTTGTGGTCACCGGGTTTGGCGTGCCACAAATTCTGCTGCCGGCCCCAGGTGTTATCGGTGTTGCCATCGGCGGGCACCTGGACATTTTGTGGGCGGATTTTCAGCAAACCTTTATGAAAGCAGTGTTGGCCGGGTTTGTCATGGGCTGTGGTTCGGGATTTGTGGTCGCCATTCTGGTTGACCGGGTACCGTTTCTTCAGCGTGGCCTGTTGCCGCTGGGCAGTCTGGTCAGTGCCATCCCCATTGTTGGTATCGCACCGATTATGGTTATGTGGTTTGGCTTTGACTGGCAATCCAAGGCAGCCGTTATTGTTGTCATGACGTTCTTTCCCATGTTGATCAACACCCTGGCCGGTATCGATGAAGCCGGGGCAATGGAAAAGGATCTCATGCAATCCTATGGCGCGAGCTATTTTCAGACTTTGATCAGTCTGCGTTTGCCGGTGGCGCTGCCCTTCATTTTCAACGCACTCAAGATCAATTCGACCCTGGCGCTCATCGGTGCCATCGTCGCCGAGTTTTTTGGTACCCCCATTGTCGGCATGGGGTTTCGTATATCCACGGAAGTGGGGCGGATGAATGTCGACATGGTCTGGGCAACGATCGCCGTCGCGGCGTTGGCTGGATCAACTTTCTACGGCGTGTTCGCGTTGCTGGAACGTATTTTTACATTCTGGCATCCATCCTATCGACAACAATAGTAATCTATTAACAGGGAGATCGTTTTTTACCATGAAGAAACTAGTTACGCTTGCAGCCCTCTCCGCACTGGCCCTCGCAGCAACAGCGGCTGAGGCAAAAGACAAACTGACCTTGCAATTGAAATGGGTCACCCAGGCCCAGTTTGCCGGTTATTATGTGGCCAAGGACAAGGGCTTTTATGACGATGCCGGTCTCGATGTGACGATTAAACCAGGCGGTCCTGATATTGCACCGCCGCAGGTTATCGCCGCTGGTGGCGCCGATGTTGTCATCGACTGGATGCCATCGGCTCTGGCGACCCGTGAAAAAGGTGTGCCGTTGGTCAACATCGCCCAGATTTTCAAAAAATCGGGCATGATGCTGACATGCCGCAAAGACGCTGGCATCAAATCTCCGGCTGACTTCAAAGGCCATACACTTGGTGTCTGGTTCTATGGCAACGAATATCCGTTCCTGTCGTGGATGTCCAAGCTGGGTCTTGGCACAACTGGTGGCGCAAATGGCGTGAAGGTTCTGAAACAGGGCTTTAACGTCGACCCGATCCTGCAAAAACAGGCGTCATGTGTTTCGACAATGACCTATAATGAATATTGGCAGATCATCGATGCCGGTATTCCAGCCAATGAATTGCAGGTCTACAAATATGAAGACCAGGGCGTTTCAACCATGGAAGACGGTCTGTATACCCTGGAAAAAAGCCTGAATGATCCGAAGATGGTCGACAAGCTGGCGCGTTTTGTCAAAGCGTCTATCAAGGGTTGGGACTATGCCATGAAAAATGTCAACGAAGCCGCTGATATTGTTCTGGAGAACGATGCTTCCGGTGCCCAGACCGAAAAACACCAGCGTCGCATGATGGGTGAAATTGCCAAATTGATCGAAGGTTCCGCCAAAGGTATTGGTTATCTTGATCCGGCAGATTACCAGCGTACTGTAGATACCCTGATGTCCGGCAAATCCGATCCGGTTATCACAAAAGTTCCAACAGGCGCCTATACCCACGCTGTCTGGAAAAAAGCCACAGGCATGTAAGTCTGATACACTTGCTGACTTAGGAAAGGGAGGCTTCCGGGCCTCCCTTTTTTACGATTTATCCAGGGTGTTTTTACCCGCCATATAAACTGAAATCCGGCTGAATTTATCGCCTCGTAGGTCGAAAAAATTACAGTTTGATTTATGGGCCAGCGAGCCATCATGGTGGGTGTTCATGACTTTGAACTGCGAGGCGATGCGCTGGTTGTCGACATTTGCCAGATGTGAAAAGTCGGAATGCTGAACGGCCGCATGGCCGGACCATAATCGATCAAACATGCTTCGAATTTCCGACGGTGTTGTCAGTTCAACACCATGGGTTTCCACGGTGAAAACACAGTCTCCTGTGATCGTTGCCTGTATGGCGTCAAAGTTCTCACCGTCAACCCCGGCGAAATATGCTTCGACCAGGGCAATCATTTCTTGTTCTGTCATGTGTTCGGTTTCATCATGCTGTCATCTGATAATGTCGGATGTTATCGCCACATGCGTTTGTCTTCCACCAGGCGGCGCAGACGGTTCATCCTGGCTCGCAAGGGGGCTTCGACGGTGAGGCGGTGATTGTTCGTCAACGCACCGAGGTCGGCCAGTTCCTCAAAGAAGGCATCAGGGATCGCCGGGGGCCCAGGCGGTTCATAATTGGCCGGGGGCCTTTCGAAGCGATGTAAGTAACAATAAAGGATGCCGGAAAATATCCCCATCGACAGAACACTGTAGAAAATAGGGCGCGTGTGGCCAAACCAGACCAAAGGCGGGGTCAGCACAAGCATCAGGGCGCAGGCATTCATAATCCAGATGCGCAGTCTTTCCAGACCTGGTGACAGGGTATTGAAGTTTTGCAAACCTGGCCTCCTGTTATGCAGTTTCAGGTGGAATCAGAAACAGACAGAACCGAATGTTACAGGTTAAATGTAGGCGGGTGCAAATGACCCTTTTGTTACAACAGGTGCTGGGATACGACTGTGGTCCAGCGCAACCGCAGGGCCAGAATGCGGGCGAGGTCAAAAAGGATCAGGTTGGCAATTTTTGGATGGGTCTGCGATAACTTGTTGAAGTTTTCCCGGCTGATTTTCATGGCACTGCCGCTCACTCGCGAAAGAATGGTTGCGCTGCGCGGTTGCCCGTCAAAAAAAGCGATCTCACCAAAAACGGATCCTTTGGGGATATTGGACAGAACATGTGGTTCCCCGTCGCTTTGCTCGACGACGATTTCGACCGTTCCTTCTGTCAGGATGAAAAACGAAGTATCAATCTCGCCATAGCGAACAAGCTTTTCACCGGCCCCGAAGTTCTTTGTTTCGACGTGGGCACGAATAATGTCCCAGTCATCGCTTGATGCTTCACCCAGGAAGGTGAATTCATCCAGCATGCGCTGCGCCATTTCTGACGACTTCGGATAATCAAACAAACCCATCACTAATCACCATAGGATATAAAAATATATCAGGTTGTAATAACTGTCTCGCTACAAGCCCCTTGATGAGTAACATTGAATGCCCGGCAAAGGCAATTGGCTAACTTGATAACGATTCTGTCAATAAAAAGCCCCCCGGACGACAAATCCGGAGGGCTTCCAGTGGAATTTCAGGTCAGCAAGCTTACTCGGCAGCCTTGGCCCGGTTCACGGCGGTTGGTGCCAATAGATCTTCCCGGCGTTCCATGGCGGCGTAATATGGTGCAAAGGCAGGACGGTCTATATAGCGTCCACTGCCGCGCTCCATATCAAGCTGGCCATCCGCCCAGACGACCCGGCCCTGGCTAATCGTGTGGGTATTGATACCTTTGACTGTCATGCCTTCGAAGATGTTGAAGTCGATATTCTGATGATGGGTTTTTGCCGAGATTGTCCGGGTACCTTCCGGATCCCAGACGATCAGATCTGCATCGGCGCCAACATTGACGCTGCCCTTGCGCGGATAGATGTTGAAAATCTTGGCGGCATTGGTCGATGTTGCGGCGACAAATTCGTTCGGCGTCAAACGGCCGGTTACCACGCCCTGGTCCCACATCACGGACATGCGGTCTTCAACACCGGCTGTCCCATTGGGGATCAGCGAGAAGTCGTCGGCACCGGCTGCCTTTTGATCTGCGCAGAAGCAACAATGATCTGTCGCGGTGGTTTGCAGGTTGCCGGATTGTAATCCACGCCATAAGGCTTCCTGATGACCCTTGGGTCGGAAGGGTGGGCTCATGACATGGGCGGCGGCAAAATCAAAGTCCGGATTGCGGTAAACGCTGTCATCAATGACAAGATGACCGGCCAGAACTTCGCCATACACACGCTGGCCCTCCTGACGGGCGCGGGTAATAGCTTCCAGGGATTCCTTGCAGCTGTTATGCACCACATACAAGGGGACGTTCAGCACCTGGGCGATGCGAATAGCGCGGTTTGCAGCCTCGCCTTCAACCTCTGGCGGGCGAGACAGGGGATGGCCTTCCGGGCCGGTAATGCCACGGTCTTTCATTTCCTGCTGCAACTTGAAAACAAGTTCGCCATTTTCAGCATGGACTGTACAGATGGCACCCAGTTCCTTGGCGCGGACAAAACTGTTCACCAGAATTTCATCGTCCGCCATGATGGCGCCTTTATAGGCCATGAAATGCTTGAAACTGTTGACGCCTTTTTCATTGACCAGGGTGGCCATGTCGCGATGTACACTGTCATCCCACCAGGTCACAGCAACGTGGAAGGAATAATCAGCCGCCGCCTTTTCGGACCAGCCGCGCCATTTGTTGTAGGCTTCAAGCAAGGGCTCTTGCGGGGCAGGAATGACAAAATCGATGCACATGGTGGTGCCACCGGCAGCGGCAGCGCACGTTCCAGTGTAAAAATCCTCGCTGGCCACGGTGCCCATGAACGGCAGTTCCATATGGGTATGTGGATCAATACCGCCCGGCATGATCAGCTGGCCGCCAGCATCAATGACACGGGCATCGCCCGGGGCGTCGAGGTTTTCACCAACAGCCTTGATCACACCTTCATCGGTATAAACATCGGCGCGGAAGGCATCATCTGCGGTGACGACAGTACCGCCGCGAATAAGTGTAGACATATCGAATTCTCCCCGTTTGTTCGTCAGGGGCAGTTGCGCTAAAACCTGACCATTTGGACAGATTTTAGCCTAAATGTAGCCTGGTGCAACATACTTTATGCGGTCAGGGATTCTTTCCGGGTCTGGTGAAATATGTCACTTTTCAGGTCAGGATTGATTAGGTTATCAATTGTTCGACCTGTATGGTGGTCATCTATCCTCGCGAACAGGTTGGCTTCGCCCCGGGGTTTCCCAGGTTTCCCAGGTTTCCCAGGTTTCCCAGGTTTCCCAGGTTTCCCAGGTTTCCCAGGTTTCCCAGGCTTCCCACAATCAGGGCGGCTCCCTGTAATATTTCCACAAA
>JABILA010000019.1 GCA_018654745.1 Alphaproteobacteria bacterium
ATTGATCCGCAAAAAGAAACTCCCCAAAAACCAAGATAGACGTTTTTGCTCCATGGCAGGGCAACGCAGACGTGATCAACGGGCCGATCAGGTGCCAGTCTGATATGCCTTAGCATCGGTCAGCGCGTGTGGACTGAAATATTCAGCTAAATATTTGAAATAAAAAGATAAAACACTTTGCCCAAGGTGCTCCAAAGTTAAGATAAGGAGGTGAACAACTACATCACAAAATGAGCCAGGGCCAAGGAGGGCACCGTGGAAAAAACCTTCAACATATTTTCTCCCTCGAACGATCCTATTGCACAAAAAATTCAAAATCACCCGCCGCTGGAGCCAATAAATATGCTGGCCGCTGATAAATGGGTGCTGGCATCGGCTTTTCAAAAGGCAATACGCAGAGGCGAGTTGGAAGTCGCTCGATCAGCGGGATTGTCGCTGTTGTTTGAAGACAAACAAATGCTTTATCGTCGACTGCACGTTCTGGCGGTCGAGGATGTGGGAGTGGGGGACATTGATCTCGCCATATGTATCCTGGCAGCCACAGGAGATGCTAAAACACGTCAATTGTTGGGCGGCGATCAAGTTGTCTTAAGCTATCTGATTGAACGCCTCTGCGGGGCCGTTCTGGATCGCTCAGCGGATCACATGCTGTCAATTGCTCAAGATCATCCGCATTTGGAAGATGCTCGCTGGGACTTTGGCAGGGCCCCGATCAAGGAGCTGTTTGACCAGATAAAATCAACCCAACTTTCGCTGCCGGAACGAGCTGTCGCTGCCTGGTATGCGGCAGGGACAAGACAGTTCCGCAGTGATGGCCTGTGGTCGCGTCAGGGCGATCTTGAGGGCCTGTTTGGCACCTATCAGGACATGGGCGTTGATAATACCCTGCTGGACGCCTGCAGGCTCGCTATCCGCAAGATGCGAAACCCCCTGCCCGTGTTTCTGCCGCTGATCTGGTCCGGTTTCAGCCAAAGCACAGTCGATAAAGTCGAAGAAATTGACATTCCGGGCACACGGCATGTGGATGGCGTACCAGCGTATGCCTTGGGCGGACACACGCGACTGGGTAAACGGGCTCTGCGAGAGTTCCTCAGACAATGTGAACCCGTCCGGAAGTGTCTGGAACGGTGTCCGTCAGACACAGGTTGGCAAGATACCAGCGATGTCGCGGTATTCCATGTCGAGAGTGCCCTGGTCAAACGCCAAAGGCTGTGGGACGGATTTGAGGACCTTAAAACCCTGGGCATCGAGGGCGATGTTTGCCGAAACGGTCTGAAGCCTGAGGCAGTAGCGGACCTGTTAGCAATCGTGCGTGAAAACATGCCGCTGTTGGATAATATCCGGGTCGAAATACTTGAGGCCCTTCAGCCCGAGGCCACATCACAACCTGAACTGCCGCTGGAGAAATAAAATGAACTTCCCCAGCCAAAACCAGCCTAATTCATTTCTAACTTCCGATAAAAACTACTTATCGGTACCCAACAACAGACAGGCCAGACATAGCGAGACAGTCACCAGATATCTCACGGCATCAACTTCCGATAATACCCGGAAAGCCTACCGGGCAGACCTGGAACATTTTCTGGCATGGGGAGGCACCGTCCCGGCCAATCCGGAAATGATAGCGGAATACATTGCGGCACATGCCGAGGAACTGGCGGTCTCGACGCTCACTAGACGGCTCGCTGCCATCAGCAAAACACATTCAATGCAGGGCCACGAGAGTCCGACAAAATCCGATCTTGTTCGGGACGTCATGAAGGGTATCAAACGAAGCCACGGAAAACCCGTACATCAGAAAGCTCCGGTTTTGAAAGCCGATGTTGTTGCCATGGTCGTGGGTCTTGGGGCTGGGCTGAAAGATATCCGGGACAAGGCGCTCTTGCTCATTGGATTTTCTGGTGGCTTTCGCCGGAGTGAAATAGTTGGCCTCAAATGCACAGATATTGAATGGAAGCAGGAGGGTATTGTGCTCACCCTGAGGCGGAGCAAATGCGATCAAGAGGGGCGGGGACGGAAAGTTGCCGTTCCCTATGCCACAGGCAATACGTGTCCTGTGAAAGCGCTAAGAGCATGGCTTGATGCGGTAAGAATTGACCAAGGCCCGGTATTTCGCGCTGTTGATCGACATGGCAACGTATCTGCCAGTCACCTGAGCCCGGAAGTCGTTGCCCTTGTCGTAAAAGAACGGGCAACTGCCGTCGGCATGGATGCCTCCAGGTTCTCCGGGCACTCCCTGAGGGCAGGATTGGTCACCAGTGCCGCAAACGCCGGAGTGGATACCTGGAAGATCAGACGACAAACAGGCCATGCGTCCGAGGCTACGCTCCAAAAATATATTCGGAGCGGCGAGCAGTTTTCGGCAAACGATTTAGGGTCACTGCTTTAGATTTTTCGCTTACCAAATGAACCGAATTCTTTGTTGGCAAGTGAGCGGACCAGCTCCAATGTTATTCTGAGGTTGTCATCGGACAGGGAGCATGCCTCTGATTGGAGCTTTAATTCCATGTCCAGGCGGGCTTGACCCAAATTTTCAATATTTTCTGACTTCTCGAAGAAATCACGCATAGGAATTCCCAGAGAATTGGCTATGTGCTCAAGTGTCGCAAGTCCGGCATGGGTTCGGCCACGCTCGATATTCGAAATGGTTTCGACGGCCTTGCCGATTCTCTCGGCCAACGCCTCCTGCGTTAGATCGTGCGATAGCCGCGCCGATCTAATCTTTCTCCCGATGTAATTTTTTAAGTCCATGGCTCAACCCCTATTCTCGTTCCGAGTTAGAGGCAGAACCACGATCTAGAATTGCGTTTGCACTTAAGTGCACGTAATCTGACAAAAGTTCCGGTAGAAATAGTTTTTCAACTACCAAGCCGGAGATGCCAGGGAGGGCATGATTGTGGCGCTGTTCAGCATTTCAGACGATCTGGTAGAAGTGGTTACGCCCACACCCTTCAGGAACGATCACAAAGAGGTCGACCTGCAAATGTGGTCAGCGGCTTACCCACATCTATTGAACAATGGACAGCCCATGCTTTCTGTTGGCACAGAGATTGGTACAACGCACGGTCACGCCATCGACAACTTGTTCATTGACGGAAACGGCTGTCTGGTTGTTGCCGAGCTAAAGCGCGGAAAATCACCGCGCGATGTCACTGCTCAGGTAATTGACTATGCGACCTACATTGATCATTTGGAGTGGGTGCAAATTGAAGAAATCTGGGACACAAGGAATGACGATAATCTGGGGCAGGCTTATCGAAGGTTGTTTGGTTATGACCTGAACCAGACCTCTGATCTCAAATTCAGATTGTTAATCGTTGCTGAGAGTTTTGACCCCAGCGTGCAAGATGCAGCGGCCTTTTTGCTCGGCAGCGGGATTGATTTGGCCATGATGTCGTTCAACTATTTTCAGCTTGAGGAAAACAAGCTTCTGGACATGAAAGTGGTGTTGGGTGAAGTGCCAGTACAACACGGCCCCAAATCTCCGTCACCGCCCCAAGTAATAGATGAGGCCAGAGATGGGTACCGGAACTGGTTAATCAGGAGCATCAGGGAGCGGCTTCCTGTCTATGCCAGGGAACGCGGCATTGATCTGATGATGGGGAGTGGAGTTAAGGACTTAACTTTTGCCCCCGACCCATGGCCGTTCACGTTGGGAGAAGTCAGATTTCTAATTACTGGAAAATCCAAGGAGGTTGGCCTCTATTTTTCCTATCTGAATGACAGGGAACCGCCAGGTTTTTTTGAGCGCTTGGAAGAAGCGATATCCTCCACAAACAGCCTCTACGATGTACGCCGCCTGAAACTAGCAAGGACAGCGACGACCCTTTCCCATTCCATACCGCTCCCCGAGATGGGAGATTTGAATCAAGTCGACATAGTCATTGAAAAAGCATGGAAAATGGTTGATTTGATCGCTCCGATTGTTGTTTCTGCTTTTGACGCGGACAACAGAAACTCCAGAAAAGAAAATTCCGAAAATCAGGCAGGTTTAGATGGCGATACTGTGGACTGAAGATCGAGTCAAAGTACTTTCATCGAGTGACAGACGTAACCTCTATGAAAATGCAAAGTCCCACGGATCACCCGAAGGTGATGCGCTGGTTGAGTTGATTAAAAGGGTGGGGCTGTCGGATCAAAAGCACAGCGGGATTGATATGGATGATCCTTTGTTTTTTCGCATCCATGAGATTATTAATTCACCGGTGGGTCGTGATGCTGCAGTGAATGCTGCCAAAGATGGACTTCCTGCCCTTGCCGGAGTGGACCCTCTCGTCTCTGCCGACCTGAAACAAGACTATGGTAAGCATAACATGACGACTCATACTGCTGGTTCACTTGTTGCCATTCTCATGCGAGAACTTGGGTATCGTGAGGCAGGCCGTTCGGCGGCACTGCCAGATAATTGTGTGGCCAGGTCGGGGCAAATTTGGGAATGAGAAGTAGACCGGTAATATGACTTTCATCTTCTACGACACTGAAACGACGGGACTGACAGCAGGGTTTGATCAAATCCTTCAGTTTGCTGCGATTGTCACAGACGATGAACTTGACTCAATTGAAGAGGTCAATCTTCGATGCCGTCTCTTGCCCCATGTTGTTCCGTCCCCAGGGGCATTTGTCATAACCGGTGTGCGCCCCTCGGCCGTAGCGAAAGCCGATCTCTCGCACTATGAAATGGTCCGGAAAATAAGAACGGTGATCGAGCGATATACGCCTGCCATTATCGTAGGATATAATTCGATCAGTTACGACGAAGCGATGTTGCGTCAGGCTTTTTACCAAACCTTGAACCCAGTCTACCTGACCAATACTGGTGGCAATACCCGCATGGACATTCTGAAAGTCGCTCATGCAGCGTCGGAATATGCGCCTGATGTCCTGCAGGTCCCTCTCAACGCCAAGGGCCGTCCAACCTTCAAGCTGGGACTACTTGCCGAGGCCAACAACCTGTTGCACGAGGATGCCCATGAGGCCATGTCGGACACTGTGGCGACTCTGGGACTGGCGCGACTGGTCCGTGACCGTGCTCCGGCTGTATGGAATGCCATGCAGCAGACGCGCTCGAAATCCGGGGCGCTGTCGATCCTGAGTAACTCCGAGGTGTTTTGTGCCACGGAGAAGGCGTTCAAACAGCCCTCCATTCTGGCCACAAGGATTTCAGCGAACCCCGATAATCCGTCGGAGGTCGCTGTATTCGATCTGTCCCATGATCCCGCTCAATATCTCAACATCTCGCCAGAAGACCTTCCGGGCTTGCTGAAGGCCAGCCCCAGACCTATCCGGATTATCAAGGCCAATCAAAGCCCGATCCTCGTCCCCCATGAATTATGCCACGATGGTGTTGCAGGTCATGGCCAGTCAATGAACGAACTGAGGGACAAGGTCGGGGCCATACGGGAGCACCCAACTTTTGGCGTCAACGTTGGCCGCGCTGTAGCTGATCGCTATCCGCCGTTTGATGCACCAGCGTATGTTGAGCAGCGCATCTTTGAAGGTTTCCCCAGCCGGGCAGATGGTTCCCTGATGGAAGCATTCCACGCCAGCCCATGGAGTGAGCGGCAAGGCATCGTTTCGCGCCTTCAGGATGACCGGTTGCGTGAGCTTGGAGAACGGCTGATCTATCTGGAATCTCCTGATGTCCTGCAAGAGGGAATTCGCCGACGTTACGATGACTGGCGAAACGCCCGCATCCATGCCGGTCCGGATGTGCCCTGGACGACCATTGGTTCAGCAGTCGAGGAGCTGACTGATCTGGCGACCTCAGGGGACAGTGGTGAAGGATCGTTGCTTCAGGACATTGAGAGGCACCTGACGGAGCTTTCAAACTCGCGATGATTGTTACTCGCTGAGAAAGTTATTTTTGGCAGAGTTTGACAACTTGGGCATCTGTTCACATCGGTGTTTGCGCAATAATTGCGTATGCCATGAACAACATGGGCACCTCCTATTGATATGTTGGAAATTGAGGTGTTTACGGCATCAGCACTCCCGCCGAGATTAGCAGCCTTGTGTCCAAACTATCCATCAAATAGCGAAAACCTTCATCTGTTAATTCAAATATCTCTGCCCCCTCGGTCGCATCGAATAATCTTGCCATTCCGCTAACCAATATGTCCCGCCCTACACCGTTTTCTATGATCATTTCCGTGCCTTCAAACTCAAATCGTCGGGGTATTTGACACCCAACCTCAAGAAGAATTGAGTGGGCAACCGAACTAGCGGCCAGTGCTGCCGCTTGTCGGGCACTCAGCGGAAATGTATCGCGGTTTTTCAGGGAGCGTTAGAAATTCCGTGTCATTTCTTTAAACTGAAGAAAAGGAATGACACATGCGAAATGATTTTGATTTTGATACAGCTCTTTCTGCCCTGCAAGATGGCCAGAAGCTGACAGGCAAGGACGGCATTTTGACGC
>JABILA010000010.1 GCA_018654745.1 Alphaproteobacteria bacterium
GATTTTTAGCGCCCTGACCGGAAATGAATGGACTCTCACATTACTTGGTCCTCTCCTGATCATCGCTGCAGCGGTCATCTTGCTGCCAGGGTTGCTCAGCCTACCGCTTTCTCGGTTATTAAATCTGGAAACGCGGGTTGTAATTCCCCCAATTATGTTTAACAACTCAGGCAATCTAGGCATCCCCCTAATGGTTTTTGCCTTTGGCGAATCAGTCCTGCCATTAGCGGTGCTGCTTTTCATCGTCGAAAACACCCTACATTTCACTCTTGGCGTGGCGATTGTTACACAGAGCAAAAGCTGGCTGACTTTGGCACGTTCGCCAATAATCTTGGCAACGGTACTTGCGATAATCTTCCATGAATTCGCCTTGGAGATGCCCCTTGTATTAAACCGTAGCATCGAACTCTTAGGAGAGGTCGCGATTCCCCTGATGCTGTTCGGACTCGGGACCCGAATACGCCAAACCGACCTGAGTAGCATGAAGCTTCCTTTTATTTCTGCAATATGTATTCCTGCGGTTGGATTGGCGGCTGCCTATGTGGCTTTCTGGCTGGTTGACACAGTTTTTAGCGACCTCGCCGTCAGTCAGCTTCAGCAGAACATGATCTGGTTGTACGCCGTTCTTCCGCCTGCAGTTTTGAACTACCTGGTGGCGGAACGGTTTCTGGACTGTCCGGTTCAGAAAAAACAAGTGGCCGCACTCGTGCTCTGGGGAAATATCACCTGCGTATTTCCAATTTCAATCGTTTTAGGGCTTACACTTTGAAACGGGAGGACAATGCCACGAATTGAGTTGAAAGAGTGCGGCTTTGTGAAAAGCAGTAATATGGAAACTTCCTGCCGGCTGTTCGTTAATGTGGCAACGCTCATGTGGTATTGGGTGCCAAGACCACCACCGGCAATGACGCGGAATCCATTGAGGACATCGCGCCGGGTGGCGATGAGTCCCAGATCGTCTACCGTCGCAGTTAATTCTACGTATCTTCTAAAACGTTCATTTAAAGAAATAATTAATGCCTGTTCGAAACCACCTGAAGTCTGCAAGGGGTCAGGAGTGAGCCTTCTTGGGGCGTCAGTTTTACTTCCGCTTAGACCCCCAATACCGGAAGTGAGATTTTGGAATTTCAGTTTTGCCCTTTTAATGGCCGCTTTAGCCCCTGCAAGCTGCCGTTAAATGGAGGCGACTCAAACTGGCGCTTTGTGCCATGTGTGGACGGCCCCCTGTTGGCAAGGTTTTTTTGACGATACTGCAGAGCTGGTCGGTGCGGCCATGTGTCCGGCCTGTTTGTGCGGCACTCTCCATGGCCGCTGGCCATAATGCTCTCCGCAGATCAGGTTCCGGTCAAAAGCACGCAGTCAATTGGCTGCACTGGCACTAGTGGAGTGTCCTGATCTTCGGATCAACCGGCTGGGTGCATTAATCGTCTGTTTCCCTTTCCAACCTCGTGAGCGCGGGTTATCCCCGCGCGTGTTTCAAATAGCCCGCACGACAGGCTCCTTATAGTATGTTCCGTGCGCCATCATCGCCCACGCCGTACGGGCAATTTTGTTGGCAAGGGCGATGGCGGCAACCTTGGTCGATCGACGTTCCAATAACTTTGTCAGCCAGGGCCTGCGCGTATATCCCACTTGTTTGGCGCGGCGGATCACAGACAGAGCCCCAACCACAAGCAGCATCCGCAAATACCGATTGCCAGCTTTCGAGATATGTCCGAGACGCTCCTTGCCACCAGTTGAGTTCTGCTTGGGAACCAACCCGATCCAGGCTGATAAATCGCGACCGGATTTGAAGGCATGGGGATCAGGCACTGAGGCCACAAGTGCAGAAGCAATCAAGGGCCCAACACCAGGAATATCATCCAGACGCAAACTCGCCTCACTGGCCCGATGCCAGGCAAGAACGCGTCGGTCCGCTTCGAGGATCTGTTGCTTCACCAATTCGAGCTGAACTCGCAAGGCCAACAGACAATCACGTGCTGTGGGTGGTACGCGCTCATCTTCATCATCGGCAATGACATCCAGCAATCGTTCCAATCCATTTCGACCAATACCGGCAATAATGCCGAGCTCGGCCAGATGCGCGCGAAGAGCATTGATTATTGTGGTTCGCTGACGAACAAACAGCTGACGTGTCCGGTGTAACATCAGCACCGATTGCTGCTCCTCTGTTTTGATCGCAACAAACCGCATGGTCGGTCGGGTTACCGCTTCGCAGATGGCTTCCGCATCCGCCATGTCGTTCTTGTTGCGCTTCACGTAGGGTTTGACGTAACGCGGCGGCATCAACTTGACCTGATGACCAAGTTCAACCAATTGCCGGGCCCAATGGTGCGACGTGGCACAGGCTTCAATACCAACAAGGCAGGATGGCTGTTTCTTGAAGAACGGCAGCATCTGCCTGCGCCTCAACTGACGGCGGACAATCACAGCGCCCTCCGCATCAACCCCGTGGATCTGAAATACATTCTTCGCAAGATCAACACCTATTGTGATAACGTCGTTCATGGTCGGCTCCTATTTCCGGTGGTTTCTAAATCACCATTTTGGCACATTCCGATGCCTCGGATGGGAGCCGTCCACTGCATCATAATCGGAAGTTCGCGAGACTAATGAACTCGTTCATATGATTCCCTGCCAGTTTCAGTTATCCTTGTGACATAATTTTTGAATATTTGGAGGCGCCGTGAAACTGCTTTCTTTATTCGCATCTATCACTGCATTGACGATGGTGCTTTTGGCCATCCCGGCGGCGGCTGAGAAGCGCGTGGCGTTGGTAATTGGCAACAGCGATTACAAAGTTGCTGGCGGCAATTGGAGTGACCTTCGCAATCCTGCCAATGATGCCCGAGACTTTGCCGCCGCCTTAAAGAAGACCGGCTTCACACTGATCGGCGGTGACGTTCAGCTAAACCTGACCAAAGGCCAGATGGACGAGAAGATCATCGAGTTCGGAGAGCAACTGGGTGCTGGAACTGTCGGTCTGTTCTTCTTCGCGGGTCACGGTATGGCAGTCAACAAGACCAACTATCTTGTGCCATCTAAAACCAAAGGCGTCACAAAGAAATCACTCAAGGTGAAGATGGTATCCGCTGACTTTGTTGTCGATCAGTTCCCGGAAAAAGGCGGTTTGAACATCCTGATCCTTGATGCCTGTCGTAACACGCCACAGAAGTACCGTGGCTTTCGTGGCGGTCAAAATTCTGGATTGGTTAACATGCAAGCGCCCGGTGGCACGGTCATTAGCTATTCCACCCAGCCTGGAAACTTTGCCATGGACGGCAAGGGCCGTAACAGCCCGTTCGCTGAAGCCCTGATCAAGAACGTCCAGACACCCGGCCTCAATATCCTCGATATGTTCAACGAGGTTGGCGTGCAGGTTGATCATACGACAGACGGGTTCCAGAGACCTTGGATTAATTACTCGCCATTGCAGGGCAAATTCTACTTTGCCGGGAAAGGTGATCCTCAGGTGGCGTCGGTGCAGCTTCAGGCTCCTGTCGACGAAAAGGCGCTCGATTTGGCTTACTGGAACTCCGTTAAGGACAGCAAGGATGCGGCGGACTTCGAAGATTACGTCGCTCAATATCCGGATGGTTCTTTCAAGCGGATAGCCATGCGGCGGATAGCCAAACTGAAGCAAACTGAGACGGCGGCCCTTACCCCCACCGCTCCCGCAGAACCAGCATTTGGGATATCCGTGCTGGATGAGGAGATGGTCGCCCTCAAGACCTCCAATGTGCGCAGTGAGCCGTCGACACGCGGACAGAAGATCAGCAGGATTCAGGCGGGCAGAGCCATCAGCGTCTTGGGCAAGACTACTGTCGCCGGTTCCGAGTGGTATCAGGTGGTGCTTGAGGACGGACAGACGGGATATGTCTTCGGGTCGCTGCTGAGGGAGCAGCAGATCGCCGTGATGATGCCACCGGCAACGCTGTCCACGCCCAAGAAAAAAACCACCGAACCCACCGCCGGAACTTTTATGACACCCGGCAAGGTGTTCAGGGATTGCGCCGACTGTCCTGAGATGGTGGTGATCCCCTCCGGTAGTTTCAAGATGGGTTTATATGAAGGTGATGAAGACAACCAGGGTAACGAAGGTCCCGTTCATAAAGTCACCGTCTCGAAAGAGTTCGCGGTCGGCAAGTATGAAGTTACACAGGCTCAATGGCAGGCCGTGATGGGCAATAACCCGAGTAAATTCAAAGGAGCCAATAGCCCGGTTGAAACGGTGAATTGGAATGACATAAAAAACTTTGTGCGTAGACTGAGCGCCAAGACGGGAAAGCAGTACCGCCTGTTGAGCGAATCGGAATGGGAATATGCGGCCCGCGCCAGCACAACGACCAAGTATCATTGGGGATACACGTTTTCATCGTCCAAGGCTAACAATGGCGACTCGACGAAGACTGTCGGTTCTTATGCTGCCAATTCCTTCGGCCTTCATGACCTGCTCGGCAATGTATGGGAGTGGGTTGAAGATTGCGACAATTTCGATTATGACGACGGCCCAAGTACAGAGGCGCCGCGCACAACCGGAGACTGCTCAAAGCGCATTCTTCGCGGCGGGTCCCATCACAGCAGTCCGTGGAGCATGCGCACCACCAGTCGGGTCGCAAAAACTACCGATATCCGGAGTGACTATTTCGGGTTCCGCATTGCCCGGACGCTATCTCCTCAGGATGCAGCCGCATTCTAGCCCAAGGTTCAACAGGCGGCGATTACTTCACAACCTGCTCTGCTCCGCCCCCCCAACCCAAACCCGCCGCGCCCGCCGCCGGCGCCTTCATGACACCGGGCAAGGTGTTCCGTGACTGCGCCGATTGTCCTGAAATGTTGGTCGTTCCGGCAGGCTTCTTCCGCATGGGGGATTTGAGTGGCGGCGGTTAACTGAGAATGGTTCAACGCATCTGGATCGGCAGTGATTAAAGCCTCGTACGTTCAAGAAGGCGCACAGGTCATTGCCGTTCTGTAATTCCCATACCGGATGAAATCTTTCGGAAAGGCACTCAATTTGATTGAGTGTTCAAAAAATATGACCGTGCGTCGTTTTGCAAGAAAATTGAATAAGGAAGCCGAACGCTTGATCAGAAAACTTATGACACCAAGTTGCTGCCTCTCATCAATCTTTCCGAAAACTCGTAAAGTGGATATACTACCCCCCTGTTCTGATTAGGGGCAGTTATGAATAACCTGTTTCGCACGATTCTGGTGGTGTTATTGATTGCGATGGTGTTGCCATTGAGCGGATGTGTTACGCCTCCTAGTTACACATCCACCCCAACAGTTCTAGGCGGCGGAGGCAGCGAAACGGCATCGCCCTATCGACACCTTCAACTGGGAATGATTCCGAGTAAGAATTTTATAGAGAGCGTGCGTTTCGTCCAGAAACTGAACGAAGGCAGTGGAGGAGAGGGCATTGCCTGGGTCCTTTCCGGCAACACCTATGTCAGTACTATCAACGCAATCTTTACCAAACGATTTAAGACCGTGAGACCCGCCAGTTCGTTTAACGAACCTAATTTCGATCTATTTATCTTACTGGATTCTAAAATTTATCCGGAGGGCGGAACAAATAAGGAGACGAAAGTAAGCATTACACTCACCGTGCACCAGAAAGGTGGCGTCGAGATTGCCCGTATTCAGGGGTCTGGGGAGGAGAATAACCCGTTTGTTGGTGGAGTCTGGCATCCGGAAATCAACAAAGCCCTGGATGAAGCTGTCACCGAAGTGTCAAAAGCCCTGGATGCTGAAACAGAACTGCTTGCCTTTGCCAGGGACCGCCTACAAGCGCCGCGTGTCATGACGGCAAAAACGAAACGTTTTCCACTTGCCCCGCATATGCTCAATTTTTCCAAGGGAGTATCACGTCTCGACGACGTCGCGGTAATCATCGGCAACGCCGATTACGAAAAGGGAAAAGATATTCCTAACGTGATTCCTGCATACGCTGACGCAGCCAGCATCAAGAATTATGTCACGCAAGCCCTTGGCATACGTGAAGAAAACATCATCTATTTAAAAGATGCAGCCCAATCAGAATTGACCGCCACTTTCGGCAGTAAAGATAACCCCAAGGGCCAGTTGTTCAACTATGTCAAACCAGGCAAGTCGCGTGTCTTTGTTTATTACTCCGGTCATGGCGCCCCCGGCGGCGAGAATGGCAGCAGCTACATCGTTCCGGCGGACGCTCAATCATCTCTGATCGATCTCAACGGTTATCCACTTAGCACCCTCTACAAAAACCTCGGCAAAATTCCCGCGAAATCAATAACCGTCGTTCTTGAAGCCTGTTTCTCTGGCGCAAGCCAGTCAGGGTCAGTCATCGCCCATGCCTCACCCATTTACCTGAAAGCCAAAGAGACAACTATTCCACCCAACATCACCGTGATTGCCGCCGGGGCAGCGAACCAGATTGCGTCATGGGAACAGGACAGTTCCAACGGACTGTTTACAAAATACTTCCTAAAAGGGATGTCCGGTGAGGCCGATGCTGCGCCATACGGTAACGGCGACGGCAAAGTGGGATATGACGAACTGGCGGGTTATTTCAAGGACACCATCACCTACTTTGCGCGGAGATATTATGGTCGGGATCAAAAAGCGCAGATTGTCGTAGGAAAGAGTGAGTGAATTTATATCGACTTGCAATTCCATTTTTATGTTTCCTGCTGTTCGGGTTATTCCTTTCACCCGCCAATGCTGCTGAGCGCATCGCGCTCGTCGTTGGGGTTGGTGCGTATCAGAACCTCACCGCCCTCAAAAACCCGCCCAATGATGCCCGGCTGATTGCAAAAACCTTAAGAGCCGTAAATTTCAGGGTACTGGAAATCTACGACCCAAAACGTCAGTCGTTGCTTTCAATCATTGGAGATTTTCGCGATGCCATTAAGAAGTCCGGGAAAAATGCCATTGGTTTGTTTTATTACGCCGGGCATGGAGTTCAATTTGATGGTCGCAATTTCATGGTCCCGGTTGATGCCCGCTTCGGTGCCCGCACCCAAGCAGAGGAAGACTCGGTCTCCATTGACTGGGTAATGGGGGCGTTTCGTGATGCCAATACCAAAACCAATCTGGTTATTCTCGACGCTTGCCGAAACAATCCGTTTGCAGAAACCCGTTCAGTTGCGAAAGGTCTGGCTCCAATGGATGCGCCGTCCGGAACGCTGATATCCTATGCCACCGCACCCGGTTCCCTTGCCGCTGACGGGATTGGAGACAACAGCCCGTTTACGTCAGCCCTTGCGGCTACCGTTGCCAACTATGCGTTGCCAGTAGAACGGGCGTTTAAACAAGTCCGCATCCTTGTCGAGAAATCCACAAATGGCGCGCAAACCCCGTGGGAGGCGTCTTCGTTAACGTCGGAGTTTTATTTCGTTAATCCGGAAGATGGCACGCCTGAAGCCGAGTTGACTTTCTGGAAATCTGTGCAGGAAAATCCATCACAAACGTTATTGAAGATTTATATGGCCCGTTACCCCACCGGCCATTTCGTTTCTCTGGCGCAGCAATACCTCGATGACGCAACAGTAAACTCGAAGGAAACGGGCACGACGAAATCATGGTTGGCAGGTGAATTTGGAAGATATGTCGGGACAGTAACAAACAATGTGCGACCCAACCCCGATCAGGTGGAAACCGTTTTAACAAGCCGCAACGGACAGCTTTCCGGTGAATATCAGATTGAGGAACCGGATGGGATAGCACGCGGCGTGCTGTCCGGGTTTCGGTCGACGGGCGAACATCAAGGCGTCTTCAGATGGCGGGATACTTACGGTGCAGGAACTCTGGAAGTGGAGTTTTCAAGTACACTCGCCTCATTCAAGGGGACTTGGGCTCCGGATGGCCATCCAGACTCCGGTGGTAAATGGGCTGGGGGACGTTAAGCCGTGAATTGGGCAAAGACACACACCCTAAAAATTTTATTAGGTTAGAGATTTACCACTTCTTCATTTAGGTAAAATAGCGCCACTCATTTCTTTAGGAACCAAAATCGGGTACTATATTCGTTAGCTCGGCGGGATAGAGATCGATACCATGCCTGGAAAAATCAACTTTATTGCTTCTGTGACAATGGCACTAACCATGCTCAGTGGTTGTGTGGGTACAAAATACGCCCCCGTTAAAGCGGCCCCCCTACAACAAGGTCAACAGCGGCAAGTGGAAATTCTTGGTGCAGGGGATTGGCGCGATACAGGCATTGTTGTCCACACATCCGAAACCTATGAACTCAGTGCCAGCGGTACATGGAGCATGGGCGGTATTTGCGGCACAACGAATGCTACTGGCGCTGGGATTAGTGCGCTTTGCGCTGGTGACCCTTGGGGACTTGGTGCGACTGGTTCTACCTTAATCGGCAGGATCGGAAGTACGGGAAAGCCTTTCAGGGTCGGGGACAGCCTCTCTCTAAAACCTAAGACAGAAGGCAACCTCTACCTTCGTAGTTATGATCTTATTCCATTTGATAATACCGGAGCGGTGAATGTCACGATACTGAGGCAGGGCCCCATCCTTGCTGCGACACAAACAAAGACAGAAACATCGCGGCAACCTTCCCAGATATCTCCCCAGGCAACCCCAATGCCTGAACAATCCCGCTTCTCAACCGATCCTATGAAAATCAAGTTCAACCAAGGACCATCCCGTGCTGACGACATTGCCGTCATCATCGGCAATGCCGATTACAAGAAACAAGGTAAGGATATCCCCAACGTCAAACCTGCCTACGCAGATGCCGCTTCTTTTAAAAAATATGCAATGACGACACTGGGTATACGGGAAGGCAACATTATCTATATGCGCGATGCCACCGGCGCTCAGATGAATAGGATTTTCGGAACAAACACTCACCCGCAAGGACAGCTTTCTGACTGGGTCCGCAAAGACAAATCAAACGTCTATGTCTACTACGCAGGACATGGAGCGCCCGGCGGCAGGGATGGCAATGCCTATCTCATTCCGTCTGATGCGGATTCCTCACGGATCGAAATCAACGGATACGGCCTCAAAACCCTGTACGGCAACCTTGCGCTCCTACCGGCGAAGTCAGTGACAGTGGTTCTGGAGGCTTGTTTTTCAGGTTCTAGCCAATCGGGCGCTGTCATATCCAATGCATCACCAGTGTATTTAAAAGCCAAAACACCAGACATACCGAAAAACGTAACCGTTATAGCTGCCGGTGCCTCAGATCAGATGGCATCTTGGGAAGATGATGGTTCGAATGGCCTTTTCACAAAGTATTATCTAAAAGGCATGAGCGGCGAGGCAGACGCAAAACCATCTGGCAATGGTGATGGCACAGTCACTATTGAGGAGCTGAAGGCTTATCTGGGTGAGACGTTAACATATTACGCCAGACGCTATTACGGGCGTGACCAGAAGGCGCAGATCATCGTTGGAATAGGCGGATAACGTGTTTTCAGTGCTTAAAATTATCCCCCCATCTACCCCGTAGCCATAAAATCAACCGCTTGAGAACTTCGACCAAATACTGGGTATAGCTACTTATTCACAAATCTGGGGATAACCCGCAACAAAGGAACCCAATATGTTCATTGCAATGAACCGTTTCAAAATCAAATTAGGCGAAGAGGCCGAGTTCGAGCGTATCTGGCGAGAGCGCGACACCCACCTGAACGAGGTTCCCGGCTTCGTTGAGTTCTCACTCCTTCGCGGCCCCGAACACGAAGACCATACGCTCTTTGCTTCACACACTATCTGGGAGAGCGAGACGCGTTTCAAGGATTGGACCACATCAGATGCATTTCGAAAGGCCCACGCCCATGCGGGTGGTGGTGGTGGGAAGAGTATTTATCTGGGGCCACCTCAGTTCGAGGGTTTTGAGACTGTTCAGGTTATTAGTAAGACGGACTAATTCCCCTCAGTTTCGGCTACCATTTTTTCCTTCTGTAAAATTACAGTTTAACAGAAGGCACTCTCCACTTTATCGGTACCAGCCCAAGCTACGCTCACCCTATCTTCTGGGCATCGTTTGCCAACAGGTTATCCTACTGGCCGACAACAACCTGGGGCCTCTGTTCTCTACCGTAGGTGCGCATGGCCGAGCGGGTCACGGTTATGGACAGGAATTTTCTCACTTCGTCCCATGAAACGCTCCGGTTTTCGTCGTAATCGGCTGCACCGCTCATGGCTGTGAGGAACTGCCTGGAGAACAGGCTGTGCGATTTGTCTTTTTCCCAAGATGCAATCTGATTGGCGGCCCCCGCAGAGACGACGGTCAGGTTTGACGGGATACTGGTGTTGCGGGCTTTCATGAAGATCGGTGAGGCGTTGTTGATCACCGAGCCGGCCTGACTGGCTCCTGAAAAACAGGCTTCCAGTACGACCGTTACCGAACTGGCCGGCAGTTTGCTGAGGTTTCGATAAAGCGTCTTCAGGCGGTACCCGTTAAGCTCGATCAGGGAAGCTTCGGCATCCGATGGCACCAGCAGATTATTACCGTCCTCCCCGGGAGCGCCATGTCCGGCGTAAAATACGAAAACTCTGGATAAGCCCCTGGTCAAATACCGGAACAGGCGACCTTTATAGTTGGATTCTGAGCCGAATGTGGCGAGCATGTCTTTTAGGGTCGCATCTTTGATGAAGATAATGTTGTCGTTGGCAATACCCAGCGCCTGCCTGGCGTATCGGCGGAACCCCTCAGCATCGGCATAGGCTGGCGTCACATTGGGGATGTCCTTGCCAAGCCTTTGGTAATTGGCATTGCCGATGATCACCGCCACATCGTCCGGGCGGGAGCCACCAGGTAAGTAGCTCAGACTGACCGGCTCGGTCGGGAAGTGGACGACAGGGGCATCCATTTTTGCTACCTGTGGGGCGAGTCGCGCAGTGGAGACGAATGAGCGGTCGTCATACCTCGCCAGCCTGCGTCTGTTGATTTGCGCCTCTCCCTGATGATTATCGTCAATCCGGAAATAGTGAACCTTGGAAGTTCCAAAATCCCTCGCAAGATAGAGTTTTTCGCCACCCCTTACGTCGAACGAAAACTCTCCCGCATATCTGGTTACTGAGCCGGCTCTGCGCGTCAGTTGGTAGTTTCCGGGATCAACCAGGATAGCGATATAGAGGTTAGTGTCGACATCAGCGATGTATCTCCCGTTCAAATGGATTCGATCCACATCGCCAATAGGCAGGGGGGTCGTTTTGTAAATAAACAACAATGCCTTGTCAGGCGGCACTTCAAACGTCTTAACCATCCGGTCCTGACGGGGACTGCTTGTTTGAGACGGTCCAACACATGCGCCCGCCAACATGGCGGTCATTAACGCGGTGGCCAAGGTCAGGGCGGCCCAAAGGCGCGCTGTGGGGTTAACCGATACTGCCAATTTCATGGCATGCCTCGTTGGTTTAGCCTGACCCAGTATAGGATAAAACCGGTTGCCTGAGAAGGCCCGGCGAGCAATCGTTCTTATTATCAGAGTCCGGCTTCCGGCCGGCTGAAATACTCCCTTGCAAAACCCTAGAAGCGGTCGCAATTGACTTAAACTGAGTGCTATGGGCTGTTGCCGAAACGAAAGGTAAGCCCCTGTTATCGAATGTCCGAGTCGGGTCAAAGGACTAAACCGCTGACGCGGTAATTTGAGATTTCAGTTAAGTTCGGAACGATAGTGGGCATGGCAGCCTGTCTATAGGCTTTTGAGGTTTTGAACCTCAACCCTATAGACAGGAGTTTGCTATGACACAGACACCCAACAGTCCGTTGCGTCAGCGTATGATCGAAGATATGACCATCCGTGGTTTTGCCGCTAAGACGCAGAGGAGTTATCTGCGTATGGTTCGCGATAATGGGCAATAAACCAAGTTCTTTCAAAGGCAATGATCATCCGGTTGAACAGGTGAGTTGGGATGATGCCAAGGTCTTCTTACGCAAACTTAGCGCCAAGACGGGTAAGAAGTACCGTTTGTTGAGCGAATCGGAATGGGAATATGCGGCCCGCGCCGGCTCGATTACTAATTACGCTTGGGGTAACAGCGCCAGCCACGAATATGCAAACTACGGAACGGATAAATGCTGTGGGTCCGTTGTCAGTGGGAGGGATCGGTGGGAATACACCTCTCCGGTGGGCAGTTTTAGTGATAACGATTTTGGTATTTATGATATGCACGGTAATGTGTTTGAGTGGGTTGAGGATTGTTGGAACGGCAATTATATGAAAGGTCCAAATACCGAGGCGCCACTCACAATTGGAGATTGCTCTAAACGGGTAATGCGCGGCGGCGATTGGAGAAGTGTCCCTTCGAACGTGAGCGCCTCCCACCGCGTAGCGTTCACCACAAGCTCCGGTAATTCGGACATAGGGCTCCGTGTCGCCCGGACCTCGATGGATCAAGGTCAAGTCGCTCTCGTTGTACCGTACCCTGACCGGACCAAGGCGATATTCATGGCTTTATTGAGGGACGAAATCTGGCGGAGAAACTTCAACCTTGCTCTCGCTAATGGTAGTACAGATTTTATAAAATACTCATCGGCAGCACACTACGCAGAAACAGATCCGGGTATGCCTTTTCGGTTGGCAAACTACCATATAGGAAGTAAATCCACTCTCACTTTTGGTCTGAAAAATCGGAAAATTGCTGCGGACGGAAAGGATTCCAGCATGAATAAGAAGGCGAGTACCACGCTTCCGGCGGATCACGAAACAGCGAAAGACCGAATCGCAATATATGCCCGGGCCATCAATAAAATATCAGATGTTATTCTCAAGGATGTAAAACCCCTGGAATCCGGCAAATCTGAAAGAATGGAAGAGATCGTGCGGCGTGTTGAGGCAGATTTCTAATTTTGAATATATTTGCGGGGCGCTGACGTCAGACAGTCGGGACGATGTTTCATTAATTGGCTATAAGTTTTAATAAGATTTGCGGCCTGAAATGACTACTTTGGGTCTTGGTTGTGTAAAAACGTTTTCGTGGAACTGGGTTGTTGACCAAATGGTTGATGATGGTCGTTTTTGACGCAAGTTTTGTGGTTTGGGCTTAAAACGCTTCGGAGCCGTTTCTATAGGCGCTGAACACCGATCTTCGTTCCTATAGCAGGCAGAATTGGGCGCTCTTACGCCCGCATCGCCATCATCAACGGCTTGGCCCCTAGGATATTCATGACCCGGGTGAGATTATAAACGAGTACGTGCAGGGCCATTTCGGTTCGCACGTTCTTGAGCGTTTTCATGGCAAAGTGAGTGGCTCCCATCCGCGCCTTGATGGTGCCGAAAGGATGCTCGACGGTTTCCCGGCGTGTGCGCATGGCCTGCGGGTTTTCATCAAGCCGACGTTGGACGTCTTCGAGAAGATGCTCGTGTTCCCAACGGGTGATGCGGCGCTGTTTTCCTGTAGTGCATTTATCTTTGATGACGCAAGCCTGGCAAGCGTTGAACCAATAAGCGGACATCGAAAATCCGCAGATAATCGAGTTTTGCAACAGAATCCCCCCCAAAACCGGGCCTCAATTTCAGAAAACCGAATTTTGCGGAAAATGACTTCCGGTTTGCGCGGAGAAGCGGTCATAATTAGGGAGTGAGATTAGAGTCTGTAAATTTCCAGTAGCTGAGAATTGCATCAGCATATTACTCTCCGGTACCTTTGTTTTATCTGGACCTCTCTACTTTCTTGTTTTTGCTATATTTTTAGAATTTCAGCAGGCAATCATACATCCGATTGGAGACGATGTGTGATGAATGCCTTAAAACCTGAACATATGACCGCCGATGAACGCCTCGATGAGTTGGCGATGATCTTAGTTGTCGGTTTGATGCGTCTGAAGTCCCGACAGTCAAGTTATCTATCTACAGTTCCGGGAGACAGTTATCTGGACTTGATGCCCGCCCAGAGCGGTCATGAATCCGTCAAAACTAGGACGGAGAACATGGAATGACAGATACCATCATCACCAAAATTGCCGCGTTGAAGGACACGCCAACGGCAGACTTGAGAACCCTCTGGAGCAAACTGTTCGAGTCAGATCCCCCGCGACAAAATCGGCGATTTTTGGAAAGCCGCTTGGCGTATCGGATACAGGAACTGGAATACGGTGGGCTAAAACCTGCCACCATCGAACGCCTGGAAGCCTTGGGTGGGGAATTTAGTGGAGGAAAGGTTACCCAACGGCGCATCAGGGTTGATCAACACCCGATCGCGGGCACCCGCCTCATACGTGAATACCAAGGTATAGAGCACAGCGCCACAGTAACGGATAACGGTTTTGAATATCAGGGTCGACCATATAAGTCGCTGTCGGCAATCGCTCGAGCAATCACAGGCACCCGTTGGAACGGTTGGGTCTTCTTCGGGTTAAGAAAATCAGGAGAAGGTCGATGAAACAAATGCCTATGCGTAAAACGCGATGCGCCGTCTACACTCGAAAATCCAGCGAAGAGGGGCTGGACATGGATTTCAACAGCCTCCATGCGCAACGGGAATCCTGCGAGGCCTATATTACCAGCCAGAAGCAGGAAGGCTGGGTATTGGTTCCGGACCAATATGACGATGGCGGTATTTCCGGCGGCACTTTGGAACGGCCGGCTTTGCAGCGTATGCTCGCTGACATTGAGGCTGGCCGCGTTGATGTGGTTGTTGTTTACAAGATCGACCGGCTCAGCCGCTCTTTGATGGATTTTGCAAAATTGGTCGATGTGTTTGATCGACACAACGTTACATTTGTTTCCGTCACCCAGACCTTTAACACAACCACATCCATGGGGCGGTTGACCCTGAATATTCTGCTTAGCTTCGCTCAGTTTGAGCGCGAAGTCACCGGGGAGCGTATCCGTGACAAGATCGCCGCCAGCCGCAAGAAGGGAATGTGGATGGGCGGTAATCCTCCCCTTGGTTATGACGTCAGGGATCGAAAACTAATCGTGAATGCCGATGAGGCCAATACAGTTAGAATGATATTCAAGCGGTTCCTGACCGTCG
Source organism: Alphaproteobacteria bacterium (assembly GCA_018654745.1). GTDB lineage: Bacteria > Pseudomonadota > Alphaproteobacteria > UBA2966 > UBA2966 > JABILA01. The sequence goes on from JABILA010000010.1 coordinate 14,932, forward strand.
GATCCGCCACCCTGCTATCCAAAGACCTAACTGCTGAGGGGGTAATGTCAAAACGCGGAAAGCCCATAAACAAGGGTTACCTGTATAAGTTGCTTAAAAATCAGGTCTATATCGGCAAAGCCGTTCACAAGGGAAAAGCATACCCCGGCGAACACGAAGCCATAATAACTCAGGACCTTTGGAACAAGGTTCGAACGATCATAAGTGAAAGCCCACGAACCCGAGCGAACCATACACGGGCGCAAACGCCGGCATTGCTAAAGGGAATCATCTTTGGTGCCGATGGGCGGGCAATGACCCCGGTCCACACCAAGAAAAAGAACAAGCTCTATCGCTATTATGTCGCGGCAGAACTTCTTAAAGGGGAAACCCCAGACGGCATTGTCCGACGTGTCCCAGCTGGAGAAATCGAGGCTGCTGTCATTGATCATGTTCGCGGATTGCTTCGGGCTCCAGAAATCGTTGTTGCCACCTGGCGGGCGGCGCGAGGTCACGGTGAAAAAACATCCGAAGCTGATGTTCGTGAGGCCCTTCATGATATTGATCCGCTTTGGGATGAGTTGTTTCCTGTTGAACAATCTCGAATGCTTCAGCTCCTGGTCGAACGGGTCGATGTCCACCCCGGTGGGATCGACATCAAGTTCCGGGTCGACGGGCTTGAAACACTGGTCTCTGAAATCAGGGGCAGTTTGACCGAACGGAGGGCCGCATAGTGGCGATCCCAAAATTGAACCCTGATGGCACAACGATGACGGTTCGCGTTCCCATGAAGTTTCAGGTTCGAGGTGGACGGAAGTTGGTCGTAACGCCTGATGGATCGCCTTCTTGGGCCGAACCTCGAAAGCGGATCGATAACGTCATGGTAAAAGCGCTGGCCCGGGCTTTCCGGTGGCAGAAGCTCCTTGAAAACGGCACTCACGCGACCATAGAGGAAATAGCGAATGCTGAAAAAATCAACTCCTCATACATCAGTCGCATTCTAAGATTGACGCTTCTATCGCCTAAGATCGTAGAAATGATCCTTGATGGGCGCCAACCATTGTCACTCACAATAAGGATGCTCCAGAATAAATTTTCTCTCGAATGGGATATTCAGGAAAGTGAACTAATTAAATCGTGAAGCATTTAACCCTGAATCTCAGTTTGGTCTCTAATTTGGCAGAACCATAGGCGCAACCCATTCGACGTATCCAGTGTGGTACCATTTTTCCTGTTGGAGAATCCAAAACAACCCTTCTTCTACACCGATGACGCCAATACCTGGGATAGGTATAAGCGGAGCATAGGATTTTTTGGGATAGGCGATTTTTATTTTAACGATGACATTATTGCCTTCTACTCTGACATGACCGCCATTTAGAGCGAGCGCGATGCGGGCTTCTCTATATCTGTCCGGGTTTAGTGAAAGTTGGTACGCGCTCGCTGGCCAAGACAGTCGGTAGGGTCGTCTTGTTTTTATGGCTCTCTTGATTGCATCCTGGACGACCGTTGAACACAGGAAGAAATCATCCTCAATGATTTTTGCCCCCTCATCAAACACCGTGTAGAGCATCATATGCTCGTGCGCGACTTCTGGATAAATCGGGTAAGCTAAGGCGGACATGAGGACGCCAAGTCCGTATATCTCAACTTTGTTAATCCATGAAAAATTAGCCGGGGCTATGGGCGTGGTATTGAGGTTGTGAAGGCGATGAAGGCCGAACACGCCAATCAGTGATAAAACCATGAAGCCTAAAAAGGCTTTCTTCGTCCACTTCATCGACTTTAAATGCTTTGTTATTTCCAATTTCACACCCTGACCATTCAACAAATAAATTTGACCTTCATGAGTTCGAACCCAGAGTCATACTCCATCTGAGATTTGGTCAAATTATGGCGACGTGGGCCGAAAAAAAGGGCATGTAAATCATATGCTTCCAAAGCCGTACCATCTGCTCAAGGTCAACAGCTTGAGAGAGAATTGGCCGTTAGAGAGAGATTTCTGAAATATTAGCTTATAAGCGGGTCAACAGCTTCATTTCGGAAGGGGCGCAGAAGCTGGGAATTTTGGCGGCAACCACCTTGTTGAGAGACAGTTGTCGATAGAATAATGGCGGAGAGAGAGGGATTCGAACCCTCGATACGGTTTCCCGCATACACGCTTTCCAAGCGTGCGCCTTCAGCCACTCGGCCACCTCTCCGTTTCGGGGCGGAAACTAACACCCGCTTGCCTGGCTTACAATACGTGAGTGCCAGACTGGTGACTTTTTGTCCTGATTTACCTTTTTCTATTTCGCAGGGCAGACCAGTTTCGAGCGGAAAAGTTCCATATGCAGATTTTCACCACGTTTGCCGGCCGCACACATCCACTTTAAGGATTCCGCCTTGGCATCCTTTGAGGGCACCAGACCTTCGGCCAGATTGCGGGCAAATAACAGCTGAACCCCTACGTGCCCGGCTTCGGCGCCTTCCCGGAAGATCTTGTATGCTTTTGCACGATCCGTTTTAACGCTTTCACCGCCCAGATACATCATGGCCAACGCTGAATGAGCGGCCCCGAGGCCATCTTTGCGGGCGGTGTTATAGTACAAGATTGCGCGTTCAACATCGCTTTTGACGAAATTTCCCTGACGATAGATCACTGCAAGGGAAAAACTGGCATAGGCGTTTCCAGCTTTTGAATAGTCTCGCAGTCGCGCCAGACCCGCCTCGACCTTTTTTTCTGTGCCATTGCCTTCGACCAGCCATGTTGCCGCTGACGCCTGAGCATAATTGCTGCCTTGTGCGGCTGCCTTTTCCGCCCAGTAATAGGCTTGGTTGGCATCACCCTTGAAATAGTTACCTGAGCTGTAACCGCTGGTCAGTAGCAACTGGGCTGCAAGATGGCCTTTCTCTGCGGCCTTGATGACCTGTTTAAGCCCTAGTTTTGGATTTTTGCGCAAAAGCAGCAGACGTCCATATTGGTAGCTAAGACGCGGCACATCGGGATGCAGGATCACATCGCGGTTACAAGCCTCCATGGCTTCATCGCTCATCAGGCTTTGAAAAGAAGCACCATCCGTCACCCGTGCCCTGTCCATCCGGTCTGTCGCCAGCCTGTCGCAATCAGTAATCGTTTCCGCCAGGGAAATAGCTGGCGTAAGAACAAGCAATGAGAAAGAGAGGCCAGCGGCCAGGGCAAGATTTCTGATAAACATATGATGGTTTTCCTGATCAGTTCATTCTGGCCATTTTAACACAAGATTTCCGTTCGGGAACGCAGCTGCTACACAATCCTGTCATCGTGACCCGTAAATATGCGTACCTGTTTGCATGACAGGCCAAAGGCGTTAATCTTCCTGCCATTATGATCATTGGACGAATTCTGGGCTGGTTTGTTTGTGCCATAGCGCTTATGGCGCTGGGGGCAGAAACGCTGGCCTCGCTGGAAAGCGGTAGCTATCGCGGGCTGGCTATTGGCGAGATCTGGTACCTGGTGGACCGGGGCAGCCTGAATTTAATGCAGGCGGTCGTTCAGCGGCACCTGATACCGTCTTTGTGGGATGGGTTTGTCGTTATCCTGCAGCAACCGGCGTGGCTGATTTTCGGTGCCCTTGGTCCGGTTCTTGTCTTGCTGTTCGGTATCGGGACAAAATCCGACAAATAACCCGATCAAGCCAGCGTCAGTCGTCGCCTGTTTTAAGCGCGGCAATAAAAGCTTCCTGCGGAATTTCGACTTTGCCGAAAGTCCGCATGCGTTTTTTGCCCTTCTTTTGCTTCTCAAGCAGTTTCCGCTTGCGACTGATGTCGCCGCCATAACATTTTGCCGTTACATCCTTGCGCATGGCGGCAATGGTTTCGCGGGCAATCACACGCCCACCAATAGCTGCCTGTACCGGAATCTTGAATAACTGGCGCGGGATCAAATCCTTCAGGCGTTCACACATGCCACGACCGCGGGCTTCAGCCTGGGCTTTGGGCACGATAACGGCCAAAGCATCAACTGGTTCTGCATTCACCAGAATCGACATCGTCACCAGATCGCCGATCTCGTATCCATCCAGTTGATAATCAAAACTGGCATAGCCTCGACTGACCGACTTCAGGCGGTCATAAAAATCGAAAACCACTTCGTTCAGGGGAATGCGATAGACCACAACGGCGCGTGCGCCGGCATAGGTCAAATCGATTTGCACACCACGCCGTTCTTCACATAATTTCAGCACGCTGCCCAGGTGTTCATCCGGCACCATGATCGTAGCTTTGATCCAGGGCTCTTCGATGTAATCCACATGCACCGGGTCCGGCATATCAACCGGATTGTGCAGTTCGATCATCGTGCCGTCGGTGCGAAAGATCTTGTAAACAACACTTGGTGCTGTGGTGATCAGATCAAGGTCAAATTCACGCGACAGGCGTTCCTGAATAATTTCCAGGTGCAGAAGGCCAAGGAACCCGCAACGAAAACCAAAGCCGAGGGCTGCAGATGTTTCGGCTTCAAACTCAAAGCTGGCGTCATTCAAACGCAGTTTCAGCAAGCTTTCGCGCAGACGGCTATAATCACCGTTATCAATGGGGAACAGGCCACAAAAAACCACCGGCACGCTTGGTTTGAACCCCGCCAAAGCTTCGGAAGCGGGTTTTCTGTCATCGGTGATGGTGTCACCCACATTGGTATCGGCGACTTCCTTGATACCGGCGATGATATAGCCCAGTTCACCGGGCCCAAGTTGGTCAATCTTTTCGGTTTTGGGACGGAAAACACCAACTTGTTCGACAAGGTGGCTGGAGCCCGCGGCCATCATCCGAATCTTCTGACCCTTGCGAATGATACCGTCGCGCACACGCACCAGGATCACAACGCCCATATAGGGATCATACCAGCTGTCCACCAGCATAGCTTTTAGTTCAGAATCTGCGTTGCCTGTCGGGGCAGGCAATTGCGCGACAATTCGCTCAAGGACTTCTGGCACACCGTCGCCGGTCTTGGCAGAAACGGGTAAAGCATCGCTGGCGTCAATGCCAATAACTTCTTCGATCTGTGCCTTGATCTGTTCAGGCTCAGATGCGGGCAAGTCGATCTTGTTCAGGACAACGACGATTTCATGGTTGGCATCAATCGCCTGATAGACGTTGGCCAGGGTCTGTGCTTCCACGCCTTGGCTGGCATCCACCAACAGCAATGAACCTTCGCAGGCCGCCAATGACCGTGAAACTTCGTAAGCGAAATCCACGTGGCCCGGCGTATCCATCAGATTGAGGATATATTTTTCGCCGTTCTTGGCGGTGTAGTCCAGGCGAACGGTCTGCGCCTTGATCGTGATACCGCGTTCACGCTCGATATCCATGGAATCGAGCACTTGTTCCGTCATCTCACGCGCAGACAAGCCGCCGCAAACCTGGATCAGGCGATCCGCAAGGGTCGATTTACCGTGATCAATATGCGCGATGATCGAAAAGTTACGAATATGGCTAAGGTCAGTCATGAAGGCGGCTTCTATCACTCAATTGCTAAACAGGCAAATCAAAGATGGTTTTGGGTGTCACGACATCAAAGGATTTTGATGTTCGCTTGTTCACACCGCTGGAACGAACGACAGGCACGCCGTCGACTGAAAGTATACAGCTTGAAAATGCCATATTGCGGGTCATACGAATAACTTCGGTTTCGCCTACCAGCCAGGAACCCACGCGTACTGGCACGGCAAAATCTGTCGACATGTGCATGGTCGGCATAAAATTGAATTCTTCGGCCTTGAACATGGTACCGACGCCCTGTTGCACATCAGCAAACATCATCAGGATACCGCCATGGCACACACCGGAAGAATTGCAGTGACGCTCCTCGATCCGTAAGCCCAGGCGCAGGTTCCGGTCTTCAAGATGAACATGCAAGGGACCGTTAATATCCAATACCGGACCTGGAATGTTCGCCAGATGAAATCCTTCCGGCGGATCGGATTCGCCGCGCAGACCGACATACCCGGGCGCAATATCCTGAAACATGAGATCAGGATCGAAGGGCTCAAACTTCAGTCGACGTAAAACACCGCTACACCGCATGGCAAGTTCATCATCAACAAAAATCATTGCTTCGGCAAACACCAGATTTCTGGTGGATCGAATAATCTTTGTCTCTCCCCTGAACCAACCGCCAACGATGCCCGGACGAACAAAGTCAACGCAAGTATTAATGGTGGCCAATGGCGTGTAGTCATCCATTTTCGCCATGGCTCCGGCCACAAGCTGGGCGTCGGCAAAAGCCATCGACATGCCGCCATGACAAATGCCACCGGCATTCGTATGCTGCTCGCCTATTCTCATACCGAGATGAATATCGTCGCCGTCCTGCCACCCATAAATCGGTCCATTTTCGGCCAGAAACTTGCCCTCAGGCACGTTCATGGGACGATAACCGTCAGGTATATCAGTCGATGTTTCAGACTGAGGAGAAGTATTCACGATGATCAGGCCTCTTCCGGCTCGAAGAAGCGTTCCAGATCAACGGTCTTTGTCTCATCCCGCCCGGCCCGCTTCATGATGCCACTACCACGGAAGACAGGATCTTCGCCGTGCCAGAGAATGCAGGAAGCAAACAACAGGTTCTTGGTCACGCGAATGATATCGGTGGTGCCATAAATAAAGGCACCCATGGGTGAGGCCTGGACAAAATCGCAAGTCATATTCACCGTCGGCAAAAATTCCCAGGCCTTTGTGCGCGCCATCGACCCAACACCCAACTGCATATCAGCAAGGGTCATCAACATACCCCCATGACAAATACCTACTGGATTCAGATGGCGTTTTTCCACGACAAAGCCCATGGACAATCCATCTTCGTCCAGCTGACCAACTAGCGGTCCATTGAAACTGGCAAAGGGACCACCGATGCGCATACGCCGATAAGTTGACGGTATCTCGTCAATCTTGATATCGCTATCAGGCTCTACATTTGATGTAACCGGCATGATTATCCCCGCAATGCTCCGCCTGTTGCCTTGACCACCTGGCTGACAACGCGGTCGGCGACGGCGTCAATTTCATCTTCCGTCAAAGTCTTGTCGGATGGCTGCAGGCGAACCCGGACAGCAATGGATTTTTTATCTTCACCCAGCGCGGCACCTTCGAAGACATCAAACACAGAGACATCGGCGATCAGTTTTTTGTCGGCGCCCGTGGCGGCCCGGACGATATCCTGGGCCGCAACGTCACTGCCGACAACAAAAGCGAAGTCACGATCCACCGACGGCAGATCTGATACGACAAGCGCGGACCGGTTGTGGCTGGCTTTGTCTTTGGATTTTGGAAGGTTATCCATGAAGACTTCAAAGCCAACCAGTGGACCTTTGACATCCATCAGCGCGAGGATGCGTGGATGCAATTCTCCAAACGCGGCCAAAATGTTTTTTGGCCCCAGGCGCAAGGTGCCGGAGCGGCCAGGATGATACCAGTCAGGGGCTTCAACAAATGTTTGCAAGTTGGCGGTTGGCGCTCCAATTTCAGTCAAGACCGCCATGGCATCTGCCTTGGCATCAAACACATCAATTTCGCGACTTGCCTGTGACCAGTGCTTCTGGCCAGATTCTCCTCGCCGGACACCGCCTGCAACAACTTGTTGCTCGTCAGGTTTGACGCCACTGTAGGTGTTACCAACTTCGAACAAAGCCACGTTACCCACGCCCCTGTCGACATTGCGTTTTACGGCATCGATCAGATTGGGCAGCGTTGAAGGGCGCATGATGTCGATTTCTGAGCTGATCGGATTTGCAAGTCGCAAAGCATCCGCACCACCACCAAACATTTCTGCCCACGGGGTCTGTGTGAACGACCAGGTGACAGCTTCGTTCATGCCACGTGCAGCCAGCACCCGCTTCGCTGTTACCATGCGTCGCCGTTGAGGCGTAATCGCCGGACGGGTTACCGGTGCCGGATTGCGCAACGGGATTGCGGGAATGGCGTCATAGCCAACTATGCGCGCAACCTCTTCCACGAGATCAGCTTCGCCGTGTACATCCATACGCCAGGTCGGCACAGAGACTTCCAGCGTATCGCCATTATTTTCCAGGATGCCAAAGCCGAGGCTTTCAAGAATGGAAATGCTTTGTTCAGCCGGGGTATCAAGACCACCCAGGGTCTGCATTCTGGCGGGACGGAAGGAAACAGTTTTTGACCATTCAGGCTGAGCACCAGCTGTCGTAATTTCACTGGCTTCACCACCGCAAATTTCCAATACCAGTTTGGTTGCCCGTTCCATCCCGGAAACCACAGCTGCCGGATCGATGCCGCGTTCAAACCGATAACGCGCATCAGAATCTATTTGTAGTTTGCGCCCGGTTGTCGCCGTGCGAACGGGATCAAACAAGGCCGCTTCGATGAAAACGTTTGTCGTCTCTTCTGTACAGCCTGAAGGGACACCACCGATAACACCGCCCAGACCAAGGACACCGTTGTCATCGCAGACAGCCGTCATCTGATCATCAAGATCATAGGATTTGTCGTTCAGGGCATCGATCGTCTCGCCGGATTTTGCCAGGCGCAGATGAATGTTACCTGCAACCTTGTCAGCATCAAAAACGTGCAGGGGACGGCCCATATCAAATGTAATATAGTTGGTCATGTCGACCAGCGCAGAAATTGGCCGCAAGCCGATGGCCAGCAAACGATCCTGAAGCCATTTGGGGCTGGGACCATTCTTGATGCCGCGCACATACCGGCCGACAAAATACGGACAGGCATCCGCAACATCATCGCCCAGTTTCATTTCGATCTTGATCGGACTTTCGAAAGCACCAGGCAAGACTTCGACTTCGGGTGTAATCACCTTGCCCAGACCAGCAGCGGCAAGATCGCGCGCAATGCCTGCAACGCCCAGGGCGTCCTGATGGTTCGGCGTGATTTTGAGTTCGATAATCGGATCATCCAGACCGGCCAGTTTTGCGAAGGGCGCACCAATTGGCGAATCTTCCGGCAAATCAATTATGCCGTCATGTTCGTCTGACAAACCCATTTCACGTTCCGAACAGAGCATGCCCTTGCTTTCGACACCGCGAATTTTTGCTGCGGTCAACAGCATGCCGTTACCAGGAATGGTCGTGCCCACGTCCGCAAAGACGCCTTTCATGCCAGTTCGGGCATTTGGTGCGCCACAAACGACCTGCGTGATGCCGTTGCCAGTATCAACTGTGCAAACCCGTAAACGATCCGCATCCGGATGCTGCACAGCTTCGATGACATGAGCCACTGTGAAAGGCGCCAGCTCTTTGGCACGATCGGTAACTTCTTCAACTTCAAGACCAACTGCTGTCAGTGTGTCGACGACCTGATCCAGCGTTGCATCTGTTTCGATATGTTGTTTGAGCCATGACAGGGGAAATTTCATCGGGCCAGCCCTCCGGCAAGTCCGGGTACATCCAGGGCGGAAAACCCGTAATGACGTAACCAGCGCAAATCAGATTCGAAAAAGGCGCGCAGATCCGGTATGCCATATTTCAGCATGGCAATCCGGTCGATGCCCATGCCGAAGGCAAAACCTTGCCATTCGTTGGGATCGACACCGACATATTCCAGAACCTTGGGATGCACCATGCCGCAGCCAAGAACTTCCAGCCAGTCATCGCCACCGATTGTCAGGCTGTTGCCGTTTCGGGTACAGCCGATATCCAGTTCAGCACTTGGTTCCGTGAAAGGGAAATAACTCGGGCGGAAACGCACGTTGAGGTCCGCCACATCGAAGAACGAACGGGTAAATTCCTGCAGGCAGCCTTTCAGGTGGCTCATGTTGATGTCGCGATCAATGACCAGACCTTCGACCTGGTGGAACATCGGCGTGTGGGTCATATCTGAATCACAACGATAGGTCCGGCCAGGGGCAATAATGCGGTAAGGCGGCTTGTTGTTTTCCATGGTCCGGATCTGCACAGGGGAAGTATGGGTGCGCAACAACATACGCTCACCTTCACCGGTGTCATTCAGATAAAATGTATCGTGCATCTGGCGCGCCGGATGTTCCGGCGGGATGTTCAGCGCTGTGAAATTATAAAAGTCCTGCTCAATGTCCGGGCCTTCGGCAACAGAAAATCCCATGTCACCGAACACGGCTGTAATTTCATCGATCACCTGGCTGACCGGGTGAATAAATCCTTCTGATTCAGGACGTGGCGTCAGTGAAACATCGACCCGTTCCGTCGCCAGGCGCAAATCCATTTCAACGGATTCCAATGCCTGTTTGCGGCTGTCCAGCAAAGTTGCAATTTCATCTTTCAGGGCATTGAGAGCCGGGCCCGCAGTTTTGCGTTCTTCCGGCGACATGCCCCCCAGCCCTTTCATCAGCTGCGTAACCTGGCCTTTTTTGCCAAGGGCGCTGACACGAACGGCTTCCAGGGCAGCCTGATCTTCGGCTGCCGCGATGCTGTCTGAAAGGGTCTGTTTCAGATTTGCGATATCATCCATAACATTTGCTCGACTTATAGAGGGCTGCTCAACAAAAAAGGAGCCCGTTGGAAGAGGCCCCTTAAGGTGCTGGCGCCCTGGCAAAGTCCGATAAAATTGACGTCACCAGGGCAACAGCCCGATATTATTTTTGGATACTGGCGAAATCGCCAGTGGGCCCGAAGTTATCCGGCTTTATCGAGGGCAGCTTGTGCCTGTCCGACAAGGTCCTTGAAAGCCTCAGGTTCGCGCACAGCAAGATCGGCCATGACCTTGCGGTCAAGTTCGATGCCAGCGAGATTGAGGCCATTGATAAATCGACCGTAGTTCAGCCCATGCTCACGGGTTGCAGCATTGATGCGCTGGATCCACAAAGATCGGAAGCTGCGCTTTTTTGCCCGGCGGTCACGATAGGCATATTGCAAGCCTTTTTCGACGCGCTCGATAGCTGCTGTGAAGATGGATTTATTGCGACCGCGATAACCTTTCGCGCGCTTTAATACTTTTCGGTGGCGGGCGTGGGTGGTTACGCCGCGTTTTACTCGTGCCATTGTTCAGTCTCCTCAGCCGTAGGGCAGCATTTTTTTGATGATCTTTGCATCTTGTGGGGCAAGAATTGTTGTGCCACGCAAGTTGCGGATCTGCTTGTTTGTGCGCTTGATCATGCCATGCTGTTTGCCAGCCTGGTTCGCACGTACCTTACCTGTCGCTGTAAGACTGAAGCGCTTTTTGGCGCCACTCTTTGACTTCAATTTGGGCATTTGCTTCCTTTCTGATAGTGGCACCGGAACGTACATTTTGTCCGGTGCGCAAGTCCTGCCGAGCAATCCCGTATGGATTGTCTGGCTGAAGCTTCTGAGGTGCCACGGCATGCCCTAACAGGCCGGACCACTCGCAAGAGCGGGGTTTATAACGGGGTCTCAGGTGCTTTGCAAGCCCGAAACCCCGGTTAACATGGGATTCCAGAGATTCAGGGGGGATTCGAACCCTGGCATATTTACAGGCGCAACTTCCCCAGGAATACCTGCGATATGTTTTACCGCGAAAAGTGGAAACTTGCGGCTTTTTACATTGACAATCTGCGAGTCACCACATACATATGAACAAATATTCATATGTTGAATTATCGATTTGTGGACCAGCTAATGCCTTCCGAAGAAATATCGCGCCCCGAACTCAATGACGGTCAGACTGAAACTCTGGCTGACATGCTGCATTTGATGGGTGAGCCCAACAGGTTGCGCATTCTGATGCTTTGTCTGGATAAGGAATGTGCTGTTGGTGATATCGCGACCGGATTGCAGATGACACCGTCTCTGACAAGTCATCACCTTCGACTTCTGAAAGCTGCGCGACTGGTCCGGGGAAGACGTCAGGGTAAACAGGTCTTTTACGGCGCAGCAGACGACCATGTGCGCCACGTCTTGCGGGATTTGATCGCCCACATACAGGAGGAACGATCATGAGTGCCGGATGCGGACATCATGTCGACACAACTGAAATCACAAGGTCACTGAAGCGTGTGCTGTGGGCGGTACTGATCATCAATGCCGCCATGTTTGTGGTTGAGATCAGTGCAGGTGTTTTTTCCGGATCCGTTTCCCTGCTGGCTGACGCCGTAGACTTTCTGGGCGATTCCGCCAGTTACGCAATCAGTCTGTTTGTTCTGGATAGAAGTCTGCGCTGGCGTGCCGGGGCTGCTTTTATGAAAGGCTTGTCCATGGGTGCCTTTGGTCTGTGGATAATTGGCACCGTAATCTACAACAGTCTGACGATGGATACACCGGTCGCCAGCGTGATGGGATCGGTGGGTTTGATGGCCATGCTGGCCAACCTCCTGGCCGCGTTTCTTTTGTTCAAATATCGCAATGGCGATGCAAACATGCGTTCTGTCTGGCTGTGCACGCGCAATGACGTTCTTGGAAATCTGGCAGTTGTTGTGGCCGCTTCGGGCGTTTTTGCAACTGGAAGTCAATGGCCGGACCTGGCGGTTGCCTTGATCCTGGCGTCTCTGGCGTTGCAGGCCTCCTGGCAAGTCTTGCGGCAGGCCACCACAGAATTGAGAACTGACAATTTACAAGGTTCGCAATCTGCAAGGGCGATTTCGGATTAAACGGAATTGCTTCTGTATCGAACGCCCCTGCCGAACCCGCAAATCGAAGCTTCGACGCCAAGTACCTGCAATTTCACTAAAAATTTAGCTAAATTGGTAAGGAAGTTTAGTTAAATACGAATCGATAGTTGATGAAATTCAGATTGATAGTTGCTATATCTTGGGCGAGACAAGACGCGTGTTAATAGGAGTAAGTTACATGTCCCCCAGTTCAATTGGCTCATATGCCCAGGCTGCAGAAGCTGGCCCACCCCCCAAACGTGAAGCTTCCCAGAGTATCAGCGACCGTGCCGCCGAAGATGAAAAGGCCAAACGGGCAAAATCTGATTCAGGTGAAGACCGCGGAAAAAGGCTTGATATTCAGGCCTGATATTAAAACTCTTTTTTTCTGGTCTGCAATCGAGAGCTTGGAATGTTGATTTCAACGTCACGACAATTCTGGCTCTGACGGATTCCTCCTGAACTCACGAGAAGCTTAAAGCCGCTAAACGTAAAACGCCGGGCAATAAATGCCCGGCGTTTCGCGTTTGTATAGCTGGATAACGGTTATCTCGGCGCCATCACCATAGTCATCATGCGGCCTTCCATTTTCGGGAACTGCTCGATCTTGGCAACTTCATCGACATCCGCCCGGACGCGATTCAAGACGTTCATGCCCAGCTCCTGGTGGGCCATTTCACGACCGCGAAAACGCAGCGTAACCTTGACCTTGTCACCTTCGGCAATGAACTTGAAAATCGAACGCATTTTGACATCGTAGTCATGCGTATCAATGTTCGGACGCATCTTGATCTCTTTCAGATCGATGGTCTTTTGTTTTTTGCGGGCGACATTGGCTTTTTTCTGGGCTTCGTACTTAAACTTGCCGTAGTCCAAAACCTTGCAGACGGGTGGGTCGGCATTGGGAGAAACCTCTACCAGGTCAAGTCCGTGATCTGCTGCCACTTCGCGGGCAGCTGCGACAGACATGACGCCTTCCATTTCGCCGTCAGGTCCGACAACGCGAACCTCTGGAACAGTAATAAATTCATTAACGCGCGGGCCCTCTCGGGTCGGCGGCGCTGCGATGGGCCTTCTAACTATGGACCATACTCCTTCAATGTCCGTTTCAAAAACTTTATCCCGCAACCGGTATGTAAGTGAACTACCGATCAGACATAGCTAATTGTTCCTGTCTTGCCTGAATGTCAAGTGCCAGGAATCTTTGCTTCTTCCACAAGTCTAGCAATCGCGTCGTCCAAATCAAGGATTTGTTGGCCTTTTTCGCCCAAACGGCGAACAGCGACTTTACCAGATTCTACTTCCTGACGGCCAACAGCGACAATCACGGGCACTTTGGCCAGCGAATGTTCCCGAACTTTCAGGTTGATCTTTTCGTTACGAAGGTCGACGTCGCCCCGCAGACCAGCGGCCTTCATTTTTGCCAGAACTTCACTGGCAAAATCGTCGGCGTCGCTGACAATCGCACAAACAACGAATTGCTGAGGTGACAGCCATAAGGGAAACTTACCTGCATATTCTTCAATCAGGATGCCCGTGAAGCGTTCGAGAGACCCGAGAATCGCCCGGTGCAACATGACAGGTGTATGTTTTTGGCTATCTTCGCCGATATAGGACGCGCCCAGGCGTTCAGGCAAGACAAAATCAGCCTGCAAGGTGCCGCACTGCCATTCACGCCCTATCGCGTCGGTGAGAACAAAATCAAGCTTGGGGCCATAAAATGCGCCATCGCCCGGGTTCAATTCAAATTCATAGCCGGCCGCAATAACGGCATCTTTCAGCGCGCCTTCAGCCTGGTCCCAGACTTCGTCTGTACCCGCCCGCACTTCCGGTCGGTCAGAAAACTTGATCGCAACATCCGTAAAGCCAAAGTCCTTGTAGACCGACATCAGCAGGTCACAAAAGTCTTTGGTCTCGGCAGCGATCTGCTCTTCACGGCAGAAAATATGGGCATCATCCTGAACAAAGCCCCGCACCCGCATCAAACCGTGCAGGGCACCTGATGGCTCGTACCTGTGGCAGGACCCGAATTCGGCCATACGCAGTGGCAAATCGCGATAGCTTTTCAATCCCTGGCGAAAAACCTGCACATGACAAGGACAGTTCATCGGCTTAAGTGCAAATACACGATCTTCCGATTCCGAAATGTACATGTTCTCGCGGTATTTTTCCCAGTGCCCTGAGGCCTCCCATAGCATCCGGTCAACCAGCTGTGGTGTTTTGATTTCCACATAACCTGCGGCATCAAGTCGACGGCGCATGTAGTTTTCAAGACTGCGATACAACGTCCAGCCCTTGGGATGCCAGAAAGCCATACCGGCGGCTTCTTCCTGAAAATGGAATAAATCCATTTCCTTGCCCAGTTTCCGGTGATCGCGTTTTTCAGCTTCCTCAATGCGCAACAGGTACGCATTCAGCTCTTTTTCATTGCGCCAGGCCGTGCCGTAAACACGCTGCAGCATTTCGTTGTCGGATTTGCCGCGCCAATAGGCACCGGCAAGCTTCATCAGCCTGAACGCATGGCCAAGCTTTTTTGTGGATGGCAGGTGGGGGCCAAGACACAGATCAACGAATTCACCTTGCCGATAAAGTGTAATCACTTCGTCTTCCGGTAAATCAGAAATCAATTCGGCCTTGTACAATTCGCCGATGCTCTTGAAATAATCGATCGCCTTGTTGCGGTCCCAGACTTCACGCTCGAGCTTTTCGTCGCGGTCGACGATCTCGTGCATGCGCTTTTCCATCTTCTCCAGGTCTTCCGGCGTGAAAGGCTCCGCCCTGGAAAAATCATAATAAAAGCCGTTTTCGATGGCTGGACCAATTGTCACCTGAATGTCAGGCCATAATTCCTTGGCAGCTTCAGCGAGGATATGAGCAGCATCATGACGCAGCAGATGCAGGATCGTTTCGTCATCGTCCTTGATGGTTACAATAGACACAGCAGCATCGGTCTCAATGGGCCGGTGCAGGTCCCAAAGGTTTCCATCCACGCGAACGGCAAGGGCGGCTTTGGCCAGCCCCGGTCCGATATCAGCGGCTAAATCTGCACCTGATGCGGCGTCATCAAATTGGCGGACGCTGCCATCAGGAAGTGTCAAGGCAACCATGCCAGTACTCATCCTTGTAAAGTTATATTCCTGTCAGGGTCAAAACCGCCCTGAAAGCCGGAAAACTATAGGGAATCGGTGGGCTGTCAAGCAACCTGCCTTGTGAATTCCGTTTGCAGCGAACCCGGCGCTGAAGGAATCGCTTCTACATCTGCGGTTGTTGCCAAAATAGCAGTCGAAGCGATCCGTTGATTATTTTGAATTGTGCAACAACCAAGTCTTTACATATTTGTGCTAATCTCTGGATCACACGTTCAGGATGTTTGTCCGGCAAGAATAATAACCACGCCGACAAAGCGCGTTTTCAATCAGGTTCATGGGGTCAATCATGACGGATCACTCAGACACAGAAAACCCTTCGGCAAGTGGTCGGAACATAGTCCAGGGCAGTTCAGAATTTCACGGACTTTCGCGGGAAATTATCTGGCTGGTGATCAAGAATTTCCTGCTCAATATCGTCACCCTGGGATTCTATCGTTTCTGGGCACGGACAAATGTGCGTCGGTACTTGTGGGAAAAGATGCATGTTTTTGGCTCCCCCCTTGAATATACCGGCACCGGCAAAGAACTTTTTCTGGGCTTTTTGATGATCATCCTGGTGGTGTTTCTACCGGTTGCCGTGCTTAACGTTCTACTTTCCATGCTGGGCAGCCCCATGATAAGCGGACTATTCAGTTTTGTGATCGCCCTGTTGTTTTTCTATCTGATCGGCGTCGCCACCTACCGGGCCCGACGCTACCGGCTGTCACGCACGCGCTGGCGCAGTATTCGTGCCGGACAGACGGGCAAGGGCTGGACCTATGGCCTTTGGCAATTGTTGCTGAATACCCTGATGCTCTTGTTTGCCCTGATATTGCCCTACAAAAATTTGAAGCTCTGGCAAATCAAAATGCAAAACACGCATCTGGGTGACCGCTTTTTTGTTTTTGACCGTGACGGAGCTGCACGCCAGACACTTGTGACCTTGTATCTTTCCTACGCAGTCGTCGCGATTGTTGTCGTCATTGTGTACGCCCTGCCATTTGTTGCCGTGGCAATGATGCTTGGGCTGGAGGTATTTAACGGCACCATGAGCGAGGCCCAGATCCAGGCCCACGTCGAATTAAACCTTCAAAACAACAGCGGCCTGCTGACGATGTTCGGCATGGTCTGGCCGGTGTCATTGATTGTATTTGCCATCGGCATGGCCTGGTACAAACTGAAAGAAACCCGAATGCTGGTCGCCTTAACGTCGTTCGAGGATCTGAAGATTTCCTTTGACGCCACCCTGCTTTCTTTTTTCTGGCTATTTCTTGGAAACATTCTGATTGTCTTGCTGACACTGGGTATCGGACTTCCCTTCACCCAGGTCCGCTTTGCCCGTTTCCTCGCCAATCATACAAACATCGAGGGGCAACTGGATCTTGGCGTGATCAATCAGAGCGCCGATGATGACCTGACCAGCGGTGAGGGTCTGGCCGAGGCTTTTGATATGGGCGCTGTGTAGGAAGCAAGACAAAAATAAAAAGCTACAAACCTCCAGATACACACGTTTACATTGATATAATTGATAAACTATACTCGTAATAGATTTTGTTGTTGAGCAAGTAGCAGGTAGTTTCATGAGTGATGAACATCAATCCGGAAGCAGTAGTCCGGCAGATTTTGGAGTCTCCACAAAACCAATACACATCGTAGAAGGAAGTCTAAAATTTCATGGTCGAGCACCAGAAATAATCGGTTTGGTTTTGAAGAATCTGTTGCTAAATATTCTCACGATTGGCTTTTACCGATTTTGGGCACGAACCAAAGTCCGTCGCTACATCTGGCAAAAAATGTATGTCCTCGGATCACCTCTGGAATATACAGGTACGGGCAAAGAACTGTTTCTAGGATTCTTGTTGATCGTCTTTGTTATTTTCCTGCCCTATGCCGTAATTAGTGGCGTCCTTCGGGCAACAGGTTTTTTTGACAATGTTCAGACTGAATTTTGGTTCACAATTGGGACTTATATTGCCATTTACTATCTGATTGGAGTTGCTGCCTATCGGGCTCAGCGGTATCGGCTGACAAGAACAAGGTGGCGCAGTATTCGAGCGGGATTGACGGGTTCCAGCTGGAAATACGGCTTGTGGTCATTCTTATATAATTTGTTGAAACTTGTTTTTGGACTGATAACACCTTGGCAGAATATGCATCTTTGGCGTATCGAAATGCAGAATACCCATATAGGTGATAAATTTTTCGTCTTCGACAAGAATAAAAAAAGCAGAGACGTCTTGAAATCGATGTACAAGGCATGGTTGGTTCCGGGCCTGACCACGCTGCTCTTATTTTACGGGCCATTCATATATTTGGCATTTGAACTGGGCTCACAATTGGATTTCAATGCGATAAATGATGAGGATTTCAATTCAAAAGTAGGGTTATATTTCCAGGAGTATGGCACCGTTTTGACTGCTTGGCCCTTCTATTTAACGGCCGCGCTGGTGGTAATTATCCTTACCGATGCATGGTACCAACTCAAGCAAACCAGGCTATTGTTAAGCCTGACCACTTTCGAAAATATCGAACTGTCATTTGATGCAAAATTGATTTCAGCTATCAAATTGATTGCAGGAAACCTGATGATTGGAGTGCTAACATTGGGATTGGGCATACCATTCACTCAAATCAGAAATGCCCGCTTTATGGCAAGGCATATTCATATTGATGGCCAACTCAACCTTGCCACAATTGCCCAGAGCCTTAGCGATGATTTGACCAGTGGTGAAGGTCTGGCGGAAGCATTTGACATGGGGCTTGTGTAAATTTGACGAGCGATCAGACAATTCTTGCATGCCCCGCTGAATATTTCGATGGAACTTCCGCAGTGTCCAGACAAGTTCAGGTTCGCCTTGAAACAGGCGAACTGGTCATCGCAGAAGTGACGACGTTGGAAGAGTTGGAGCGTTGGGAAATATCAACCCTCCATTGGCTGAGCGGGTCAGATAACCCTGTTTTGACACAGTCACTAAGTCCTGATGCCCGTTTGATCCTGGCAGATACGGCGCTGGCAAATGCAATTCTGAAAATCCATCCCATGCTGAAGAAAGCGGTCAAAACAGCCAAGTCAGTTAAAACCCACAAAATGGCTTGGCGATATGGTATTGCTGCCTTGCTATTGACCGTCGGCGTCCTGGTTGCCGTACCCTGGTTATCAGCACCGCTCGCCAGCCTTGCATCTGATGAATGGCGCGAACGCATGGGCCGTCAAAGCGCTGAAACGATCCAGACTTTCTTCGGAAAAACCTGCAAAAACAGCGAAGCTCAACAAGCATTGGATACGTTGACAGATCGATTGGCAGACGAACTTCCGCTGCCCGAAGTGCTTCATGTTGGCGTCATCGATAATAAAATGATTAACGCCTTTGCACTGCCAGGTGGATATATCCGGTTTATGCGCGGCCTGATCAAGGAAGCGAGTAGTGCGGAAGAAGTAGCTGGCGTTCTGGCTCACGAGATGGGCCATGTCGTATTACGCCACGCTGAAGAGCAAACGTTTCGCCAACTAGGCTACCAGATCGTGCTTTCGACTTTTGCCGACAGCGGCACAATGACAGAAATCGCCGGGTCCGTTGGCGTCTATCTGGTTGATGCAGCCCATTCCCGCGAAGCTGAAAGCGCTGCAGACGACATGGCCTTCAACCTTTTGACTAAAGCCGGTATCCGCCGCGACGGCATGGTGTCTTTTTTTGAACGTATAGAAAAAATGGAAGGCGAATCACCAAAGATATTGAAATACCTATCAACGCACCCGGCAACTGGCGAACGCAAAAAAGCAGCTGAAGCCAGTAGTGGAAGTGGTGAAGCCGCATTGTCAGATAAGGATTGGCAGGCCCTCAAAAAAATCTGCGACTGAAACCTTCAAGGCTCCATCCTGGTGACTTTGATACCCGTGAAGTGATCTCCACCCCTGCCCAGTCCCGCCGTCTCGACAACATCCAGAAACGGAATCCCCGAGGTCATCATGGCGCTCAGGATCGTCACGTCAGGGCCGCGCTGGCCGCAAAGTTTCGGGTCGGAGTCTGTGCTGAATAGAACCACCGTTTTGCAGCCAGTGGGTGCAATCAAATGCATGGGCCCGGTATCATTGCCAATTGTCACCCTGGCATTGCGAGCAAGTTCGGCGATATCTGCGAGTGTCGTTTGGTCACAAAGATTACGCCCCAGGGGCACGTCCCTGGCAACCTCGGCACAAACATCTGCTTCGGCTTTTGCGCCGATGATTACGGGCGCGATGCCCTGCTTTGCCATATGACGTGCGATTTCACGGTAGGCAATTGCCGGATAACGTTTACCCGGCCGATGCGCCGCGCCACCCGGCACCAGCAGTGCATACTCTTCCGGTAAATCGAAGCGGGATATGTCTGAGGTCAGAAAACTCACGTCAGGAGACGGCACGTCCTTGATCCCGGCCATGTGCAATTGTTCCGCCTGACGTTCAATAGTGTGCATCTCATCCCGAAAGGCATTGGCATGCGGATGTGAACATCCCTCTGCGACGCCTGACCAGTCTGGTTTGGGACTGCGAAGCAACTTGAAATACCAGGACGTGCGGGCTGACGTTTGCAAATCAAATATACAACTGAAATTCGAACTGTTCAGCCGGTTCCGCATTTCCATCCACGCCCCAGGCTGCCAGATCTTTGGCTTGTGGTCGACCCAGATATCGTCAAACCAGCCGCCTTGTCGGGCCATGTCGACGAACGGCTCCGTGGTCTGCAAGGTAATATGGGCATCCGGGTAGGTTGCGCGAATGGCCTGAAAGGGGCCGGTTGCCAGAATAAAATCGCCAAGCGCGCCATGCTTGATAACCAGGATGTGGTTGCCCGGCTTACCCATCATCAAGTTTTTTCCGCTTCTGCAGCCGACTTCGCTTCCGGAAAGCCCAACAGTTCACGATAAATAAACATCGTTCGGGCCGTCATCAGTTCGACCTTGTATTCTTCCATCACATGAGCCCGGCCTGCCGACGCCATTTCCGCTCTGACATCGGGATCAAGGTGAACTGCCTTGCGTAAGGCACTGGCCAGTTCCAGCGCATCGCCAGGCGGCACCAGCCAACCGGTCTTGCCTGGCAAAATGGTCTCGCGGGCGCCCCCGTGATCTGTGGCAATGACCGGACGCCCCATTGCCTGGGCTTCAACGGCGACCCGGCCAAAGGCTTCCGGATCAGTGGACGCAGAAACTACGACATCTGCCAGCATGTAAGCAGCGGCCATATCAGTGCAATTTCCGACAAAGCGAACAACGCTTTCGAGATCAAGATCCCGGACCATGGCTTCCAGTTCTTCACGGTATTTGGTCCGGCCCTGGTCGTCACCTACCAGGACACAAATTACATCGTTCTGGCCATAATGTTTAAGTGCCTCGATAAGAACTGCTTGTCCTTTCCAGCGGGTCAGGCGTCCCGGCAGCATGATCACAGGCAGGCCATCGGTCAGGCGCCACTTTTCCGCAAGCTGGATAATTCGCTCGGCACTGACCGCAGCAGGGTTAAAAAACCTGGTGGTTTCAATACCACGCGGAACCGCAATCAGACGCCCGGCGTCATCACCAAGTCCGACGCCATAGTCTGTGCGAACCCGATCAGCGATAAAATTGGAGTTTGCGATCACCCGGTCGCCTCTTGTCATCACAGAATTATAAAGTTTTTTGAACGGACCCTTCAGACCGTATGTGCCGTGAAAGGTCGTCACAAACGGGATCTTGCCGCGCCGGGCAGCCATCAGGGCGCTCCACGCCGGGGCCCGGCTTCGAGCATGTATCAGATCAATACCCCGGTCATAGACCAGCGCCGTCAGATTGGCGGCATTGCGATGTATCTGAAGCGGGTTTTTTGACGCCAGTGGCATGACAATATGCTCGCCGCCGACACGCTCCAGCTCGTATTGCATGCGCCCGCCTTGTGACGCCACCAAAGCCGTCCAGCCGGCGTCGACGATAGCTTTTGTCATATCCACAGCAGTACGCTCAACGCCACCGGTTTCAAGCGCAGGCAGCACCTGCAGCACAATGGGCTTCTTGCTCATGGATTGACTGGTGTTATGCTCTGTCGCGACAGACAATTATATAATCCCAATAAGAACGTTTCGTGACCCGTTGGAAACGTCAGTTGCCTTGAAACCCAATCAAGACAACGAATTTCACGGTCGAAGTTATTCCGGTCAAACCGGAATCGCTCCAGACAACAAGGCTATTATGAACGATATCAGCAAAAGCGATACCCGGCCGAAATTTCTCAAGCGCCCTGATGGCGCGACAATCGCTTATCACGCACATCCAGGCAAGTCTCCCGGCGTGATCTTTTTGGGCGGCTTTATGTCAGACATGACCGGCACAAAGGCAACAGCCCTTGAACAGGCCTGCCTTGAGGCTGGCAGAGCTTTTGTGAGGTTCGACTATTTCGGTCATGGACAGTCATCCGGCGCCTTTGTGGACGGTACGATCGGGCGCTGGAAAGAGGATGCCGTGGCTGTACTGGATGCCTGTACCGAAGGCCCACAAATTCTTGTCGGCTCCAGTATGGGCGGTTGGATCATGTTGCTGGCAGCCCTGGACCGAAAGAAACGTGTTGCCGGGCTGGTGGGCATTGCCCCCGCCCCCGATTTCACCCGGGCCCTGATGTGGGAAGGCTTCGACAATAACATCCGCGAAACATTGCAGCGCGATGGCGTCTACATGGAACCGAGCGAATATTCGGAGGAGCCTTATACAATTGCCCTGCACCTGATCGAGGAAGGGGACAATCATATGATCATGGAAAACGGGATCGATCTGGATTGTCCTGTCCGCATTTTGCAAGGCATGCAAGACCCCGATGTACCATGGCAGCACGCACTGAAACTGGTTGATGCCCTGAAATCAGATAATGTTACGCTGAATCTCAACAAATCCGGAGATCACCGCTTGTCGGAACCGGACGACATTGAGCGATTGGTCACAACGGTGGAGACGCTTTGCCAACAGGTTTCAGGCCAGGATGCCTCTGAATGAACAAGCCACTCAACACAGTGGTTTTTGATCTTGGAAATGTTTTGATCGACTGGGACCCTCGTCATTTGTATCGCAAGGTTTTTGACGATACGGATCGCATGGAAGAGTTTTTGCGCGATGTCTGTTCGATGGACTGGATTCGCCAAAGTGATGCGGGAAAACCACTGGCGACATGCATTGAAAAATTAAGCCTTCAGCATCCCCATGAAGCGGACAACATTGCCCTGTTCGAAACTCGCTGGCACGAGATGATGCAAGAAAGTATTGGCGGCACCCTTCAGATTCTGGAAAACCTGAAGGTCCAGGGCATGCCTTTGTATGTCCTGAGCAACTGGTCCGCAGAAACCTGGCCACGCGCCCTCGAACGTTTTGATTTTCTGGATTTGTTTGACGGGCTTGTTATCTCCGGCATCGAAGGTGTGGCGAAACCAGACCCGGAAATTTACCGTCGTCTTGAGCGATTTGGTGTGGACCTGGAACGCGCTGCCTTTATTGATGACAGGGCGGACAACATTCACGCCGCCAACGCACTCGGTATGACCGGTTTTCTGTTTACCGATGCCGATACGCTGGCAGTGCAATTGTTGGAATCAGGCCTGCTGACCTAGCAAGGGTCTCATGCGATCTTCTCGCTTGAAAAACTTGCGCGCGTGCTGGATGACCTTGTAGTCACTCATGTGATCGGCAGCTTCTATGCCGATGATCTTTTCCTTCATCTCCTTGTGGTGAGAATCGATATAGGTTGAGAGTTCCTTTTTGGCATCCGCCGGGCCCATGATCAAAATTTCTTTTGCACCGCCCAACGCTCCGATCACTCCTTCAAAATAGTCCTTGTCTATCGGTGGGCGCTTGCCGCTTTTGCCTCTGTCCTTGTGGCCGGCCGACTGATGTTCGGAAGAATGTGTTGCGTGAACATCCCGTTCACTGGCCTCTTCGGTTGTAATATGAAAGACCTTGGCATCGCGATGATCAAGCCAGACAACTGCGTGATAATGTTCCATGAATTTCCCTTGTTTTATGGACGCAAACGCAACGCTTTTGCGCGTCACGCCAGGCCGCAGAATTTCAATGCGGCCATATAAAATATAAGGGGACTCTCACGGTCCGGGTCAAATGCGCAAATTGACGCAGTCGAGTTTTTCCAACGCTTTGAAAAACGTCTTATCCGGCCTGTTCGGCAGCCAATATTGCCCGCAAACCACTCTGGTAATCCGGATATTTCAGGGTGACGCCAAGCTCCTGTTGCAGAAGATTGTTTCGCACCCGTTTGTTATCTGCCCAGAATGTTTTAGCCATGTCAGACAAGTCGGCGTCTTCGTATTGTACTGCCGGTGGCACTGGCACGCCCATCAGTTCACAAGCGAAAGCTGTTACATCCGCAGGAGCTGCGGCATTATCGTCGCATAAATTATAGGCCGCACCCGCCCTGGGTTGTTGCATCGATGCCCGTAAGACCGCAACGATATCCTCAACATGAATGCGGCTGAAGACCTGGCCCGGGCGCTCAACCCGTTTCTCCCGCCCGGCCCTGATTTGATCAAAAGCACTGCGTCCCGGCCCATAAATCCCGGCCAGACGAAAGAGATGTACCGGAATGTTTGATGCCTGACCTAATGCAATCCAGCGGTCTTCGGCGTCTACCCGACGCTGGCCCCGCGCGACACCTGGGGTCCGGGCTGAACTTTCATCAACCCAGCCACCGTCGCGATTGCCATAGACAACAGTCGTCGACAAATACCCGGCCCAGGCAGTGTTTTGCGCCAAAGCCTCCAGATCGTCGGCATGGCAATCCAGAACAGGGTCACCGGTTTCATCCGGTGGAACGGAGGATAACAGATGGGTTACACCCTTCAGCGCCGAACCCGCGTCAGCCAGGGGTCGGGTACGATCAAAAACAAAGGCTTCTATACCTTGTTCAGTCAAAAATGAGGCGCTTTCGGCGGTGCGACTGGTCCCGGCGACCTGCCAACCATCAGCAATTAACGCCTTTGCCAGCGCCAAACCTGTATATCCGAGGCCAAAACAGAACAATTTGCCCGGTCCCTGATCTGTTTTTTCATAAGTATCTGACATTATTGTATTTTACGCCTCGGCGGGTCTGAAACCTGAACATTCAGGCAAATAATATATTTCATTAAATACAAAGCTGTTACAATTTAATATGATTCTGACATATAGCTGAAACATACATATTGTCTAATCACCATCGACAAGAGCGGTCATCAGGGCCATCCAGTCGGATTTGAGGTTACTCTCTGACGGATAACATCCCCAAGGCCCTGGCTGCCCACTCTTCGTCATCCCTGACCGGCACCCCCCTGCCGGTATGACTGACGTCTCCCCGTCAGTCTTCCCTGTCTTTAACTTCCCCTCGCATTTGCGGGGGGATTTTTTTCAGGTCCCCCATTCCGAACGAACTTCGATATCTTCTTCCTGTGGGGCGTGAATCCTGGCCAGTTCGCTAAATTCATCAGCCGGAAGCAATTGTGAAAGTGCCCAGATCGCGGCCGCCCTGACGACACTGGAAGGGTCCTTCAAAAGGTTCTCTGCTTTCGTCGCCAATCCTGGTAATCCCGAATTGCCAATTGCGATCAGGACATTTCGGACAAACCTGTCGCGCCCTGTACGCTTGATGGGCGACCCCGAAAAGACCTGGCGAAAACCCGCGTCATCGAGCGTCACATAGTCATTAAGCCGGGGGGCTGTCAGTTCAATCCGTGGTAAAAATGCTGGTTCACTGTGAGGCGGTGCAAATTTG
Source organism: Alphaproteobacteria bacterium (assembly GCA_018654745.1). GTDB lineage: Bacteria > Pseudomonadota > Alphaproteobacteria > UBA2966 > UBA2966 > JABILA01. The sequence continues at coordinate 40,313 of JABILA010000010.1, forward strand.
TTCCATGGGCAAACCGCCAGGCAATCATCACAGCCATAGATATGGTTGCCCATGGCGCGACGATATTTCCGGTCGATATGACCTTTGTGTTCAATTGTCAGGTAGGAAATGCAGGCCCGTGCATCCATCTTGCCATCTTCTGACAAGGCGTTCGTCGGGCAAACGTCGATACAGCTTGTGCAACGACCGCAACGATCATCGTGGGGCTGGTCCGGTTCAAGCTCAAGGGTCGTAAATACCTCACCCAGAAACAGCCATGAGCCAAATTCCCGCGAGACCATGTTCGTATGCTGTCCCTGCCAGCCAAGTCCGGCGACCTGGGCCAAAGGCTTTTCCATTACAGGTGCCGTATCAACAAACACTTTCACATCACCGCCAGCCTGATCGATCAACCAGCGAGCCAGCCTTTTCAGACGACTTTTCACCAGATCATGATAGTCCCGGCCTCGGGCGTAAATGGCGATATTGCCACGCTCCGGCATCTTCAATAGTTTCAGGGGATCATCTTTCGGCGCGTAAGACATTCCCAGCGAAATGACGGTGCGGACTTCTGCCCACAAGCCATTGGGGTCCTGGCGTCGATCAAGGTGCTTCGCCATCCAGTCCATTTCACCGTGGCGATCATCTGCGATATAATCAGCAAGATCCTGAGCCTGGGGGCCATGGGCAAATGCAGTTGCCGGGGCAAATCCGACGCTATCAAATCCCAGAGACAGGGCTTCCGCCCTGATCCTGTTTTTCAGATCATTGTTCGATTTGCTTATTTCAACCCCATCTTCAACCAGCTGTCCCGTTTCGGTTCCGTCGCCGGTTTTGACTTTGCCTGGCATCGTCAGAAATCCAGATCGGCGTAATGTTTGGGTGGTGGCAGTCCGGGAATATGGTCCGCCAACAAGGGCCGGAAAGTCGGTCGTGATTTTATTCTGGCATACCAGTCCTTGGCGGCCTGATGATCTTCCCAGGGTACATCACCCAGATAATCCAGACAGCTGAGATGTGACGCAGCTGTAATATCGGCCAGACCATAATCATCTCCGGCCAGCCAGTTTCGGCGTTCGGTCAGCCAGCCGATATAGTCCAGATGGGTGTGCAAATTATAGTGCCCGGCCCGCAGTGCATCCGAATTAGGCTCTCCGCGACCAAGGAAACGCCGCCAGACTTTTTGATCGAGAAGATTAACCGATACTTCGAGATTGAATTTCTGGTCAAACCAGGCAACAAGCCTGCGAGTTTCTGCCCGTATCTTTACATCTTTACCCACAAGGGGTGGATCGGGATGGAGTTCATCCAGATATTCACAGATGACAAGGCTGTCAGACACAACTGTGCCGTCTTCGTCGATCAATACCGGAACGGTACCCGCCGGGTTAAGGGCCAGAAATTCCTCCCGGCGCTCCCATGTTTTTTCCGCTTCAAAATCCGCAACAAGATCCTTTTCGCCAAGAACGAGGCGAACCTTGCGGGAGAACGGAGAGAGCCACTGATGATAAAGCGTACGCATTTGCTCAAACTTTAAAGCGTTTCCAACTAAACGGAAACACAGCGTTGCATCAACTGATGAAGACGGTAACAAATACAAAGGCAGACGCGGCTCCGTCAAGGACGAAGGCGTCATTGGCGGCATCAGGTCATAATTCTGTGATATAATCCAAAAATGAGACCAATTACCCTCTATAGTCGTTTTTTAACGGGTGGTATAAGCAAATGACTGAAATCAGTAAATCAATATGACCCCAAACCGGAAAGCCTGACTTGAGCCTTTTTCACATATTTGTTGTTGCGGTTATACAGGGCGTTACGGAATTTCTGCCAATTTCGTCCTCAGGTCACCTGATTTTGATCCCGGCACTAACCGATTGGCCGGATCAAGGTCGCGGGATTGATGTCGCTGTTCACGTCGGGACGTTGTTTGCAGTGCTGATCTATTTCTGGCGAGATGTCCTGGCAGCTTTCAACGGATTTCTCTTGCTGCTCGTTGGGCGGGTCACGCAAGGCGGCAAACTTGCTTTCGCCTTGATCATTGGCACCGTACCCGTCGTCATAGCAGGATACTTTGCTGCAAAAACCGGATTGATCGACCAGATGCGATCGGCAGAAGTCATCGGCTGGACGATGCTGGGATTTGGGATTGTGCTTTATTTGTCTGACAAAGTCGGCATGAAAATACGCCGCATCGAACATATTACTGTGGTCAGTGCCCTGATTATCGGCCTGGCACAGATACTGGCCTTGATCCCGGGGACCAGCCGTTCTGGTATCACCATGACGGCCGGGCGCTTTCTGGGGTACGAAACACATGCAGCAGCACACTTTTCCATGCTGATGTCGATCCCGGTAATCCTTGCAGCCGGATTATTGGATGGCCTCGACCTTTATGAAAAAGGTGAGCTTGCGCTTGGCTCAGACGCCATCATTACAGCAGCACTGGCCTTTCTGTGTGCCATTGGTGCCCTGGCCGCCATGATGGCATGGCTGAAGCATGCCGGTTTCACACCATTTGTCATCTACAGGGTCCTGCTGGGTGCAGGGCTGTTGTGGTGGGTCTATAGCTAAGTCGCTTCCGGATTAAACCGCCCTGGCTCAGCTTGTAGTTTGCAAACGGGGATTGCGACCAGGCTTGCGATACCGTGCCATATAAGAAGGCAAAACCGCTTCGATCGGGGTTGCCTCGACGCCAAGGTCCGACAAACCCTTTGCGCCTTCGCTGACAACACTATCTTCTTCCAGAGCCCGTAATTGATCACGCGTTAACAATGGTGCTGGCAACAGCTCAAGGAAGAACGCATAAAAGCGGGCAATCCACATCATGATTGGTACGGGTACGCACAGACGTTGCGTTTCGCGGGCCGTAATATCAAGGCAATCGCGCCACGACAAAACCTGATCACCACCAAGCTCATAGGTTTGCCCGCGGCTGCTTTCATCATCAAGGCTGTTGGTAATTGCCTCAGCAACATCAGCAACATAAACCGGCTGGAAAGATGCACCCTGTCGATCCATCAGATCGCGTGCGAACAAAGGCATAAAAGGTGACAGCGCAATAATCTTGCCGAAAGAATTAAAAAAGTGGTCTTCAGCACCGACCAGAATACCGGGGCGAACAATCGTCGCATCTGCAAATGCCGCTTTGACCTGTTCCTCGCCGTTGGCCTTGGAGCGTCCGTAACGAGAGTTTGCTTCCGGGCTGGCACCCAGTGCTGAGACCTGAACAAGGTTATTGGCACCGCTTTTTGCAGCAGCCGATGCGATCCGCCCTGCCGCTTCGACATGAACTGCATCGAACGTATTTTTGCCACTCTGATACAAAATGCCGACCAGATTAACGACCGCGTCAGCGCCGTTGCAGGCTGCTTCTACTGATGCATCATCGCGCACATTTGCCTGTACGAGACCAACCTGGCCTGGGTCGCCCATGGTTCGGAGGAACTTTCCGGATTCAACATCGCGCAAGGCAACCCGAACCCGAAAGCCTCTTTTGGCCAGATTGCGAACCAGATTTCGTCCCAGAAATCCGGTGCCGCCAAATACCGTAACCAGCTTGGCGTCCCTGCTGCCCGGACCATATGCCTGATTGGTTTGTTCGTTCATGCCTGTTGTCTCCTGCCAGATCACATCGGCCTTTATTAATGACCGGGAAATCTGTAACCACTGTGAATTCGAAAAGTCGCGCATCATAACGCTACTAGCCGCAGGGTTGAAGGCCTTGTGGGCGCTAAATATTGTCGCATCCCGGATGCATGACTTGACTTCCGCCTCAGGGCGCTTTATCCAACCGCTTGCCGTAACCTATGTTAATGCCCAGGTGGCGGAATTGGTAGACGCGCAGGCTTCAGGTGCCTGTGGCCGCAAGGTCGTGGAAGTTCGAGTCTTCTCCTGGGCACCAACATTTCCGGAAACAATCCGGCCGTTGCGAAAATCCCCGCAAGAATTGTATTTATCCGTTTTTTTGTGTTTCATTGCCAGGTTGGGGCATGTTTTAGTAACCTGCAACCAATCTCATTTGCACTTATCTATTTGTTTGCAGGACTACCATGACCATACATGTTCATCGCGGCGATTTGCCAGACGGAATAAGCTTCGGAACATCCGTTGCTGTCGACAGCGAAACCCTGGGACTTAATCCTTTGAGGGATCGTTTGTGTGTTGTGCAACTTTCAGCAGGCGACGGCGATGCTCATCTGGTGCAAATTCCCAAAGAAAATATCGACGCTCCAAATCTTTCAGCCTTGATGGCTGATGCCAGCGTCACCAAAATATTTCATTTTGCCCGTTTCGATATTGCCGCAATCAAACAATATCTCAACGTCGACACAACACCTGTCTATTGTACTAAAATCGTCTCAAAACTGACCCGCACTTATACGGACAGACATGGTTTGAAAGATTTGTGCCGTGAATTGTTGGGCGTAGATTTATCCAAACAGCAGCAATCCTCTGACTGGGCGGCGGAAGAGTTAAGCAAGGAGCAAAAGGCATATGCAGCATCAGATGTCCTCCATCTGCATGCCTTGAAGGATATTCTGGATCAACGCCTTGTTCGCGAAAACCGCGTGCATTTGGCCGAGGCAGCCTTCAACTTTTTGCCAACACGCGCTGAACTGGATCTTTCCGGCTGGGACGAACAGGATATTTTCCACCATTGATGCGTTTCCGTTAAAAATGGAAACGCCCAAATCTGGCCATGATTATGTGACCAGTATCTGATCTGCCTTTTATTTATCGGGAAAAACCCCGATACTGGCGCATATTTATTTAACCCGCAGACCCGATCCAGCCAGCGGGATGGAAAATTGAACATGACAGCCGAACAACCCGTCAGTCCCCGGACAGACAGCAGCAATAGCAGCCATGATGATTTGGCGTCCGCCCGGCGCGTTCTCAAGCTGGAGGCGGAAGCCCTTGTCATGCTGGGTCAATCCCTGGGCGATGACCTGGTTGCCGCGGTAGACATACTGTTCAGTGCCAAAGGCCGGGTAATCATCAGCGGTATGGGCAAAAGCGGTCACATTGGACGAAAAATAGCGGCAACAATGGCCTCAACCGGTACCCCCGCAAGCTTTGTGCACCCGGCAGAAGCCAGCCACGGCGATCTGGGCATGATCACACCGGATGACGCGGTGCTGATCCTGTCCAATTCAGGCAACACGCCTGAACTTGGTGATATTGTGGCCTACACGCGGCGCTATCGTATTCCACTGATTGCGATTGTCGGGCGCGACAGCAGCAGCCTGGGCGATGCGGCTGATGTGGCCTTGATCCTGCCGCCGGCACCGGAGGCTTGCCCGATGGGCCTGGCCCCGACAACATCGACAACGCTGGCCCTTGCCCTGGGCGATGCCCTGTCTGTTGCCTTGCTGGAGCGAAAAGGTTTTTCGCCGGATCAGTTCCAGGTTCTGCATCCTGGCGGCCAGTTGGGCAAATCCCTGGTCAAGGTCGAAGACATCATGCACGAGGGCGACAATGTTCCTCTGGCAGGACCCGATATCAAGATGTCAGATGTGATCATTGAAATGTCCAGCAAAAGCTTTGGCTGTGTTGGCATTGTTGATCAGGGCGAGTTGGCTGGCGTCATTACAGATGGTGATCTCAGACGTCATATGTCCGGAGACATGCTTTCCATGTCTGCCAGTGAAGTCATGACCGCTGGCCCCAAGACCATTCGCCTTGGTGCGCTGGCTGCTGAAGCTGTCGGCCTCATGAACGAAAAGAACATCACATCATTGTTTGTAACCAAAGCGGGAGGCGATGACAGCCAGGTCGTTGCCGGAATCATTCATCTTCATGATTGTCTTCGCGCCGGGATTGTCTAGCGCATGTGCCCGGCCAGGCCTGAACCGATATGAGCACCACAGACCACCCGGGGCTGAGCCCCGATCAAAAGCGACAATCGACGCTTGATCGCCTGAGGCCAGTCCGAGGCACCCTCGATGGGGTTGGCACACGCTACAGCCGAACCGTCAATCTGCTAAAATATGGCTTGCCTGTTGTAGCCTTGCTGGTGGTCCTTGTTGTCATCGGCTGGCCTGGTGTGCAAAAAGAGACTGAAGGCTTTCGCCTGACATTTTCATCTTTTGTCCAGGACCAGGACGGAGCACCGGGGATGCTGAACGCTCGCTTTGTCGGGTCAGACAAGGCAAATCGTCCTTTTGTCATCACAGCTGAATCCGCCCGGCAAAACCCGAAGAATGAAGGATTTGTGCGCCTGAATAACCTGCAGGCCGATTTGACCCTGAGCAACGGGGTCTGGCTGACCATGACGGCCAGTCAGGGTGATTACAACAGCGACGTTCGATCATTACTACTGGCGGCACCCGTCGATATATTTTCCGATGTCGGATATGAATTTCATGCAGGCGATACGACCGTAAATCTGAAGGAAAACGAAGCCCGTAGTGACCAACCCGTGAACGGTCAGGGTGCCTTCGGAAATATCCAGGCGAATTCGTTTGTCATGTCGGAAAGCGGCCAGCGCATGAAATTTATTGGCAACGTGAAAATGCTTCTGATGCCGAAGCGGAGGTCTGGCCAGTGAGGCTGGTGGTTACCTCTCCAGGAACAGCAGTTCCCTTATCCGGCTTGCTGGTGTATTCGTCAGACGATAAATCAGGTTTTTTAGTGCCTCCTTCGGGTCACTGGCTTATGATTGGTATATGAACGTGTCCAAAGTAGTTATCCCCCTGAATTTCAAGGCTGCACTGGTGCTGCTGGGTATTCTGGTCCCATTCTGGACTGGCGCATCTGTTACCCATGCGCAAAGTCTGGTGACGACGCAACATGACTCCAGTCAACCAATAGAAATAACGGCTGACCAACTTGAGGTTCAGCAAGAAAAACAACTGGCAACTTTTAGCGGTAATGTTCAGGCCATTCAGGGCGATATACGCTTGCAGGCAGCCAGTCTGCAGGTTCACTACTGGGCCCAGGATGGCGACGCAGATGTTGAAGGTGCCATTTCACGGATCATGGCAAAAGGCGAAGTCTTTTTTTCCTCCCCGGGGCAGACAGCCAAGGGTGACAGCGGGGTCTACGACGTCGACAAGAGCCTGATTACACTGGAAGGCAAGGTCGTCCTGACACGCGAGGATAATGTTATTCGTGGCAGCCGATTGGTCTTGAACCTTGCCACCGGAAGGAGCAAGGTATCAGGAGCACCTTCTGGCAGTGGCGGTCGCGTTCGCGGTCTGTTTGTGCCGAACAAAAAAGTAAAAAAGTAGCCTGACAATCCGGTAGATTCCGGCAGGAAACCCGTAAACATTTCGATGGTAGCAAGTTAAGTCAGAATGACGACAGAAAATGACAATTCCGGGCTGCCTGCGGGTGAGGGCCCTCGACTGGTAAGTGAAAATACCGGGTTGCAGGCGCTACAGATTGGCAAGAGCTTCAAAAAGCGGCCAGTTCTGCGAGATATCAGCCTGAGTGTCCAGCGCGGTGAGGCCGTGGGCTTGCTCGGCCCAAACGGTGCCGGAAAGACAACCTGCTTTTATATTATTACCGGTTTAATTGGTGCCGACCACGGCACGATTTCCCTCGATGGTCATGATATTACAGACCTGCCCATGTATCGCCGGGCGCGACTGGGTGTCGGATATTTGCCACAGGAAGCTTCAATTTTTCGGGGCCTTTCTGTCGAAAACAATTTGCGGGCGGTCCTTGAAGTTGTCGAGCCTGTTCGCGACGTACGTGAAGCTATTCTGGATGACTTGCTGGCTGAATTTTCCATCTCCCACCTGAGACGGGCACCGGCGATGGCGCTTTCAGGTGGTGAACGGCGACGGGTAGAAATTGCCAGGGCACTTGCATCACGCCCCAGCTTCATGCTTCTGGATGAACCATTGGCCGGTATTGACCCGATCGCTGTTGGTGATATCCGCGATCTTGTTTCGCACCTCAAAGACCGGGGCATTGGTGTGTTGATTACGGATCATAATGTTCGTGAAACCCTCGACATCATCGACCGGGCCTACATAATTCATGAAGGCAGGGTTTTGATGGAAGGTGCGCCTGAAGAAATAGTTGCGCATGAAGATGTTCGCCGCGTGTATCTGGGCGAACGGTTTAGTCTATAGGCTTAAATCGCATGGTATTGTCGCCGAAAGTTGAACTTCGTCAGGGCCAGCAACTGGTCATGACGCCCCAATTGCAGCAGGCCATCAAGCTGCTGCAGTTCAACAACATGGAACTCACCGAATATGTTGAAGGTGAGCTTGAAAAAAACCCTTTGCTGGAAATCATCGATCCGGACGCACCCCAAAGAGGCGACAGTGACGGGAACGAAGGCAACCAACCCGAAGGAGAGCCCGTCAACACGACGGCGCAGGCTGATGGTACCGGCGACACTGAAATACGTGACAGTGTAGATCTTTCCTCAGGAGAGAGCATTCCGGAATCGAATGACGCACCCCTGGATGTCGCCGACGGTGATATGTACGAGCCGGATGCGCCGGAAGTCGGACCACAGAACGACTATACCGATCAGGGCTCAAATGAGCTGAGCATGAGCGGCTCGCAGATGTCCAGCACCGGTGGCAGCAGTGATTTTTCCGGTAATGATTTCGGGATTGATCAAAATATTGCTGAAGAAATTTCGCTGGCGGACCACTTGCGTGAACAATTGAACGTCGATGTTGAGAATGCGGTTGATCGCATGATCGGCATTCATTTGATTGATCTGGTGAATGAAGCCGGATATCTGGTGGGCGACATCGAACAAATCGCCGAAATGGTCGGTTGCCCGGTTGAACAGGTTGAGGCGTCGTTAGAACAGTTGCAGAAGTTCGACCCGCCAGGTGTCTTTGCCCGTAGTTTGCCCGAATGCCTTGCGATCCAGCTTCGGGAACTGGACCGGTTCGATCCGGCGATGGAAACATTCCTCGAAAACCTTGAACTTGTTGCACGCCACGAGACGGTGCAGCTGGCCAAAATCTGTGGAGTCGATGCCGAAGACATCAATGACATGATCTTTGAGATCAAGGATTTGAATCCAAAGCCCGGCCTCGCCTTTGGCAGTGAAGTTGTGCAGCCGGTTGTACCCGATGTATTTGTAAGACCAAATCCTGGTGGTGGCTGGCTGGTCGAATTGAACAGTGAATCGTTGCCGCGGGTGTTGGTGAACATGCGCTATCACGCCCAGATCAAGGGCACCGCCATGCGGGAAGAAGACAAGGCTTATATTACGGATCGTCTGAATTCAGCGAACTGGCTGGTCAAGTCTCTGGATCAAAGGGCAAATACAATATTGCGCGTTGCCACAGAACTTGTCCGCCAGCAGGATAGTTTTCTGGTCAATGGCGTACGCTATTTGAAACCTTTGAATTTGCGTGACATCGCAGACGTCATCGAAATGCACGAGAGCACCGTCAGCCGCGTTACGGCCAACAAGTATCTTGCGACCCCGCGCGGCATTTATCCGATGAAGTATTTTTTCACTGCAGCAATCGCATCAACATCTGGCGGAGAAGCGCACTCTGCAGAATCGGTCCGCGACAGAATTCGTGAATTAATCGACAATGAACTGCCCACGAAAATATTGTCAGATGACAAGATCGTCACCTTATTAGAAGGACAGGGTCTGGATATCGCCCGACGAACTGTCGCCAAATATCGTGAAGCCATGAGAATCCCGTCGTCTGTGGAGCGACGACGTCAGAAAAAGTCTCAAGCCTGAAGTCTCGTTAATCGTAACCCAATTACGGAAATGTGCCGGAAAATTCGTAAATTGGAAGTAAAAATTTAGTAAAATCAATAGTATACGGGTAGTGGTTGACAGCAGCCAATGGCGGACCTATTTTCCGCGCACCCTGAGATCAGGGTCCCAAATGACAGATTGATTTTTTCCACCGGCTTGGGGTGTTTTCGGAATAGACGGAAACACTGTGGTGCGTTCGCCACGGGACGAGCGCGGATTACAAATGTATCAGTGATTTCGTCACAAGCGGGATCACACAAGTATCAAGGAACCGGGATTTACCCTATGCAGGTTACTGTTAAAGGAAAACAAATGGACGTAGGCGATAGCCTGCGTGGCCAGGTCGAAACGCGCCTTGAAGGCAGCGTCTCCAAATATTTTAATAATGCGATTGAAGCCAACGTCGTTTTTGCCAAAACCCGCAATGGTTTTGAAACTGATTGCGGCGTCCACATTGGATCAGGCATGACGTTGCAATCCCACGGCGAAGGCGGCGATGCTCATATTGCATTTGATACAGCCCTCGAGCGTCTGGACAAACAACTGCGTCGCTACAAGCGCCGGATCAACGATCACCACAAATCACCACGGGGTAGTTCTACACCGGCCCAGAGTTATATCCTGGCTCCGGAAGACGAGAACACAGCTGAAAGCGAAGACGGCGCGCCGTTGATCGTTGCTGAAGGCACCACGGATCTTCCCGAAATTACGGTTGGCGAAGCCGTTATGCGCATGGACCTGGCAGATGTGCCCGTATTCATGTTTCACAACAGCGCCCATGGCCGCCTGAACGTTGTTTACCGACGGCCAGATGGTAACTACGGCTGGATTGATCCTTCTACCACCACCCTGGAAAACGGGAAATAAGATGGAAATCACAGATATCCTGAAGCCTGATTGTGTGCTCGCCAACTTCAAGGCAAGCAGCAAGAAACAAGCGCTGCAGGAACTGGCACAACGTGCCGCAGATGTGACGGGAGCCCAGGAGCGCGCAATTTTTGACGTGCTTCTGGAACGCGAACGTCTGGGAACGACCGGTGTTGGCAATGGCATTGCCATCCCGCACGGAAAACTGGCCCAGCTTGAGCAATTGCAGGGCATGTTTGCCCGCCTGGAAACGCCGGTTGATTTTGAATCTATTGACGAACAACCCGTAGACCTGATTTTCCTGCTTCTGGCACCGGAAGAAGCAGGTGCAGATCACCTGAAGGCCCTGGCGCGTGTGTCCCGATTGCTGCGCGACAAGAATATGTGTGAAAAATTGCGTGGCACAGAAGAAGCCGACGCCCTTTTTGCCCTGCTGTCTGATTCGGCGCATTCAAACGCCGCCTGACAGGACCTGACACTTAACAAACCAGTACCATGAGCTCAGCCAGAAAATTTCCGGATGAGCCTCACGATCTGCCAGGGCGCAAGATACCTAGCCAGTCCATCGACTGGGTCTTGGCAAACAAGACTTTCGGAATTGCCAGATCAGCTTTCCTCGCGATAGTCTTTTTCCTTCTGTCATCACAATCTTTCGCGGCCAATGAGCCGCCCAAATTTATTTTGCCGCTGGATTGCGAAATCGGCACGCATTGCTTTGTGCAAAATTATGTCGACCAGGCATTTGGACCAGCGGTCGAGGATCACGCCTGTGGCAGGCTTTCCTATGATGGCCACAAGGGAACCGATATCCGGGTTGCCGACCTGGTGGTAATGAATAAAGGCGTTTCTGTTCTGGCAGCAGCTGACGGCCGGATCAAGGCAACACGGGACGGCATGCCGGATCGTGACTTTCGCGACGCTGGTCCTGAAGAAGTGCGTGACAGGGAATGTGGGAACGGTGTCATCATCGACCATGGCGGTGGCTGGCAAAGTAAATATTGCCACATGCGCAGAGGCAGTATCCTGACACCAAATGGTCATTTTGTTGTGGCGGGTCAAAAACTTGGGCTGATCGGCTTGTCAGGCAAAACATCCTTCCCGCATCTTCATTTCGAAGTCACGCGTGACGGTAAATATGTCGATCCCTTTACCGGTCTGCATCAACGCAAGACGGTCAGCTGTAATGTCAGTCAGGGCATCGGTACACTTTGGAAACCATCGGTCCTGGCCGCGCTGAACTATAAAACCAGCGGTGTTATCAGCAGCGGCTTCGCGACAAGAAAACCTGATATCAAGAAAATTGAGAGAGGCGAATTCAAAAAACTGAAGGCGTCCGTTGAGGTTCCGGTTTTGCTGTTCTGGATACAAATTTACGGCATGCAGACCGGCGACAAAAGCGAGACCATCGTTAATCTGCCAGACGGTTCCGTACTGGCTGGTAATCGCAAAATTCATGAGGGCACCCACAAGGCGCAATGGTACACGTTCATTGGCAAGCGCCGCCCGAAAAGTGGCACCTGGCCTGTCGGCACCTATAAAGGCCGCTACAGGCTAACGCGCAAAGCTGCTGACGGCGTGTGGCGGGAAATATTCAGGGTTGAGCGAAAAATCGAACTTGAGTCATCGGTGAAATAACTAAATCAATCCGGTTAAAACTGATCTTGGCTTAGTGAACGCTCACGGGTGTGTAGTCGTGAGAAAGAGCTGCCGCGAAGGCAACTTCGCGATCCGCAAGGATTGCCAGTTCGGTTCCGTCCGCCGCATAAACGCCGTAAGCCGGATCACCATCAACAATGATCGATTTCACGTAGGCAATTGTCGGATCTTCCAAAACAGCCATTGCTGCTTCAAGATCGGGTGCGAGAGAAATTTTACCGTCTGTGTACATGTGTGTCACCTTAACCACTAAGTGTAAAAAATTCGTTATTCTGAGCGAATTCGATTTTTTCGAAATCGCCTCTGCATTGAAATCAGGTTCCAGTCTCAAATCAAAAGGCAGGGCGTTTTGAGCAAAACTCAAACCGCCTCGGCTTTTGCGACATTTATTGCATTTTTTTCTGCTTTTTTGCCGCTTTCGATATTAATCGTCCGGACAGGCGCCTCGATTTGTGGGCGCTCAAGCGATACATGCAAAAGTCCATTATCTGTGCGGGCACTGGTTACTTCGATGCCTTCCGCAAGGACAAAGGATCGTTGAAACTGTCGTGAGGCAATGCCGCGGTGCAGATACACACGATCCGTATCATCTTCTTCCTGTCGACGTCCGCGGATCACCAACTGGTTATCTTCCACGGTCACCTGAAGATCATCGAGAGAAAAACCGGCAACGGCGACGGTTATGCGAATACCGTTCTCACCAATTTGTTCAATATTATAAGGAGGATAGCCTTCGCCACCAGATTTGGCGACACGATCAAGCGTACGCTCGATTTGTTCAAAGCCTAGCAGCAAGGGACTGTTAAACAGGGAAACCCGGGACATATTTTGCGCCTCCTCCTCTGAGCGAGAGCGAATAAACCAATAAACGCGAGAGCGAATAAACCAATAAACGCGAGAGCGAATAAA
>JABILA010000073.1 GCA_018654745.1 Alphaproteobacteria bacterium
CCAGAAGGTCCGATGCGGTCTTCACCGCGGTGGGCAAGCCAGCCCTGATATCCGGCGACATGATCAAGCCTGGGGCGGCGGTGATCGACATCGGCATTAATCAGGTCACTGACGAAGACGGCAACACCAAAGTCGTCGGTGACGCAGATTACGACAGTTGCGAGAAGGTTGCGGGCTGGATTACCCCGGTGCCTGGCGGTGTGGGCCCAGTAACTGTGGCCATCCTGATGCGCAATTCCGTTGTTGCCGCGATTCGCCAGAAAGAACATTACGAGGCCCGTTTTGGCACGGAGCCGGTGGGCAGCCAAACCCAAAAATTAGCCAATTCAGAATAAGATTTACACAGAACTGAGGAAGTCACCATGGCCAAGCACGACCAGCATAAGAACCCGAAGAGCGATATCGAGATTGCGCAAGGGGCAAGCATGCGCCCGATTTCGGAGATCGCAGCCGAAAAGCTTGGCGTCGATGCGGAGCATCTGGAGCCTTACGGTCATTATAAGGCGAAGATGTCGTTGGACTACATCGACACCTTAAAGAAGAACAAAAACGGCAAGCTGATTCTGGTGACGGCGATCTCGCCGACGCCGGCCGGCGAGGGCAAGACGACGACGACGGTCGGCCTCGGCGACGGCTTAAACAGAATCGGCAAAAAGGCCATCATGTGCCTGCGCGAACCGAGCCTGGGTCCGTGCTTCGGCATGAAGGGCGGGGCGGCCGGCGGCGGTTACGCCCAGGTCGTGCCGATGGAAGACATCAACCTGCACTTTACCGGTGATTTTCACGCCATCGGGGCGGCCAACAACTTGCTCGCCGCGATGATCGACAACCATGTCTACTGGCACCACAACGACGACACCGGCCTGGACAACCGCCGCATTACCTGGCGCCGGGCCGTCGATATGAACGACCGTTCGCTGCGTGACGTCACCACGTCCTTAGGCGGCGTCGCCAATGGCGCGCCGCGCCAGGGCGGCTTCGATATCACGGTGGCTTCGGAAGTGATGGCGATCTTGTGCCTGTCGAAAGACTTAGACGACCTGCAGCGCCGCTTAGGGAACATCATTGTCGGCTTTTCACGGGACCGCAAACCGGTGACGGCGAAAGACCTTAAAGCAGCGGGCGCGATGTCGGCTCTGCTGAAAGACGCCATCAAGCCTAATCTGGTTCAGACCATGGAAGGCAACCCGGCCTTCATTCACGGCGGTCCGTTCGCCAACATCGCGCACGGCTGCAACACCCTGATGGCGACCCAAACGGCCCTGAAGTTGGGCGATTATGTCGTCACCGAAGCCGGTTTCGGCGCTGACTTAGGGGCCGAGAAATTCTTTGACATCAAATGCCGCAAGGGCGATCTCAAGCCCGATCTGGTGGTTCTCGTGGCCACAATCCGGGCCCTCAAATACCACGGTGGCGTCGAGAAGACCAATCTGAAAGAGGAGAACCTGGAGGCGCTGGAGGCGGGCTTTGTCAATTTGGAACGCCATATCTCGAACATCTCCCACTTCGGCATGAAAACGATCGTGGCGATTAATAAATTCTCCGCCGACACCGCGGCGGAAGTCGAGCTGGTCAAACAGAAATGCTCGGAACTGGGCGTCGAGGCGGTCGAGTCCGATCACTGGGGCAATGGTGGGGCCGGGGCGGAAGACCTGGCGAAAGCCGTCGTTGCCAAGATCGAAAAGGATGAGTCCAACTTCCACCCGCTGTATCCCGATGAAATGACCCTGTGGAACAAGATCCGCACCGTGGCGACGTCGCTCTACGGCGCCGAGGAAGTCATTGCAGACAAGAAAATCCGCGATCAGATCAATACTCTGCAGGAAGATTACGGACATTTTCCGATTTGTATCGCCAAGACCCAGTACAGTTTCTCGACCGATCCCAACCTACGCGGCGCGCCTTCCGGCCATGCGGTGCCGATCCGTGAAGTCAGGTTATCGGGCGGGGCTGAATTTTTGGTTGTCGTTTGCGGCGATATCATGACAATGCCGGGGCTGCCGCGGATACCGGCGGCGACCAACATTCACATCGATACGGACGGCCGCATCGCCGGCCTATTCTAAATAAAATTTGAGAAGATAGAACCATGAGCGAAGCAACGATTATTGACGGCAAGGCTTTTGCCGAAGGACTGCGCGGGCGTATTGGCACTGAAGTCGCCCGCATCAAGGCGGATCACGACCTGACCCCGGGTTTGGCGGTGGTGCTGGTCGGCGAAGACCCGGCATCTCAGGTTTACGTGCGCAACAAGGGCAAACAGACCTTGGAAGCCGGCATGAACTCGTTCGAGCACAAGCTGGATGCCGACACGCCGGAAGAATCGTTACTTTCATTGATCGACACCTTGAATAAGGACTCATCGGTCAACGGTATTTTGGTTCAACTTCCCCTGCCGGGTCACATCAACGAGGCGAAAGTCCTGGCGTCCATCGCGCCGGCCAAGGATGTCGATGGTTTTCACCTGATCAACGTCGGCAAGCTGACCACCGGCGATAAAAGCGCCATGGTGCCGTGTACGCCACTCGGCTGTATCATGATGCTGAAGGAACATCTGGGCGATCTGAAAGGCAAGCGGGCGATGGTGTTGGGGCGTTCGAACATTGTCGGCAAACCGATGGCGGCGCTTCTTCTGGCCGAACATTGCACGGTGACCATTGCCCATTCGCGGACCCAGGACTTAGCCGAAGAATGCGCCCGCGCCGATATCCTGATTGCCGCCGTCGGGCGCGATCGCATGGTCAAGGGCGACTGGGTCAAGCCGGGTGCCGTGGTCATCGATGTCGGCATCAACCGCATCGATGCGCCGGAAAAAGGCGAGGGCAAGACACGCCTCGTCGGCGATGTCGATTTTGACAGCGCCGCAAAGGTCGCCGGAGCCATCACGCCGGTGCCGGGCGGTGTCGGGCCGATGACCATCGCGTGCCTGCTCAGGAATACGGTTGTTGCAGCCTGTTTGCAAAAAGGTGTTGATTTGCCACAGATTTAAGTCGAGTTGCCGGTGAGAGACAGCCTCAATGGCTTCTTATTACCTCGTCACTTGTAACTTCCGTGAAAATGACATTGGCAGTATTCATGACGGTCGCTAATTTTTAACAGATAATACCATTGTGATAATACGGGTAAAAACCAGAAGCGACACATTGCCTAGGAGATGAGGGTCGCGTTTTTTCATGGGCCGTTAGTTGTAAATTTCCTGGTGGTGGGTTGAGTCCTTGCTCCCACTTGCCCCAGTAATTATCCAACAAAGATGCCACAGTAGTTTGAATTTCTACTCTCAACTTTGACACAGTGTTTGGACTGAAGATAAGAAAAGCCCCCCCTAGAAAGGCAACAAGGAATACTTTTGTAAAATGCTTTTTCATAAATACCACATCTTATGCATTGATAAAGAATGTAAGCAGCCCATCCTCCATTTTAGCCTCTAAAATTCCGTTATTAAATAGATAAAAAAAATGTAAATCTGACTAGTGATGTGAACATCACATCGTGTCAGTCCGAACTGTAGGAATAAAAGAGGAAATAGGCGTACGAAATAGTGGGTTGCGAGCCCCCACAACCATCGAAATAAGCCGCCAATTAGAGCCAAATCGGAGGTAACTTGCCGATCTTGTGATAATGGCGGTAACGCTCCTCCGCTACCATCAAAAAACCCTGTTAGGTCAATGGCTTAGCGGGGTTTTGCTTTTTGCACACCTGTTTGCTGATCGCATTGCTTTAATGCCCGTAAGTAACTGTATTTATTGCCTTATCCCTTGCTGTCCCTGCCTGTGTTGGTGCGCGGGTGCCGCAAGGATGCCGCACGGTGCCGCATGGAATAGGCAAATGTTCTATTTTTGTCCGGTACTTTTATCCCGCAATATCCCCTTAACTTCCCGCCAGACGCTAAGAACATAGTTGTCGTTTGCTGCGGCGGCGCTACGAATAGCAGCGCTAAGAGCGCCATTCAGGCCGTGCTGCTGGATCAGGTCGTCTGCAATTTGGTTGGGATCGTCGTGGGTCATGGGCGTGTCATATAGCAGCGCCATGACTATGCCAACCCTACAACGAGGATACAGCGCATTTACGTGATCCCGATGCAGATTATAGCCGACTGTCGCACCGCTGCTGTGTCCTGCTTAAAACGCACCAAACAGCGACGTGCCGTGCAACCCAACCTGACCCCTGCGCGCCTGCAACGGCCTTTCAGCCAACCGCGCTAGATATGCCAGCGTCGAGATGCGTTCAGCTCCCGGAATCACAAGCTGGTTACCGTCAGACTTAAACGTACGCCGCTTGGGCTTCGCGACCCGCTCAGCACCCGGTATGACGTACTGGTCGCCGATGGCTGTTCGTTCAATTGATGGTGTCATGTGCGCCTCCTGAATGCAGGTTAGCGGAGGCTTGGGCAGGTGTCGCTGTGGAAAACGTCTGACTTCCGGTTATGAGGTCTACAGCGGACTCTAAAAATGGTGGTCTCTGACTTCGGTTTTTGATGCAGTGGACGGCTCCCACCCGCCGGCATCACGATGTGCCAAAATGGTGGTTCTATGAACCACAGGGAAATAGGAGCCGTCCATGAGCGAAGTTATCACAATTGGTGTTGATCTTGCGAAGAACATTTTTCAGGTCCACGGCATTGACGCGGAGGGAGCCGTGATTTTCTGCCGGCAACTAAGGCGAACTCAGATGCTGCCTTTCTTCAAGAAGCAACCGCCCTGTCTGGTTGGCATGGAAGCGTGCGCCACCTCGCACCATTGGGCGCGGCAACTGATTGAACTTGGCCACGAGGTCAAACTGATGCCGCCGCACTATGTGAAGCCTTACGTTAAGCGGAACAAGAACGACATGGCAGATGCAGAGGCGATCTGTGAGGCTGTCACTCGACCAACCATGCGCTTCGTATCGGTAAAAAGCATGGAGCAACAAAGCGTGTTGATGTTGCACCGGACGCGGAACTTGCTGGTTCGCCAGCGGACCATGCTGATTAACGCCATCCGCGCCCACATGGCCGAGTTCGGAATCGTCGCGCCGGGTGGCGTGCCGCAGGTTAAAAAGCTCCTCAGTATTATCGCCGATACGGACGATGCCCGGTTGCCTCCGATTGCTCGTACTTGCCTGGAAAGTCTGGCCAGGCACTTCTTGTCACTTCACCAGGAAATTCATGTTGCCGAGAAGCACATTCATGCTTGGCATCGATCAAACGATGCCAGCCGCCGCCTGGAAACCATCCCCGGCATCGGGCCAATTATCGCCAGCGCCCTGACGGCTTCCATCACCGATCCAGAGGTCTTCAAGAATGGCCGTGAACTGGCAGCCTGGATCGGGCTTGTTCCCCGGCAGAACTCAACTGGCGGAAAGCAACGGCTTGGAAAAATCTCCAAACAAGGAGATCAATATCTGCGCTGGCTACTCGTTGCCGGAGCCATGTCGGTGATCCTGCACGCAAAACGGCGAGGCACGACTAACCTGCCGTGGCTTGCCAATATTATAGCCCGCAAGCCAGCCAAAGTCGCAGCGGTGGCGCTGGCCAACAAGAACGCCCGCATCGTCTGGGCACTGCTCAGGCAAGGCGGGACATATGAGAAGCCAGCAACCACTCCGGCAATTTGAAATGCGTGCGGGCAAGAGGAGTTAAACAGTTTGGCAGAGTGAAAGTGATGTAATGCAAAATCGGTCGAACCGAGGATTGGGAAAACCCGTTTGGGTCAAGGCGCATAAAGCGCGTGCTTTTGATTGGGACCCGATCCGGCGGATCGCATTAGGGCCAGCGGCCATGTGTGCCGCATCAACAGGCCGGACACATGACAGCACGCGACCAATTTGCACAAATATCAAAATAACCCTTGCCAACAGGGAGCCGTCCACACATGACCCTAAGGCGACCTTTGCCACTTTCCAGACCAATGTTTTTTCTCCAATGTGTACGCAATAATGACAATCGAAAAGGCACAAAGTAGTGGACGTTTTATGGTGGCAATCTGCGGGAGCAACCCTGACCTTAATTGCTCTGGCTGAGGTAGGCGATAAAAGCCAGTTGGTCTGCATGGTGTTGGCGGCAAGGCACGGCAGGTCGCGGCCTGTATTATTTGGTGCGGTTGCAGCCTTCGGTCTGCTCAACGCGGCTGCGGTACTTTTGGGGTCGGCGTTGGGATGGACTTGTCTCGCAAAAGTTCCGGTCACTTGATAGCAATAACCCGCATCAAGGAGACGGAATATGGCGCAAAGACACGGAACAGAATTTCGCAAGGAAGCGGTTCGGCTGGCACTGACCAGTGGGCTTACCCGCAAGCAGATTGCTGCTGATTTGAGTATTGGATTTTCAACACTGAACAAGTGGGTCCAGCAAGATCGGCATGAAGAGTTGATGTCTGGTCCCCATGACGATCAGGCAGAAGAAATTGCCCGCCTTCGCAAAGAGAACCGGATATTGCGTGAGGAGAGGGAAATCCTAAAAAAAGCAACAGTCTTCTTCGTGAGCCAAAAGTGATGCGGTTTGCATTCATAGATGCCTGGAAGAAGACCTTTCCGATTTGCCGTATGTGCAAGGTTCTGCAAGTAACCGCTCGTGGTTATCGCGCATGGCGGAACCGTCCGGCCAGTCGCCGCCAACGCGATGACATGGTTCTGCTGGCCCATATCCGGGAACAGCACAAACTCAGCCTCCACAGTTATGGTCGACCGAGAATGACCGAAGAGCTTCAGGAGCTGGGTTTTGAGGTTGGCCAACGTCGTGTTGGGCGGCTTATGCGCCAGAACGGAATCAGAGCCATCAGGACAAGGAAATTCAAGGTTACGACTGACAGTAACCACAGCTTTACCATTGCCCCCAATCTGTTGGACAGAAACTTCTCGGCGGCGGCACCCAACCAGAAGTGGGCGGGTGATATCACCTACATCTGGACCAATGAGGGCTGGCTGTATCTCGCTGTCATACTGGATTTGTACTCTCGTCGTGTGATCGGCTGGGCTGTCAGCAACCGCATGAAGCGCGATCTGGCCATCCGGGCACTGGACATGGCCGTGGCTCTTCGCCAGCCGCCCAAAGACTGCATCCACCATACAGACCGTGGAAGCCAGTATTGCTCTCACGATTACCAGAAAAAGCTGAACAAATATAGCTTCAAGGTATCCATGAGCGGCAAAGGGAATTGTTACGATAATGCGGTTGTGGAGACTTTCTTCAAAACGCTTAAGGCCGAGCTTATCTGGCGCAGCACATGGCAAACACGCAGGCAGGTAGAAATGGCCTTGTTTGAATACATCAATGGATTCTACAATCCACGACGCAGACATTCTACGTTAGGCGGCAAGAGCCCTCTCGCGTTTGAAAGAGTGGCCGCGTAAATGAGACAGGTAACCGGAACCAAACCGGGACAGGACCATTGCCGACAGTTTCGATTAGCAGGCCGCGTGCCTCGGCCATCTTAATGGCGGCCAATCGGTTCAGGATGGTGAAAGCCTGTTCGCGTACAATCCGTTCGAGACCAGCCTTTGTATCCGTGTCCGAATTGGCGCAGTAGTGAGCTAGGGTGTCGCGCAATATTCGTGCGGTCTCGCGCTGCTGGTCGTTGATGTGTCGTAAACTCTCATGTGGTGACGTTGTGCCGGACACCGGGTCCAGTCCGTAATCATTCTGGAGCTGTCGAGTAAACTCCTCCTCCAACGTGTAGCGGGCTTCGGTGACGAATCTTTGGAGGAGATTTCGGGTAGACTGATCGAACGCCATACCTATTCCTTCTCGCCGAGAAGAAAACTAACTTCAATTTCGTCATAATGTGGGAGTTGGGATTTGATCTCATTAAGCCTAAGGATTAATGCATCTAAGTCTGCCGCAGATCTCATATTTATTGGTATCAAGACCTCTTGTTCAAATTTAGCTGGTCCCTCCTCTCCCTTTTTCGCACGATCTTCTTCGATCCGTTGCTGAAGGCGTTCTTGCCCTTGTCGTTGGATAGAGCGTCGCAACTCATCAATCGTGCTGCTGATGTCGTAGTCGCGCGCAAGGAGTTTCCTTAAGCCAGCCAAGTCTTCAGTTGCTGACAGTTCGAGCCCATCTAGTTGACTAAGTGTACTGCCACGTTCTTCTTGGGTAAGCTCGGACCATTCTGTTGTTCGCTGTAGATCTTCCGCTCCTTCCTTCAGGCGCAGCTTTTGTTGGTCTACAAGGGAAATAACAGCTTCCCTTACGCGACTTTTTATATGTGTCAGAAGTGAGTTGAGATCAGCCGAATGTTTAAAGAAGTCTTCCTTGCTGAGTCTCTCGTTTAGCGAAGAAAAGTCTTCTTCTAGTTCGCTTCTCAACTCTCCAGGCACCCCGGTATCCGGAAGGGTTTCTATATCTTTTGAATGGGATTGCAGCTCCCGCACCGTACCATCAAGCCCATTATCCAGAGATCGCTTAACCTCTAATGCCCATTTTAGATTGTCATAGATGGCGGAATCTTCGGCACCTAGACGTTGTGGGGCGTCAGAAGCATCAGTGAACAGCAAATCCGCAATATCCTGATTCATTGCCCGAACTAAATCACTTCCAGTGAGACCTAGGCCAACCAATTTTTCCCCAAGAGAACCGTATTCGTTTTGAAATTGTGGAAAATGTTTTACGGCTGCCTTACTAATTTCTAGTTCAAGAGGAACCACAACATCACCAATTAATTCCGTCAAACGTTCGGCGGCCCTGCCCAGCATTTCATTTGACGGGCGTTCGTCGCGAAGTGCGACCCCTATCTTTTTGAACGAATTGTTTGTTTTAAGAGCATCAATGGCTTGCTGCCCTGCCGCTGTTACTTCTCTCCCGGAGACCGTGAGTTTAATCTCTCCAGCCATAAGCATTGCTGCGAGAATGTAGCGGGTCGTGTCGGGTGACCACCCAAAAGGGTCGCTCGAAAAATCATCCAGAAGTCTTTTCCCATCGACACGTCCACGTTTATCAATGTAATCGCGAATACTTGTCATCGCCTTATGATCGGTCTTAAAGGAAGCACGACCCGCAGCGGTTTGGACGAGACTTAAAGGATCAATGCTCGAGCTGATAGCGGCAGGATTGGCGACCTTGAGAAACTTCTCTGCTATATCGGTCCCAGCACGAACCGGTGCTTCAACGTAACGATCAAAAACCTGTGCCCCAACGTCGGAAAGAAGTTTTTTTGCCGCTTCGAGGGGATCAGGATTAATGGCAGACACCGCCGTGGCCTGTCCACGAAACACGAAGGACCCTGCTTGGAGTGTTTGTTTGATTTTACTTTGGAGCTGGGTTGCCAGATTTGCCGCCCGGTCCAATTGTCCTGCGCAGTAATCTCGCACTTCCTGATCAGGCTCATTTCGATGAAGTTCTGCGATCCTTTGGCTTCGGTAAATCTCGTTAGCCATGTCATCAAGGTCAGTATTTGAACGAGCTAATAGGCCAATTACATTTCGTCCCGTACGACTACGGGAGTCGTCGAGAACCCTAATTTTAGCGGCTTCATATTCAGTAGCAGGAACCATTTCCAGGACAGTTTGAATAGTGTTTTGATCTCCAGCCAAGCTCGTCACAGCGCTTCCAGATTGAACTTTGATGCCAGAGGCAATTGCTAATGTTCCGTGTAGGCTCACCCTCGGCAAGGGGTCAAAGACCTCTCTAACAGAATCACTAAAGATACGTCTGACATCAACAGAGCGAAGCGCAAGTGCCCCGCGCTCCTGCTCAATATCACGAAGCTTTTCACTAAGGAATACAAGGGTGCCATCCTTTTCTCCCAGGGGAACCAAGACATCGCTGAGCATTTCATGTACAGCTTCGCGAACTTCATCTATTTCGGATGCTCCAGTAATTGATGAATGCATCAAATTAGCAACGTTCTGCGTACTTACTGGCAAGTTCCCAAGGATTTGTAATACAGCAACCGATTTTGCAATGTTTTGATGAAGTTCAGCATCAGGAAAGCGAATAAAGACTTTCCCCACAGCCTGGTGGACCGATGGGAACGCGCGCCTGATATCTTTTTCCAATTCATTGTAAAGGGTGACTGTAGTAGCTAACCAACCAACAGGTTGATCTGCCATGGCTGTGGAACCGCCTTCGCCCTTCAAAACGTCCTGAATGACCTTAATCGCTGAGCGTAAACCGATACCACCCGTGGATTTTGCGAGAGCACCAAGCAAATGGAGAAGAATGTCAAAGTGCGCAGGTAGAAATGGGTATAAATTTACAAACGTTTCACGACTGAAATCGGCGTCATAATATTTTGCGTCTTCAAGGCGAGTGTTATGGCGGAGAGCTTGTCCATGATCATCAAACAGCTTGCCCAATTGCTCTTCACCTGCTGGTGATTTACCAAGCAAGCGTCGATAGACGATTTCCTTAATGTCACTGGACTCAAGATCAATCTGAATTGGAAATCGATCTTTAAGTTTATATAGTTTGTCGGAATTTAGTGCCGCACGCGGATCGTCTTCAGTCAGAGTTTGTTGTGCGGTCGAAATTATCCAGACTTTTCCATCACCAATACGTTTTAGGTTTTTGGCAAGTCCATCAAGGTTTAAAATGAGATTGTCTCGCGATGCAACGTATTGACCGACCTCGTCAATTACGAAAATTACATTCTCCTTCCCGCTTTTCGAACGAACAATGTCGATCATTTCTTCGACACGTTGGTTCTCAAACTGGAAAAATCCATCTGTACTTGAAGAGAAACTTTGGGGCTCCGGAAACAGTTCCGGATACATTTCGTGCGCGATCTTTGGGATAAGGCCGTCGATAGCTAGAGGATTGTTTTGCACTCGATCCCATGTCGCCCCGGAGAACGCTTCTGCAACGCTCTTGTGCAACTCCTCATTTCGGCCATCATTCTCGACCATGCGTTCAAATGCCGCGACCTTAAGATTGCGCGAGTAGCCAGCCCACTGCAGAACTTTGAAATAGAGCACAGTCGAAACTTCTTCCATCGTAGCCCCAGCAAGCATTTCACTAGCAAGATCAAGCATTACGATAGCGGCAGGGAAGCGCTGAGAGACAGTGCTTAGGAGGGCCTTGGTTTGTGGTTTATGCAGACGGTCCTGCAGGTGTTTAATGAAAGGCGTACCGTCAACAGTGCACTGGTCATCAAAAGCCAGGCCAAGGTATTTTGTAAAAGAGCTCTTACCGGAGCCATAGAAGCCAGAAACCCAAACACCCACCTCATTCTCACCGCCTGCTTCCATAGCTAGCTGCATACGATCAAGAAGGTTTCTGAATTGTTCTTCTATATTTTCAGTGACAACATACTCAGAAATCTCAGTGTCAACGCCGGGGTAAAAACACACCATTC
Organism: Alphaproteobacteria bacterium; assembly: GCA_018654745.1. Taxonomy (GTDB): domain Bacteria; phylum Pseudomonadota; class Alphaproteobacteria; order UBA2966; family UBA2966; genus JABILA01. The sequence continues at coordinate 11,271 of JABILA010000073.1, forward strand.
GCCGGAGCAATAATACACCACTGTGGCGGAGTAAAAGTACACCAGCTTCTGCAAAGCAATACCCGGTGTTACGGGTTGTCCCGGTAGTCCACAGGAGGGGCCCGCGCGCA
>JABILA010000094.1 GCA_018654745.1 Alphaproteobacteria bacterium
CAGGCTCGTTCCATGCGAAAGACACACGCCCGCCGCCACCTTCCAGTGGTGCCAGGCGAACACGCAACGTTTCCCCCGTTGGTGCCGGACCACGATATCCGCTGGCTTTTTTTGGAGCTGGTTTAGGCGTTTTCGACTTTGTGGCTTCTGGCTTTGGGGCCTCAGCCTTTTTCACGGTATCTGGCTTCGCCCCCGGCAAGAGGCTTTTAGGTCCACTTTTTTTTGCCTCCGGCTTTTGTTCAGCAATTTTCTTTTCCGGTTTTGCTGCAGGTTTTTCAACCGGCTCCGCGACTGGTTTCTCAACCGCCTTTGCTTCGGCGGCAGCAACACCCAATACGTCAACGACAACCTTTGTGCCGCTCTTGAAGTGGCGCAATCTCAAACCCGCAGTCACTCCAATTTGAACGACGGCTTCACCACCTTCTGTTTTCGTCGATGCTGAGGAGATACGAGCAGGCAGATTATTTGTAATAGCAGACAGGTTGACCGGATTGGCTCGCTTGAACGCAATTGTTACCTCGTCGCCTTTCCGGTCGACTGAATAGTCTACATTTCGTGTCCAATCGAAAACTATTCTGGTGTAATTGTTATGCACGCCGTAGCGAACTTTGATCGCACTGCCGGATGGCCGTGCCGTTTTTGTCGGTGCAGCGGATGGTGTTTTGTTTGCGGCGGTCCGGGCAAGGTCAATGATTATCGCATTGCCACTACTTGATGCCTTGCTTAAGGCGACACCTGCCTTGAGTGTCAAAACTGTTGTTGTGCCATTGCTGGCGATGGCTGATCCACCGACATACGCTGCCAGGCGTTGCTTAATTGAATTTAGAGAGCCTTCAATGGGTCTGGCAAAAACAATATTCAGGAGATCACCCTTGCGATCCGTCTTGAATGTAACAGGTGCTGGCCAGTCAAATACGATTCTGCCGAAACCCGGATGCGCCCAGGCCCGAACTTTCACGGGATCAGCAACAGCGGGACGTGTTGCCATTAAACCCGGGAACAGAACCAGCCCGACCAAAATCAGGATGCCCGAAATACTGAAGTCTGAATATCTATGGTTCATATGACTTCCCCGATCCTTCGCGGATAATAACATCAACGCGCCTGGCTTTCAGCAATCTTTCTTCACCATTCAAATCTTCAGCTATTTCATCATATCTGGAATCTCCATATCCAATGGCGGAGATAGCCGACGAATATCCTACCCGTCTGAAAGAGGCTGCGACAGAAACCGCACGAGCCAGTGACAACTCCCAGTTAGATGGATATTCCCAGGTCGAAATGGGTCGAGGATCAGTGTGCCCTGCAACATCAATTCGATTTCCGACAACAAGCAATGCATCGCCCAGCAAACCAACAGCTGACAATGCTTGTTCGGTCAGCAGAGCACTGGACGGCTGGAACAAAACATCACTCGGCAACGATATGACCATGCGGTCGTCGAATAACTTGATGTCGGCGCGCCCAAGAACCGGATCAGAGGAAAGTTTAGTAGTCAGAATATTGTTGAGGTATTCGAGGTTCACAGCCTTGGGCACAAATGTCGTCTCAATGCCCAGAGCACTGCCTTCCTTTCCTTCGTCACTTTCAAAATTTGGACCAAGGCGATTGGAAAGCGCTGTGATTACGTCCTCCCACTTCTCAACATTAATAGATGACATAGAGAACAGCAGAACAAAAAACGTCAGAAGCAAGGCAGTCAGATCCGCAAAAATGACCATCCAGGCATTGTTTGGCTTTGGTGCCTCCTGCTGGTGTTGCTCGTTATTCACTGGCTGCTATCCGATCCGGAGCCATCGTCGATGGAGACTGGATTGAAGAACATGAGAATACCGCCATCAGTCCCCGGACTAAGACCAATACTGATCAATTCCTGAGGCACTTCACGTTTGACCAGTTGGTGAAGAAATTGCGCCACTTGACGGAGATGCAGGCTGGATCCGGCGTCAACTTTCTCTGGCAAACTATCACCAACGCCGAGGATGATCTCGATCTCGCGTTTGACACCGGCTTGCTCCCGACGCAAGACCCTGGAGATTTTGTCCATAAAGTCCAGGGCCTCATCATTGAATTCTTCGCCCTTGGCATCAAATAGCTGCTCAACTGACGTGCTCACCCTCAGCTGACCATTCCCTAGAGAAGTCGTTTCAATGAGTTTCAGTATGGTCGCCAGTGCGGCCTGGACCTGGCCCTGGTAGCTGTCCAGTTCAAGCACAGCACCTTTCGAAACCATCTCGTCATTGCTTCTCAGGACCTCAGGCATTATTTCGCTGAAGGCAACGCCAACGCTGTCCTTTGCCTTTTCGGCACGATCCTCATCGAAAGAGGAAATTGTGTTGAGGAGTATAAAGAAGGCCAGCAACAACAAGTACAGGCCAAGAAACACAACGATCGTTGGGTCTTCTTTAGGGCCTTCTACCGGGGCTTGCCCGCTATCGGTCATTCAGGTCTGTCCTGTTTTCAGTCAAAACTCGCCAGAAGCGCGTCAACATCTTCCTGGCTGCTGCCCATTCCTTCGTGTTGCGGACCATTCAACAGATCATCTTCACTCAGTATCTGATCCGGTGACGGCTGCTCTGCCTGAACTTCATGGCCAAGAACGGCCAATACGGCAGCGACACAGGTATCGATCTCCTTGATTTCTTTCTTGGCCTTGTCCAGACGCTGTCCCGAAATATCCTGAAAGGTGGACGCTTCCAGCATTCGTGTTGTGACCTCACGAATTTGTGCAGCCTTCTTCTTCGGCAATGTATCTGCAATCAGATCCAGTTCCTCCACTGCCAGAAGGAAATCACCAGCGGCCTGTTCGGTGTGCCGGATAACCGCGTCCAGCTCGGCATGTGCCGACCCGACCCTCAGGCCTGAAATTTGTTCGGGTTTCAGACGAACAAGTTCTTCCTGCGTTTTGCTGACAGTCTCAACAAGAACTTCCAGTTCCTCCTGAACACGACGGCCAACGCCCTTACGGCTGCGCCGTACAGCGTCATCCAGATTCTTTACCGCAACGCGCGTATCTTCAAGCGCAAAAGCGATATTCGCCTGACTTTTTCCTGCCCGCTTCTTGCGACCGGCCATAAGTTCGTCCGATCGCCTCAGAACTCGCCGATAACTGCTATCATCTTCTTTTTCAGCGTTTCCGCGTTGAAGGGCTTGACGATATAGTTGTTTACGCCGGCCTGCTTGGCCGCGATCACGTTCTCCGTCTTGCTTTCAGCAGTCACCATAATGAACGGTGTACCCTTGAGCTTGTCGTCAGCACGTAATTCTTTCAGGAATTGCAGCCCTGTCATTGGCTCCATGTTCCAATCCGAAATGACCAAACCATAATCTTGCGTCCGACACATTTGCAGCGCCATGCTGCCATCTGTCGCTTCTTCAACATTGTTGAAACCCAGCTGCTTGAGCAGATTTCGTACAATACGCAACATGGTCTTGTAGTCATCGACAATCAGGATTCGAATATTTTTGTCGACGGCCATACTAAATACTCCTTTAGACTCTCTCGTTTTCGGTTTTCAGACATCCTGGAAAAGCTTCCATGACGCTTCGTTAATCAGTCTTCGTGCCTCAGACCCTCATCGTCACTTATCACTTTGCTTCAGGCTTTTCAAACTACGGCCTGCTTACAGCGATGCTCCGTACAGAATCTCCAACGTCCGCCCCCGAACTTCTACAGCTCCATCGCACATCATATGCATGCTTTGAGAAGCTGATTGTATTCTATGCTACCATGTAGGGAACCTACAACCGATTTACCTGTATAAACAATAGCTTCTAGCGACCAGTCTTGGGCAATTGTTTGCGGGTCGCTAGTTCCGTTGTTAACTTCTTGGCAGATGCGGAAGTCATCGAGGCCAAAATCGGTGCAACTTTTCTTTCTTTCATACGTTCAACAACGGATATCTTGATAGGCATGTCGAGGCTTTCGAAAATACGCGCAGCATCCTTGGGCTTCATGCTTTCATACATTTTGACCAGACGCTGAATTTTTTGTTCTTCCTGCTGATCGTGTTTTTTCAGCAAGTCCTGGATTGTCACTTCGATCTTTTTAAGCTCATCAATTTTCTCTTCGATACGCTTTTCAGTGACTTTCAGCAAATCTTCCTGAAGTTTGAGCTCATTTTCCCTTACATCGAGTTCTTCGCGCCTGGACTGAAGGTTCTGGAGCATTGTCACTTCACCGCGTGTAAACAACTGCGGCTCAGCCTCGCGAGGCTCCTCGTCTGTTTCTTTTTCCTCATTACCCTGAGCAACAGTTATGGGCCGGTCAATTTCCGTGTCGTCAGAAGCTGCAACAGCAACCGACACCGGTCCAGCACCCTGTGAATCTCCGTTCACAAGGTCGACCACTTTCAGGACGAATACCATTCCCGCGAGCGCAATCATCAACGGCAACAGTCTTAATTTTCCCAGCATCAATCTTTCCTCTGGATCCTGCGTCAGACATTTTTCCTTGCCCTGATGCAGATCGTAATACTCTGATTACAGCTACCTTGCTTTTCGAAGAGCCTGTAACAATTGCTGTTCAGCCGCACTGTCCGGCCCTTCACCCTCATCCGCCGCAGCGCGCGCCGCATCCAGCGCAGCGCCAATATCGGCTTCTTCATCGTCTATATTGTCGCTCAACGGACCCTCTGGTGCGGAAAATGCTGAGGCATCCTGCACCTGATAGGCGCTCGCAGCCTGTCTTGATGACACTTTGCTGCTGCGGCTGTCCGCCAGTCTGTTGGCCAGCGTATCTCCGGCTTCCGTCAAAAATGCCAATTCATCCCGCAAAACCCTTGCAGAATCAACAACTTCCTGTAAAGCAGCACCATCAACCTCAGCCGCATTTCGCAAGGCCTTGATCCCGGCTTTCGCCTGTTCAGTCGCAGTGCTGAAATTGCCAACAAGATCTTTCATCTGTTTGCTGGCTGCACGAATATTTCCAAGGCGCCTGTTCAGGACAAAGCACCAGCCAATCGTCGCGATCAGCAATATGACGAGCAGACCGTCCAATAAAACTCCTGGAGGAACATCAAACAATTGCATTGCTCACTCTCTTCTACTGGACAAGCATTTCCCGGAACAGGACATCATTTACCTTGTGGGGCTTGATCGCCGTATTTACACGGACCAACAATTCTTCTTTCAATCGATATAATCCCGCCGAACCATTAAGATCCTCTACGCGCAATTCCCGCAGATAGACCTGAAAGTTGTCAACGACACGCGGTAACAAGGATTCCAGCTGGGCTAACATCGCCTCGTTTTCAACTTCAAGCGAAACCTTGATCTTCAAATAATTGGTTTGCTTGCCGCCTGTATTCAGGTTCACAAGCATTTCCGGCAAATCATAAAACAGCACCGTCGCCGCCAAAGGCGATTCTTCATGATCTTCAGAGGTCGACTCGGCACCGAGCAAAGGATCCAGCAGGCCAGTAAAAAACGCACCGGCAACACCACCAATGATAAGTAACAATGGTAATCCTGCGAATAGTGCAATCTTGGCACCACTTATTCGCCGGCCACCGCCTTCCTCATCAGATTCTCCTGCTTCACCTTCGTCGACGTCACCTTCAACGTCGTCATCACTCATTCAGTACTCCATCAACCCGGCATTGCTGCCGCTATATGATAACCAGATGCTAGTCCTTGTTGGTTAACAAGGTATTGAAACCAACAAGGACAGCGTTAATTTACTGCGTTTTTTCGGCCCGTAAATGATGGGGCGGCAAATATTCTGCCCTTTATATCTTTGCAGGCCCTTGTTACAGCAATTCTGCAAACCATCATACAGCAGTTTCCCAACCCCGTAAGCATGGTCCTGCTGGTCAATATCGCCCCGGCAACGGCAACATCTACCCGGTAAAGGATGCTTGATAATCAGGTTGTCTCGTATCGCGGCTACAATCAAACCTAATGTAAGATACTGATTATGAAGGAAATTATTTTCCCAAAGCCTATTTTCTAAAACTGGCACGCTCCCTGCATTGTATGGTCCGATGCAAACTCAGGCACCTGGAAAACCAGGGTCTGGCCATAGACCAAAAAGAGTTCGATAAACTGAACCGTGGTCGTTGGAACAAATACAAGGGCCGAAACGATGGATAATGCTTTAACAGTATCCCTGTCTCATCAAATGGTGCTCAAGCGCCAGATGGAAATCATCGCGAATAACATCGCGAACCAGAGCACCGTTGCTTTTCGCAGCGAGCGCCCGCAGTTTCAGGAGTTCATGATGGACTCTTCAAATGGCGACAAGGTGTCGTACGTCCTGGACAGAGGCGTCATTCGAAACACCAAGGAAGGTGCATTTACACCGACCAGCAGCTCGCGCGACCTGTCAATCAGTGGCAAAGGTTACTTTACAATCCAGACCGAGCAAGGCGTCCGCTACACACGGAACGGCCACTTTCGCCTCAACGAAAACTCGGAACTTACAACGATGTCCGGCGGCAGGGTCATGAGCACCGATAACCAGCCGATTGTTCTGGATGAGGCATTGGGCGAATTCACAGTCGGTCGCGATGGCGCAATTACCGTTGGTGAAGGCGACGTTGCAAAACTTCGCATCGTCACTTTCGGCAACGAACAAGCCATGAAAAAGACCTTCGCCGGAATGTACAATACGCAGGAACGACCAACAAACGCTGAAGATGCTGAAATCGTTCAGTTCATGCTGGAAAGCTCAAATGTCGAGCCGATCATGGAAATGACAAACATGATCCAGGTTCATCGGGCATATGCCGCATCTCAAAAGCTTAATCAAACCGACCACGATATCCAACGCAAGATGATCGACAAGCTTGGCGCTGCTGCCTAAGCGTTCGCCAGCCGATTATCTAACCGAATTCAGGAGGAAACAGTTATGAGATCCTTAAGTATCGCAGCTACAGGCATGTTGGCCCAACAACTTAATGTTGAGGTTATTTCGAACAACATCGCCAACATGAACACCACATCGTTTAAACGCCAGCGCGCAGAATTCCAGGACCTGTTGTACCAGAACCTGCGCCGTGTTGGTGCCGCATCGTCCGATGCGGGTACAGTATCCCCAAGTGGTGTACAGGTTGGTGTTGGTGTGAAAACCGCCTCTATCTATCGCATCTCTGAGCAAGGCAACCTGACAGGTACAGAAAACCCGCTGGACGTCGCAATTAACGGTAACGGCTATTTCAAAATTACATTGCCTTCCGGCGATGATGCCTTTACCCGCGCTGGCACATTCCAGTTAAGCCCAACTGGACAACTTGTATCTGCAGACGGTTATGTTGTTGCTCCTGGCATTACGGTTCCACCGACTGCAATTGACGTTACGATCAACCAGTCCGGTGAAGTTCTGGTCAAGGTAGATGGCCAGGCAGCTTTGCAGAATGTCGGTCAATTGGAACTGAATACGTTCCCGAACTCATCTGGTCTGGAAGCAATTGGTGACAACCTGTTCAAGGAAACACCTTCTTCAGGCGCCGCTACCGCTGGCATTCCCGCTTCGGCAGGTTTCGGTGCCATCATGCAGGGCTTCCTCGAAACTTCCAACGTGAACCCGGTTTCGGAAATTACAACCCTGATCAACGCCCAGCGCGCTTACGAAATGAACTCCAAGGTCATTACCACATCAGACGAAATGATGCGGTCAATCACGGCCCTGAGATAAGGAGGCTATTATGAAACGCACCATTTCCCTTATAGTTGCCACGGCCATCGCAGGTATCGCTTTCAGCGGAACCGCAATCGCCACAGCCCGGCTCAAAACCAGTGCTGTCGTGGACGGAACCACCATCCGTCTTGGCGATGTAATGGAAGGCGCCGGTGCGGCTTCAAAAGCCATCGTCTCGGAAGCACCTGAACCTGGCAAACGGCAAGTTATCCGGGTTGCCATGATCAAGGCCATTGCAGAAAAACATGGTGTAAAGTGGCAGGAAACAGCCATTCGGTCCCTCCCTGTATCCAGGGCCAGCCACATCGTTCCTCAAGAAGTTCTGATGTTAAGCATCAAGGACGCCATCGTTGCGCAAGGTGTATCCGAGGAAATAGCGGTGGCCTTGTTGAACACAAGTATCCGCCTTTACGTACCACGCGGTTCTGACGTTTCAGTTGCTGTCGACGACATCCAGTACAATAAGGAACGCGGCACATTCAACGCCATGGTCCGGTCTCCGGCAGATGACAAGGATGGTGTCCGCAAGGAAATCCGCGGACGGGTCTACGCAGTTATGGATGTTCCGGTTCTGAACCATCGTATTCCTGTTGGCCAAAAAATTACCGAAGGCGACGTAACCTGGACAGAAATGCGTGTAGACCGCGCCGGTCGCAATCTGGTCACCAACATTGCGGAGATCGTTGGCAAGGCACCAAAACGCAACTTGCGGCCAAATCGCCCCCTGAGAACAACTGACCTGCGTCGCCCGATTGTTATCGCAAAAGGTGCCTCCGTAACAATGGTCGTTTCCATTCCCGGCATGACTTTGTCCGTCACCGGCCGGGCATTGGAAGACGGTGGCCGTGGCGACACCATAGGTATCATGAACCCACAGACACATTCAGTTGTTGAAGGTGTTGTTGTCAGCCCAACGAGAGTTGACGTCCGCATGCGCCAAAACACATTAGCTTCACTGAACTAGACCTGACCTCAAACCAGAAAAAAACAGGTAAATCCAATGTCTTCCACCAAATCAATCACAACGATTTCGCGCCTCGCCAGCATCGGCATTCTGGGTATCGCCCTTAGCGCCTGTTCGGCAGTGGATCGCATCTCCGGCATCGGTGCCGAGCCAAAACTGGCTCCGATCACAAATCCTGTGAAGGCACCTGGTTATACCAAAGTCAGTATGCCGATGCCGAAAGCTGAACGCCCATTGCCGATGGCAAACTCACTCTGGCGTCCAGGCTCACGCTCTTTTTTCAAGGATCAACGCGCGCAGCGAGTTGGTGACATCGTAACAGTGAATGTCGCCATCGCAGATACCGCAGAAATTGACAACACAACGACACGGACCCGATCCAACACCGAAGACGGTGACATCACCAACCTGTTTGGTGTTGAGAACCAGCTCAACAAGGTATTGCCAGGCGCTGTAACCCCTTCAAGCATACTTAGCCTTGGGTCAGCCAGCAAAAGTACCGGCGTTGGTGAAGTTGAACGGTCAGAAAGCATTAATATGACGATTGCAGCCGTCGTCACTCAAATTCTGCCGAATGGTAACCTTGTTATCTGGGGTCACCAGGAAGTCAGGGTAAATTTTGAAGTTCGAGAATTGATGGTCGCTGGTGTTGTACGTCCGGAGGATATTTCCTCCAGCAACACTGTCGCCCACACCCAGATCGCCGAGGCTCGCATCGCCTACGGCGGGCGTGGACAGCTCACTGATGTGCAGCAACCACGTTATGGTCAACAAGTGCTGGATATCATCCTGCCCTTCTGACCGCATCTTAAGGCCCAAAAAACACTTAGGCCGGTCCAATGGACCGGCCTCTTTTTTGTCGCCGCCCTGATCTAATCAGGCCAACAAAGTGTTTAAGCAGGTGACTACTCGTCGCGATAAACGCGTTCTCTTTTTTCGTGACGCTCCTGAGCTTCAATACTCAGTGTTGCAATAGGCCGGGCCTCAAGACGCTGAATGTTAATCGGCTCACCCAATTCATCACAATAACCATATGTCCCATCTTCAATTCGGGACAATGCCGCGTCGATCTTGGACAAAAGCTTGCGCTCCCGATCACGCGTCCTCAGTTCAAGGGCTCGTTCGGATTCTGCTGACGCGCGGTCAGCAATATCCGGCTCCTGGATACTGTCTTCCTGAAGATGTTGAAGTGTTTGTGTACTCTCGCGAACCAGTTCTTCCCGCCATGCTTTCAGCTTGCGACGGAAATACTCCTGCATTTTTGCATTCATGAACGGTTCGTCTTCCGTGGGACGATAACCTTTTGGAAGACGTGTAGCCATTCCTAACCCCCGAATTATAAAACTGCCAATTGGGTGTTTCCAATTTTGACGGAAACACTTGTGTGCGATCACCAACAGGTTTTCACACGATTTACGTACCAGAACGGTTCCTACAGGAACACAATCGATCCAGTAATCGGCGCGGAGTATATGAATGCAGTCAAAGCTTCGCAAGACCTGAACGAGGAATTTGCGAATCCATTACTAATTCATTGAAATAAAATCGGAAATTTAGTCGTAATGACCCAGTTTAGCGAGCTCGACAGCCGCCCTGACCTCAATTTCGTCAAGAACTGTGGCCAATCTTGAGTCATCAACCTGATCCCTTTGATCCCTGACGACCTGTACGAGTGACGTTAGTTTGTGCTTAGGGATTGCCCCCATCAAGAGACCGAGGCGGATGTCGTCAAGGTGATCGAGCATATCTTCCGCTCGCATTATACCCTTGGAACGACCCGTCATGGCATCTGGCACTTCTTGCAGTGCCAATAGTGAATCAACCGATGTAACGGGCCCAGCGCTTACGGCCGAAGACGCAGGCGTGCTCTCCTCTGTCTTTTCAACAGAAAATTTTTCGTCCGAGCTTCCGGTCTTCTTGCCGGGTCGAGATGTTCCCGGGCGAACCGGACCACTTCCGGAAATTTTCATCGAGCAGTTCCGCCCTTTCCCATTCTTGGGTTCAGCCAATGCATCATCATCGTTTTTCCTTAAGTTTTTGTAAATCAGGCTTTTTTGCGGCTCAACCCTGAATTACGGCAAAAATTGCCCCGGCACCCCGGCAATGCCTGCCCTGAAAGGTCAATTACACTAATCAATCCTACTGTTGTTACAATTTTATCGTTTAATATCAATTCATTAACTAGAAATCAAAACTGGCATGACTTTCGCATTATTTGTTGTGTGAAACCACACATCCAGCGCAAGAAAAGCGCTATACCGCGGAACACCAGACCATGAAATACAGCAAATCAGACATGAACACAGCACAAACAAACAATTCGACCAGCATTTTGCGCCGGACAGTGGCTGCAATCATGAGCGTGTCAATTATTGCCGGGCTTGCTGTCTCCCCTGCTTCCGCAACCTCAAGAATAAAAGATATTGCCGATTTTGAAGGCATCCGGGACAACCTTCTGGTGGGCTACGGGCTTGTTGTTGGCCTGAATGGCACGGGTGATGGTTTACGGAACGCGCCGTTCACCAAGCAAAGCCTCGAAGCCATGCTGGAACGTCTGGGCGTTAATACCCGCGGTACAACCCTGAACACCAAGAACGTTGCAGCTGTGATGATTTCTGCCAGCCTTCCAGCTTTCACCAAACAAGGTACCAGGATCGATATTACGGCCAGTACCCTCGGTGATTCCTCCAGTCTGCTAGGTGGCACTTTGTTAGCAACCCCGCTTCTTGGTGCAGACGGCGAAGTTTATGCGGTCGCACAAGGTGCCCTGGCCGTTGGTGGTTTTACCGCTCAAGGCGAAGGTGGATCCGTTACCAAGGGTGTTCCAACATCCGGTCGTATTCCAGCCGGCGCCATCATCGAACGCGAAGTTCCTTTCGATTTTGCCGGCATGACACGGATGAATATTTCCTTGCGCAACCCTGATCTGACCACTGCCCTTCGCGTTTCCGAAGTTATCAATGCATTTCTCGGTCACCGGGCAACAAAAGCTCAAAACCCGTCAACGATTGAACTTGTCGTTCCACCCGCACATTATAAAAATTTGGTTGCCCTGTTGACTAAAATTGAACAATTGAACGTAGAGCCCGATCAATCAGCCAAAGTCGTTGTTGACGAGCAAACCGGGATTATCGTTATGGGTGACAAGGTCCGTGTTAGTACAGTTGCTATCGCGCAGGGCAACCTGACAATCAGTGTCACAGAATCAGAACAAGTCTCTCAGCCAGGTGCATTTGCTCAGGCAGGCAATACAGAAAAAGTTGCCCGTACGGACATCGGTGCCGAAGTTGAAGGTAACGACAAACTCACCGTGCTGAATGCTGGCGTCAGCCTGCAGCAGTTGGTGAACGGTCTGAATGCCCTGGGCATTGGTCCTCGCGACATGATCTCGATCTTGCAGTCGATTAAGACGGCCGGTGCCCTGCAAGCTGAAATCGTGACGATGTAGGCCGGGATAAGGATCAGAACAATGGAAATGCTCCCCTTCGACCCGTCAATCGCAATGACACAGTCTGGTATCGATGGACTGAAAAAAGCCACAGACATGGCCGCCAACGCTATGTCAGACGAAAAAGCACGCAAGGCTGCACAGGAATTTGAAGCGGTCTTTTTGACCCAGATCCTCGAAACCATGTATGCCGGCATTGATCCCAACCCCATGTTTGGCGGTGGAAATGCCGAGAAGCTTTTCCGTTCAATGATCAACGAAAAAACAGCACAGTCGATGGCAAAAAATGGCGGTATCGGATTAGCCGACGCTGTTTATTCTGAAATTATTCGCCTGCAGGAGATGTGAGCATGGAGACACAAACAGAAGTCACCGTAGCTGCCAGCCCGGAAGCTCAAGCCTATGCTGTTGCCAGAATAGATGAAGTTATTACTTTGTGTGGACATCTCGGGTCTGTCATTAGTCAAGAGATTGAGATTCTTGCCAAGCGACGTCCCAGCGAACTGAAGCCCCTGCTGGAAACAAAAAACCGGTTGACGGAAAAATATCAGGAAGAGATGTCAGCGATGCGTGAAAACCCGGACATGGTTCGCGCAGCCCCACCGGCTGAGATTGAGCGATTGAAAGATGCGACATTTTTGTTGCATGGAATTCTCGACGAATACCGGACAAGCCTGACCGCCGCGAAAACCGTTACCGAGAGGTTGGTTAAAGCGATCGGTGAAGAAGTTGCAGCCCTTCGTCAGCCTGTCAAACACTATGGCGCAAATGCCCAATATGCGCCGATGATAACACCGGCAACTCAGGGTACAGCTTCCATAGCCCTCAATCAGGTAATCTGACAATACGTCAAGTCGTCGTTCTCGATGTCTGGAGGTCAGGCCGGATTGATCAACTCAATCCAGGCCCGAATTCTCCGTCCAGACCCAACAGTCTTACTGGTAGAGATACCACCAGAAAACTAGCTGGATTTATCAAATACTTTGCCAGCCATATCACGGAACACTGTCATTTGACGCAGTGCTTCTTCCGTTGGCCATTGGCGAACAACTTCCTGAGACGAACGGTTGAGGCCACGGTATACGTAGCGATTAACCTCGTCATTACGCATGATGCTCAAGCTGACTGAATCAGCTTTGGGAGCCGGATTGTCATTTGCAGCAATGTCAACGCGTTCCTGTGCGCTGACACGTGTTGCATTTGGCTCCTGCACACGTTTTTGGGCGTCAGAACCCGCTACCTCTGCAGCAACCTGGTTTGCAGGCTGGGCGTTGGCTGTTGGGCCCTTGGACGAGAAATTCGGGACACTCGCAGGTCCGCTGATATTCTCAATCATAGTCGCATCCTCTTTTTCTAAAGTTCGGCACGGAAAATCCGGCCATTTCCTCTTCTTGAGGTGGGTAAAACCCGTTATCCAGCAATCGGATACAAAGCAGTGGTAACGGGGGCACAAATACTAAAATTACCAAACGTCTCGCACTTACGCGCCTGTCAGAGCGCGCTGGAATATTTATCAGGAGGTGCCAGCGAGGCCTTCCATAATCGTTCTGTTGACCTTGATAAGCGGACCAACTTCAGCTTCGCTGCGCAGGACCTTGCTTGAATGACGGTCAACCCAGATAGCCAACGAAATCAATTTCGCCTTAAGATCATCCGGCAACTGGTTATCATCTGCAGAAAGATCTGACTGCAAGGTCAGCCAAAGCCGCCTGTTCCAGTCCACGGACTTGTAAAAGTCCGGATCTATCGTCTCTTTCGCCCCGGCGGCCATAAGATCGCGGGTAACAAGTGCAAATAACCGGTATTCGGTATCCCGCGGACTCTCAGTCGTTCTCTGGGCTGTCTGATAGCTCTGAAGAGACATAATCTAACCTTTCCTTCTCAAAGGGCAGTAACTTCCGGCAGTGAACGAGAGCAGCGTAATGCTCGCCTTTGTTCACGGCCTCAATGACAGCAATGCAGTTCTGCAGTGCTTCTTCACCACGAATGACATTCATGAATTCGGTAATGCGTTTGGTGAATTCAGTGTGCCAATTGCTTTGGCTTTCTGGTTCCAGGTACATCATCATGACGGCGAAGTAGATCCGCTTGACGGGTGTGCTGGCATCTTCCGGCAACATCACGTCTTTTTCGCGCAGGATGGAGACCTGGTTCTGAATGATCAGGTTCGAGCGACGGTCACCGTTGACAACAACGGCACCATTGATGACGAATTTCTCACCTGGTTTCAGTGTTAGTTTCAGCGCCATGATCTGTTCCTCCCCGGAATATTACGAACGGGTACAGGAACAAAAGCAGTCGCTGGTTGTTGATTGATAAATAATGAAGTGGCTAGTCGCGACAGTTGAAACGCCATCCATGCTTTCGCAGCATTCAGGGTTCCAGTGACATTGCCCGAATTATCGACCGCACTTCCACTGACATAATACCAGGAGGTGGTCTTGGGGCTCACTATGTTGTCGCCGACGACATTCTTGGTCGACATTTGCCTTCTCCATTCTAGATTTCACCAAGCATTTTGCTCGGGGGGAATACCTTCCCGCACATACCTTTGCAACAGGCATGCCAATTTTGCCTATTTCAAGCCTTTGTTTTTAAAGAGATATTTTTGGAGAGAGTCGGTGTTTGGCAGATAATGCCGGGGCAATTATTACCTACCCGGCAATTGTTGCCGGTTTTGCGGGAACTTCTTGCCGGGCGGTGGAGTCTTGCAAAATTCCCTCAAATCACGCCACTTCCACGCAGGTAAAGTAGCGATTATAGCAGCCAACTCTGCCTTGTTTTCACCGGATCTTGATCAGAAACCGGTGCCCCAGGATACATCTGCAATTGCGCTGCCAAGGACACTTAGTCCCTCTTCGAGAGCTTCGTCAGCGATCGTGAGTGGTGGGCCAATTTTGATCGATTCACGACCTGTTCGAACAACCAACAATCCACTTTCAAGGGCCTTGAGACAGACTTTGTCGGCGAAATCAGCGGCAGAACCGCCGCATTTGACGTCGTCAAAGATGAGTGCCGCGACCAGACCCCGGGCTGAAAAACGGGATATTCGTCCGCCTGATTCAGATTGCAATTTCATCAATTCGCGACGTAAAATCCGTCCTTTACGCACCGATTCGGCGACCAGGTTCAGACGTTCAATTTCCTTGATTGTGGCCAAACCAGCTGCACAAGCCATTGGGTTTGCAGAATTGGTACTCGACATATTGCCAACGTCCGGCAAATCCATGATGTCCGCCCGGCCCAATACGCCGGACAAGGCAATGCCCGATCCCATGCCCTTACCGCAGCAGAACAAATCCGGCTTCACATTATAATGTTCAAAGCAGAATTTCTTGCCGGTTCGCCCAAAGCCGGACTGAATTTCGTCAAATGCGAGGAGAATGTTGTTTTCCTGGCACCATTCCGCGGCGGCTTGTACATAATCGGTCGGATAAAAGGCTGCATTCCATCCCTGATATCCTTCCAGGAGCAGTCCGCAAATATCCTTTTTCGCATGGATTCCACCCTTTTCCAGCGATGATATGCTGTCCCGGAAGAAATTCGCACCGGATTTGTCCCCTAATTCCCAGGCAAAGGGAAAGCCTATCCGATGAATATCGGGGTCTTGTTTCCCCATCCAGATGCGCTGATCGTCTCCACCACCCAACATTTGAGCCGCCATAGTTCGGCCATGGTAGTTGCCCTCCAGGCAAACTACACCCAAACGTTCCTTGCCCGTTTTTTGACCCTGCATGCGCATGAGCTTGAATGCTGCCTCCACGGCTTCGGTACCGGAAGAAAACAACATGGCTTTTTCCACTGGCGCCGGTGCGAACTCGATCAGACGTTCCAGATAGCTGGCCCGAATCTCAGAGGCATAAGCGTAGGAATGCATCATGCCCTTGTCGAGAACCTCGCGGACGGCATTCCGGACGGCCCGATTTCCGTGGCCGGTATTGGCGACAAATATGGTCGAAGTGAAATCTATCCAGCGATTACCAGCCCGGTCGTAGATCGAAAAATCATGTGCCCGGTCCCAGACAATGGGCATTTGACCGTGCATGGACCGGGATTCGTTCGCATCCAGTATCGTCAGCAGATCGTCCGTACCCGGGGCCGGAATCTGTGTCGAGATTCGCCGATAGGCCGTTTCGATATGTTCAACAGTTTGCGGAGTGCGGTCAAATATTCCGGCGCTCATTGGACAACCTTTAAATTTAATTTATCGTTACGAAACAACGCATTATAAACATTTCCCTGCTGACTTACCTGATATTCCAGATAGTCAAAATCTTCTTCAGTATCTATTTCCGGCGCATTTGCGGTCTCAAAGGCCGCAACGTTGTCACCATATAATGGCTTCGCATCCAATATCCGCTGACTTCGAAATACATCGACATATCCGTTGCCGATCCAGGTCGTTGGAAAACCTTGTCGAGGGCCGCTGGTGCGATCCAGGGCACTGTCATCCGTTCCTACGGGAATCAAAACGCCGTCGCGTCGCTCGAATGTTTTGTAGGCACTTTCTGACATCTCGTGAACAGAACGCAACGAAGTCGCCGCATTGTTCTTTTCCAATGCGTTGACGGCATCATCGATCACATTTGGTAGCCTCAGAGGTGTAGTTGGGCGCAGGTACACGATGTAGTTCGGTATTGATTGCTGCTCCTGCTTCAACCATTCGATAAAATGGCTGACGACTGCTTCGTCTCCTGCGGTATCGTTAGACGATTGCTCTGGTCGCAAGAAAGGTGCCTCCGCACCAAATTGACGAGCGATTTCGGCATATTCAACTGAATCAGTAGAAACAATAACCCGTTGAATAGTTGAAGCCATCAAGGCAGCACGTACTGACCAAGCCAAAAGCGGTTGTCCTGCAAGAAGGCGAATATTCTTGCCCGGCACTCCCCTGGAACCGGAGCGCGCGGGAATAACGGCACATATGCCTGTCATAAAACTAGTTACCTGTAAAAACAGTCAAATATTTTGAAATATTGAAACAATATCTTTACCTCCCCGGATGAATAATCGCTTAACACCGCCAATTTTGCGGCTCTTTGTTGCGCCCTGACAGGACAAGTATGGTAAACGCCAATCAAAATACTGCCGTTGATACGGATAATGCAGGTCTGCAGGACTTCTATGCAGATAAGTATCGCAATGGCATTGCGGACTTTTATTCGTTCGTCAAGGAAGGTGAAACCCTGGGACTGGCAAACGGTGCAGACTGGACCGGTCTGACGGTATTGGAAGTGGGCTGCGGAGAAGGTTTGTTGGCCGGCATGATCGCAAGCGCTGGCGCTGCGCGTGTTTTGGGCGTCGACTTCACTGACGTCGCAATTGACGTAGCAAAGAGTAATAATAATCAGGACAATCTCGAGTTCAGAAATTGTGACTATCGTGACGTCAAAGAGAAGTTCGACGTCATTGTCATGGAAGGTGTGCTCGAACACATGGATGACCCGCTGGCAGCACTAACGTACATGGCAGAAAATCAACTGAACCGGCCAGGACATATTCTTTCCAGCTCACCGTCATTTCTCAATCCGCGGGGTTACATCTGGATGACGTTGCAGATGTTGTTTGACATTCCAATGTCTCTGTCCGACCTGCACTTTCTTTGTCCTTTTGACTATGAAGATTTTGCCAAAACCCTTAGGGCCAAAGTGACCTACAAATCAGTCGATCAGGACTGGGGCCACGGCGCCAGAACGATTGAGGATTTTGACAAACGACTTCGTAACGCCCTGCGTGACAAGGGAATGGTAGGTGATGTCGACCGCCTGCTAAAATGGCTTGAGCGTACTTTGGACTACACGGCACCGACAGAATTCTCCGGTGCAAATGTGATTTACGATCTTGAATTTTCAACTTCTTCAAAAAAAGCGTAGTATAATGGTTCCTTATCTGATTGCCGAAGTTGGTATCAATCACAATGGTGATCTGGATATCACCAAACAGTTAATCAGCGCTGCACATGGCGCAGGATTTGACGCGGTAAAGTTTCAAAAACGCACGCTCGATCTGGTTTATCCACAAGACGAATTGAACAAACCACGCGAAAGTCCCTGGGGCACAACGACACGCGATCAAAAACAAGGCCTTGAGTTTGGCCTTGTGGAATATCGAGAGATTGACAATTTCTGTCGTGATCTCGGAATTGCCTGGTCTGCGTCAGCCTGGGATCTCGAAGCTCTGGCTTTCCTGAAAAATTTTGAGCTTCCCTTTCATAAGATCGCTTCTGCCCGCCTGGGCCATTTTCCGCTACTAGCTGCTATCGCCAGCGAAGGTAAAAAAACCTTCATTTCAACAGGCATGACATCAGTTGAGGAAATCGACGCGGTCGTTCTACTCTTTCAAAAGGCAAACTGTCCGTTCGAGCTAATGCACTGCAATTCGACCTATCCCATGAAGGATCACGACGCCAATCTGTCACGGATCACAATGTTACAGGAAAGATATCAATGCGATGTCGGGTATTCGGGACATGAAGTCAGTTTGATCAAAGTGTGCGTTGCCGCAACAGCACTTGGCGCAACTTCAATCGAACGCCATATCACCCTGGACAGAACCATGTATGGATCGGATCAAGCCGCCTCGGTTGAAGTCTCTGCGCTGCCAAACTTTGTTCAGGTCGTTCATGCGACATCGGAAATGATGGGCACAAGGGAAAAGTCCATTGAAGCAAGCGAGCGCCCGATAAGGGACAAACTTTGGCGGACCGAAGATCTGGATGCACCATGAACGCGATCAATCCCGGTTTCATGCAAGGCCGTCTCAGCCCTTTGGTAGATGGCAAGATACAGGCTTTCCCATCAACTTGCTGGCAGGAAGAATTTGGAACAGCTGTCGACCTGGGATTTGATCAAATGGAATGGACGCTCGATCACATCGGGCTGATGAACAACCCCCTCCTCTCTCGCGAAGGACGGTCGGACATTCGCCGTCATTCGCGACGCAGTGGTATCAAGGTAACCTCGGTAACCATGGACTGCGTCATGCAGGCTCCGTTTCATAAAACAAAAGGTGCTCTTCAGCACGGCTTGCTCGAAGATTTCACCGCTGTTGTAGAAGCCTGTGCTGCAGCAAAAATCAAAACGCTGGTATTCCCTCTGGTCGACGACGGGTCACTGGACAGCCAACAGGACGAAGCCGAACTTAAAAAAGGTCTCGATATCGTTCTCCCCGTTCTCACCCGCAACCAGATGCGAATCGCATTTGAAAGTGACTTCGCACCGGACAAACTTGCAGATTTTCTCTCAAATTATCCTGAGGACATCTTTGGTTTAACTTATGACATCGGCAACAGTGCCGCTTCCGGGTTTCGGCCATCGGACGAATTCGACGCCTATGGCGAGCGTATTATTCACGTTCACATCAAGGACAGGATCAAAGGTGGGAGCACAGTTCCGCCCGGTGAGGGGGATGCCTGTTTCGAAGACGTTTTCAGATTGCTTGCCGAAACGGATTATGACGGCGACTATATTCTCCAAACAGCCAGAGCAGATGATGACGATCATGCTGGCGTGCTTAAAAAATACCGCGACATGGCCATTACCTGGCACGATAAGGCACGATCTGAGACCCTGGCGTCTGGCTCAGCAATATGACTGTTCAGCCACATAAGCCTTTGCCAGCAGCATTTGACCTGAACGGCAAACATGCATTGATTACTGGCGGGGCGGGATTACTCGGCATTGAACACGCCTGCGCACTTGTCGAAACGGGTGCCGTGATTGTTCTGACCGATCTTGACGAGAACCTTCTTGACCAGGCAGTGATAGAAATCCGGTCACGTTTTCCTGAGAGTATTATCCATTCCTGGAAGATGGATGTAACAGATAAAGCATCCATCCTGTCTGTCAGCGAGAGATTGCGGGAATCTGATATCGATCTGGATATCCTGATTAACAACGCAGCCATCGATAGCAAGGTAGATGAACACGGAAACATTGAGAATGGCGGCCGCTTTGAAGACTTTGAACTCGACGACTGGCAGGCCCAGGTAGACGTTGGCCTGACCGGTGCATTTTTGTGTAGCCAGGTTTTTGGCCCTCCAATGGCGGTCCGGGAACAGGGTGTTATTCTGAACATTGCGTCGGATTTATCCGTTATCGCGCCGGATCAGCGAATTTATCGCCAGGAAGATTTGCCAGAGAATGAGCAACAAAAAAAGGCGGTAACTTATTCAGTGATAAAGACGGGTCTGCTCGGACTGACACGGTATCTGGCAGCTTACTGGGGCGAACAAGGTGTGCGCGTCAACGCCCTTTCTCCCGGAGGTATTCAAACCAGTCAATCGGACGCATTTGTTACACGCCTGACAAATCTGATCCCTGCCGGACGAATGGCCCGGAAAAATGAATATGCCAGTGCGGTTCAATTTCTTTGCTCGGATGCCAGCCAGTTTATGACCGGTCAAAATATCGTCATGGATGGCGGGCGGTCGATCATATGAACCAGGATATAAATACCTTCTTACATGAAGCAGTGAAATTCTGTGACGCCAAAGACCTGGCCGGGGCCGAGAACGTATTGATCGAAGGGAAAAAATCGCACCCTGATTCTGTTGATCTCACCGCTGCGCTTGGGGACATCAGGCTCGCGCAAGGGCGCGCGAAAAAGGCTGCCAGCGACTATCAGGCAGCAATCGATTTGTCACCGGAAACCCCAAAGTTCCTCGTTGGCCTTGCCTCGGCGCTACAGGCAGGAAATGACACCATAGGGGCCATCAATGCCCTGCAGAAGGCTGTTGCACTCGATATCAACAATCCGTTATTACACAACGATATTGGCCTTCTTCAACGACTGGTTGGGCAGAAAGAAGTTGCTGTCAAATCGATTGAACACGCCATTCAAATTTCACCGGAAAATGCCATTTTTCACTGCAACCTTGGCAGGGTCCTTTACGACACAGGAGACTTCAAATCAGCCAGGAAGGCAATTGAACGCGCCCTCGATATTGAACCAAATTCTATCGATGCCTTGATCAATCTTGGCTGTATTCTTCGTGAAATGGATCAGGCGCTTGAAGCTGTTCTTGTTTTCCAAAAGGCGAACAGCATAGATCCTTCAATACCAGATGTGTGGTTAAACCTGGCTCTGGCCTTACGCGACTGTGGCAAACCGGAACGCGGCATCGAGGCTATATCTACCTTATTGAAACTCGATCCGACCAGTGTCGGGGGTTTTGCAAATCTGGGGCGATTACTGCAACAAGTATTCAGGTATCCTGAGGCGGAGATTGCGTTTCGCAGGGCACTGGAACTATTGCCAAACCAACCACAAATTATGGCAAATTTTGCATCATTGTTGATCGAGATGGACATCCTGGACGAGGCTGAAGCCTTGTGTATCAAGGCACTTCAAATCAACCCCGACCATGTTCCAGCCTTGTCAAACCTCGGGAATCTGACTTCCCAGAGAGGCGATCAGGCCCTTGCCATCAACCTTCATCGAAAAGCGCTGGAGATTGAGCCGGATAACGTCAAAGTTCATCGAAATCTCGCTGATCCCTTGTTCATCTCAGGGCAAATTGATGAAGGATGGGTGGCCTATGCCTATCGTTGGAAGAGGCCTGGCCGTCCACGCCGCCCACATTCACAACCTGAATGGATGGGAGAGAGCCTTTGCGGCAAAACATTGATTGTCTGGCCAGAGCAAGGGGTGGGAGATACCGTAATTTTTTCAACCTGTTTGCCGGACGTTATCGCAGTTGCGGATAAAGTTATATTTGAGGTCGATCCCCGGTTTTTAAATCTATATCAGCGTTCTTTCCCTGAAATATCAGTTGTTCCCCGTATTGATCCTCCACACCCGGCAACGAGAAATCCGGAAATCGACTTGCAATGCCCAGTCGGTGATTTGGGAAGATGGACGCGGAGTTCGGTTTCCGATTTCCCTGTGACTGAAAGTATTCTTCAGGCAGATCCTGACCGTGTCCTCTGGTGGCAGGATCAATTGGCCACAATGGGTACCAACAAATTCAAGGTTGGTTTTTATTGGCGAAGCAAGGGTGATGGCAACGCGAGCCATAGTGCTTACCCTACTCTGGATGATTGGGCAAAAATACTACGGCACCCGGACATCGATTTCATCAATCTGCAATACGGTGCTGATGCAGATGTCGCGACGCGAACCTTTAACGAAATGGGTATAACGCTGCACCAACCTCCCGAAATTGACTTGTTTAACGATATTGACGACCTGGCTGCTCTATGTTCTGCCCTGGATGTATTCGTCGGCCCGACAACTTTGACAGGCTGGCTTACAGCTGCAGTAGGGACTCCGGCTCTTGTCGCTGGCTTACCCGGAGACTGGATTGTCCTGGGCATGGATAACTTGCCGTGGTTACCCAAGGCCAGGTATATTGCCCGGGCATCAAGGTCTGATTGGTCCAGTGCCTTTGACACCCTTGCCCGCGAACTTGAAACAATCGTCCGCCAGAAGGTTCAATTCGTTGCCTGATACCGGTGAAATATTCCTGGCTGCCCAAAAACATCTCGAAGCAGGTCAATTGGCCGAAGCGGAAATCCTGTTCGAGAAAGTACTGAAGTTACAACCGGATCACCTCTCGGCCTGTCAAAACCTTGTGAATGTTCGAAACCAACTAGGCGATCAGCATTTATTAAACGGTCGACCTGAGATTGCCCTTATCTGCTATCAACAGGCTTCATTGCTGGATAAACAAAACCCTGGCATCTACAACAATCAGGGGCGTGCTTTGCTCGCGCTTGGCCAAATTGGTGAGGGAATTGAACGCTTTAAGAGCGCGCTGGCAATCGATCCCGTCAACACAAATTTTCGATTTAATCTGGCCCTGGGACTTTCCGGCCTTGGTGATTTTGCTCAGTCAATTGGTCATTTCAGGAAAACACTAAGAGACAGGCCAGACTGGCCTGAAGCTATTTTCGGCCTGGCAACAGCCCTGAGTAGAACTGGCAATCATGATGAGGCCGTCATATTTTTTCGCCAGGGTCTCCATCTGCAACCTGAACACCCAGACATACAAACAGAACTTGCGTCTTGCCTGATCGCAATAGATAAACAAGTCGAAGCGCTGTCAATATTGACCAATATTCTCAAAGCGCACCCCCGGAATCCGCAAGCACACTTCTTATCAGCAGGCTTGAGCTTTAGAGCTGGCCGCAACGAAGACGCTGTTATGCACAACAGGGTGTCGCTGGAAAATGGCGGTGATATTCCCGGAAACAGTGTCAATATGGCTAATGCGCTTACTGCTCTGCGCAAACCAGGCGAAGCGATTAAGGTCCTGCGAGAAGCGATCAAAAACATCCCTGCAAATGGGGAAGTCTGGCTTGCCCTTGGCAACGTTTTCTCAAAGGACGATCAGCCCACCTTGGCAATTGATGCCTTTCGGAAATCCATCAAAGTTGATCCGACCAATGCCCTGGCTGCCAACAACCTCTCCATGGCATTGCTTCAAAACGGTGACCCGGATAAAGCATTGAAACTGGCTTTGGAAAACAGCAATACATTCGCAGACGATGCTGTCACATGGGGCTGTCTGGGTGCAGTATTGTTGTCCCTTGAACAATTCGATCAGGCACTTGCTACGCTAGACAAATCCCTGAATTTGGAACCCGATGTTGTCAGTGTCCTTCAGAACAAGGGCAAAACCCAGCATCGTCTCGGCCAATACAAACATTCGCTGCAAACTTATCGCCGGATTGCAGCTCTATCACCTGACAATTCACGTTCACACTTTAATCTTGGCAACATCCTGCAAACACTCTTCCGTCATGGCGAGGCAATAGAAGCCTACAGACAGGTTTTAGAAATCGACGACACTGATACTTCCGCCTGGTCGCTTCTGGCGCATTCCCTGAACCAGGAATGTCGCTGGGAGGAACTGGAGGAGGTAAGGGCTAAGGTCATAGAGCAAACTCGAAAAGAAATAGATTCGGATACCAATATTACAACGTCCCCATTTAGTCTTTTGCAATTGTCCGCGCCCGGCGATGTACGTCTTGCTTCGGCACGTCAAAGCGCACGCGCAGCCGAAAAATTGAGTCTGAAACGCCGAACACAATCTCCCCTGATCTTGTCACCAAAAGAAGGGGACAAGTTGCGGATTGGCTACATATCTCCTGACTTCAGAAATCATAGTGCCGGGCGTGCTTTTCTTGAATTGATGAGGCACCACGACAAGAATAAAAATGTCTTTCATGGTTATTCCACATCACTAATTCAGGACAATGTCACCACTGAACTGGCTGCAAATTTTCATACCTTCACCCAACTCGGGAACAAGCCATTTGCAGATTCAGCTCAAATTATTCACGACGACGACATCGATATACTTGTTGATCTCGCAGGACATACCAAAGGGTCTCGCCTCGAGATACTCGCTGAGCGGCCAGCCCCTGTACAGGTACACTATTTGGGATACGGTCATACAATCGGCGCGGACTATGTTGATTGGCTGCTTACAGACGAAATCCGTACACCGGCATCTGAAGTCGCTCACTGCCATGAAAACGTTGTCTATTTGCCCAATACCACACTGCCTGTTTACGTTCCCTCCCCCGCTTCCGGAAGTAATAATGAAATCCTCCGGCCGAGCAAACTCAGCGAAGGGTTACCGGAGAACGGCTTTGTTTTCGCCAATTTCAACGGACACTACAAGTTTGATCAGGAAATTTTTTCTGCCTGGATGAAAATTCTTCGCGAAACCCCGAATGCGATATTGTGGCTGATGCATGCTGAAGGTGGAAGTGTTGCAAACCTGAGCAAAGCTGCTGAGAATTCGGGCGTCGACCCGTCTCGCCTTGTTTTTGCTCAAAAATGCAGTAACCAACAACACCTTGCCAGGCTAGCTCTGGCAGATATTGCACTAGATACATTTCATCATGCTGGTGGCGTCACCACGACCGACGCTTTATGGGCCGGCGTTCCGGTGTTGACTTTGTTGCAGGACGACATGATAGACAGGATGGGCGCTTCCTTACTGACCGCCGCCCACCTACCCGAACTAATTGCCACTTCCGTTGACAACTATGTTGAACGTGCTCTGACATTGCAAAAAAATCGCGGGTCCCTGGATGAGCTCAAAACCAGATTAATATCCAGTTATAAGACCGCTCCACTATTTGATACTCCCAGGTTGGCAAAGGATATTGAGGTCGCCTATGAAGCCATATGGCATGCCCACATCAATGGAAACAAGCCAAAGATCTTGCGGCCCGACATCAAAAATTGACTAGAGCGTTTCCGGGTTTCACGGAAACGCAGCGTTGCCTCAACCCCCTTGGTATGAGCCAATAAGCGAAGTAATATTGATTCCGTTTAGACCGGAATCGCCCTAGCCTGGATTACAACGGCGAAACGATTTATTAACCCTGATTTCCTATATACTAGAGCGTTTACGGGTTTGACGGAAACGCAGCGTTGCCTCAAGCCCCTTGGTATGCGCCAATAGAATAAGCATAAGCGATTCCGTTTATCCGGAATCTCCCTAGGAGGTTATGATCGATCCACAAAGTTCCTTTCAGGAAGCGCTTGTCCATCATAAGGCTGCGCGCCTGAATGATGCGGCACGTCTGTATCTCGAAACAATCGAACATGACCCTGGACATACCGATGCTATGTGCAACTTTGCAGCATTGCGGTCCACTCAAGGTGCGTTTGACGAAGCCGGACAATATTTTGAGATGGCTCTGGGACTGATACCCAATGACGCAGATATTCTGACAAATTATGCCAATATGCTGTCTCGTCAGGGGTTACGGGACAAGGCGGAAGCTCGTTACAGAAAAGCATTGGAAGTTGCCCCTTCCTCAATTTCCAGCTGTCTGGGTCTGGGGCAACTCTTGCTCACGGAACGCAGGATAAGCGAGGCCGTCAGTACATTTCGCCAGGCTGTGGATATCAAGCAAGACAGTTCGGAAGCGTGGCGTCTATTGGCATCCGCACAGATAGAAGCTGGTCAGACAGCTGAGGCAGTTGCTTCATTAGGCAAATGTCTTGAACTTGACCCGAGGGACAGTTCGGCGGCCTTTTCATTTGGTATTTTGTTAAGAAACCAGGGTAACCTTGAACAAGCCATCGCGTTTTTTCAGCGCGCATTACAAAATAGCAACCACACGACAGCATGTGTTATTGCCGCAAATCTGGCTGAAGTTCTGGGTGACACCGGTCAAAAAATCGAGGCTATCAAGGTTCTGAATGAAGTCCTGAAGCACTTTCCGGATTTTACCGAGGGCTGGAATAACCTTGGCACACTCTATCTGGGCCTTGACCGTTTTGACGAAGCGACCGCTGCCTACAAAAAATGCCGTGCATTGTCGCCAGACAACATGATAGTTGCCAATAACCTGGCCGCTGCTTTTTTGAAATCCGGGCATCCGGAAAAATCACTTGCCTTGTATCAAAAGAATTTGACGACCTGGCCTGATCAGGCCGATACGTTATCGGGTCTCGGCAATGTGCTGGTGTCACTGGAGAGCTTCGATGACGCGATAGAAGCCTATACAAGCGCCATCGAACTTTCACCTGAAAACCTCGATGCATTACACGGGCGGGCTGTCGCTAACCATCGACGTGCTTCGATGTTTGGAGGTACAGAATATTATAGTGCAGCACTGAAGGACTATCACACGGTAGCCACGCTGGATCCCATGCACCTCCATGCTCATCAGAATATGGGCCTGCTGTTGCAGTTGCTGGATGAGCATGAAAAAGCGATCACGGCCTTTCGTCGCGTTTTACAAGCCGACCCCCGATACCTTGCAGCCTATTCTTCCATGGCTCATTCCCTGCAACATTGCTGTCAGTGGGAAAACCTGGATGCCACCATCGACCGTGTTGTCGCTTTGACCCGCGAGGAGATGGATTCTGGCAATGATATAACTGCGTCACCATTTAACCTGCTGCAGTTGTCAGCGCCTGGTGACGTAAGACTTGCATCTGCAAAGCAGGTTGCAAACATGTACAAACGTATTGCCGGAACAGGTGACGGACTGAATTTTACCTACAAAAAACCCTCAGACGGTAAATTGCGCATCGGTTACATGTCCCCGGATTTTCGTGGTCACAGCGTCGGCAGAGCCTTTGAAGAATTACTGGCCGCCCATGACCGCGACAATTTTACACTTTATGGCTATTACACTGGCACCAATGATGATGAAGTTACGACTCGTTTGAGACGCGACTTTGACGTCTTTCGAGAACTGACCAACACCCCTTTTCGCGATGCTGCAAAAGTTATTAATGACGACGGCATTGATATCCTTGTCGATTTGGCAGGCCATACAAAGGGCTGCCGATTTGAAGTTCTGGCGTTGAGGCCAGCACCAATACAGGCGCACTTTCTCGGATACGGATTTACGACGGGTGCGGACTACATCGACTGGCTCATTACCGACAAAATCAAAACCCCTGAAGAAGAACGCCCCTGGGTCGAAGAAAACCTTGCCTGGCTCCCCAATCAGTGCTTGCCGGCGTCTCGCCCGATCATATCGACAGAAACGTTCACACGTGAACAGTTTGGCCTGCCCCAGGATGCATTTGTTTTTGCGGACTTTAACAGTCACTTCAAAATTGACCCGGAAGTGTTCTCAGCCTGGATGAGAATTTTGCGCAAGGCACCAGACTCAATATTATGGCTCATCGACTTTCAGGGCCCCGGCAACGAAGCATTGAAACGCGAAGCCAGCGCCAGAGGCGTTGATCCCTCGCGTATCATATTTGCCGACAAATATCCAAATGATGTACACCTCGCCCGTCTCGCTCTGGCAGACCTTGCACTGGACACATATCACCACGCTGGTGGTGTAACGACTACAGATGCCTTGTGGGCCGGACTACCGGTTCTAACGATCATGCATGAAGGCATGGTTGACAGATTGGGTGGGTCCGTTCTGACTGCCGCCGGGTTACCAGAACTGATCGCGTCGTCACTCGACGATTATATGCGCAAGGCTTTGGCTTACTTTGAAGATCCCGATAGCCTGCAGCGGTTGAAGGTCAAGTTGAAAGACAATCAGGCCACGGAACCCCTGTTCGATACACCTCGATTAACCCGGGATCTGGAAGCCATTTTCACGGAAATGTGGAATCGATATGAAGACGGTGCCGAGCCAGGCACCATCGAACTTGCCCCCGTTCCTGCTGATGGCTGATCAAGACTTTGACGAACTGGTGGGCCAGGTAGAACTGGCTTTGCAAAATGGCGACATTCCGTCAGCCCAAAATTTTCTTGAAATCGCTGCTGCTCAAGCCCCGGACACAACGCTGGCTCACTTTCAATTGGGCAGCCTGAAGTTCAATCTGGGGGATTTCAAAGGGGCAATTCACCACTTCAAACAAGCTACTATCCTGGATCTGGAACTTCCTGAACCATGGCAGAACATGGGTTTGGCGCTGGAAGCAATGCTCCAATTTGAGGAAGCCATCCCTGCTTTCAGTCGCGCAACTGAATTAGCGCCTGATTGGCTCGATCCGTGGAAATCTTTGGGCTGTACCCTTGCCCGCCTGGACCGCTCTGCCGAAGCGATTAAGCCATTGGAAACAGCGAATAAACTTGCGCCAAATGATAGTCAGATCACATTTTTTCTCGGTAATTCG
Organism: Alphaproteobacteria bacterium; assembly: GCA_018654745.1. Taxonomy (GTDB): domain Bacteria; phylum Pseudomonadota; class Alphaproteobacteria; order UBA2966; family UBA2966; genus JABILA01. Next base: position 28,621 of record JABILA010000094.1, read on the forward strand.
TATCTTGCCGCTGGCGATTCCAATAATGCTGTCAGCACCCTGGGAATAGCCGCTGTTTTGTCGCCCGATGACGCAGATGTCTTGAATAACCTCGGCCAGGCTTTCGAGCTATCCGGTGATCTTGATAGTGCTGCAAATGCCTATGGCAATGCCAGAAAATCGTCGCCAGATCATCTTCGTGCAAACAGGGGATATGCCCGGACATTATTGCAATTAAAGAGGGGCGCAGAAGCGGAAGTCGCCTTGCGACAAATTATTTCCCTGAAACCGGAAGAACCTGAGGCCTATGTGGAGCTGGGTAGTTATCTGCAAAACAACCAGCGCAATCGCGAAGCAGCAGACATCATGCTCAAGGCCGTCAATTTTGCCGGTGATGATCCGATTCTGGTCAATAATCTTGCCGTATCTCTCGCCAGCATAGGTGAATATTCCAAAGCCAAAAAATGGTACGACAAACTGATACAGCTGGTTCCAGACCGCGCGGGTCCGCTTGTTAATTATGCGACAATGCTGGAAATGCTGGAGCGGTCGGACGAAGCTCTTGTCATGCTGCAGCACGCCGTCAGGATAGATCCATCCTACGCTCCTACATACTCACTTCTTGTCCACGGCAAGTTGAGACAATGCCAATGGGACAATCTTGAGGCGCTTGTGACCCGGATCATTGACGATTCAAAACAAGAGATTTCGGAAGGAAAACGCCTTTCCGCATTACCTTTTGTCCTTCTGGCCTTACCTGTACCGCTGGATATCAGACTGGAAGCTTCACGCCAACTGGCAACAACTGCCCGGTCGAGCGTACTGGCACCAACGCAAGAGACCCCATTCCACCACAATCCACAAAGTACATCTCGCAAAATCCGGGTCGGATATATTTCTCCCGATTTTCGAATGCACAGTGTAGGTATGTGTTTCCGGTCCATCGTGACTAATCACGACCGCCAGAAGTTTGAAGTTTTTGGCTATCACATGGCTACAAAGCCAGACGATGATACGACAACATTTTTCAAAGAGTCGTTTGATACGTTCCGCGATATTCGCGAACTTTCCACTGCTGATGCCGCCCGACTCATTCATGAAGATGGTATTGATATTCTGGTTGATCTGGCAGGGCACACACGGGGTTCCCGGATCGAAATACTTGCGCTGAAGCCGGCTCCCGTTCAAGTGCACTATCTGGGATATGGTGCCACAACAGGTGCTGATTTTATCGATTACCTGATTACAGATGACACGGTGATGAACGAAGAAGCCTCTCGTTGGTGCAGTGAAGCATTGGCCTTTCTTCCACAAACCTTTATGCCGCCACTTGGCCTCCCTTGCCCAGCAAATACGCTGGATCGCCGGGAAGAAGGATTGCCGGAAAATGGTTTTGTTTTCTCAAATTTCAGCGCGCATTACAAAATCGACCCTGAAATATTTTCAATCTGGATGAGAATACTGAAACGCACACCAGGAAGCGTATTGTGGTTGATTTCCGGATCCGAAAAGAGTGTCGAAAACCTGCGCAAAGAAGCAAAAGCCCGCGGTGTCGACCCGGAAAGATTGATCATGGCCCAACGTTGTGATCACGAAACTCATCTCGCCCGGCATCATCTGGCGGATTTATGTCTGGACAATTATTTCCACGCTGGTGGCGCAACCACACTTGAGGCCCTTTCATGTGGACTTCCAGTCCTGACCCATCAGGGCCCTTACCCCAACTCCCGTACAGGCGCTGGTATGTTGAAAGCAGCAGGTCTTTCGGAATTGGTTGCCAGGGATTTGACTGAATATGGGAAAATTGCACTTGAACTCGCACAGTCTCCCGATCGCATGTCTGCTCTGAGAAATCACCTGTCCGGAGACAAACAGGCACTCCCCTTGTTTAACAACATTCTTTTTGTATCCCGTCTTGAGCAACTTCTATTCGGAATGTGGGAAAAATATCAGACGGGTGAACCAGCAGACACAATACGGCTTGATGATTAGATTGGCACAATAAAAAGGGCCGGGGTATCAACCCCGGCCTTTTTTATTCTCGAAATATTCCACCCCGGCAAGCCAGGAAACTGTGAAAATTCCGCTATCAATTACCCTGGAACAAATTCAGAATGTGCTGTGGGCCCGAGTTTGCAATGGAAAGAGATTGAACTCCAAGTTTTTGTTTAACTTGTTGGGCCTGCAAATTGGCACTTTCTGCTCCAAGATCCGCGTCGATCAGATTGCCGACACCTTCTTTGAGGATATCTTGCAACTGAGTCGTAAACTTAGCCTGATTGTCGATTTGATTTGCAGAAGATCCAAGCGACGCCTGCTGGGCGGACGCGGTACTAATTGCAGAATCAATCGCAGTTAAGGCGGTTTGAGAATTGGCAACGCTATCCAGACTAAGGGTATCAATTCCCAGTCCACCGGCGCTGAAATCCTGCGCGACAACAGTCATCCGATTACCGTTGTCATCTTTCAGAACATCAAGATTGCCTGAACCCGCCTTGATCAGATTAGTTCCATTAAAGCTGGCTGATTCCACAATAGAACCGGCTTGATCACGCAGAGAATTGAATTCAGCATTCAGGGCTTCTCGCGATGTCGCGTCAAGACCTTCCTGGTTTGCCTGAACGGCAACTGACTTCATCTCAATGAGCAAATCAGATACAGCCTGAGCGCCTACTTCGGCGACACCAACGGAGCTTTGGGCGAAGTTCAGACCACTTTTTACAGCGCCTGCACCGCCAATATCACCAAGCAATCTTTGTGCTATGGCCAAAGTGGCTGCGTCGTCTTTCGGACTGTTTATTTTAAGACCAGTAGAAATACGGTTGTTCGTATTTCCAACAGACTTTGTTGTCTGATTCAGCTTTTGCAGCGCATTAAATGCGCCGGAATTTGTATTTATGGATTGCACCATAACTAAACCCTTTTTCTATTTCCGGCTGAGGCTTCTCCCCCTCCGGCGGGCCAATGCGTGTGCTTCTGCGACGCTTGTTTTCAATTGGCGGACAATTGAATACTTCACCCAATCATCCCCGGTATTCAAGGTGGATTTATCACCACCCATTACCACGGACACACGTCCAACCAATTTAATCTTTGTAAACTTTACCCTTTATTAACCAACGAAGCAAGGTTTAAAACCATGACATCGCGAGCATCAAAAACACTCGCTTTGCCAATATCAAAATCGGGATCTGAAAGGAAGTTCCGGCTCCACCGACGATGCCAGTGGAACCGGAATTTCTTACACCTAACCGAACAGGGCCAGAATGCTTTGTGGGCCTGAATTTGCAATCGACAAAGCCTGCACACCAAGCTGTTGCTTGATTTGCAAGGACTGCAAGGCAGCACTTTCTTCAGCCAGGTCAGCGTCGACAAGGTTGCCTACACCTTCCTTCAGAATGTCGACCAACTGAATAGTAAATTCAGCCTGGACGTCAATTCGTTTGGATGAAGAACCCAATGATGCCAAAGAGGAAGTCACCGAGTTGATAGCTGCATCGATTTTGGTTAATGCAGTTACAGCACCCGCAGACAGATCCAATGAAGCGCTCTGAATGCCAAGGGTTGTGGCGTCCATGCTTTGTGCAGAAACCGAGATGGTACTGCCATCCACTGTCGAAAGAACCGTCAAGGCACTTGCAGCAGATGTGATCAGGTTCTTGCCGTTGAATTCAGCCGTTTTCACGATTGTTTCCAACTGATCACGAAGGCTGGTGAAGTCGTTATTCAAAGCAGTTCTGGAAGCAGTATCCAGTCCAGCCTGATTGGCCTGAACAACTTTGGCCTTCATTTCAGTCAACATGTCGGCCACAGCCTTACCAGCTGTAATCGCCACGTTAACTGTAGCCTCACCATTTGAAAGTGCTGTTTTAACAGCACCCATGCCGGCGATATCACCACGCATACGCTGTGCAATAGCGTAGGTAGCAGCATCATCTTTCGGGCCGTTCACTTTAAGGCCGGTCGTGATGTGCAGCTGGGTTGTCTCCAACATTTTGTTGGATTTGTTCAGGTTCTGCAAAGCCAGCATTGCGCCGACGTTTGTATTTACTGACATTCCCATTGTAGATGTCTCCTATTCTGAGAGCATTTAAACGACGTCTTCTGACGTCTCTTACGCTTGGTTTCGCTTTCCTTAGCCGAACAGGGCCAGAATGCTTTGTGGGCCAGAATTTGCGATAGACAGAGCCTGCACACCAAGCTGTTGCTTGATTTGTAAGGACTGCAAAGCAGCACTTTCTTCAGCCAGATCAGCGTCAACAAGGTTGCCAACACCTTCCTTCAGAATGTCGACCAGCTGAACGGTAAATTCAGCCTGAACATCAATCCGTTTGGAAGAAGAACCCAACGATGCCAGTGAAGAAGTCACTGTGTTAATCGCAGCATCAATCGCAACCAGAGCAGCAGATGCACCACTCGAGATGTTGGATGCGTTAATACCCAGTGTTGTGGTATCAAGCTTTTGTGCTGCAACCGAGATCGAACTGCCGTCAACGGTAGAAAGAACCGTCAAAGAAGTCGCAGCAGAAGTGATCAGGTTTTTGCCGTTGAATTCAGCCGTCTGCACGATCGTCGTCAACTGATCGCGAAGGGAGGTGAAATCATTCTGCAAGGCATCTTTGGAAGCTGTATCCAAACCAGCCTGGTTGGCTTGAACGGTTTTGGCTTTCATTTCTGTCAGCATGTCAGCCACAGCTTTACCAGCTGTAATCGCCACGTTAACAGTTGCCTCACCGTTTGAAAGAGCTGTTTTAACAGCACCCATACCGGCAATATCACCACGCATCCGTTGTGCGATAGCGTATGTAGCAGCATCATCTTTCGGGCCGTTAACTTTCAGGCCTGTCGTGATGTGCAACTGGGTTGTCTCCAACATTTTGTTGGATTTGTTGAGGTTCTGCAGAGCCAGCATTGCGCCAACATTTGTATTTACGGACATTCCCATTTTAGTCGTCTCCTATTCTGAGAGTATTTATTCGACGTCTTCTGACGCCTCTTGGTTTTCGTCTTATCCTTAGCCGAACAGGGCAAGAATACTTTGCGGACCGGAGTTCGCGATGGACAGAGCCTGCACGCCAAGCTGTTGCTTGATTTGCAATGACTGCAATGCAGCGCTTTCTTCGGCCAGATCGGCATCAACGAGGTTGCCAACACCTTCTTTCAGAATGTCGACCAGCTGAACGGTAAATTCAGACTGAACGTCAATCCGTTTGGATGATGAACCCAGTGATGCCAGTGATGCAGTAACCGAGTTGATCGCAGCGTCGATTGTAGTTAGTGCAGTTGCTGCACCCGAAGCACTGGTCAGGATGTCAGCTTCAATGCCAAGAGCGGTTGCATTCATGACCTGGGCTGATACAGAGATGGTGCTGCCATCTACTGTCGAAAGCACGGTCAAGGCACTTGCGCCGGTCGTAATCAGGTTTTTACCGTTGAATTCAGCTGTCTGAACAATTGTCTCCAGCTGATCACGCAGAGATGTAAAGTCATTGTTCAAAGCAGTTCTGGATGCTGTATCCAGACCAGCCTGATTGGCCTGCACGACCTTGGCTTTCATTTCGGTCAACATGTCGGCCACAGCTTTACCAGCTGTAATAGCCACGTTCACAGTTGCCTCACCGTTTGAAAGCGCTGTTTTAACAGCACCCATACCGGCGATATCGCCACGCATCCGTTGCGCAATAGCGTATGTAGCAGCATCATCTTTCGGGCCATTCACTTTCAGGCCGGTCGTGATGTGCAGCTGGGTTGTTTCCAACATTTTGTTGGATTTGTTCAAATTCTGCAGCGCCAACATGGCACCGACATTGGTATTTACGGACATTCCCATAATTGGTTAACTCCTTATTCTAAGTCATTGATGCCAGCATTTTGCTCGCAGGAAATTTCTTTCCGCGCAATAACTAGCAACGAACGTGCCATTTTTGCCGACAGGCAGGAATTTCTTGTTGTTTTTATATCCTATTGATATTAAACGATTTTATTCATGGTAAATGCATTGTTAATAAGCAAAGGTTGCCATATCAGCCCGGCATTTATTACCGGGTCGGCAATATCTGCCGCATGACAAGAACTATTTGCCTGGCTGCACACAGAACACACTGCTGCATATACAGTTCGTGCAATTTTCATGAATAAAAGTTGACTGACGCCTATCGGTTAGCCGGCGAACACGATCAGTTCAGGTATGGAAGAAAGACTATTTATTGAGAGTTTTCCGGGTAGAATCCCTGGTGCAGCTGAGTACCTATCTTTGAAGGTCCAACGTCTCGCAAACCAGATAACTCGGATAATGGAGTATGTTCAGCTTTCGCTGTCCGGAACAGCTGCCTGGGCATTTAGCCCTTCCATGATCGATCTGTTTACTGACACTAGTGGATCAAGATCGCCAATGCCCTTGAGGACGTCAACAGTATAGCGATCAACCCACATTGCCAGGGAGATCAACTGAGCCCTGAGATCTTCATCAAGGGCATTGTCTTCTGAGGAAAGATCCATTTGCAAAGCCAGCCAGAGGCGGCGATTTGCATCAATGGCTTCAAAGTAGTCAGACCCCATGCGACCGCTTTCGGAAACGGCCATCAAGTTTCGTGTTATTTCAGCAAACAGGCGATATTCTGCCTGGCGTGGTGCATCGAACTTGGATTGGGCTGATTTGTATTTGTCGTAAGACATTCCAGGCGGTCCATCCAGGCATTCAACTGTCGCCGAAAATTGCGGGAAAGACGACTGTCATAGATGCTAGGACCACAAGGTTAGCGGAATGTTAACGGAAGAGAAATTTCGTGGTCGCCGAAAGCCAGTGCCCGAGGCCCCTGCCAGTACCAATACAGTAACGGCAGGGATATCTCAGCGGGCAATCGATATCAGAATATTACTGTTCTATCAGGTTAAACCTTCCATGATAGAACGGTTAACTGAAATCAGCGGCGCAATCCGGGCTTTGCCCTTCATTGCTAGGCTGGAATGTTTGTCGACCCAGATAGCCAACGACAAGAGTTTGGCTTTCAATTCATCTGGCAACAAATTGTCTTCAGCGGCCAAGTCAAACTGCAGTGTCGACCAAAGACGACGATTCCAGTCCACAGCGCCGTAAAACTGTTTGTCACTGTGTTCCTTGTCTTCAGCGTCCATAAGAGAACGTGTGACAAGGGCAAACAGCCGGTATTCGGTCTGACGGGGGCCTTCCGTAATGGCCTGGGTTGCCTGATAAGATTGCGTGTACATTTGCTGATACCTTTCTTGATCTTCGTCTTGGAATATCTATTGATAACTTGATGAAGTAGAGGACTTTCTGGATTAGCCACCAAACAGTGACAGGATGCTTTGTGGACCCGAGTTCGCAATCGACAAGGCCTGAACACCGAGTTGTTGTTTGATTTGCAAGGCCTGCAAGCTGGCGCTTTCTTCCGCAAGATCTGCATCAACAAGGTTGCCGACGCCTTCTTTCAGAATATCAACCAGTTGAGTTGTAAAGTCAGTTTGCACCTCAATACGTTTCGCAGCAGAACCCAACGAGGCAAGGCTTGAGGTCACCGTATTGATCGCCGCATCGATGGCAACCAGCGCTGCAGAAGCACCGCTGGAAATATTCGATGTGCTAATCCCCAGCGTAGCGGCGTCAAGTTTCTGGGCACCTACCGAGATCACACTACCGTCGACTGTCGACAAGACTGTCAAAGATGTTGCGACTGATGAAATAAGGTTCTTGCCGTTGAATTCAGCGGTCTGAACAATTGTCTGAAGTTGATCGCGCAGAGACGTAAAGTCATCATTCAAAGCTGTCTTGGAAGCCGTATCCAGTCCGGCTTGATTGGCTTGCACTGTCTTGGCTTTCATTTCTGTCAACATGTCAGAAATCGCTTTACCGGCGGTAATCGCAACGTTGAGCGTCGACTCACCTGCCGCCAGAGCAGTTTTCACTGCCTGCATGCCAGCAATATCGCCACGCATACGCTGGGCAATGGCGTAAGTCGATGCATCATCCTTTGGTCCGTTGACCTTCAAACCAGTGGTGATATGCAACTGTGTTTTTTCCAACTGATCATTAGACCGGTTCAGATTCTGCAGCGCGATCATGGCACCGACGTTTGTATTAATTGACATACCCATTGTTTTTCTCCTCGTAGAATTTCTATTCTGATTGATTGATTGGTGTTTCGATATTCGCTGGCGACCCGATCGTCAGGTCAGCCCGTCGATAACATTCCGATTAACAACAATCAGTGGATTAATTCTGCCTTCACCACGAAGGACCCTCGCCGTTTGTTCTTCTACCCAGGCACCTAGCTGATCGATCTGATCGCGCAATTCCGCAGGCAAGCGGTTGGCGCGGGACATAACATCGCGCCTCAAGGCACTCCACAAAGAACGGTTACGGTGAAGTGCAGCATAGTAATCAAAATCCGGTTTCTCAGAGTTGCCAGCTTCGATCAGCTCTTCCGTGATCATGCGCATGATTTTTTGTTCGTCTATGCGACGATCGATGTCTGCTTTCATGCTCTTTGTGGTATTTGTCATATTGTTTCTCTTTGAGTTTCGTTTAGTTGATCGTTTTGATAGCTGGCGTCAGACTGCTTATCCACCGAACAGTGACAGGATGCTCTGAGGACCAGAGTTGGCAATTGACAGCGCTTGAACACCAAGCTGTTGTTTGATTTGAAGGGCCTGCAAGCTGGCGCTCTCTTCAGCAAGATCTGCATCTACCAGGTTTCCGACACCCTCTTTGAGAATATCAACCAACTGCACAGTGAAATCTGTCTGAACTTCAATCCTCTTGGCAGAAGAACCGAGCGACGCCAGTGACGAAGTTACTGAGTTGATTGCAGCATCGATACTTGTCAGCGCGGTTGCGGCACCTGATGCATCCGCCAGGGTACTCGTATCAAGCCCGAGGGCCGTTGCATTCATAACCTGTGGGGTAACAGAAATTGTGCTGCCATCAACAGTGGACAATACCGTCAAGGCACTGGCACCGGTGGTGATCAGGTTTTTGCCATTAAATTCGGCAGTTTGTACGATTGTCTCAAGCTGGTCGCGCAAGGAGGTGAAATCATCACTCAATGCGACCCTTGATGCGGTATCCAGTCCGGCCTGGTTGGCCTGAACGGCTTTCGCTTTCATTTCAGTCAGCATGTCCGAGATAGCTTTACCGGCAGTGATGGCCACATTCAGGGTCGACTCGCCTGCCGCTAGTGCCGTCTTAACGGCCTGCATGCCTGCAATATCACCGCGCATACGCTGGGCAATCGCATATGTTGACGCATCGTCCTTCGGGCCGTTCACCTTCAAGCCGGTTGTGATATGCAACTGTGTCTTTTCCAACTGGTCATTAGACCGGTTCAGGTTCTGCAGTGCGATCATGGCGCCGACGTTGGTGTTAATGGACATACCCATTGTATTTTCTCCTGCTTCAACAGCTTCAATGCTGTCGTTAGTTTCGTTCAATAACTTGAGATATTACGTATTGCTTGATGATGACTGTTTTCAGTGATGAACAGACTTGCTAAGCCAATCCATCGATGACGTTGCGGTTGACGACGATCAGCGAATTGATCTCGCTTTCGCCACGGAGAACACGCGCTGTTTGCTCTTCTACCCAACGTCCCAATTGATCGATCTGTTCGCGCAAATCTTGTGGCAAACGGTTGGCCCTGGACATGACGTCCTGACGTAATGCACTCCACAGAAATTTGTTGCGATCAAGCGCTTCAAAATAATCAGCGTCCCGTTGGCTGGAGCCGCCTGCCTTAATCAGATCTTCAGTCACATGAAGCAAAACTTTTTGCTCTTCTGCACGACGATCGAGGTCTGATTGGGTATTTGCTGAAACATTACTCATCGCATTTCTCTCTTTTGTCTTCTGATGATCCGGAGGATGATTAGTGATCTACGTTGCTTAGCCGCCGAACAAGGACAAGATGCTCTGAGGACCAGAGTTCGCAATCGACAAAGCCTGCACGCCAAGTTGCTGTTTGATCTGCAATGCCTGCAATGATGCACTCTCTTCAGCGAGATCAGCATCCACCAGATTTCCAACACCCTCTTTGAGAATATCGACAAGTTGAGTCGTAAAATCTGTTTGAACTTCAATTCGTTTGGCGGAAGAACCCAGCGAGGCCAGCGATGAAGTAACGGAGTTTATTGCTGCATCAATTTGCGTCAAAGCTGTAGCGGCAGATGCAGATAAATCCAGCCCTGAAGTCAAAATCCCCAGCGTTGTTGCATCCATACTTTGGGCAGTCACTGAAATTGTGCTGCCATCAACAGTCGACAGAACGGTCAAGGCGCTTGCGGCCGAGGTAATCAGGTTCTTGCCGTTGAATTCAGCTGTTTGAACAATCGTCTCGAGTTGATCACGAAGAGACGTAAAGTCATCATTCAATGCTGTGCGCGACGCACCATCCAGACCGGCCTGATTGGCCTGAACAGCTTTCGCCTTCATTTCAGTCAGCATGTCCGAGATGGCTTTACCGGCAGTAATTGCGACATTCAAGGTCGATTCGCCAGCGGCCAGTGCTGTTTTGACGGCCTGCATACCGGCGATGTCACCGCGCATGCGCTGGGCAATGGCATAAGTCGATGCGTCGTCTTTTGGTCCATTGACCTTCAAACCAGTGGTGATGTGGAGCTGCGTTTTCTCCAATTGATCATTTGACCGGTTCAGGTTCTGCAGTGCGATCATGGCACCGACGTTGGTATTGATGGACATTCCCATAACTTGTATCTCCTTGAGGCCTTGGTTCTTGCCTAAAATTACTACCCGGCACATTTGCCGTTGTTCGCCAAGTGTTTCGCAATAGGCATGCCAGTTTGAATTCACGCACCCCAGATGGACCGTAAGTATTTGTTATTGCTATGTTTTGCATGGACCATTATCAATTTTTTCCCCAACCTAATTTGGTGTCCTGCCCCTCTACTGACGGCAAATCAGGCCCCTGGGAGGCGTTTTTTGCCTTCCAGGATGCAGGTGTTGCCGGGTCAAATCCCGACATTTCCGGCAATGACATTGGGGCAAACAGCACATGTTAAGCGATTTATTAACCTTGTCAGCCTACGCACTTAAGGATGAATAACGCTGATGAAATCCTTGAAAACGCTGTCGCAGCCCACAGGGCCGGAGATGCCGTAACTGCAGTGAGCCTTTATCGACAAGTGCTGGCCATATCGCCGGATAATGGTGATGCTTTGCGCAATCTGGCGACCCTTCTGGCGACAAGCGGAGAGCTGGAGGAAGCTGCTGACCTCTACCACAGTGCTTTATTACTGGACCCCCATGACCTGGCTGTTCTAACCAACATGGGTCACATCCTTCGGGCCCTGGGAAAAACTGACGAAGCTTGCTCTCTTTATAATAGGGTACTGGAAATCGCTCCGGATCAAAGCGAGATCAGGATTGCACTGGCTGATATACATCTGCTGGAAGGCAAAGCTGAAATCGCCGCGGAGCATTATAAGGAAGCCATCGAACGTGGCACATCGCATAGTCGCATACATGCAAATCTCGCCGCAGCGCTACATTCCCTTGATCGATTGACGGAAGCTCTCGAACAGTCAGAAATCGCGGTTCGACTGGACGTCGAAAATGCCGATGCCTTGAACATCATGGGTAGGGTCAAGTCAGGGCAGAACAAGTTCGAAGAAGCGGTGTCAGCCTTTCAGGGTGCGATACATTTGCGTCCAGACTGGTATCCGCCTCGGCTGGACCTTGGCATCACATGGCAAAAATTGGGAAAATTGCCTGAGGCACTGGAGGCGCTGGAACAAGCATGGATGCTTAATCCAAACGATCTGGAAACCGGCAAGGCAATGGTCTCAGTTATGATTGCGCTCGGTCAGACTGAGGAAGCTGAAGATCTACTCAACACCCTGGACAAAATATTTCCGGAAAATAGTGAACTGCCATTTCACCGGGCAATTAACGACCGGTCCATGGGCAAACTCGAAGAATCTGTAGACCTTTTCAGGCTTGCGATTGAGCGGGGTCTGGATGCGCCGGAAGCGCACAACAATCTTGCTGTATCACTTTTTGATCTACGACGCCTGGATGAAACATTCGCTGCCGCCAATAAGGCAATCGCACTCGATCCTGATTTTCCCTCTGCTTACAACACCTTAGGGAACTGGGCCTCGGAAGTTGGGGAACTCGCCAAGGCAAAGAACTATTACCTGAAGGCCAATGAGCTTGAACCGGATTTTGCGGCTGCTATTTCCAATGCAGCTTATGTTACACGCTTGCAAGGTTCACTGGACGAATCTATCCAGCTTTACAAAACGGCCCTTGATATTGACCCACAGCTCGCTGAAGCGTGGAGTGGCCTCGGCCTGACTTATCAACAGAACAATCGATTTACGGAGGCCCTGGCAGCTTTCGACGAAGGGCTAAAGGGCCACCCGGATAACTGGGAGCTATTAAACAACAAAGCGATCAGCTATCAGGCAACCGGACATATCGACGAAGCTCTTGCGACCTACAAATCAGCTTTGGACTCCAAGCCGGACAACCCGGAAATCTATTACAATCTGGGTAACTTGCTGTTGACCTTAAAGCGAATCGACGAAGCAATTGAGATGTTCAATGCCGCTCTTCGCTTGCGGCCAGATTACAATGCCGTTTTTTCCTACCTGGCCCATGCCTTGATGCAGCAATGCAACTGGGTCAACCTGGAGGCGGCCATCGAGCGTATTGAGCAAAACATCGCAGAAGAAGTGAAAAGCGGCAAAACTATTAGCACTTCTCCGTTCAGCATGCTGAGTTTACCGGTTCCGGCCCAATACAGGCTCCTGAGTTCCAGGCAATTGGCAGCCCAAACTGCTATGGAACTGGAACACCAACGCAAAAGTATCAAGTTTCAATATAAGCCAAAAGGTGAAAAGCTAAAAATCGGTTACGTTTCACCGGACTTCCGTCGGCACAGCCTGGGCTTGACTTTCCTGGACCTTTTGATGGCGCACGATAATGATTCGTTCGAGTTTTATGGATACGCCATGTTCTCAAACGATCCAGATGAAGTCACCAACCAGTTCGGGAAGGTCTTTGATCATTTCCGGGATTTGACACCCTGTTCCCATGAAGATTCTGCCCGTGTCATTAATGAGGATGGCATCAATATTCTTGTAGATCTTGCAGGTTACACAAAAGGGTCCCGTCTACAAATTTTTTCCCTGCTGCCGGCGCCTGTTCAAGTTCATTATCTGGGTTATGGCCACACCTTGGGGGCAGATTTTATCCCATGGCTCATCACAGATCACGATGTGATCCCTGAAGACATAGCAGCGCACTGTAGTGAAAAATTGATATATCTGCCCGATAGTTTCCTCGCCACATCCCGACACGAAATTTCACAGGTAAAGCAATCACGTGCCGACTTCGGACTACCCGAAAATGCTTTTGTCCTCGCCAACTTCAATGGGTTATACAAGATAGATCCAAAAGCCTTCGCGGTTTGGATGCGATTTATGCGAAAGACTCCGGACGCCATACTCTGGCTCTCTGCAGGAACTGTGGGCGGTGAAAACAATCTTCGCAAGGAAGCCGAGGCCCGGGGCGTACAGCCTGACAGGATAATTTTTGCAAAGAACATTCCGCATACAAGTCACCTGGCGCGGCTGCAACTTGCCGATATTGCGCTCGACGCCTACTACCATTCAGGCGGCGTAACCACCACTGACGCCATATGGGCGGGATTACCTATCTTGACAGTCGCTGGCCCTACACCGAGTGCACAAACAGGCGTATCCGTCTTAAAAGCGGCGAGGTTACCGGAGTTGATCACATATTCCCTGGATGAATATGAAAAACAATTGCACCACCTTGCCGGCAACCGGGAAGAATTGGCGAAAATCAGGAGCCGTATGACATCTACCAGAGATGAAGTTCCACTATTTGATTCCCAACGCCTCGCCCGTCACCTCGAGCTTGGTTACAACATGATGTGGGAACAATACGAGGCAGGGTTAGAGCCGAAAGGCTTTGATATCCCAGCTATTTCCCAGGTATAGCCCGCAGACCGTCCAGCGTTTGCAACGATTCGGCGACAGTTGGTGACATGATACCAAACTCAGATGACAACTCTGAACTGTCCAGAGTGGTGTGTCGGGGAAACAAGTGATCAGGGTGCAATCCGGTCCGTTCTAATCCCGCCAGATCAATCCGGGAAATGGCGTTGATCAAGGATGTCTTACAGTCAGTGGACGAGGCTACATACCCTGCAATATCCAGCATACTCATGTCCGAAGTTGCAGATAACTGAAAGAGGCCACCCTCTTTCTCCGATCCGATGGAGAGCAAGGCACTGACGGCCAGATCTGCAGATACCGGTGACTGGTACATATCAGTTGCAGCCTTAATTTCATGTCCTGCCGCCAAAGCAGTCAGCCAACCCGATATCAGTTGATCATCGGAAAACAACACCTTGCTAAGGCGAATTACACTTCCACCTGGCAACGCCAGAACCCGGTTCTCCACGTCAACTTTCTGTCGCCCATATTCTGTTGTGGGAGAAGTCGCAGTGGAGGTTTTCGGCATTTCTGAGTTACCGTCGAAAACCCTGTTTGTCGAGATCAGGACAGATCGACAATCTTTTTCGGCAAGGAACTCAACCAGCCGGACAGTCTGACCTACATTGATGGCGTAAGTCTCTTCTGGCTCTATTTCGCAATGCTCAACAGATGTGATACCGGCACAAATATAGGCGACGGACGCTTCCGGGAGATTTTCCCATGTATCACCGTCATTCAAATCACAATATATATGATGGCGCTGGTCACTCGGCTGTTTATGGCGCGTCGTGGCCGCAAATTCATGCCCTTGCATTCGGAGTGTTTCACTCAGATGCGTGCCCAGTTTTCCTTCGCCGCCAACTATTAAATGGAATTCATCTGGCATTGATCAGGCAACATTTGTACTGCCGGGCCCAAACTCTCGTGGTACAGCGTATAAAATGGTTTCCCAGCGCTCGAAACTATAAGTATCAAGGTACAAATTATAGTCCGGCAGATTATCTATTATCATGTTGGGTATTTCCCAAAAATCCGAAGCCGCATGATAAATACTCAGCGCCAGTTGGGGCCGGTATTTTTTCATTGTCTCAATTGATCCCTTGATGGCGTTCATATCGCCTCCTTCAAGGTCAAATTTTATCAGGTCAACGCGATCAAAACCGGTTTCTTCAACGAAACTATCGATGCTACGCGCGGGGAATGTCGTCGTTTCTGACAGTAATTTTTCATCCTTCTCCTCAGAAGCCTGACCATCGCCCAAAATTTTCATGTCTATACTTCCATCCTCCTTGTCCAGAGCGATGGCATTATCGACAAAATTCACAACACCACTTTCCACCCAGGGACGCGCATATTCAGTCAGATGGCTGTGGCCCAAGGGATCAAAATTGTGAACAATCGCTCCCTTTGGCAAATTTGTCACAAAATACGGTAATTCGTAGCCCCCGAAGACCCCACCATTTAAGACAACCTGGCAACGGTCAAAATCCAGATAATCGAAATACTGAATGTTTTGATATGCTCGTTTCGCGTAATGCGCCCAGTGGGCTTCGGGTTCTCCGAGAAGAACACGTGAGTATGCTGCTCTGCTATCATCATTTGCCAGAGCCGCCATAACTTCTAGAATCTCGTCTTTGTGCTGTCCAATATAGGCACTATTCGAGCTTAGATAGTTGTTACCATTCAGCTTCTTCTCAGCAGTATCCGGATCTATTATTAAACGACCATATTTCTCAAGAATTCCTTGAAAGTCAGTATCGTTCACCGTCAATTGATCACCGACCTGAATATAGTCGAGAGCAACGGCGGAGAACGCCCAATAAGCCCAGACGTCACCACTGGGCAGAGGAAAGATCGCGACGTCAGACGCTTCGCGGTCATGTATCAGGCTAGCCGCACCGTCTACCAGCAAGTCACATACGACCAGAATATCTGCCTGACGATCTCCGGGGTCGTTCGTAAAGCCCAAAAATTCTGCACCCGGCCTGATTTTGGACAATATGTGACGCAGGAACTGAGTGTTCCCTGTATCACCGAGTATCTTGTAACTTCGGTCATTGGGAAACTTCAGAGGTGCGTCTACGATCATTCACTGGCTCCTGAAAAAACAGTCTCCAGAATGGCTTGTTATGGTTTTTAATTGGTTAAGGAGACGACGATCAAACGAATGGTCTATGAGCAGGATCAGAGTCCAGGTAGTCAAGGAGCAAGCGGTTTTTGGCCTCGGCAACACAATGATGGCCGCAAACACTGGATGGCGTTAGAGCATTCATGGCCAGGCGATTTTCTTCGGAATACCAATAGTCCCGAAAGCGACGTCCTTCGAGGGACCCCAATGTACCCGATTTCGTATAGGCCTTGTCCTGGCAGGTGTAGACCACACCATCGGCACCGATAACTGTCAGAAACTGTAAAAACGGACAGTCGTCATAGTCCTTGTCAAACCGTTCAGCCAGTTCATGATAATGGTCGATTATTTCAAAGCCACCGCCATTCAGTATCCGTGCCTTCTCAATCTGATCTTTTACGACATGGCTGAAATCAGCATGGTAGGCATTGTTATCTGCACCATTGTTGCTGACAACGCAGGCCGAGATTTTGGCATGCGCTACACCGGCAGTTTTTAGTGTGCTGGCTAGTTCAGCAATATGAGATGCGTTTCGATGATCAACGATGATGCTGGCACCCAATACACAATCCGAACCGAGTCTGGAAAAGGCAGTTAAATTCGAAATAACCTTATCAAATTCGTTTTCGTCAACACCACGATATTCAGCATATGAAGGGCCATCCCAACCATCTATGGAAACACGTACCCAGGTTGCGTGTCGAGCCAGAACATCTGCTTTTTTGCCACTCAATTGCGACGCGTTGGTCAACACAGATACCTTGACATTGCCGGCCGCCAAATCTTCGACTGTTTTTGCGAAAGTGGGGTATAGCAATGGTTCTCCGCCGCCTGTAAAGGTAACGGCCTTGACTCCCATATCGACGATATCTTCGACAATCTCCGCCATTTTTTCCGGTGCCAGGCGATCCTTGAGATTCATGTCTCCGCCGAGATCCAGATCTTCGATCCGGTAGGCGCAAAAATAGCAATTGTGATTACAAACGTTTGTGGGCTTAAGACGTATATGAACCGGCGCCGCCAGTTTCCCGGATTTCAAAGCTTCCAATTGCTCAGGATAGTGCCACATCTTTGCAGCGGTGTAGATTGTTCCCATTACGCCTTTATCTTTCACAGTCCGGCACTCGACCGAAACAGAGCAAGCCCCCTCTTCGTCATAGTTCGAAACGTCATTCTGCTGCAAATTCGTTCAAAATGGCTTAACCCCGATCAACATATCTTTCGACGTGATGATTACTCGAAGTAAATGCAGCCAAAATCACCTGAATAACCGGCCTGGTCCATCAACCACTGCCATTCGTCCGGCGTATGAAAAGCATAACAAGTCAGTTGCCAATATAGCAAATTGGCTTTTTCTCGTTCGTTTCGATAGCTCTCGATCATGATGTACTTGCTGCCTTTGCCGACGCGTTCAATCTCCTTCAGCGCCTTATCAAGGTCATAGTTGTACAGATTGTGCAGAGCCCCCAGGGAAATGACAAAATCAAAATGTTGATCTGGGAATGGCAAGTCTGTCGCGTTGGCCAATTGCACGTGCGGTTTGACTTCCTCTTTAGCATTTTCCAGTCCGTATTCGGATACATCCACGCCAAAAATTTCAATTCCCGGAACGGCACGTGTGAACTCGTGTAGCAAAAAGCCCTTGCCGCAGCCGACATCCAGAATGCGCATCCCGGGTTTGAGGTCATAGTGGCGCGCAATGGCTTCAGCAACAGGTAACCAACGCCCGTCATAGGAATACCCGCCATAACCATGGCAGCGGTCTCCGTCCCAATAGTCCTTTCCCCATTGGCGGGCAATAGTGGCGCATTCGGCCTTATCGTGATCAACAACCCTTTGGACATAGTCGCGAGGCGTACTTGAATGAAGTTTTTGCAGAAAATCGACGTAGGCCATGGATGAATATTCTTTCTTTCAGACGATCAAGACTGGCAAATGAACTAAAACTGAAGGTTGCTTGTGCTGGAAGTTTCGTCAATCGCCAGGATATCTTCAGCCGTTTGAATGTCCGTTGCCGTAGAAAGCGAGAAATTCTCAACGGCAAAATGCAAGGTACGCCCTGTATCAACGAATGACTTCCAGACATTCAGCCTCCGCCCCAAGCGTTTCGGCATCATAAAGAGGCTGTAGGCTACAACACCGTTTATGTGAGGCAATTCCGCAATAACACTGTTCAACATGATATAGCAGCCCGGCATCAGATATTCGACTTCAGAAAGTCGGAATTCGATGCCATTGCGTTGGGTGTAGTCCCGCACAACAAGATTTTGCACCCTTTGCGGGACATGACTTCCACGGACATGCCTGGCCGTAATATACCCTCTGCAAACGGGTTTCAGGATCGTGGTCATTCTTCAAACCCGGACGGCAATTTGTAGTCCAATCCAAACCGACTGGCTGCTCTCAGGGTAATCGGTTCAAAGAACTCCCCTGGCAGTTTGTCGGCATAAGGTGAAAACATGCTTTTGAATCTGCAATTCATTGACCATCGTGTCTCTGGTTCCAGATTGATACGGTTTCCATGCATCAAAGTCTGGGAAAAAACCATTGCTTTGCCGAAAGGCAAATCAGGCCAGTGTACATCTGCTTCAATAGCGCTGAAAATATCTTCCGTTGTCCCGTCAGCAAAATCGCTGAGTTTCGCAGCGTGCGTGGCATCCGGCGTAGGTGGCAGGATATACATTCCCTTGGTTTTGAAACAATCAACGAGTGGCACCCAGACAACAACTTCATAGGCAGAGTCGCCGTCCCAGACATCAGCGTGAACAGGTAGCAAAGAGCTGTCATCATTGGGCAACTGAATACTGAGATTAATTCGGCGCTGCATGACGAGTTCGTTGCCGACGATCTGATCCAGAACAGACCGGACCAATGAAAAATAGGTTGCCCGAAGCCAGTGCAGCTGGTTTATGCCGTTTATAACAGCAAGGCGCATATCGTTCAGTCTGGAAACGTCGACATGCCGATGCATATCGTCCAGAAAGCCCTGCTTGTCTTCCGGAAGTTCGATGTTCAGAAAGTCCGCGGCAATTTCGGCCACATTGTCGCGAATACGGTCCAGTCCAGCTTTGTCTTCGACGGGCACAACCAAATATCCGTCAGACAAGAACTTTTGGTTCAATGCCTCTTCGTCCATCGTCAACATATTCGTCACAGGTGTGTCCATGGATTATCGCGTGGCCCCAATTGAGGATTCGTTATTCAAAACACAATTAACGCGGTATCCTGCCACGACAGGGTAAAGAAAATATTTAGATTCCGCGTACGCCCATATGAATCAATATCATCGGCAGTAGCTGGCAAATATTTATTAACACTATTGCTTTATGTTGCAGCAAATCGGAATTGCCAGATTTGAACCACCGTTCGCTCACAATTTCGATGCTGGCAGAATGACAGCCCGACAATCCGCCACAGAAACAACTGACGAGACAGAACAATGACGAAACCACATGTCATCCTCGCCGACCTGACCCATACCGCTCAGGGAATCTCGGCGCTCTATTTTCCGCTCGGAGCGGGTTTTGTCGCGAGCTACGCGCAACAGGAACTGGGTGACAGTTTTACGTTTGACTTGTTCAAGTTTCCGGAAGACACGGCAGCTGCAATTATTGAAAAGAAACCCGCTGTCATCGCTTTCTCAACTTACGCCTGGAACTTCCGCCTTGCGCTGAAAATGGCGACATGGGCCAAAACCATTTTGCCCGATGTCGTTGTCATTTTCGGTGGGCCTAACTTCCCTGTCGTTGAAGACGAAAAGAAAGCTTTCATGTCGGAGCACCCGATCGTCGACTTCTACATTCAGAACGAAGGCGAGATCGGATTTGTCAAAGTGTTGCAGGCATTGAAAGATCATGACTTTGATCTTGATAATGTGCGCGGAACTCAAACGCGGATTACCAACTGCTGCTATCTTTCCGATGGGGAACTGATTGCCGGCGACGTTGAGCGCATCCTGGATGTGAACGATATACCTTCGCCTTATCTGACAGGTATGTTTGACAAATTCTTTGATGCCCCTCTTGTACCCATGCTTGAAACAACCCGAGGCTGCCCTTTCTCCTGTGCCTTTTGCGCCGATGGACTGAAGTCCAAGAATCGTGTTGTTCGCTTTGAGACAGACCGGGTTCGTAAAGAACTGAATTACATCCAAGCCAGAATTCAAAATGTTGATGAACTTGTAATCACAGATTTGAACTTTGGTATGTACAAGCAGGACCGCAAGACAGCGGAGTATCTGGCAGACCTTCAGGCAGACAAAAAGTGGCCCCGGATTGTCAAAGCCTCGGCAGGCAAAAACCAGCCAGAACGCATCATCGAAACGGCATCCCTGCTCAAAGGGTCGTGGATGATAGGCTCCGCCGTGCAATCAACAGATGATGAAGTTCTTGAAAACATTAACCGCAGCAACATCGCCACAGATGCCTTCCGCCAATTCATAGATTTCGCCAACAGCCAGAGTGACGGCTCCCTATCCTATTCAGAAATCATTTTGGCTCTGCCAGGCGACACAAGGGAGAAACATCTAAACTCCCTTCGTTCCGGAATCGAAAACAACGTCAACACTCTGCGCATGTATCAAGCCATGATGTTGATGGGCACCAGCATGGCGTCACAACACACGCGAGTAAAATTCAAACTTGGCACCAGATTCAGGGTTCTGCCAGGTGGCATTGGTGTCTACAAGTTCGGTGACGCTGAGATCCCGGTGGTTGAAACAGAGGAAATCATCGTAAGCAGCAAGGACATGCCATTTGAAGATTATGTCTCATGCCGGGTTATGAATCTGTTGGTCGAAACCTATATCAACAACGATCTTTTTGAAGAGGTATTTGCCTCTCTGGAAGCTATGGGCATCAAAACGTTTGATGTCCTGGAGCGCCTGCACAGCGACATGGGGAATTTCCCACCACGGGTATCGCGGATCATAGAAAGCTTTGTTCGCGAAACTGTTGAAGATCTTTACGATACGCAACAACAGGCGGAATCTTTCGCAACACGTCCGGAAAACATGGCCAAATTCATGTCGGGTGATCTGGGTGGGAACGAGCTTCTTGAGCACCGCGCCCAGCTGTACCTGGAACTGGACGAAGTAGCGAACATCCTGTGTCGTACAATTCATACCATCCTTGCGGAATCCAATTTGTGGCAGGAAGAAACAGCACGTTACTTTGAGCAACTCACAGCCTTTGTTATTCATCGAAAGCAACATCTGCACAAAGACCAGGCAACAAGCGAAAAGAGCTTTGATTTTGACTTCAAGGCGTTGAGTTCCAACCGCTTCAACGTCGACCCGAGGGAAATCAGCTCAAAGGATACCAGTGTCAAAATCCAGTTCTACCACACGATGGATCAAAAGGATTATATCCAGAACACCATGAACCTGTACCAAAACCACCCCGGTGGAATCGGTCGCATGATCCAGCGTAGTAACCTGAAAATGATGTATCGGAACTTCGACTACGCCTGATCGATGGCAGCGCGCTGATAGGCCAATATTTGTTCGCAACTTACATCATGCATATCCTGCCCACGATAACAGGCGTCGTACCAATTGCAGGTCTGGTCGAGGGCCTCTTCTAGCGACAGTACAGGGTGCCAACCCAATCTCGACCGGGCCTTGGCACTATTAAGTTTCAATAGATGGGTCTCATGGGGAGCATCGACGCTGTTCCTGGTCGGAAGTTCGATGGTTAATCCCAATTGGTTCGCCATTATTTCAACCACTTTTCGAACGGGCTGACACGAATTATCGTCAGGACCAAAATTCCAGGCTTCATCAACACCAGTTTTGTTTTCGAATAACTTTTGCGCCAATATCATGTATCCAGCGACAGGTTCGAGAACATGTTGCCAGGGCCGGACAGCGTCCGGATATCTGATAGAAAATTTTTCACCAGAGTATTTCGCTCTGATCATGTCTGGAACCAGCCTGTCGACAGCCCAGTCGCCACCACCAATAACATTTCCCGCACGCGCAGTTGCCACCCTGGGACTTTCAAGCTGATCACCCTCCGGGCTCATAAACCAGGATTTCCGCCAGGATGCAGTGAGAATCTCAACGCACGCCTTGCTGGCGCTGTAAGGATCGTGACCCCCCAAAATGTCTGATTCAACGACGCCCCCTGCTCGACTGCTTTCTTCGTAACATTTATCAGAGGTAACAATAACCACTGATTTTACACACCCCACCTGGCGTACGACTTCCAGAAGATTGACGGTCCCCATAACGTTCGTTTGAAAAGTCAGCATTGGATCATCATAAGATTTGCGCACCAGAGCTTGCGCAGCCATATGGAAAATGACTTCGGGCTGTGCTTTTGTAACTAAATTGCGTAGAGCATCGACGTCTGAAATATTGGCAATGACGCTTGAATCAATCTTGTCCGACAGGGAAACCTTGTCATGGAGGTTTTCCTCTCCTTCAGGTGCCAAGGCAAATCCGGCGACTTTGGCACCATTCATTGTCAGCCAAATCGACAACCATACGCCTTTGAAGCCAGTGTGTCCCGTAACGAGAACAGAACGCCCTTTCCAGAAATCGGGATCTAGTTCCATATCTTCCATGGGGCATCCCCTGACCACAATTCTTCCAGATGCCGGTGATCTCGCTGAGTGTCCATACAAGCCCAAAATCCTTGATGCTCGTATGCATGCAGCTTTCCGCTTTCTGCCAGTTGACGAAGCGGCCCAGCCTCCCATGCAACGTCTTCATCCTTGATCAAGTCAATGACGGATGGATTTAGAATGAAATAGCCGCCGTTCACCCACCCACCAATTGAGTCTGGTTTTTCGTCAAAACTTGTTGCACGTCCGCCTGATACCTGAATGTGCCCAAATCGCCCATGTGGGTGAACAGCCGTCATGGTCGCCTCACCACCCTTTTCTCGATGAAAACTGACTAAACGATCGACATTTACGTCCGACACCGAGTCTCCATAAGTAAACAAAAAGTCCTCATCTCCCAGCAGATGTCTGACCCGGCGCAGGCGCCCCCCGGTCATTGAGGCAGCACCGGTATCAATAAGCGATACCACCCAGTCTTCAGTATCTTGTTGATGAAAAGTAGAGCTGTTGTTCCCAAGATCCACAGTAACATCAGATTTGTGGCTCAAGTAATTGAGGAAATATTCCTTCAGGGAATATCCTTTGTAGCCAAGGCAAATGATGAATTCCTTGATCCCGTAGTGGGCAAGTCCTTTCATGATATGCCAGATTATTGGCTGTCCGCCAATTTCAATCATGGGCTTGGGTCGATGGAGGGTTTCCTCACTGAATCTTGTGCCAAATCCACCAGCTAATATTACTGCTTTCATTCTTCCTCTTTCCTCAATCTGGTGTGGTTCCAGGTTCGCAGTTTGCATGAAAGTGAGTCTCAAAGGAGGTGTACAAACTACTTTCGTTCCTTTTCGCAGCTAAACGCATTCTCACTGATCGGAGCAGTTTTACAGTCGCGCGGGGTTCAGATAGAGATCTCACAATTAATATTCTGTCGCGCTGGTGTGACTACCTCTATTGTTCATTAACCTGCTCCCGAAATCTTTATCAGATACACGTTAACAAGTTCTGTTATTGCCACAAAAGTAAAATTGTACAGATAGCTCAGTACTTGAGGCAAAGGCGTATGCTTTTCTGGTTTTGGCCAAACAGCACTTCAATTGAAGCATCAGATTTAAAATCAATATTATTCAACATTTTTTGGTGTTTTGGCCGGGTCGGAAACCATCAGGTATGAATTTATGAACAAGTAGATTACATTGTGAATTATCAATCGTTTACAGTTGATCTCAATATCATGACAGATTACTGGAAATAGATTGCAAGTACGTTATCTCCATTCTCAATCACAGAGACACGAATACTTTATGTGCAAATAAAAAATGACCGATAATAAAACAAAAGTCTTGATACTGCATGCTGGGTTTTCCACAGACATCAGTGTGACTGACATGCTCAGGTTGGCATGCTCCAGGAACGGTCTTGACCTCATTGATGTATCAATAGACGCAGAAGATCTTCAAAATAATGATTTTGAATTGGAAATTATCGACAAATTGGATGGCGAAATTGACAAGCTGCTTTGCGTCGTTTCTCTTAACGTTGCAGCGCTATATCTTTTTAGAACACCCGGGGAGTGTATTCACGATAACCTGAATGTTCCTCTTGTACTTTTCCTCATCGACCATCCATCAGTTTTTCTTGAACTTATCCCGGCAAATCTAAGCAACACTCTAGTGCTTCTTATTGATGACAGTTTCGAAAGATTTTGGCATAAGCATTATTCGGGTATGACCCTCTCTTATGTTTGCAACGTCATGCCTTATTCAAAATACGAAATACCTGCCCCGCCGAGTTTCGAAGTATATCGCAAACGGTCCGGAAAAATATTGGCTCCCATGCAATTGAGCATCCATAACTATGATGCGCTGGGTTGGTGGCACAACATTGATCAATTAAAAGAACCATTGAGAGGCATCACCAAAGAGGCAGTGACTGCAATGATAGGCGATGCAACTCTGGAATTTGACGTCTTTGTTGACGGAGAAATAGAAAAGCATGGTGTTGAACTGGAAAGTGAAGACAGAATAACGATATCACAATATGTCGATTGTTTTGCTCGTTTGTGGCGTCGACAAGTTGTTATCTCCAGTCTATTGGAATTTCCAATTGTTGTATCGTCCGGTACTATTCCAGATACCATCGACAGTAAATATCACGACAAGTTTATTGATACTTCCGGTGACGAAACGATGAAATTATTTGCCGAACACCAGATGATTCTAAATGTGTCTCCAGCCATTTCCAGTATTATTCACGATCGTGTCATTAATTGTATAAATACGGCTTCAACTCTAATCAGTGAAAGCAACCGTTCTATTATCCAGTTTCTTGAACCAGGCAGGGATTTTGTCGATATTCCGTTTGAACCGGAAAAGATAAGGGAAAAGGTTGGAAATATTCTCGAAGATCCGCGCAAGGCTTATGATATAGCAGTCTCCGGCTATGAAACCTGGCACAACAACGACGAAATTCATAAGCCGTGGAGAGAAATATTCGAGATGGTCAGAATGATGTCACGCAACATGTAGCTCACCGGACGGCAGAAATATCTGTGGAACGATGATTCAACCAACAACCATATTGTTTGGATAGACCGGGAAGCCAACCTTCAATAGATTTCAGGTACACCACTTTTGTTAAATCTGGCTGTTTGCCTGTGGATAGTTGAGACCAAACATTTCCACCTGGGCCATCCAGTCAGGATCCTTTGACACCAGTTCGTCAAACCGTCGGCTGCTTTCATCGACGATCTGGGGGTGTTTTTCCATCATCTTGTTAGCCTGGGCCAGATAGTAGTGTGCGAACGGGTGATCGGGGTGTCGGTCTACAACCTCCTGAAAACATTGGGCAGCTGTTTCGTAGTCACCAATTTTCATTCGATGGTTCTCAACAAAATTTACTTCCAGGTTCATCTTGTAAATTTGTCTCGTGATATGGTCGGGATCGATTCCCGGAGCACGAATAACATATTCCGTCATGTCGACATCTCCGATGCCGAGGTTTTCTTCATCAATCCAACCATTTTCACGACAAATGCGATGCAACTCGCTCCCGCGCAATGGTGTGGCAAAATTAAAAAGGCTCCAGTCAAGACCGAGGGTTTTGATGATTTTCAGAGACTCCTGGCGATCCTCTTCCCGTTCGCCGGGGAAACCGATAATGAAAAATGCCTGAACAAAAATATCATTTTGTTGAAGGGCTTCAATTGTAGGTCTGATCTTGCTTACGATGAGGGGTTTCTTGATAATTTCACGCAACACATAGTCTGAACCGGATTCAATCGCCAGGTAGATTGTGTCGACACCCGCCTCTTTCATAAGACGCGCCATTTCACTATCAATGTAGACGACCGTCACACCATTTGGCATTTCAATTCGCAGGTTAAAACGAGCCAACCGCCGAAAGAGTTCTTTGGCACGCTCCTGATTCAGCAACAGTTGATCATCATAAAACGTCAGAACATTCATGCCATATTCGTCCACCAGAAATTCGACATGATCAATGATCGAATCAATACTGGCATATCGCATGGCGCTTCCATGAAATGCGGGTTCGGCACAAAAAACGCATTTGAACGGGCAACCTCGGGAAGTCACCAAAAAGAATTGTTTGATGCTCTCAACTTCCTTGTATGAAGAATAAGGTGAGAAAGCTTCTTTCATGCTATAGGCTGCGATGTTCACTAGCCTGTAATCAATCGCAATTACATCATCAAGGCTATCGACATATTGAGTCGTCGGGTTTTTCCCTTCCTTCAATGAGGCCCTGGTCACCCAGGGTGCATGTTCCAATGCTTCGCGGGTGTCCTCAGCGTCTGCCAACCTACATAGCGCCAACTCACCTTCGGAATAACAAACCGCATCGATGTATTGCTGTTCTTCAAGAATTTCAGAACAAGAAACAGTTGCCGCCGGACCTCCGACAACGATTGTAGTCTCGCTGTCATTTCCCTTGATCTGTTTCGTGATCGCTTTCATGTGCTTGTAGGAAACGTCAAAGGTGAATGATAGGCCTACTATATCCGGTTTTGAAGCGAGATGCTGATCCAGAACATTCGGGATTTCATCATGAGCATACAAATTCAGATCGAGAATACATAAATCTGGCGTATTGACAGCCTGTGCCTTTACGTAGCTTGCAACTGTGAGCAAGCCATAGGGAAACGCAAGGTAGCTTCTAACCCCTTTGCTGATCACGGCCTTGGTCGGGGCAACCATATAAGGAAGCACAATGAGCAGAATGCATTTTGATTTTTTCATAGTTACTCCAAGTTTTTTGACCTGAGATCATACCCTGCGCAAAAAACCATCAGAGGAAGCCGACACTGCGAGCTTGTATTCAAGTATCTTATCCACTTCAAATTTCAAGGAATTTCCATCCTTGGCGACGACATCGTCGTCTTGCAATGATTTCAAATATTGCTGAAGTGCTGTTTTTGGATTGTTTCCCTTCCCCCAGGGACGGTCAAACACCTTCTCCGAAGGCAGGTCCTCAATGCCACTGTCCCAGACAACACAATAGCTGCCGGGTGTGACCAAAGGGGCATATGCCTCTAGCTCTTTGAGCACATGCTCATGCGTATGGTTTGAATCCAGCATCACAAGGACATTCGAATAACGCTTGGCTACTTCGTGGACACGTTCGATTATATCCACATCTACTGATGAACCCTCTATCATCTCCACCAGATGGGAAATCGGATGGCTCTCTATTGCTTTTCGATTGTGAGTGCGAATATCGACATCAATACCCAGGACCTTGCGGCGCGAAGCTTGCGGAGTAAGAGCAGTTCCCGCCTCGGCCGCCTCGCAATAATCAAGATGTGCAAGTAACGACGCGGAAAGGATCAGAGAACCGCCGTGGGCAATGCCTGTTTCGATAACAAGATCAGGTTTAGTATTCCAAATAATCTCCTGAACGGCGTAGATATCTTGAGGAACCTGAATAATGGGCCTGCCCATCCACGAAAAATTATAGCCATATTGCAATCTCACCGCATGGCGAAGCCATTCCTGTGACGCAGCTCGAAATTCAGTATCAGTTCCAATTCTCTCGACATTGGTTGCTACAAAACTGTCATGCTCATTCATTGAAAAAGTGTCCTAAATTGCAAATATTGGCGTGGTCGAGACGAACATTAATAATCACGCACCAAGCGTTTTCCTGTGCCAGCTCACTTGGTCAGTCCACTGTTAAAGCTTTCCCCAAAATTCCATTGGCTCGTACGTCGGGTAGGGATAGTGGCCTAAATTTAACTCTATCTTCCAACCCTCTTCAGAAATTTTGTTTTCCACAAGCTTACGAATCGAAATCGGCTTTCCCGAACATATATTCCGAACCTCGGTTCTGCCGGTTTCCAATGCCATGGAAACCAATCCGGCAGTCGCCTCCTCCACTGGCAGGTAATCCCTGAGTTGTTCTCCGCCAGACATATTGAAAACCTCGTCGCCATTTTTCACTGCTGCTTCCAATGTTGGCAGAATGGCATTCTTTCCCTGCCCGAA
Source organism: Alphaproteobacteria bacterium (assembly GCA_018654745.1). Taxonomy (GTDB): domain Bacteria; phylum Pseudomonadota; class Alphaproteobacteria; order UBA2966; family UBA2966; genus JABILA01. Next base: position 56,794 of record JABILA010000094.1, read on the forward strand.
ACCACAAAGGTAAAACAGCCGCGCCCAACGCAATGAAAAATTGAATTCGCTTTGAAGTTTATTAAGCTGGAGATGGAGTGACGCCTTGGCCTCGCCATATGCGGTAACAGGTTGAGCAATTAAATTTGGCGAGAGTTCGCCAGATTGCATGCCATATTCGAAGCAGGTTCCACTGACGGTTACGTTTTCAAGGCCCGACGAGACAGCAGATTCAATGAATCGAAAGTGAGCGGGTAGTTCCTTTTCCAAATGACACGACGAGTGATAATTCGGCAACCCTCCCCACGCCAAATGAATCAGGACATCGGGTTCATGCATCAGAGAATAGATATTATCTGGAGGGGACTGAATATCGATAGGTACGACTAGATGGTGCGAGAGCGAAGTCGGCACCTCAGTCGTTGGTCGCATTACAAGGATTGGTGAAATGTTCAAACGCTCAAGTTCCTTGACCACATATCTGCCCAGAAATCCATTAGCACCAGTCACCGCAACTTTCATTTCCCGTTGCCCCACACGACGATGCCCAAAATACACATCAGTTTTTGCCTTTTGTTTCCGGCAACCCATACAGGACGGCACCGGTTCCACACCAGCCATGCAGGCGCATTAGAAATTTGTAGTCCGGAAATTCATCCATAACCCAGCGCGGCAATGCCCAGAGTCCATTACTGTTGTGATAAGTTGTTACAGCAATAACTGGACGATGACTCGCAATTAGATTTCGAGCGCCTTTCAACGCATTCAATTCTGCACCTTCGAGATGCATTTTGATAAATCCTGGAGCCAAAGACAAATCATCCAAAGCAATCACTTCAAGAGCTTCTGCGCCAAGTTCCGAAAGTTGCGAAGCGTAACCCAGTCCCTCAAAAAACAACTGCTCTCCAACGTGTTCTCCGGCAATTGCCGGTATTATCTCTACCTTCTCTATAACGTTAGTTGGTAAATTTTCCTTGAAAGTTTTCAATCTTTTCAGGTTGTTTTTATCTGGTTCGATTGCCCAGATTTTGTCAAAATCCGGGCCAACCAAATTTATATATTGTTCCGCAACTTCGCCAACGTGGGCCCCGACATCAAGGAACGATTTTCGATCCGACAATTCGCTCAAGACTTCCGGAATAAAGTAACGGTTATCCGTTGTTACGGGTGCTTGTTCGAAGTTCCATTCCTCTCGCAATAATCTCCACGCAATGAATTGGAGGTGATGTGCCCTTGAAATATCGTCGTTCCAGCCTTCAAGGACAGCATTGATCATTGAAACGTCATACGTTGAAATTGGATCAGAAAACCACCCGTTCGAAAGCGGATGGCGGTCCCTGAAAGCCTCTGTTACGTCGTAAAATGGTACGATGTTCGTCCATCCTCCAGCGATCAGATTAGTTTTAATATCGGCATAGCGGGCAGTGACAACAGACACAGCAAGCAAAGTTTCCTTTTTTCGTTTCGCATCAACTTCTTCAGGCGTGAATACATCTACGCCTGTCCAATAACCATCTTCGCGAATGTTTGCGGCATTGGCATCTACCACAAACGCTAAAGGAACCCCCACTCTCTCCAGGTACTCGCGTGCCAGTCTGCCAAGGTTTCCGCCTCCATAGATAGCAAGCGGCTTGTCGAGCGATATGGGCTTGCGGAGTATCGGAGAATTCACAATACGCTGCGCCAATTCTTTGGCCTGAGAGCGGTTTGGCAAATAATCAATGTTGAATGAAGAAGTCATTTATCAACAACCCGGACGGATGAGCTGCAACCGCCATGCAGAAAATTCTAATCGGTCGGTCATAGATGTTTGGCCCAGTTTTGGAACATCGGATCGTCAGGAAAGTAGTTCAGGAACTGATGCACACTCCCTTTTGTACGTTCAAGATAAATGTGACGTGAATCTCCTTCCGGAGTGCATACATCTCCATTGTCCTGAAATATTGATTTACTGCGATCAAATACCCTGAACCAATCAGATGGTGATTTCCCGAATATTCCTTCAAATTGAATTGATTTCTTTGGTTCATTCATCATTTCACGCCACTGCATTGAAAGTGAATGCTCCATATGTTCTGTCGTATATTTTGCTTTTGTGGCTTTCATAGCCCGGTGGGACATCGCGATCATTTCAGATCGGTTATTCGAAAGCCATTCAACGGCTTGAGCCAGTTCGTGTGGTGACTTCACGACTAATCCAGTTACGCCATCTTCAACAATATGCATTTCCGCCTGGTTGTTTAAAACGATTGGCACAACACCCATGGCCATGGCTTCCAACAAAGCATTTTCAGCAGTCCCGTAATGGTTTGGGTTCAGGATATAAATCAAAATATCCAGCTGAGCGAGTTCCGCTTCGACGTCGTTCACATAGCCACAAAACTGCAAAATATCTGGTCGCCCGATATTCCTGCATTGTTCCTCAAGCGCCAGGCGGTTCACCTCATCTCCTATCAAACTGACTGTAAAATCTGGTTCAAAAACAGCCGCTATGAAGGAAACAAACTCCGGATGTAGTTTCGAGAAATTTAGTGTTCCGACATAACCCGCGCGTAAGGTCTTTTGATGTTGCTTGCGATTGAGCAGTGGTTTCATTTCTGTGACACAGCCACTGGATACTACTGTTAGATTTGCCATGAAAACTGATGAAAGGTTAACAACTTCTTCTGACGAGTACGAACAACTTGACGTAAAAATGAACTTCTGCGCCATCGACAACAAGCCCGGTGGGATTGCAGGATAATAAAGTCCAGAAGTATGGCACCATACTATCAGGCGCATATTCTCAAATTGGGTTCCACACATCGCCCACGGTATTGAAGGATGGTTGATGAATTCCAGCTGTACGATGTCCGCTTTTCGGATGGCATGTGAAAGCTGGTCAATATTGTCGAAGATATTAATTTCACATCCACTCTGTGTAGCCTCGTCGACAAACTGCGTTTTCTCGGGCGGCTCCAGGAGTATGATCTCATGTTCATCCTGTGGACTTGACAAGGCAGCCTGAACGACAAGAGAAGCAAGAGCTTTGCCAATCCCCCCACCCATATGAGGTGTAATGTGCAAGATGCGAATGCCTGAAGATTGATCCTTGCTCACGCCATCCATCATCGATTGCCAGTAGCATCTATATGAAGGTTGAAATTGATCTTACCCTGCTCGCTCATGTTCGAAATGCAAAAAGATTTACCAGAAATCATCACACTGCCACGCCCTGAAAATGATCGTCCAGATCTGGATGTCCAGCATCTTTGGCAGAAGAGTTGATTATTGGTAATGGCCAGTTGACCGCTATGCGCGGGTCATTAGCTTTTATCCCGCCTTCTGCCTCAGGATGATAGGCAGCGGTATTAATATATAGCGCTTCCACTTCCTCGGTAAGTGCCTGGTACCCGTGCGCAAAACCTTCAGGAATAACCAACGATTTATTGTTTTGTGCACTCAGGATTTCTGCATGCCAAAACAAAAAGGTTGGTGAATTTTGTCGAATATCAACGCAGACATCAAACAATTCACCACGGGTACAACTAACAATCTTCGTCTCTGCATGAGGTGGGAGTTGATAGTGCAGTCCCCGGACTATCCCACATCCTTTGGTAATTGAATGATTGATTTGCGCCACGTTTAGATTGGGTGCAAGCTCCGTCAGTTCTTCAAGGCAAAACATGCGTTGAAACTGCCCACGGCTGTCCTCAAAAGGTTTTCTCTGCAGTACTTTCAAACCGCCTAAATGTGTATCTATGATGTCAAATCGATCACTCATAACATTTCCAAACCCCGGAAAACTATTTTTTCTCTGCGTATTCCAGGAACGCAGGCAGAAGCTTTTCGCGATAAGCGTCAATATTGTCCGGCAGACAATGAGTTAATTGACCGCAGCTTTTGCATACCGGGTTTTCATTCCGCTTGCCTTCCAGATGCTGAAGGCGCAGATCATTCATCTCATCGGAATGCCATATTGATTTCACACTTTGGCGACGAGCATCACCCACAAGCAATTTTCGACCCCAATCGAGAAAGCAGGAACTCGCCAAGCCATCTGCGTTAATAGAGAGGCTGTAGAAAATGTAGGGACAAGTATCTGTTTGTGTAATCGATTGTTGATAAATGCCCTGCTGAATTTCCACGCCAGTATGCGTTTCAACATCAAATTCCGGCCAACATGGCGCGAAGTTTTCAATGAATATTCTGTCACAATAGTCGCCAAAAACCTCAAGGAACTCTTCTTTTTGGTTCTCTGTCAATATATCTCCGGGTATCTTGATCGAGACTTCACATGCACCTTTGTTTTGATCAAGCCATTTGACCGACTTCACAAATTCGTCAAAGTCAAATTCGTATTTGGTGAATTCCAGATATTGCCCGGCGTCCATCCCGTCGACCGAAATGTTTATTTTATCCAAACCTGCTTCGAGAACTGGTTCCAGCCTGGCAGGGGTCATCAGGGAACCATTTGTAGTCGTATCAATATATTTGACTGCCCCGCTCTGCTTGGCATAAGCGATCATTTTGGCAAGGTTCTTATTCAAAAACGGCTCACCATCTTTGTACAATCGCAGGACTTTTACAGGTTGTGGAAATTCTTTCAGGTCATCAACAATTTTCTTGAACAGGTCCAGCTTCATCACCCCTTGAAAGCGACCAGTTTCATCTATCAGCTTCTGGTGTCCGGTCGGGCAGAACGGACAACTAAAGTTGCACGCACTCGCAGGATCGACAAATAACGTGATAGGCGTATCAAGTGGAATAACATCCTGCAGAAGCGTTCGATCTTCCAGATTAATTCTTGGTTGATATTTGGCTTTCACTGCACGTCCTCTATTGCGATAGGTAGATTATTTGTTGAATAGAAACGAAAAGTTTTCACAAACCACCATTCTATACGAGATTAAAAACGCCGGCATAGTCCTGCCAGATGGGTTCGCTCTCGATTATAGAGTGAAATGCCTTTCTGTTGTCTTCTATTGACTGGAGGCTACCGCCTGACTGTTCATATGCTTTTGCCAGGTAGTAGTGAGCAAAGGCATGTTGATCATAGCGTTCAAGTACTTCTTCAAAGCACTTGGCTGCGGCATTGAAGTTTCCAATCCGCATTTGACGGTTATTAACAAAGTTTGTTTCCAGGTTCATGAGATAGGCTACACGTGTAATTTTCTCTGGCTCGAGACCAATTTCGGGAGCATTTATCATGTACTGGTTCCCGATAACTTCACCTATTCCGATATCTTTATCGATATATCCCTTGTCAACACAGATCGTATGCAGCTCACTTCCTCGTACAGGAGATGCCAGACTAAACCCGCTCCAATCAAGATCGGCATCCTTTATTAGCTGAAGCGTTTCCTGACGGTGATCGTCCATTTCACCAGGCAAACCGATTACAAAAAAGGCCTGTACAAAAATATTGTTCTTTTGAAGGGCTTCTACGACCGGTCGAATTTTTCTTTTCTTTAGAGGTTTTTTGATGATCTTGTTCAAGACGTAGTCTGAACCCGATTCAATGGCGAGCGGAATCGTATCAAAACCGGCTTCTTTCATGAGACGAGCCATTTCATCGTCTATATAGACGAGCGTCACACCATTAGGGGCCTCGAGGCGAAGATTGAACTTGGCGAGCCGGCGGAAAAGTTCTTTGGCACGTGCAGTATCAATCAAAAGCTGATCGTCATAGAACGTAAGAACGTTCATGCCATATTTGTCGACGAGATGTTTTACATGATTGATGATGGCATCAATTTCAATGTACCTCATGTTGGCACCATGTAAAAAAGGCTCTGCGCAAAACACACACTTGAAAGGGCAACCGCGTGACGTAACGACGAAGAACTGTCTGACGTCATCTTCATTGCGGTAGGATGCAAAGGGTGAGAAGGCCTCCTTCATGCTATAGGCACTGGCGTCCACAAGATCATAGTCCACGTCTACTACGTCATTCAGATTATCAACGTAAACTGACCTGGCCTTTCTACCTTCCGATATTGAGCGCTTTGTTATCCACGGATCGTTGTCCAACTCGAGCCAACGGTCTTCGCTTTCAACCAGCCTTTTGATTGCCGTTTCACCCTCCGAATGGCATATAGCATCGACAAATTCCTGCTCCTTGATTATCTCGCCGGAAGAGGTCGTGGCTGAAGCTCCACCTAACAAAACCAAAGCATCCGGGTTGTGTTGCTTGAGTTGTTGGGAAATGCCTCGCACGTACTGGTAGGATTGATCGAACATCATTGACATGCCGATGATGTCTGGTTGGTGAGTATCCAATGACTGTTGAATGACATCAAAAATTTCGTCCAACGAAAAAAAGTTCAAGTCCAGGATTTTTGCATTTACACGGGTTTTGGAAAACCTTTTTACGTATGAGGCCAGCGTTAATACGCCGTATGGAAAAGCAAGGAAGCTCTTGGTCTTAACCCTGGTTGCCAGATCTTTTTTCACAAGATACGGCAGCACAATCAACAATATTGTTGTGCCACCCGGCAGCTCTTTAGCACCAGACTTCTGATCAATCTCACCGGCCACCAGGTTTGCTCCGTTCCCATGATTTTAATTGAAGATATCGCACTACTGCTACGACCCTAATAGTACTGAACCTGTATTACTAAACATTTAAATCACAGAGAAAAATACTTTGATTTGCGAGTACTCAGAAGTAGAACAGCCGACGCAACCGTTCGATGATTTGGTTAATTTGAAGAAAAATTCAGAGACCGGGCCTGGAATAATCCACTCCTGATCCTGAATATCTGCAACTGAGTTCATCTTGCATATAACAGGCGTTTGTAGATATTTCGATGTTTGAGGTATTGCTAACCTACGCCGCGAAAAACCTGTTCACACAGTTCGCAACATATTCAATATCACCGTCCTTTAGGAACTGATTGGCCGGCAAGGTCAGAATACGGCTGGCCTGCCGTTCAGTCTCGGGCATGTCGCCTTCGCGATATCCAAGCTCCAGTGCCGCTGGCTGCAAATGCAAGGGCAGCGGATAGTGGATTGCTGTTTCGACGCCGTTGTCTGCCAACCACGCTTTTAATGCGTCTCTGCGTTCAACCTGAATAACGAATGTATGCCAGGTGTTGTGTTCAATCGATCTCTCAAGCGGCAAGAACACATGCATCGGGTCCAGAAGTTCGTGATATAGGTCCGCGTTGTGCCGGCGCCGAGCGTTCACGTTATCAAGGCGTGCGAGCCGCATGCCCAGTATCGCTGCCTGAAGCGTATCCATGCGAGAAACCCAGCCCCATTCAAGAACTGTGTCCCGTCCCTGGAGCCCATGATTTCGCATGCGTCTGAGATTATCTGCAAGATCGGTATTATTGGTTGTCACAAATCCAGCGTCACCACCGGCGTTCAAATTCTTTAATGGATGTGCAGAGAAACACCCGGCGTCACCAAAAGTACCCGCCTTCTTACCGTTGTATCGTGAGCCAATCGCCTGTGCTGCATCTTCAATGACAAACAAATCATGTTTTCTGGCAAGATCCATAATGGGGTCCATGTCCGCGACCCGACCAGTCAAATGCACCGGCATGATCGCCCGTGTGTTCTGCGTGATTTCGTTGGCAACAGCTTCCGGATCAATATTCTGATCCGGCAAAATGTCAGCGAAAACCGGCGTCGCCCCCAAATGTGCAATGGCTGCAGTAGAAGCCACAAAAGAATTGGGTGGTGTGATAACCTCGTCACCAGGGCCGATACCCAACCCACGCATGGACATGATCAGGGCATCTGTACCCGAATTGAGGGCAACAACTTGATCCACACCACAATAAGAAGCAGCCTCGGTTTCAAACAGGGCAACGGCCTCACCACCAACAAAGTCACCCCGACTAAAAACGGCTTCTATGCATTCGCGAACAAGATCACCCTCTTCCTCCCACTGAGCCGGAAAATTTACATAGGGAACGCGCCAGGAGTTTGTCATAGCTGCTAGTTACCGGCGTAGAAATCACGAACCGTCTGGATCACGATATCCAGTTGCTCGGGATTCAGGTGTTGGTCGGTTGGAAAGGTAATGATGTTTTTTGCATGACGGTCGGTTACCGGAAAATCTCCGACCTTATAACCAAGGTGAGCCAGTCCCTCTTGTAGATATAACGGAATGGGATAGTGAATTTTTGCCTCCACACCTTTTTCAAGGCAGTATTCGTACAAGTCATCCCGGTCCTCCGCAAAAACGATGTACAAATGAAATACGCGTTTCACATTGTCGCGCCTTGGCGGAATAGTAATCTGGGGTACATCTGCAAAAGCAGCATCATATACAGCCGCATTATCAATGCGTTTCTGGGTGATGTCGTGCGTATCACCGATCAACCAGTTACCAACAATAGCCTGCAGAGTATCCAGTCGCGAATTATAGCCGAGTAACGCGATCTCATCCCGATTTTGCAAACCGTGGTTTCTGAGCAATCTGAGTTTGGCCGCGACTTCATCATCGTTCGTTACGATGACGCCGCCGTCGCCCCATACATTCAGGTTTTTCAAAGGATGTAACGAAAACCCGCCGGCAATACCCCAGGTACCAGCCCGTTTGCCATCAATGCTGGCCAATATGCCCTGACAAGCGTCTTCGACAACCGGTAAATTGTGGCGATCCGCAATCTCCATCAATTTTGGCATGTCGGTTATTTCACCTGTGAACTGCACAGGCATAATGGCCCTGGTGCGTTCGGTGATTGCCGCTTCAACCTGGCTGACATCCATACAAAAGGTATCGTCGCAATCTACAAAGACCGGCGTTGCTCCAATTTCGTTAATGGCGCCAACAGTGGCGATAAAAGTATTCGCAGTCGTGATAACTTCGTCGCCATGGCCGACGCCAACAGCCTTCAAAGGAAGTTTCAGCGCATCAGTCCCGGAGCCGACGCCGATAGCGTGGCGGGTGCCTATGAGGTCAGCAAAGCGTCCTTCAAATTCCGTCAGCGGCGCACCCAGTGTAAAGTCACCGGTCGGGATGAACTTTTTGATCTCTTCAAAAAGGTCATCAACGTTGCCAAACTGTTGCGGTAAATAGCTATAGCGAACACGGAATTCAGACATCGATTGTTCTTCTTTTTACAGAATGAGCTCGGTTTATTGCCTAGCCACCAACGGCGGATACAGGGGATGCAGATGAAACGGCATCGCGAACAGACTGTGCAAGTTGTGAGGGTTGCAGACCATAGATTTCAAGAAGGTCATCTTGTGATCCATATTTGTCCGTAAAGACATCGGGAACCGCCAGGGATAGAATTTGTGGACCCCCTGCGCCAAAAGTTCCTGCAAGCAAGTCTGTCACAGCGCTGCTGAGGCCGCCAATGCGGGAATGTTCTTCCGCAACAACGATAAGGGAAGCCCTGCGTGCCGCTTTCATAATCGCATTTTCGTCCAGTGGCTTTACGGTGTGGATATGCAACACACTTGCGTTGATACCTTCAGTCTTTAATTCATCAGAAGCAGCCATGGCACGGTTGGTCATGATGCCGGTGGAAATGAAAGCGACATCGCCACCATCCCGGTATTCAATGGCCCGACCAATTTCAAAGCCATGATGATCATTGGAAATGACTTCGTCCCCGCCTTTTGCCAATCGGATGTAAGATGGGCCACGAACTTCCATTGTTGCCGGGATAAGCTTGCGCATCTCTTCCTTGTCGGAAGGTGCAAAGACCGACATGTTAGGCAATGCTCGCATAATGGCCATGTCTTCCAGCGCAATATGCGTCGGACCCAGTGGGGCGTAAACCATGCCGCCACCGTTGGCGATAAGTTTTACTGGCAGGTTATGCAAACAAAGATCGACGGCGACCTGCTCGTAGCAACGACGTGTCAAAAAGGTCGCGATCGTGTTAACGAACGGAATCAATCCGTCCATCGCCATTCCGGCTGCCATGCCAATGATGTTTGCCTCATTGATGCCTTCCATGAAAAACCGATCGGGCATTTCATCGCGAAAGACATCCATCGTTCCGGCACCCAGATCAGAGCCGATGAAAACAACACGTTCATCTTCCCGTGCCAGCTCATAAACCATATCCAGCGCAGTACGTCTCATCAGGCAACCTCCGCGCCGGCATATACCGCGTCATACAGGGCGCTGATTTCTTCCGCCGATATCTTTGATTTGTGATGCCAACCTGCCTGGTGTTCGATATGGGCGATACCTTTGCCTTTGACAGTGTGGCAGATCACAACACTCGGCTTGCCAGCTGTATATGGCAGGCGCGTCAGTGATTGCTGCAGGTCTGTTACGTCATGACCATCAACACTATCAACGGCAAAACCAAAAGCCTCCCATTTGTCAGCCAATGGCTCCAGGTCCTGGACGTCAGTTGTTGGTCCATAGGATTGCAGCTTGTTATAATCGATCAGGACAGTCAGGTTATCGAGCCCGTGTTTGCCTGCGCACATGGCACTTTCCCAAACACTGCCCTCATTTATCTCACCGTCACCGGTCACAACGAATACCCTGCTGTCGCGTTTTTGCAGACGGGCAGCCAGAGCCATACCTACACCGATACCCAGGCCATGGCCGAGAGCCCCTGTGGACGCTTCGACCCCGGGGACCTTATCGCGTTCAGGGTGACCACCCAAAATAGAATCACGTTTGCAATAAGTTAGCAGATCAGATTTCGGAAAATACCCCTTGTCGGCCAGGACGGCATACAAACCGAGGCAGCCATGTCCTTTCGAAAGGATGCACCTGTCCCGCTCCAACCAATCCGGCTGGTCTGGTTTGAAACGCAGGATATCGTCATACAACACCCGCAGAATTTCCAGCAGAGACAGCGCAGACGGCAGGTGTCCACGCCCTCCCCCTTCCATGGCGGCAACACAATCCCGTCGAAGATCTCTCGAACGTTGATCAAGCGGGGGTGTATTATACAGGGGCATTTCAGTCAAAACGGGGTCCTTCAATCATACTTTCCTCTACATGAGCCAGCATGCTGCGTGCTTTTTGCAATTGACGACTGCGCACGACACTGGCATCCAGCGTTCCAGCAGCGGCGACGCGGCGAACCCAGAAATCGGGTAAAAATTCGTTCAGAATGATCAAGCTCCAACACAACCCATACAGCGGATAAAGAGCTGTCAAACGTGTCTTGAAAGCCGGGTCAGGGTTTCCATAAACAGCCATGGCTCCCTTGTAAAAGCGTTGGCGAAATGGCCTGGATAATGTCATCCCGGGATGAAGCAAGAAATCGGATACCAGTTTTGCCGGATCGTCCCAGCCAAAATATTCGAAATCGATAAACACGAGGCGACCTGATTTTTGTCTCAGGGTATTGTGAAACCCAAAGTCAGATGGACTAAGTACCCACTGTTTCTGGGCAAGCTCCTGGTCAAAATTCAAACCAGCATCTTTATAAGCGCTTCTGGCAGCTTTCACCGCCGCAAGGCTTACTGATGCAAAATCATCATTGAGGAAGTCAAATAAATCAGACATTCCCTCGTCATCCGGAGACAAGGCTTCAAATCGGGCGCGGCGGGAATCAATCTGCTTTGCGACTGCATCTCCCGACAAAGTTGCGGCTGAAGCCAATGGAAGGCGTTCCGTTCCGTCAACACCACCCAGGGCCTGAAGTTCCGCGACGAACCGCAAAGCGGCATCTACGTCAATTACGCTTGGCGGATTTACGATTGTACCCTCAACCCATTCGAACAGGGCGCAACCAGATTGGTGATCATGGGCAATTGTTTTCGGAACAGCGCTGACGCTGTATCTTTCCAAAAATTTCAGGCTGCCAACTTCCGCTCCCATTCGATCTCTCGGGTCTTCCTCGCGGTTGCCGTAAACCTTGAATGCATACTTGCTGCCATCAGAAGTTTCTGCACGAAACAACCTGTTGTTGCCCCCGCCATGAGTTGGCACTAATGCCACAACGGGCTTGCCCAACAAACTGGCTGCCGACTGCCTCAAAGTATCACTATCAGGCGAAGACTGGTTGGCTAATGATGACATCAGCAATCTCCTTCCAATGGCGACAAAGCGTTACCGGTATATTCGTTTCAGTTTGGCCAGGGGCAAACAAAACCTTGCGGGTGGCGACAGGGAAACCGGGTTCAATGAAAACCTCTTCCAGATCGTCGACAAAGTAGTCGCAATCAAGTTCCGAGATCATTCGCACTTTTTCAAACCGGCTATCCGCGAAATGAACATTTTCCCTTTTAATACCAAACCCGGTTTTCGAGAAAAAGCCCTTGCCGTACATCCAGTCCAGCGCCGCCTGGCGCATATCAGTCTTGAATTCCTTGCAGGCTGCAAATCTGGTTTTGTGGCTCACGATGACGACTTCAATCTTGCTGTCATGGCAAGCCGTCAGAAAGTCACTCACACCATCGAACATGCGCGCTTCTTCCAGACGAGGGCCGTAAGCCATCGCTTGCAAACGCCGCCATAGATATTCTCCATTTGGACGCGCGCGTAACTGGTCGCGGACCTGCTTTTTGCTACCTGGAGAATGGTCAAAAAGTTCCGTTTCCACAGCCAGAGCTGAGAATAAATGGTCGTATTCCGCAAGGGTATTGTCAAAGTCGAGACCGACTCGCACGGCAAACCTCTCAAGTGCGATTAATATGGCCTCCAGCGTAACTCAAGCTTGGTAAACAAAACCTTTCAGGATCGGGAATAAAGAGCCACTTCACAGCCCAGTACCGCTGATTCCTGCTTATTTCATGCCTAAATCCTGCATGGTTTTGATGTTGTAATAGTTTTCGTTGCTCATAGGGTCTGAAATCTTGCCCGCCTTGAACGCTGCCATCAGATCCTGAACAGCATCAGCAATCGTATGCGTAGGAACAAATCCAAGCTCGTTCTTCATCTTTTCGGATGACACATGATACGACCGCAAGTCGTCTGAGGGGGTGGTTACAATTTCGACTTCGTCACCCACCACATCGCGAACCATTTTCGCAATATCACCAACAGTATGATTTTCATAACCGGCATTGTAGATTTTGCCATCAATCATCTGATCTTCGTACTGCAGACACTCAAGATAAAGATCGGTCATGTCATCGATATGAAGATTTGGCCGTTTTTGAGTGCCACCGAAGACTGTGATCTTGCCATTTTCTACGGCATGGGCCGTCAGGATATTTACAGTCAGATCAAGCCTTAGTCGACGCGCATAACCACATACGGTTGATGGACGAATGGTCAGCGTAACAAATCCTGGTTCACGTTCTTCTTCCAGAACCTCTTCACACATGGCTTTGAATTTGGAGTAATCGGTAAGAGGTTCCAGCGCCAGATCTTCCGTCACTTCCGGCTCGTCCTTGATACCGTAAACACTGGACGAAGAAGCATAGACAAAGCGCTTGACCCCTTCAGCCTTGGCTGCCTGAACCAGTGGTCTAAAGGCATCAAAATTGATTGATTTTCCCAATTCAGGATCCAGATCATAGCTTGGGTCATTGGATATGCATGCCAGATGTATGACAGCGTCACAGCCACTCAAGGCATCCCTGACAGTTTCTATATTGCGCAGATCTCCCTTGACCTGGCGCAATGCCTTATGAGCAGTGTAATCCCCGTAGACGTCCTCACCTTCACCATACAAAAACAGATCGAGCACTGTTACCGCGTGTCCGGCATCAAGAAGCTTCGGAATCAGATTGCTACCAACATAACCAGCGCCACCAGTTACCAGTACGTTCCAGGATTTATTACTCTCGGTCATGCTCCGAACCTTTTTGCAATTACTTCTTCATTGGCAGCAAGACTGACCGCCAAATCAACGATGGAATGAATGATGCCAAGATGTGCGATTTCGACAAACCCGTAATCCGGCGAAGGTACCCAGGCATTCAAGTCACCCAGTTTCCGCAACCGATTGCCAGCTTCAAAACCACTCAAGGTGATAACACTCGCGCCAATTTTCCGAGCTGCTCTCGCAGCCAGCACAATATTTTCAGACTCACCTGAACTGGATATCGCGACAAGAATGTCACCCGCCTGCCCGTGTATCTCAATCTGCTTTGAAAAAACTTCCTCATAGGAATAGTCGTTGGCATAACAAGTCAGTGCGGCGGCATCGTTAAAGGCGATGGAACGAATTCGACCGTTTTTGGAAAAATCAGCAGCCATGTGACTGGCATGTGAAGCACTGGCACCATTGCCAACAAACATGACCTTGTTACCGGAACTGTGCGCCCTTCGGCATTTTTCAATTGCCATATCCACAAAGCTTTCGACGTCGATGACATTTCCATCGGCGTCAGTCACTTCGACAGACATCAACATGCGTGCCGCTTCAGCAAAATATTCAGTGGCGCTACGTTTCATATCGCTCTCTATTTCAACAGGGCGGTCAGGAACTTAACCAGGGGAACTTTACCGACGGATTGCCGATGTCCAACGATACCGACTTTCAGGGCACCAACTGCGTTGCCAATAAATCCGGCAACTTCCATTGAAGCCCCACTGGCAATGATCGGCGATGTAATCGCGAGGAATGCATCACCCGCACCGACTGTATCCACGACTTGTCGGGTGAAAGCCGGAACCTGGCTCACGCCGTTGTCCGGTTCATACACAACGGAGCCATTTTCACCATGTGTCACAGCGAAATTCCGGCAATCGATATGGCTTCTAAGGTTGTCTTCAATCAAGACACCCAGGTCCGTGAAGGGATCGCCTGTCGCCAGGCGAGCTTCCGGTGCATCGATAGAGATGTAATCTGCTTCCTGATATTTTGTGATCAGGTTGAAACCATGGTTGGCACTGTTCGACTGAGCATTCACGGCAAGAAAACGAGCCAGGTTTGTCACTTTGTCGATTGATTTTTTGGTCATCAGACCATGCCCAAAATCAGTTACTATGACGACGTCATAATTTGGAGCACGTTCTTCGATAAGTTTGCAAAATTCGTTTTCTGAATGCCCGGATAGAGGTGCGTCGTCAAAATGATAAACCTCAAACAACTTGCGCATATGGCCCGGATCGACGAAACGACATTTGCGCGTCGTAGGCACGCCACGACGATAAACAAAGCTTGCGGTGACATTTTCGTTCAGGCTTTCGCGAATCAGGCTTTCGTAACTGTCGCGTCGTCCCAAACAGGTCAAAACCTCAACCTCTTTGCAAAATGTCGAAAGATGATTGGCTGCAGCAACAACACCACCAGCGAACACTTCTCGTCCGTCGAAACGACTGGCGATAATGTTTTCCTTGGCAGATTTACCCATCGGCACAGTATATTGGTATTCGTCGATGATCGCGTCACCGACGACCAGCACCTTGAGGTCTGCAATCTTCTCGATTGCCGCAAGTGCCTTATCCAGGAAACCTTCGTTGCGCTTGGCATCAAGATAGGACTGAACTTCCGGATCAAATCTGGCAAAATGTTCATTGATCAGCGAAGACGAAGAAAATGTAATATCTTCAGTGAAGACAATCGAGCCACCGTGGCTTTCAACAGCCTGGCGCTCAAGATCAATTCCACCTGTAACATCTTCATCTGACTCTATGTAATCCTGACCTTTGACATAGGCGTCTGGCTTGATGATATCGATGACCTGTTCTGCAGTCGGAAAAAAGCTGATCCCGGCCCAGTCGACACATTCCATTGCAGCCAGCATTTCAGCCCGGATCTGATCATGAAAAACCGGACGGTCCGGACCTTTATTGACATGTTCATCTGCCGTGCAGGTCACAATCAGGATATCGCCTTCTCGAGCAGCAGCTTCCAGATGGCGTACATGGCCCAGATGCACAAGATCAAAAACACCGTGCGCCAATACGACCGATCGACCGGCAGAGCGTGCTTTCTCCGCTACGATCGCCAGTTCATCCAGTGACTTTATCTTGTCGCGGGCTTGCGAGCGTACAAGCGTCGGCAATGGCGTAACGTTAGGTACAGGTCTCAAGGTCATGGCGTTAATATTGTCAGGCACTCTGCCCGCTCATCCTTTAATAAATGCAGCAATTTGTGAGAAGTTACACAAACAGACATAGGTCGATCTTTACTATTAATCCTGATCCGGAAGCTTTCTTCGGCTCGCTCCCTAAAAGAAATTCTCTGACAATTAACGCAAGATCGATACCAGATAAGTTACTCACATTCAGAAAACACTACAATTAGTGAATTTTTTTCAAATACTACCTGATCCAGGCGACTTTACTGCCCCCGGTTTAAGATCAGGTAAATCAAAACTGGCAAATTCATATTTAATCTGAAATTTGTGTGGTTTCGCACTGAACTAGCACGGAAATTGCAAAGCTCCCGTCGACTAGTGCCTTCAATCAACTATTTGGCGGCGCATTATGCCATAAACCGGCAAAAATTGCCGGGTTACAGGTCGATCAGTCAGGAACCAGGTAAATGTTACCCCTTTCGAACACGAGTGAAACACCGAAGTTTACGCTGCCAACGTTTGATTTCAATTCGTTGTCGAGCTTCTACACGACCGGTGCGTTCATGGGGATTTCAAAGCATGCCGACAAGCTGGCCTCCGGCGCGCTCAAGGATATTCTGGATATTGATACAAAGGCACCCATTCCGCCGTGGATGCTGGCACGACAAAAAACAGGCACAATTGAAGAGCGCGTATTCTCCGGCAAGGATGTTATCGATCTGACAGACCCGTTGTTTGATCGGGATGATGTCGACGATGACTACAAAAATCTGTTCGCTATATATAAAGGGCTGGCGAAACTTGAAGAACTGACAGAATACGCCACGACCTCTGATGGCAACGCGATGGCCACTTTGCTTGAGCGTCAGTACGATCGCTACATGAAGGAAATCAAGGCCTTCGTAAACTCCACCGAGTTTTCAGACATCAACCTGGTCGCTGAGCTTAAATCAGATGTTCTGAAATCATCAATCGCCATTCCGCCAGCTTCAGATGATACAGCGTTCCGCGGTAATCATATTGCATCGACGCGAGATTCAGCAGTTACAGGCCTTACAGCCTCAGACGCCTTTACCATATCTGTCACGCTCAATAGTGTCACAACAGACGTCGTCGTAAATTTATCGAGCGCAGCCAGTCTATCCCTGGACGATATCGCCACTCAGATAAACTCGGATCTCAGTGGTGCCGGATTTTCCAGCACTTTCGAAGTACACAGAGAATCAGAAACGGCCTACGGACTAGAGGCCACCATCGGCACTGGAGAAAGCCTGTCCCTGGCGCATGCGGCTGCAGCAGAATCCAGCTCTGTCTACGTTACAGGCCGGGCCGGCAGCGGAGATCTGGCGGATGGCTTTTTGCTTAAGGTTGACGACCTGGCATCAGCAGACCCGACACAGCAATTCTATCAAAACATAGGCAGTACTTACGACGGCGAATTCCACAGCGATAGCGCCAATGGTGTTGCAACAGATTCAAAAGGCAACGTTTATGTCGTTGGTACGACTTCCGGCGACATGGAAGGCCAGATTAACGTCGATGGGTCAGATATTTTCCTGCGTAAATATGACGCCAGTGGCGCCCTGCAATTTTCAAGAATGCTGGGATCGACACAGTCCGCGGGTGGATTTTCCGTAGCCGTCGATGCAAGTGATAACGTTGTAATTGCAGGACAAACCGGTGGATCACTATCCGCCGCAGCCTACGACTATGGCACAGATAACTTCATTTCAAAATTTGATTCAGAAGGTGAAGAACTCTGGACCCGCCAACTTGGTCCCTACGAAATGGACGCAGCGCTGGACATTACTTTTGACACCAGCGGAAATATCTATGCCGCCGGCATTACAGAAGGCGCAATTGACTCTGGCCAAACCTACAGCGGTGGCATGGATGCCTATATCGCCAAGCTTGATACTGATGGGACGCTGGCATTTAACAAGCAATTCTCAAGTGCGGGCGACGAAACGGCCACAGGTATCGCCGTAAACGCTTCCGGTGACATCTTCGTAACAGGCATGGCTGACGCCGACGGGTATGTCCGCAAATACGATAACACCGGAACGCTCACGTATGACCAAAGCCTTGGAACAGTTGGGTCAGATGGTGATATCACCGGCATCGCGCTCGACAGCAATGGCGACCCCTATATTTCAGGATATACCTCCAGCAGCACGCTCGCCGCATCAGTTGTAAATGCTCATAGTGGCGGCACGGATGGCTTTGTTCTATCGGTGGACGATACAGGCGCCAGTGCTTCTGTGAATTTTGTCACATATGTCGGCACAACGGGTACTGACAAGAACTTCGGCATCGCGGTAGATACAGCGACCAATGACGTTTACGTCACCGGCAGCACGGATGGCACCCTGACGGGTGAAACACAATCCAGCTCCCTCGATGGTCATATGGCCAAGTTCAATTCAACGGGCACACTTCAATATACACATCAGTTCGGCGGTGGCATGACCCACCAGGGATACGATATCGACTTTGATGCCGATGGTTCGAACACACTTTCCAAGCTTGGCCTGCCAGGTGGACCGATCCCGGTTGAAAACTCCCTGACAGTCGGCGCACGCACGACAGTACGTGATTCACAGACATTTTTTATTGGCCTGAATGACACCGAAACCAAGGTCACAATCGACCAGGACGATACGTTTGGCTACCTGACATTCAAGATAAACAAGATACTTGGTATCCAGGGGCGGGCATCTCTGACTGATGATGTCGATCAGCGTGTATTTCAAATTGAGGCTCTGAACGGCAACAAGATTTCAATCTCAGCTGGTACAAGCAATTTCAACGCTTTGCCGGGACTAGGGTTGAGAGAGACTACTTTGTTCGGCAAATTCGAGGAAGGTGACAGGATCGGCGAATTGTCCGCTGATCAAATGGCATTTGCGCTTGGTTTGGTCGGAGATATTGATCTATCGACGACCGACAAGGCGACTGAAGCACTGACATTGGCAACAAATGCCATGCGTGAAATCAAGGATGCATACAAGTTCGTCACAGACGGTCCACAGGATGAAAATGAGTTTCAGTCCCAGGGATCTGCTTCTGCCTACACGCTTGGACGAATTGCAGCATATGAAGGCGCGCTGAATGCAATCGCCAGTATGAATATTCAGCCACTGACGAGTACTTCAACTTGATCAGACGGTAATTTTCTACACTGGTTTTCCTGAAAATCCACTATTTTTGATATTTTTATTCCTATTTTTCAAATAGTTATAAAATAAACGTTTGGGTATCCAACAATTTGATTGCCCCCGTGTCCAGACGGGCTTAGAATTCCTCTCGAAATATGGGGGATTAACCCGTCCACGCCCGTTTGGCGTGAGATAACCGGAGATACAGGGATGAAAGATAGTTTGGTCGAAGGCCTGAGTGTGACGCGCAAATTTACCGTCGACAAGGCACGTACAATCGACTTTATGGGCGAAGACCTTCGCATATACGCTACTCCAGAGCTAATTCGCGATATTGAGCAAACCTGCCGCGATTTGCTGGTTGAACATTGTGATGAGGGTGAGGACAGCGTGGGAACGCATGTGTCTGTTGCTCACACTGCAGCAACCCCCATGGGCATGGACGTTGAAATCACCGCAACTGTTGCAAAAGTCGAAGGCAGATTGGTGACCCTTGAGGTTACTGCTTCCGACAATCTTGAGGAATGCGGCAAGGGCAAACACACCCGGTTCGTGGTCGATATGGCCAAAACCGGTGAACGATTGGCAGCAAAAGTCGCCAAGGCCAACGTCTAGATCAAAGACAACATATTGGAGCCTGGTTTCAGGTGAATCAGGCTGCAATGAACAAATTCAACAGATCATGAGGATAGTCCGATGACGGATGTCTCTAATTCCCCCGATGCAAAATCCAAGGAAACAATAAAAGGTGCTGGCGACAACAGTCGCAAGAAAGTACCGGTCTATTGTTACCAGTGCGTAGCGGGGCCGGATCTGTTGAAGGTCGAAGTCGAAGATGGTGTTGCAACACGTGTGGAAAGTAATTTTGACATCACGGATCAACACCCCGGTGGCGGTCGCGTCTGTGTAAAGGCCTACGGCCTTGTACAAAAAACCTACAATCCCAATCGCATTCAGCAACCCATGAAACGGACCAACCCCAAAAAGGGACGGGAAGAAGATCCGGGATTTGTACCAATTTCGTGGGACGAAGCCCTGGATATTGTGGCTGATCGCATGAAGGAAATGCGCGCCAAAGGCCTGCGTGACGAAAGCGGTTTTCCGCGCCTTGCCATGACAACCGGCGGCGGCGGAACACCCGTTCAATACATGGGTTCATGGCCTGCTTTTCTGGGTGCCTGGGGTGCCATCGATCAGGGATATGGTGCTGGCCAGGGCGTGAAGTGTTATCACTCGGAACACCTTTATGGAGAATTGTGGCACCGCGCGTTTACGATCTCGCTGGATACGCCCTATACAGAATATGTCATTAACTGCGGCCACAATATTGAAGCAGCCAGTGGCGTTGTTGGCGTTTGGCGCGAGGCAAATGCCCGCGAGCGTGGCCTCAAACGCATACAGGTAGAACCACATCTTTCCGTTACTGGCGCGTTGTCTGCGGAATGGGTGCCTATCAAGCCAAAGACAGATGCTGCATTTCTTTATGCCCTGATTCACCGCATCATTGTCGAGCGTAACTGGGAAGAAATCTGTGACGTTCCCTACATCGGTGACGACACAAATTCGCCTTATCTTGTTGGCCCCAATGGATATTTTCTGCGTGATCCGGAAACCCGCAAACCCCTGATCTGGGACTTGAGTGACAATACAGCGAAAACCCATGATGCCAACATTGGCAAGCCCGGGATTGCTGGTACATACACTGCATCAGGTGTTGAAGAAGGCGCTGATGGTGAGGAATGGTCACATACCAACATTGAAGCCAGTACCTCATTCCAGAAACTGATCGAACACATCACGCCCTATTCTCCTGAATGGGCTGAAGAGACCTGCGACGTACCTGCGGAGAATATCCGCCGCATCGCCGACGAATTTGTCGCCCATGCCCGGATCGGTGAAACCATCGAAATCGAAGGCGAGACCCTGCCCTTCCGGCCTGTCTCGGTAATGCTGGGTAAATCAGTCAACAACGGCTGGGGCGGTTACAACTGTTGCTGGGCGCGTACTGTCCTTTGTACCCTGGTCGGTTCACTTGAAGTTCCCGGTGGCACCCTGGGTACAGCTGTAAAATTGAATCGTCCAGCGGACAATCGGCGCAAATCTGCGACCCCTGGCCCTGATGGCTTCATGCACTATCCCTTCAATGAAACGTCAAAAGAGGGTTGGCAAAAAGATCCGAAAATCCGCAACGGGTACAATACGCTTGTTCCCCTGGCAGCCAACTCGCCGTGGTCCGCAGCTTTGGGTCCGGCCCATTTGCCGTGGCTATTCCAGAAGCAACAGCCTGCCAACTGGCCCAAACAAACCAATCCCGATATGTGGATTTGCTATCGTACGAACCCGTCTATTTCACATTGGAACGGACCTGAGATTGCCAAACGCATTGCAGAGTTCCCGTTTACAGTGGCGTTCGCCTATACGGACGACGAAACGAACCACATGGCAGACATTTTGCTGCCGGAAGCAACCGATCTCGAAGGGTTACAGTTAATCCGCATAGGTGGCACCAAATTTGTTCAGCAATATTGGAAACACCAGGGATGGGCCATTCGTCAGCCTGTCGCCGAGCCTGTCACCGATATTATGGACATGACAGACATCGCAACGGAACTGGCAAAACGAGTTGGCATCCTCGAAGAATATAATTCTGCCATTAACCGTGGGGCCGCCGGTCAACGTCTGACCAAGGATGAATTCGATTATGGTCTCGATCCTACCGTTCCGCACAGCCGCGATGAAATCTGGGATGCGGTTGCCAAGGCTGCGAGCCACGAACTTTCTGATGGTGAGGAAATTCACGATCTTGAGTGGTTCAAGGAGAACAGCCATATGCTGGCGCCGTTCTCCCAACTGGAATGGTATCTGTATCCAGCTCTTAAAAGTCAGGGCATGCGCTTCGAACTGCCTTACCAGGAGCGCATCAAACGTCACGGTACTCAGCTTTCAAATCGCCTGCATGAGCAAGGTATCGAATGGTGGGATGCCCAGCTTAAAGAATATGAACCGCTACCATCGTGGGAGCCCTTCCCCGAAATCTGGAAGAATTATGCGGCCGAAGTCGGCAAAAACCCGGATGACTATCAGTTCTGGGCCCTGACGGCACGGTCCATGCAGTACTCCTGGGGTGCCAACGTTGGCCTGCCCCTGATCAAGGAAGTTGCGGACAACATTGCAGGGCATAAAGGCGTCATAATCAACCGTGAAGCCGGCAAGAAGTTGGGCCTGGAAGATGGCGACCCGGTTGTGCTGGAAAGCCCAACTGGCATCTCCAAAGGGTACGCAGTATTCAGATCTGGCATTCGCCCCGATACCATCTTGATGATTGGTCAGTTTGACCACTGGAAGCAGCCTGTTGCCAAAGACTTCAAGCTCGCGAGTTTGAACTCATTGTCCGACATCTCATTGTCGCTGACGGATGGTACTGGATCAGGCGCTGATCTTGTTCGCGTCAAAATAACACGAGGCGAAGGTCCAAAGCGGGATTTGACATGAGTATGAACACCAATAGCACCCCGACAGTCGATCCCACAAAACGTTGGGGCATGATCGTTGATTTAAACCGCTGCGTCGGTTGCCAGACGTGTACCATCGCCTGCAAGCACGCGAACGACACGCCGCCGACCGTTCAGTGGCGTCGTGTTCTTGATGTCGAATTGGGTAGCTTCCCGGATGTTCAGCGCCTGTTTATGGTCACCGGTTGCCAGCATTGTGAAGAGCCACCGTGTGTGCCCGTCTGCCCGACGGGTGCGACTGCACAACGTGCCGATGGCCTTGTCACGATGGATTATGACTTGTGCATTGGCTGTTCCTACTGTGCCGTATCCTGCCCCTATCAGGCACGCACAATTGTGCATGAAATGAAAAGCTATTACGGCGGTGAACTGACACGTCAGGAAAAGGCCACGGCCCATCCGGAACGTGTCAGTGTTATGTCCAAATGCACATTCTGTGTCAGCCGCATTGATGAAGCTGCGGAAACGGGCCAAACACCAGGTGTTGATCCCCTTGTGACACCTGCCTGTTCTGCCTCCTGTATCGCCCAGGCTTTGCATTTCGGTGATTTCAATGATCCACAAAGTAATGTGTCGAAGTTGTCTACTGAAAAGCAGACTTTCCAGATGCATGAAGAGCTGGGGACCAACCCACAAATAAAATATGTTTACGATTTGCCCAAATCAACGCCAGGTCGGGAAGCACGCGAAGACGAAACTGGCGACGAGATATATGCAGACCCATCCCATGCCTTGACCGGGCGTCGCCAGCAATTCTGGGATTGGAAAGGCGCCACTAACTTTATCCTTGGTGGTATGGGTTCCGGCCTGATTGTTATGACCTGGATTGGATTGTTGTTGGGCAATGTCAATTTGAATTTCGTGCCTTGGATTAATGCTGCTGGCGCTGCCACGATGGCACTTGGTCTGCTGACTTTGCTTTTCAAGATTGGAAGGCCGTTCCGCATTCTGAATGCTTTGCGACGTCCCCAATCCTCTTGGATGTCGAGAGAAATTTATTTGGCAGCGGTATTCTTTCCAGCCGTCGGCCTCGATTTCCTGCCGTGGCTGTTTGGATTTTCCATTCTCAGCCCACAAGCATTGACGGTGCTGCATGCCTTGATCGGATTGTGCAGTGCAGGCTTCCTGTTTGCCCAGGCCCGTATTCTCTTTGCTGCCAAGGGGATACCAGCCTGGCGGGCACCATTGATCCCATGGATGATTATCGCAACAGGCCTGTTCGAAGGTGTTGGTATTCTGGCGCTCGCTCAAGCGGCGTTCCCGGGTGCATTTGCTGATCCAGCATACTTGATAACAGCAGGTTCCATGCTTGCCGCCGCCAACTTCCTACTCTGGCAGATCTACCGGAAAAAGGCTGCTGCCTATGGCATTGGCCCTTTGGCCCGAAAGGAATTTCAATCCGTAAGTTTCCTTCTGGTTGTCGCGGGACATCTAATTCCATGGGCGCTGCTATTCGCAATGCAGGCGCAGCCTGATCTGGGAAATTCGCTGACATTTGGTGTTGCCGGCCTTGGCATTCTGTTTGGCGGTTGGCTCTGGAAAAAAACTGTGCTCCTGAATGCCAGCTATCAACAGGGCTTTGCCCTTCCACGCATGCCACAACGAGGCTCAGGTGACAGAGCAGCACCCGTGCGCATGGGACTGTCCTGATCCATGGCAACTACGTTGAAGAAACCGGCAGCCAGGCGCAAGCAAGCTGCAATGTACCAACCCGAACTGGAACGCATATCCAGGCGGGAATTACGGGCGTTGCAACTGGCACGGCTGCAAAAAACTGTCCGGCATGCCTACCGCAATGTTCCTGCTGTAAAAGCCAAATTTGATGACGCCGGTGTAAAACCGGCTGATTTAAAAACGCTGAAAGATATTGCAAAGTTTCCGTTTGCACGCAAAAGCGACCTGAGGGATAACTACCCGATGGGGCTATTTGCAATTCCCCAGGAAAAGCTTGTGCGTGTGCACGGATCATCCGGCACCACGGGAAAGCCAACGATAGTTGGCTACAGCAAAAAAGACATGAAAAGCTGGTCGACCTTGATGGCCAGATCCATGGTTGCAGCGGGTGTCAAACCTGGCGATGTCTTGCAAAACTCCATTGGTTACGGCCTGTTCACAGGTGGTCTTGGCTTTCACGGCGGTGCCGAAGAACTTGGCTGTACTGTCGTCCCCCTTTCGGGTGGCAACACTGATCGCCAGATCATGATGCTGATCGATATGCAGGCGGATGTTTTGATATCCACGCCTTCCTATGCCCTGAACATCGCAGATGTCGCTGAGGCGGCTGGCATCGACCTTAAAAAAGCCCCGGTCCGGGTAGCCCTGTGTGGTGCTGAAGCTGCAACGGATGCCTTGCGTGCGGAAGCGGGTCGCCGATTAGGCCTGACAATGATTGATCATTACGGACTGTCGGAAGTCATGGGCCCAGGAGTCGCGGCGGAGTGCCTTGAAGGCGCCATGGACCCGGATACACCAGGTGGGCTTCATTTATGGGAAGATCATTTCTATTTCGAGATTATTGATCCGAAGACAGGTGACGTATTGCCGGAAGGTGAAACCGGTGAGCTGGTCATTACAACCCTGAGCAAGGAAGCGTTGCCAATGGTGCGTTATCGCACCGGCGACATTACCCATATCATTCCAGGCAAATGCATCTGTGGACGTACACATCGCCGTATGGCGCGGGCCAAGGGACGCAGCGACGACATGCTGGTGATCCGGGGCGTTAATGTCTATCCGTCTGCTGTTGAGGAAGCCTTGATAGGTTTGCCTGGTGTCGCGCCACATTACCAACTGGTGGTACGCGATGGTAAATCCATGGCTACGGTCGATGTCGAGGTTGAAGCATTACCAACCGTCAAAAAGGGCGACTACGCCAAAGTAGCAAAAATGATTTCCGAACGATTGAAACAGGCAACCGGCGTGAGCTTCAAGGTTATCGTTGTTGGTCCTGGTAAAGTACCGCGGTCTGAAGGCAAGGCTGTGCGCGTAAGAGATTTGAGAAAGGCTTGAATATGAATTCCGTATTGCAAATGACCGTTAACGGTCGCCCTCGTGCAGATGTTGTCGCCGACAACATGTTGCTCGTCGATTATTTACGTGAGGTTTGCGGTCTGACCGGCACCAAGATCGGCTGTGATGGCGGTGAATGTGGCGCTTGCACAATTCTTGCCGATGGCGGCGCTCGCCTTTCTTGCCTGACGTTGGCACATTCCTGCGCAGGCCAGGTCATCGAGACCGTCGAAGGGCAGGCAACAAGAGGTGAATTGTCAGCGGTCCAGAGCTCGTTCCATGAAAAACTGGGATCACAGTGTGGCTATTGCACCCCGGGGATGATCATGACGTCCGAAAGTTTGCTGCGCACAAATACAAATCCGACGGAAGACGAAATTCGCGAAGCATTGGGCGGCAATATCTGTCGTTGCACCGGCTATATCAAAATCATCGAATCTGTTCAGGCAGCCGCTGAAATAATCAATGCCAGCCGGGAGGCCGCAGAATGACTGACGAACTTCAGCACCCACGAGACAGCGTTACACCAAACGACCCTCAGCCTGATCCCAGTCCTGACCCGGAACGAAAAGTTCGTTCCGTTGGCGAACGTCTGCCCCTGATTGATGGCCCTGACAAAGTAACCGGTCGCGCCAAATATGCTGGCGATCTGGCCCAGGATGCCCTGGTTGGCCGCATTCTGCATGGCCGCTATAGCCACGCTGAAATCGTTTCCATCGACACCACGGAAGCAGCTGCCCTGCCCGGCGTTGTTTGTGTATTAACCGGGGAAGACACAACCCAGCCATACGGCATTCTGCCCATTGCCATGCTGGAATACCCTTTGGCGAATGGTCGTGTGCGTTACCGGGGTGAGCCCGTCGCCGCCGTTGCAGCCATTGATGCCGCGACAGCAGCCAAAGCCATCAGCCTGATCAAGGTTGAATATAACGAACTGCCAGCTTACTACACCGCAGAAGAAGCCCGCGCGCCTGATGCTGTTCAACTGCACGAAAGCCGTGCTGGTAACCAGGAACGTGATGTTCATTTCGAACTGGGTGATACCGAAGCGGAATTTGCGAATTCTGATCTGGTCGTGGAAGAAAGCTATCAGTGTGCCGAGGTCAACCAGGTTCACATGGAGCCTAACGCTGCAGTCGCTGAGTTTGACCCCATTCGCCAACATCTTACGATCTGGCCGTCCACTCAGGTTCCTTTCTACGGCCATCTTATTTTTGCACGCTGTCTTGGTCTAGAAAAAGGTCAGGTCAGAGTCATCAAACCTTTTGTCGGCGGCGGCTTTGGTGCCCGGACCGAAACACTTCATCACGAAGTAATCTGTGCCCATCTCGCAAAGGCCACGGGATCAACAGTTCGTCTGACGACTTCACGAGAAGAGACTTTCATTACCCATCGCGGTCGGCCTGAAACCCAGGTCAATCTGAAGATGGGTATGAACAAGGATGGCAAGCTGACTGGCCTGGCATCGGAAGTCGTGCAGCGCGGCGGCGGTTATCCATCATACGGCATCGTAACCATCCTTTATGCCGGTACTTTGATGTACGGCATCTATGATATTCCGGCCGTTAAATACGATGGCTATCGTATTCTTACCAACACCCCGCCCTGCGGTGCTTTTCGTGGTCACGGTACAGTCAATGTACGCTTTGCCATTGAGAATCTGATGGATCGAATGTCCGAAGAACTGGGTCTGGATCCCTTTGAAGTCAGACGCAAGAACCTGCTTGTAACGCCAACCTATACGGCGAACGATATCATGGTGAATTCCTACGGTTTGCCGGAATGCCTGGATTGGGTTCAAAAAGAAAGCAACTGGGATGAACGCATCAAAAACCTGGCACCCAACAAGGGACTGGGTATGGCTTGCGCGCATTATGTTTCCGGTGCGGCCAAACCGGTACACTGGACGGGCGAACCTCATGCCGTCGTTAATCTGAAACTGGATTTTGACGGCGCTATTACCGCCCTGACCGGCGCAGCAGACATTGGCCAGGGATCGAGCACCATGGTTGTCCAGTGCGTCGCCGAAACCCTGAACCTGGATGCCAGCCAGATCAAACTGATGGCCAACGATTCTGACCACACACCCAAGGACAACGGATCGTACTCGTCGCGGGTAACCTACATGGTCGGCAATGCTGCACTGGATGCCGCGCGCTCTATGCGTCAAATCCTCGCCGAAGCAGCGGCAACCTTGTTGGATGCCAAATCGGAAGACATTGAATTCGACGGAACCCTGTTCCGCGTTGCCGGTAGCCAGGACCCTGGCATCGAATATATGGATGTCGTTGTTGAAGCCCTGAAAGACGAAGGTACAATTACCGCCAAGGGTACTTTTTCAACACCCGTCTCAGCACAGGGTGGCAGGAAATTTCGCGGTTCTGCAGTTGGCCCCACCATGGGCTTTTCCTATTCCGCAGAAGTGGTGGAGATCACCGTCGATCCCGACACATCGCAAGTTACAGTCGACAACATCTGGATTGCCCATGACCTTGGTTTTGCCTTGAACCCGCTGTCTTGTGAGGGGCAGATTCAAGGCTCTGCATGGATGGGGATGGGGCAGGCATTGTCCGAAGAAACGCGCTATCACAATGGCTTACTGATCAGTGGTAACATGCTCGACTACAGGGTACCGACCATGGTGGAGTCACCACCTATGGATATCAAGATGGTCGAAAGCATTGACCCCAACGGCCCCTATGGTGCCAAGGAAGCCGGAGAAGGCTCATTGCCAAGCTTCATTCCGGCACTTGCCAATGCCGTCAGAATGGCAACCGGCGTCCGCATGACTGAAACACCAATAACCCCTGACCGCCTCCATGAGGCCCGCGCGCGTTATGAACGTGAGCAGGCCAACAATGTTGCGGCGGAATAAGGATAAGAGACATGGAAGTACTTCCTGAATTTAAACTACATCGTCCCGGCACACTGGCTGAAGCTTTGAAGATTCGAGGCTCACTGGACGAAGCACGATACATTTCCGGCGGCACAGACTTGCTTGCCAATATCCGCCGCGGCCTGACCCCGACAGAAAACCTGATCGAATTGTCAGGACTTTCGGAACTGCAGCGCTTTGAAGCAGATGCAGACGGCTTGCACATCGGTGCAGCCGTTACCCTCGCCACAATCGGCAACGATCCTGCGATTAAACAGGACTATGCCGTTCTGGCCGAAGCGGCCAATGCCGTAGCAGGCGCAACACACAGGGCTGTTGCCACAATCGGTGGCAACCTCTGCCTCGATACGCGTTGTCTGTTTTATAACCAGAGCCAGTGGTGGCGCGACAGCAATGATGGTTGCATGAAATACGAAGGCGAAATTTGTCACGTCGTGCCAACATCAAAACGTTGTTACGCCGCCTATTCCGGTGATACAGCGCCGGCGTTGCTGGTCTTGAATGCCGAGATCGAAATAGCTGGTCCGGATGGATCACGGCGCGTGCCTCTGGATGATTTGTTTAATGACGATGGTATCGACTATCTGACGCTTGCACCCGGCGAGATGGTGACCATGGTCCACCTCCCGGCTGCGTCCAAAAGCAAAACGGCATCCAGCTACACCAAATTAAGAATTCGTGATTCCATCGACTTCCCTCTTGCCGGTGTTGCCGTTCGGGTCACACAGGAAAATGGCAAGGTCACGGCGCTGGACGCCGCTGTAACCGGTACCAATTCGACACCCATCCGGGTAACCGGCTGCGACGCATTTGTGGGCCTGGAATTCGATGAAGAACAGGGACAAAAGTTCGCAAAGTTGGTACAAAAACAGACAAGTCCGGTACAAACAACGACAACGAAGCCCCAATATCGCCGTCGCGCTGTAACCGCCATGTCAAAAACACTTACCCAAAACTTGTTGCAAGCGCTGTCTGCCTGACAACTACATTTCAGTTCAAATCAAAATGCAGGTGCCCTCGAAAGCACCTGCGTTTTTTTGTCTAAAGGAGGGTGAGCGACCAAAGTGTTTCCTTAGCTCTACTCGACCAGGTAAAATCGTGTGTATAACTGTGTGCAAGATCGACACGTTGATTACGACTAATATGGGTTAACGGGGAAAACCGTGAATAAAACAGAAGCTTCCACCAGCGTTGCTTTGACCTGTGGAAATCTCAGAGTCATTGTTCGGCCTGATATTGGCGGATCGATTGAGCGGTTCTGGCTTGCCGGAGACAGCGGTCATTTCGACTGGCTTCGCCCCTGTTCAAGTTCCGGAGAACGTTCTCTGGAAGTTCTCGACATGGCTTGCTTTCCGCTTGTTCCGTTCTCTAACCGTGTCCGCAACGGACGTTTTTTCTATAGCGATACGGAAGTTAACCTACCTCTGAATTTCGGTGATCACCCTCATGCAATTCATGGTCAAGGCTGGCAAAGCAAATGGGATGTTGAGGATACAAGTTTAACATCTGTTCTCCTGCGGTATGACCATGTTGCAGATTCGTGGCCATGGGATTACACGGCCAGGCAAAAGTTTGTATTGGACGAAAACAGTCTGTCGATTGAGCTGGAAGTTACCAACCAGTCTTCGACGCCCATGCCCCTCGGACTAGGCTGGCATCCTTATTTCCCCTGTGATGCTGATACAACAATCAAAACTGAATGCGCTAAAGTCTGGGATGTTGATGAAGAAGTCATGCCAACCAGTTTGCGGCCAGCCACAGATCTTTTACCCCAGGCTATAGATACGCCCATCGCGAGGCTCGGGCTGGACAACTGCTTCACAGGGTGGAACAGGCAATTCGATATCAGATGGGGAAATTCAGGTCATTCGCTGAAGTTGGAGGCCAACGCCACCTTGGACAAACTCGTTGTGTTTGCACCCGTTGGCGAAGACTTCTTTTGCGCAGAACCTGTTTCCCATGGCACTGATGCATTTAATCAGGCATTCAAGGGCGAAACCAATACCGGTATGATCGATTTACCACCAGGTGAGACAAGTAAGGCACAGATGAAACTGTTGGTAAGAACCACCAATCCCATCGATGCTGCCTGAAACTCCCTGTTATCGGGGCAGCTCGCTCGATCCCATCAGATATTGATCGATAGCACGGGCGCACTGGCGACCTTCCCGGATCGCCCAGACAACCAGGGACTGTCCGCGGCGCATATCACCGGCAGCAAATACCTTTTCGATCGATGTCCGGTACTCTTCCGTATCGGCTTCGACATTGCCACGCGCGTCAAACTTGACGCCCAGTTCCTTCAACAGGCCTTCTTGCATGGGATGCACAAATCCCATCGCCAGGAAAACAAGATCAGCCTTGAGTTCAAATTCCGACCCTGCAATCTCTTTCATTTCCGGACGTCCGTTTTCACCGTCAATCCAGTCAAGGCGTACGGCCTGGAGGCTTTTGGCCTCACCGTTTTCACCTGTGACAGATTTGGTTAAAACAGACCAGTCACGGTCAACACCTTCCAGATGCGAGCTGGAAGTGCGCAGCTTGGTTGGCCAATCAGGCCAGGTCAGCGCCTTGTCTTCCTGTTCAGGTGGACGCGGCATAACTTCAAGCTGGGTGATGGATGCAGCTCCCTGACGCCGGGAAGTACCGACGCAGTCCGAACCGGTGTCACCGCCACCGATCACAACAACATGCTTGCCTGTTGCCATGATGGAAACATCATCAGGCACTGTAACACCGGCAACCCGGTCATTTTGTTGCGCGAGGAATTCCATGGCGAAATGTACGCCCTTGTTCTCCCGACCAGGCACAGGAAGATCACGAGGGACTTCCGAGCCACCGCACAAGGCAACGGCATCAAATTCTTCCATCATGTTCTGGACATCAACGTTAACGCCAACATGACTGTTGGGCCGGAATTCAACACCTTCCGCCTGCATCTGCGCCATGCGACGGTCAATCGCCGATTTCTCCATCTTGAAATCAGGAATACCAATGCGCAGCAAGCCGCCAATGCGGGCATTCTTTTCGAATACCACGACCTTGTGTCCGGCCCGTGCCAGCTGCTGGGCTGCAGCCATGCCAGCGGGGCCTGAGCCCACAATGGCAACGCGTTTGCCACTGCGATGATGCGGCAACCGGGCCCTGATCCAGCCTTCTTCCCAACCACGGTCGACCAGTGCACATTCAATGCTTTTGATCGTAACCGGCTCTTCCGTCAGGTTCAGTGTACAAGATGCTTCGCACGGAGCCGGGCAAACTCGACCCGTAAATTCAGGGAAGTTATTTGTCGTGTGCAACAACGACAAACCTTCGCGCCATTTACCGCTATAGACCAGGTCATTCCATTCAGGGATGACGTTGTTGACCGGACAGCCCTGATGACAATAGGGAATGCCGCAGTCCATGCAGCGGCCACCCTGGACTTTCATTTCGTCGGTCGACAGCGGTACAAAGAACTCCTTGTAGTCCTTTACACGATCTTCAACCGGCTCATAGCCGCGGTCGTTGCGTTCAAATTCAAGAAAACCTGTTGGCTTACCCATATTCCTTAGCTCCCCACTGCTGCAACACTTACGTCGTCACGCGTGGGCGCTTTAGACCTGGCTTGCATTTCTTTCAACGCACGGCGGTATTCCACCGGCATAACCTTCACAAATTTCGGCAAATACTGATCCCAGTTTTCAAGGATATTTTTTGCAACTGAACTGCCTGTGTGTTCAAGGTGCGCTTCCAGCATACCTCTCAGGCGTTGGGCATCGTGTTGCGTCAAATCACCGGCAACATCTTCGTCACTGGCAGATGCACTTATCGATTCGATACTTTCGATATCCACCATGGCGGTATTGCACAAAGATTCGAATGTCGCATCTTCATCCAGCACATAGGCGATACCACCGGACATTCCGGCAGCAAAGTTCCGTCCAGTTGATCCAAGTACAGCGACAACGCCACCTGTCATATATTCACAACCGTGATCACCACAACCTTCAACGACGGCAGTTGCACCGGAATTTCGCACCGCAAAACGCTCACCGGCAACGCCCCGGAAATAGCATTCACCTTCAATGGCACCGTACAAAACGGTGTTTCCGACGATAATATTATCTTCAGGAACCAGTGCACTGTCAGGAGCCGGATATACAATGATCCGCCCACCGGACAGGCCCTTGCCGACATAGTCATTGGCGTCACCGATCATTTCAATCGTAACGCCCTTGGCCAGCCAGCCGCCCAGGCTTTGGCCTGCATTGCCTGTCAGGTTGATGTGAATGGAGTCGTCTGCCAGCCCGGCATGACCATGAGCCCTGGCAACCTCGCCGGACAACATGGCACCCACCGTGCGGTTGATATTGTGAACAGACGAATTGATGATGACCTTTTCGCCGTTATCTATGGCTGGTCGAGCCTGACGAATCAATTCGTGATCCAGCGCCGCATCGAGACCATGGTCCTGGGTTTCGCAATTGTAAACTGCAACACCTTCGGCTGGCTCCAGCGGATACAGAAGTTTGGACAGGTCTACCTTTTGAGCCTTCCAGTGGTCGATAGCAGGTTTCATATTCAAGGCGTCGGAACGTCCAATCATTTCATTGATCGTCCTGAAACCCAGTTCTGCCATCAGTTCCCGTACTTCTTCGGCGATGAAGCTGAAGAAGTTAACGACATGTTCCGGCTCGCCAGGGAAACGTTTCCGCAAACGTTCATCCTGTGTCGCAATTCCTACAGGACAAGTATTCAGATGACACTTGCGCATCATGATACAGCCTTCGGAAACCAGTGCTGCTGTTGCAAAACCAAATTCATCGGCACCCAACAAGGCACCAACGACGACGTCACGACCTGTGCGCAAACCGCCATCCACCTGCACAGAAATCCGACCGCGCAGACCGTTCAAAACCAGGGTTTGATGCGTCTCCGCAAGTCCCATTTCCCAAGGGCCACCGGCATTCAGCAGCGACGTAATCGGTGATGCACCGGTTCCACCATCGTGGCCTGAAATTGTTACATGGTCGGCGTGGGCCTTGCTTACACCAGCAGCCACCGTGCCAACGCCAACTTCTGACACCAGTTTGACCGAAATCCGCGCCCGGGGATTTACGTTCTTGAGATCATGGATCAGCTGCGCCAGATCTTCGATCGAATAAATATCGTGGTGTGGTGGTGGAGAAATCAGTCCAACACCTTCTGTAGAATGCCGCACCCGGGCAATCCATTCATTGACCTTGTGGCCCGGCAATTGTCCACCTTCACCCGGCTTGGCACCTTGTGCCATCTTGATCTGGATATCATCGGCGTTGGTCAAATATTCGTTCGTAACACCAAAACGGCCGGAAGCGACCTGCTTGATGGCCGAACGCATGCTGTCGCCATTTTCCATCGGCGTAAATCGAACGGCTTCTTCTCCGCCCTCACCTGTGTTGGACTTACCGCCCAACCGGTTCATGGCGATCGCCAATGTTGTATGCGCTTCCCAGGAAATCGAACCAAAAGACATGGCACCGGTCGCAAAGCGTTTAACAATCTCTGATGCGGGCTCGACTTCGTCCAGGGGAACAGGCCCGCCAACAGGCTGTAAATCAAACAGGCCCCGCAAGTTGTTAAACTTCTTCGTCTGGTCGTCGACTTTTGCCGTAAAGGACTTGAATTGCTTGTAATTTCCGCTGCGTACGGCGTGCTGTAAGGTACCAATCGTTTCTGGCGTCCAGACGTGCTCCTCACCTTTCATGCGATAGGCAAGATCACCGCCAACATCCAGTTCGTGCCGTAAATCCGGGACTTCGCTGAAAGCTTCGGTGTGCCGGAATTCAGTTTCCATCGCAATTTCGTTGATGCCAACACCACCAACCCTGGATAAGGTGCCGGTGAAATATGCTTCTATGAATTCAGGGGAAAGACCAACAGCGTCAAATATCTGGCCACCGCAATAGGATTGATAAGTCGATATCCCCATCTTCGACATGACTTTGAGAATGCCTTTGCCGACAGCTTTGATATAATTTTGAGTGGCTTCTTCGATACCAACACCATCAAGGTCAGCAGCCATATCCTGCAAGGTGCTGAAGGCCAGATAAGGGTTGATAGCCTCGGCACCATATCCAGCCAGCAGACAGAAATCATGGACCCTGCGGGCTTCACCGGTTTCAATCACCAAACCAACTTCGGTGCGAAGACCCTTGCGGATCAAATGGTGATGCACAGCGCCCGTGGCCAGCAAGGCCGGAATAGCAACGTGATCGATATCCAAATCCCGATCGGACAGGATCAGGATGTTATAGCCGCGGTCGCGCACTTTCTTTTCAGCGCGCCAGCACAGGATTTCCACGGCCTCTTCCATCGAGATACGTTCTTCACCACGCACGGGATAACAGATATCCAGTGTGAAGGTTCTGAATTCACCATCTACCTGATCAGTGATACGACGGACGCGTTCAAGATCAATGTTCGACAAAATTGGCTGGTCAATCTCGAGCCGCTTATATTCTCCACCAGATTCGAGATCCAGCAAATTGGGCCGCGGGCCAATGAAGCTGACCAACGACATCACCAGTTCTTCCCTGATCGGATCGATCGGTGGGTTAGTCACTTGCGCAAAATTCTGGAAGAAATAGTCGTACAACATGCGTGAGCGGTCTGACAGTGGTGCCAGCGGAATATCACGCCCCATGGAACCAATAGGATCCATCCCGGTTGTTGCCATTGGCTTGAGGAAGAACTTGATATCCTCGCGGTTGTAGCCAAATGCCTGTTGCAGATCGCGCAGGGTATCAGATTCCGGTGCCATCGGCCCAATTTCAGTGGGCAAATCGCTTAGATGAATTTGCGATTGATCCAGCCACTGTTGATAAGGCCGCGCCTTGGCCAGATCATCCTTTAATTCGTCGTCCGAAATAATCCGGTGCTGCTCCAGATCAACCAGTAACATCTTGCCCGGCTGCAAACGCCATTTGCGAACAATCTTGCTTTCCGGAATCGGCAGGACACCTACCTCAGACGCCATCACAACCAGGCCATCATCAGTTTCGATATAGCGGGCAGGACGAAGACCATTGCGATCCAGGGTCGCCGCAATCTGGCGGCCATCGGTAAAGGCCATGGCAGCTGGTCCGTCCCACGGTTCCATAACCGCAGACTGATGCTCGTAGAACGCCCGGCGTTCATTGCTCATCAACGGATTGTCTTTCCAGGCTTCCGGGATCATCAGCATCATCGCATGCGACAACGAGTAGCCACCCATCACCAACAATTCCAGGGCATTATCAAAGGTCGAGGAATCTGACGAGCCATCTCCGATCAGCGGCCAGAGTTTCTCGAGATCGTCACCGAGAATCTTCGAGCTCATGTTGTGCCGGCGAGCATTCATCCAGTTGATGTTGCCGCGCAGTGTGTTGATTTCACCATTGTGGCTCAGGAAGCGAAACGGTTGAGCCAGCCGCCAGGACGGAAAGGTGTTGGTCGAAAAACGCTGATGGAACAAGGCCATAGCTGTTTCAAAATCAGGATTTTGAAAATCGCGATAGTATTTGGCAAGATTACCTGCCAGGACCATACCTTTAAATACAATCGTGCGGGATGACAGCGACGGCATATAAAAGTCCTGCCATGCTGTCTCGTTGGTATCCCACATTACATGGTGTGACTGCTTGCGAATGACGTACAGCTTGCGATCAAAGGCATCTGTATCGGCAGTGCCAGTTCCGCGTCCAATAAGAACCTGCTTGATCACCGGCTCAGTTTGCTTGACGCTTTCGCCCAGGACACTCTTGTCTACCGGCACGTCACGCCAACCCAGCACGACCTGACCTTCGTCTTCCGTCACTTTATTGACGGCAGCAATGCTGGCCTCGCGCAGTTCGCTATCACGCGGCAGGAATACCATGCCAACGGCATAGTCACCTTTCTCAGGCATCGTCACACCGAGGTCTGCAAATTCCTTTCGCAGAAATTTGTCAGGTATCTGAATCAGGATACCCGCACCGTCACCGGCAAGTGGATCGGCACCGACGGCACCGCGGTGATCCATTTTGACGACAATTTCCAGCGCTTGGTGAACGATCTCATGACTCGGCACATTCTGAATATTGGCGATGAAGCCAAATCCGCAGGCGTCATGCTCCATAGCAGGATCATACATTCCTTGCTTGCGGGGCAGACCAGTTTCCTTGGGCCAAGTCATATGGCTCATACTTTGATTCCTATGTCATTTTCGTTGAGAGCCCACTTCAATAGCAAAGTGGAGGCCAGAAAACAATTTCAAAAGGAAAATACACGGGACCAAATGTGTGGAAAGTCGATGTTTTTGCAGTTATCAACAGCGAAGATCATTATGAGCTGTGAGATAACGTATTGAAATATCAAAATGTTCTTGTTTTGTACTTGCGAACGAGAGCTTTCGAGCAATCAATAAATATCGAGGCTTTTGATCAGGGGCTGGTGACCAATCAGGTCTCCATAACGGCCACGACCTGGTTTTCACTCACAACATCATCCTTCGCCACCAGAATTTTTGTCACTTTTCCACCAGTTGGCGCGTCCACCGGAATTTCCATTTTCATGGATTCCAGAACGATAATCGTGTCGTCTTCGGCAACAACCGTCCCTGGTACAACTTCGACCAACCACACAGTACCCGCAATTTCAGAGTGAATTTCGATTTCAGCCAAAAGTAATCTCCAGAAGTTGGTCGGTAGGACAGTTATGTTTAAAAGGCGGAAAGCCTCCCAGAGATAGTTTCCAGTTTCTCGCTGAATAGCAACATGCCAATGGCCTCCGCTGACAAATATTGAATAGAGATCTCTGTTATGGATTTTTGGGACTGGCGATGTGAGAAATGACCACAGGTGTTATATTCCACCAGTCTGCGGTCTGACACCTGCAGCCAATTTCATCTTAAATATCTGTATTCCGGATACTTGCAATTGATCTAATGATATATGATTATCTCATACTTTAGAAACAGGATTTGCTACGTTCTCACGCCAGTCTCACGGACACAGAGATCGGAATAAATGGAATCTTTATCGGTGCTGAAACAGGCACCAGGGCAGACCAAAATGCTCTCAGTGAAAGATTTGAAGCTGAATTGGACTGAGTGGACGGGTGAGAATTTTTGCCCCCATGGTGGAAAGACATATGTCTAATCTGGCGAAACCTCACTCGACGCAAATCTTCGGGGACCAGAAGCATGATTTTGGATATTTGAACAAGCGACTGGGAACAAACGAAATGCTACAACTTGGTGCTCAGTACGACGCTTCCAAAAATAAGGTAACTTATGATTGATCCTGTCACGTTAGCTGTCTTCAAAGGACGCCTGGAGCAGATCGCCGATGTTATGGATATTACGCTGTGCCGCAGCGCGTTTAATCCAATCATCGCAGAAGCCCACGATGCTTCACACGGTATTTATGACGGTGAGACCGGCGAAACCCTGGTGCAGGGAAAAGACGGTTTACCACTGTTTGTTGCCGTGATGTCCTTTGCTGTTCAGGCCGTCATTGAAAAAGCGAAAAAAGATGGGGGCCCAAAAGAAGGCGACATCTGGATTTTCAACGACCCTTACGTGAGCGGAACACATCTCAATGATTTCCGCCTCGTGCAGCCGTTGTTTCGTGATGGCAAGGTTTTTTGTTATCTTGCATCCGCCGGACACTGGATCGATATCGGTGGAAATGTACCTGGAAACTATAACCCTATCGCGACAGAAACTTTCCAGGAAGGTGTATTGATCCCGCTGGTAAAACTCCGCGCAGAAGGTGTGCTTCGTCAGGACATTGTTGATATTCTGATGAGCAATACCCGTCTCGCAAAATCTGCGTATGGTGACCTCAACGGACAACTCAATGCGCTTGAGCTTGGCGCGCAGCGTATGCACGCGCTGCTGGATGAATACGGCGACGATGTTTGCCGCGAATCACTGAGCATGCTCAAAAAAAGTGCCGCAGATATTATGCGGTCGGAAATCAGCAAGCTGCCGGACGGCAAGGTATCGGCGGTAGATTGGCTGGACAATGACGGCATTACAGATGAACCGATTAAAATAGCCCTCGATTTGACGATCAAGGGGGACAAGCTGACCCTGGATTTCTCCAAATCCTCGCCGGCGGCGACCGGGCCTATCAACATGTCAAGACCGTCAACGATCTCGGCTTGCTATGTGGCGTTGAAACATATCTTCGAAGATGTCCCGGCGAACTCAGGGGTTCTTGAGCCAATTGAATTTGTAATTGATGATGATTCTGTACTGGCAGTTAAAGCCCCTCGCCCCGTAGGCGGATACACTGAAATCAGCATGCGATTGATTGATGTCATATTTCAGGCCATCGCAAAAATTGCGCCGGATCGTTCCAACGGCTGCTGTTACGGGACAATCAACGCTTTGTCGGCGTCCGGCACGGATGAAAATAACAAACCATGGGTGATGTTCTGTTTCTTTGGTGGTGGCCATGGCGCCCATACAGAAGGCGATGGCCTGAATCATGGAAATGCACCCTTTTCAACAGCAACCATCCCGCCCATCGAAATCCTGGAAGCAAGTTACCCGATCAAGTTTACAGATTGGGCGCTGCGACCGGATTCCGGCGGTGACGGAGAACACAGGGGTGGACTGGGTGCAGTCTATGGCATCGAAATGTTGGGAGAGGATACCGATATCTATCTGTTCGGCGAGCGTGGTTGTTTTGCACCAAAAGGTTTCGAGGGAGGCAAGGATGCAGCTATGAACCAGTTCACCTACTCCAAAGATGGTGAAATGGTTGAACCCAAACTCAAATCAAAATTGCATGGTGCAAAACTAAAAAAAGGTGACCGGCTTTTGCTTAAATCTCCGGGTGGTGGCGGTTATGGTGATCCTGCCAAACGATCGCAGGAGGCGCGCAAGCGCGATCTGGAACTGGGCTACGTCACTGCGGAGAACACATGAGCAAGAATAGATTTACCGTCGGCGTTGATGTTGGCGGAACCTACACCGACATTTTTGTGTTGGATACAGAAAGCGGAGAAGTCGGCATCGCCAAAGTGCCAACAACTCTCGATGATCAATCCCGCGCACTTGTGGCTGGAATCAAGCAAAAAATTGATAACTTTGATGAAATAACCTCAGTTATTCACGGCACGACTACCGGCACGAACGCCTTGCTGGAACGCAAAGGGGCAAAGACCGGAATTATCACGACCAGGGGCTTTAGAGATACTCTTGAGCTAAGACGTCGTGACAGGCCAAAGACCTGGGGTCTCAGGGGCCAGTTCACTCCTGTTGTGCCCCGCAACCTGAGGCGCGAAGTTAACGAGCGTACACTTGCAGACGGTGCAATTGAGACACCTGTCGACCCTGATGACGTCGCCGCAGTCGCCAGAACCTTGATGGAAGAAGGTTGCGAGGCACTATGCATCGTATTCATCAATAGCTATGCCAATGACGAGAACGAACTTCGGGCGGCGGCAGCTGCCAGAGAAGTCTGGCACAATGATTTTATCACAGTTTCTTCGGATGTCCTTCCCGAAATACGCGAGTTCGAACGAACGTCAACTGCGACGCTAAACGCATATTTGCAACCTTTGATCTCCTCCTATGTCGCTCGTCTGGACAAGGGATTAACCAGCGACGGATTTAACGGCGAATTGCTCATCGTACAATCCAATGGTGGACTTATGTCAGTTGATACGACAACGACATACCCGGTCCGCACGGCTCTGTCAGGTCCGGCAGCAGGCGTCCGCGCAGCACAGGCTATCGCTGGAGCCGCCGGGATCACTGATATCATCACATGTGACCTTGGCGGAACGTCATTTGATGTCTCGCTGATTTCCAAAGGACGGACAACGCTGGCGGCTCAGACTGAAGTTGAATTTGGTCTCGTGATACGTACACCAATGATCGAGATAACGACGATCGGTGCCGGAGGCGGTTCCATCGCACGCATTGATGCCGGGGGCTTGTTGCAGGTGGGACCGGAAAGTGCCGGTTCTGATCCAGGGCCAGTATGTTATGGACTTGGAAACCAAAAACCGACGTTGACAGATGCCAATCTTGTTCTTGGCCGCATCAATCCGGATCGACCAATCGGCGGCAAACTTGACCGGTTGGATATGGAAGCCGCCCGCAAAGCTATCGACCACGAAATTGGGAAGCCACTTTCCCTTTCAACCGAAGCTGCAGCTGAAGCAGTGTTACGCGTCGCCAATGCGCGAATGGCCGACGCAATACGCCTGGTCTCTATTGAACGTGGCCATGATCCAACCAGATTTTTTGCCATGCCGTTCGGCGGTGGTGGTTCATTGCAAATGGGTGCATTGATCAAGGAATGTGGTCTGCGTGGTGCGTTAGTACCGCGATATCCCGGAGTCACGTCGGCGCTCGGTTGTGTTGTGGCTGATATGCGCCATGACAGGGTGAAGACAGTCAATCAGATGACAAGCGAAGTCGATACAGATGGCCTCAGTCAAACCCTGAAAGCTGAAGCACAAAGTCTGCAAGCTCTGCTTGAGCGCGCCGAGGCAAAGTTTTCTGACATTGAAATCCAGTACGAGTTGGACATGTTGTACCTTGGTCAAAGTCATACAGTGGCAGTACCGGTTGCAATGCCTGACTCTGGCCTGACGCAAGACATTATCGACGAGGCTTTTGACAGCTCATATCTATCAAGCTATGGCCGGTTACTGGACGATATTCCAACACGGATCGTCAACTATCGCGTTGCCGTCATTGGCCATCGCCCTCCATTCGACATGACGGTATTTGCGCCTGAATCTGGCAAAGATGCCAAAGATTGCATTACGGAAATGCGCAGCATATTCGAGGGTGGGACCCGGCAGGAAGTCCCGGTTTTTGACCGTCTGGCTTTGGGTATCGGTGAAACAGTCAAGGGGCCCTGCCTGCTGGAGCAAATGGATACAACTATTTTTGTCGACCCCGGCCTCGTGGGAAAAGTTGATTCCCACGGCAATTTGATGATTGAGAGAGTTCAATAATGAATGAACTGACATTCGATCCGAATAAAACTGCCCTGCTTATCGTTGATATGCAAAATGACTTTTATCATCCCGAGGGTGCCTATGGTCGTGCGAATTGTACCTCTCCGGGCATTGCTGATTTGCCGCCTCGAATCAAGCCGGTCGCTGACGCCCTGCGTGCTGCCGGAGGTTGGGTTGTTTCTATCCAGTTTACACTGGTACCTGGCAAGGACGGAGAGCCGTTTATTGCACCCCACTTGAAAAAGATGAGACCATTTCTTGCCAAGGGTGACTTCGCACCGGGCAGTTGGGGGCAGTCTCTGATCGATGAGCTTCAACCTGCTGATCTGACTGTTGAAAAGGTTGCCTATTCAGCCTTCTACCAATCCCGGCTTGAATGGTTGTTAAAAAAGACTGAAGTCGAAACCGTTTTGGTTTGCGGAATCGTCACCAATGGCGGTGTCGCTGCAACCCTTCGTGACGCACATACACGGGATTTCCACACTGTCTTGTTGTCCGATGGCTGCGGTGCACTTAATGAAGAGCTGCACAATGCCGCCATTACATCAATGTCGACAGTCGCTGAAGTCTTGACATGCGGAGAGATCACCAAAAAACTGGAAGGTTAGTCAGAAGGCATTTTCGCCCGCCGACGGAAATTCAGCTGGTTTTCAGAATTACCACTCGATGCGTTCGAGACCGTCGAAATGCAGTTCGCTGCCATCGTTGAGCGTGACAGTACCTGCCGCGTCTTCCGACAGGGAAACATAGCCGTCTGCCTGGTCTTCAATTGAACCAGAGGCAAGTTCGATACCAAAGTCACTTGCACTTATGGCACCGCCATCTGCACCTTGTAAACGGACAGAATCCAGCCAACCGTCCCCACCATGAACTGTGTCGGTGCCATTCCCGGCACCAAAGATAAACAGGTCATCACCTGCACCGCCGTACAAACTGTCATTGCCAGCGCCGCCGTCCATAGTGTCGTTGCCGTCATTACCATAGAGACGATCATTGCCGTCACCACCGCTCAGGGTGTCTGCACCATCACCACCGTAAATCCGATCGGCACCTGCACCACCACTGACAGTATCAGCACCACCATCGCCATAAAGGTAATCAGCGCTTGAACCACCTGTCAGTTGATCGTCGCCATCGCGTCCGTAAAATGACGCCCGGGTGGTCAGGTCTGACCCATCAAAATTATCGTTGCCGACGTTACCGACGGCTGTTTCAATACTGGCCCCGGCACCAATACTGACGCCGTCAGTACCAACAACATCAATACGGTCGATGCCATCACCACCTTCAATAACTGTGTCGTCACCATCGACATAAAGGCGGTCATTTCCGGCACCACCGCGTAATTCGTCGGCACCAGCGTCACCCTTGAGGGTATCGTTCCCTTGGCCACCGGATAGTACATCGTTGCCGCTGCCACCATACAGGGCGTCAGCACCGTCACCACCAGAGATCGTATCATTGCCGCCGTCGCCGCGAAGGTGTCAACGCCGGGGTAAAAACACACCATTCGCCGGAGCAATAATACACCACTGTGGCGGAGTAAAAGTACACCAGCTTCTGCAAAGCAATACCCGGTGTTACGGGTTGTCCCGGTAGTCCACAGGAGGGGCCCGCGCGCA
>JABILA010000009.1 GCA_018654745.1 Alphaproteobacteria bacterium
GAGGTCAGCGTGCAGGCTCTCGAGGTGGCCGGCGAGAAGCGTTTGGTGGCGTATTTGGTGGGCAAGCCCGAGGCGCAGTTGCCTGAGTTTGTTGAGATCCGTGCTGCGTTGCTTAAAGATTTGCCGGAGTACATGGTGCCGTCGGCGTTTATGGTGCTTGAGGGCTTGCCGCTCACACCGAACGGCAAGCTCGACACGCGCGCACTGCCGATGCCTGAGATTGTCAGTGGCCCGAGCTATCGGGCACCGCGTAGTTCGATGGAAGTGTTGCTGTGCAAGCTTTACGAAGAGCTGACGGGTGCCAGTCAGGTAGGCTTGGACGACGGATTCTTTGCACTCGGTGGTCATTCGTTGCTGGCCATGCGTCTGGTGGCGAAGGTGCGCGAGCAGACCGGCCTTGAGTTGCCGCTCAGAGCCGTGTTTGAGCGTCCAGCCGTAGAGGCTTTAGCGGATGCGCTGAGTAACCATCGGGGCAGCCTCTCTTACACACCGATACTTTCATTAAGGCCGGAGGGTAAAAAGTCTCCGCTATTTTGCATCCATCCTGCTGGAGGCTCGGCAACGGTTTTTGCTCAACTTGCAGGCGAGCTTAAAAAGGGTCGTCCTGTATTTGGGATACAGGCGAGGGGTCTGGAAGGTTTAGAGAAGCCCTTCACCTCGTTTGATGAAATGATTGATGCTTATGTTTCGGCGATCACAGAGTTGGTGCCGCAGGGCGAGTTAAACTTTATCGGTTATTCCGCTGGAGGCGTGATTGCCCATCATCTCGCTTGCGTATTTTCGCAGAGAGGCCGTCAGATCGGCACCGTGGCCTTGATAGATAGCGTTCCTTCATCAGCCATTTCTGGCCAAGTCGTTCAAAGCAGAGAAGCGTTGCTTCGCTCGATGGCCAAGGAATATGGATGGAAAGGGAAAAAAGGCGTTGGCGCTGAAGATTTATCGGAAATGGTGTTGAAGTACTTGATTGAGCAATGCCAGGTGCCTGCCGGAACTCCAGTACAGTGGGTTGATCGAATGATTAATGAGGTTATCTTGAGCGGTGAGCGCTTAAGTACTCACGATGTCGCGAAAGGAAATTTTGATGCAGTGTATTTCTTGGCAGCTGCTGAAAAAGCCGATGACGAATTGACCGAGAAAAGATTAAGCTGGAACCACTACTGCCGCAGCGTTCAGTATGTGCCAGTGCAAACGCTGCACAACAGAATGCTTGAGGCAGGTCCTTCGAAAACCATGGCTAAAGTTCTTGATACATTTTTTGAGAAGTAGATGCAGGCACAGACAAACTCGTATTGGCTAGGCGCATATCAAGGGCTTGGACGAGCGCCAACACGAGCTGTCCTACATGGGGAATATCGTGGCTAATGTAGGCGCAATATCAGGTGATCAGCTGAGGCAAGACGTTATCAATCAAAGGCTGCCGCTGGCTTTTTTTTCGACCTCAACGGCAGTGACTCCCCTGGCGTGGGTGACTGAAAATAAAAAGTTGCTAGAAGATGGGCTGGCTAAGTATGGCGCAGTTCTTTTGCGTGGATATAAAAAATATGACGTGCAAGAACTTGAAGATTTCATAGAAAAGACGTCTGGAGACTTGTTGGCCTATCGTAATCGCTCAACACCAAGGTCG
The DNA here is from genome assembly GCA_018654745.1 of Alphaproteobacteria bacterium. GTDB lineage: Bacteria > Pseudomonadota > Alphaproteobacteria > UBA2966 > UBA2966 > JABILA01. The sequence goes on from JABILA010000009.1 coordinate 1,625, forward strand.
TTGATTTCTGGGAAGATTTACACCTCGACCGAGTATCCAGCCGATCAAATTATTCATCAACATAACGAAAGCTGCTATACGCATGAATGGCCGACCCGTCTATTTTTTTGTTGCATCACCGCCGCAACGCGAGGTGGTGAGACGCCTATTTCGGATAGCCGTAAAGTGCTCAAAAGGATTCCGAAAGAAATAGTTGATCGGTTTGAGCGCGCGGGCATTACCTATCTGAGAACGTTCACGCCTGGTCTTGGATTGACGTGGCAGGAAACCTTTCAGATCACTGATCGTGTCCAGATGCAAAAGTATTGTAGAAAAAATGACATTATGGCCGATTGGTTGACGGACGGTCGACTACGGATACGACAGACGCTGCAAGCAACGGCCGTGCATCCTGTAACAGGCGAGCGCGTTTGGTTTAATCAGGCACATCTGTTTCACGTGAGCTCACTACCGAATGAAGTCAGAGTAGAGCTAGAGCAAAATCACGCCCTGGACGAATTACCACGCAATGCTTTCTATGGTGACGGCGCGCACATTGATGATGCGAGCTTGGATATTGTTCGTCAGGCTTATGACCAAGAAGAGTCGTCATACCTTTGGCAAGAGGGTGATGTATTGGTGATCGATAATATGCTGACCGCGCACGGCAGAAAGACGTTTGAGGGTGTTCGCAAGGTTGTTGTGGGGATGACTTAACATCAGTCTTAAACGAGCCGCCCACGAAGCCTCGCCAAAATCGGCGAGACCATCAGGATTATCAGTATGGTGCTCGCTACCACCCCAGTTCCGCCGAGGCACGGGATGACAGCCAGCGACGCCGGTCCGCCCATTCTGACACAGTCAATTTGGGGTCAGGCAGGATTCTACTCGACCAGGCGCGCAGGAGCGCACCCAACAGTTCAACACCACCACGTCCATGGGCCGGTTGGCCCTCAACATGTTGCTGTCTTTTGCCCAGTTCGAACGCGAGGTCACCGGCGAGCGCATTCGCGATAAGATCGCTGCTTCCAAGAAAAAGAGTATGTGGATGGGTGGCTTCGTGCCGCTTGGCTGCGCGCCGAAAAACGGGACGGCGAGCGGGTGCTGGCCGAATACCAACGCGATAGCCTGCCATCGCCCGATCTCTTGCCCCATCCCGACGACATCGTGCTTAATGCAATGCCCAGTGAGGCTGCTGTTCTCCCTAAAACCTGATCCAAATTGGAGTTAGTGTTTTCATTGATTCTATGGAGAACACTTATGAAGCGCAGATTTACGGATGAGCAGATAATCGGGGTTTTGAAGGAACACGAGGCGGGGGTGAGGGCGAAGGAGCTGTGCCGTAAGCACGGCATGTCGGATGCGACGTTTTATAAATGGAAGGCGAAGTTTTCGGGCATGGAAGTGAATGAGGCCCGTCGCCTGCGTGATTTGGAAGATGAGAACCGCAAGCTGAAGCGGCTGGTCGCGGATCTGTCCCTGGATAAGATGGCCTTGGAGGAAGTCCTAAAAAAGATCTGAGCCCCGAAGACCAGCGCCGGGCAGTGACAATGATGCAGGATTTGGGTTTGAGCGAACGGCGGGCCTGTCGGCTAGCAAAGGCGCCACGTTCGACGGTTCGCTACAAATCAGTCAAGGACACAGATCAGGACTTGCGGCAACGAATGCATGATCTGTCCGATCGCCATCGCCGTTTCGGCCATCCTCGTCTGCACGTTCTGCTACGGCGCGAGGGCTTTGGGGCCAATCACAAAAAGACCCACCGGATCTATGTGGAGGAAGGTTTGCAGGTACGCAAACGTAAGAAGCGGCGCCGTTCAGCCATTGCCCGCCGACCCTTGGTGCTGCCGTCACGGCCACGCCAGAGGTGGAGCATGGATTTCATGAGCGATCAGCTGTCCAGCGGTCGGCGTATTCGGCTGTTCAATGTGATTGATGACTTCACCAGGCAATGCCACACGATCACGGTGGATACCTCAATCGGTGGCCAGCGCGTGGCCCGGGAGCTGACCAGGTTGATCGATCTGCATGGCCGGCCGGAGTTTATTGTCTGTGACAACGGTACCGAGTTCACCTCTCTGGCGATGTTCGACTGGGCACAACGGAGCGGCGTTGGTTTGCAGTTCATCCAACCAGGCAAGCCCTCACAAAACGGCTTCTGTGAAGCATTCAATGGTCGCGTCAGAGATGAATGTTTGAATGAAAGCCTGTTCTCGACCCTCTGGGAGGCGCGGGAGATCACCGAAACATGGAGACATGCCTACAATACAGAAAGGCCACATTCGGCCCTAAATTGGGCCACGCCAGACGAATTTTTGAAATGCTGTTCTGGGTTAACCCAGAACAGCATGGACAAGGTCGCATGAGCCTGTCATGCAGAAATCGCTAACTTTCCAATGGCACAACATTGGGGAGAACAGCACAAGCAACGACACGACGGTTAGTGAAGAATTCATCTTCACGGCAAATTACGATCACGCGCCCTACTACGTGGTCTTGACGGGCCAGTATGGCGATGTCGACACCACACTCAATTTTTTGGAATCGCTTGGGTCGCGCACATTAAGCCAGGATCGAAAGGAAACGACCTTCACCAATGAAGTATCCGTCCGCGGATCAATCGCCATTTATCGGCTGGTTGATGAAATGCGGAAAAGCGATTTAGCTCGTTAGGCGGCAAGATTGACGCGGCCCAGGTGGTTGACGGCACTGGTCGGTCGGGCAGTTGTGCACGTATGAGGTATATACGTGGCCGAACGCCGGTCACGTATCCTCGTTCACTGCCTCTGCCCGGTCGGCGGCCATTTGATCGTGCAGGCTTTTCGGGCGCATATCTGTCCAATTTTCCTCGATATAGGCAAGGCATTCTGTTCTGGCGATTGGTCCAGTTTGCCGCCATCCCTCTGGCCCGGTTGCGCCGATGGCCAGAGTGAATGCTGTTCTTCGTCGTTGACGAGAACCTTAAATTCTTTTCCGTCGATCGACCAGTTTCCCTCTGACATATTCGTTCCTTCAACTCGTCGCGGAAATGCTAGTCCCTAAAGCGATTTCTTCCAAATTGGCATGTTCGGGTTTATCGTGACAACAAATAAAACTGTTTGCGTTAAACATCAATTTTTACAAATATTGCGGGATAATTCGAATTTCTGTTTGGGAGAGACTATAATGAGCAGTGAAGCAGCGACTTCGGATGCCTCGGGCACGCACAAGATCGTCAATAACACCCGTTGAGCGTCCCGCTAGAGAGAACAGTAACGCGCTAGAGTCTAGTCTAAATTGCGGTAGTTAGCTTGGGGCAACAGAAAATGGATGACGTACCGAAATCCAATCGACCTAAAGTTGATTCAATTTTGCCAACCCCGGAAGACATGATTGTTCTTCCTCTGCTGAGCTCACAACAAGAAATGCTGACGGGTCATTTGATTGACCCGACCGGCGTTCATCATAATGTCGCGGTATACTTTGTTATTAATGGCGAGCTTGACTTAGCTGCGTTCACGGAAGCGAGCCGCCGCACCGTCGCGGCTATCGAGACCTTACGGGTCACGATCCATCAAGATGAGGATGGCGGTTATGTCCAGCACGTCGGCGATGTCGACGACTATCGGATACCGTTCATTGACCTGAGCGGTTCGCAAGAACCCAGCGCTGAAGCCGAAGCATTCATGCGCAAATTGTTATCCACTCCCTTTGACCTTGCGCAAGGGCCGTTGTTCCGGTGGGCTCTTATTCGGCTTTCCGAGCGGTGCCATTATTGGGTACAGATCTATCATCACATTGCAATGGATGGATGGTCCGCCTCTTTGATCTTTCACTTCATGGAGACTTTGTACCGCCCACTACTTTCCGACAAAAATGCGTCGGTGGAGATGGAAGGTCTTCTTTCGGCTGCGAACAGCGAACTCAACACTTTGATCGAGGCCGAGGACGCGTACAGGTCTTCCGCCCGTTTCATTGAGGATCGCAATTATTGGCTCGGACAACTTTGCGATCACGATTCGGCGGCGAACTGGGCCGCGCTGGGGACGAGCGAAGAATTGTTCCCCTCCGATTCGGCAATCATCGACGCGGCCCTGATTTCTCGGCTTCGTGCGCAGGCTGATGCCTGCGGTAAGAACCTCAGTGTCCTATTTTTCACGGTCAGCGCCCTTGTGGATGCGCTCCACAGCCGCCAAGAACAAAGCATTTTGGGTTTGCCTGTTCGCGGTCGTCCCAACAAAGCCGTTCGTGACGCCATCGGCGTCACCGCTAACAATATACCTCTTGTGATCGACTTCCAAAATTGCGTGACGATAGGAAACTTGATTGATTGTATCGCTGATCGCCTGCGCGACGTTCTTTCCCATCAAGGTTACCGACTGGCGGATTTGCGGGCTGATCTTGGGCGGTTACCGACGGCATCCAATTTCTTCGCGCTCAACGTCAACGTCTTGATCTTCGATTTTGGTCTGCGTTTCGGTGAAGCGAACGCCAACATGCAAATTCTATGGACGGGACCGGTAAAGGATCTCGTTTTGACTGTCTATGATCAGTATGGCGACGCTGAACTGAAGCTCAATCTCGAAGGTAACAAGGATCTTTATTCGCGGGCTGATCTTCGGGCTTACCTCGCCACGTTCTCGAATTTGCTCGAACAATTCGCCGACAACCCTCTCGATACTCCGATATCGGCCCTGTCGTTGGTAACTACACAGGAAACCGAACAGATCGCCGGCTTCCAGGGCGATGTGTGCGAGATCCCCGAAGATACAATCCCCGATCTCTTGACGGCGCAGGCTTTGCGTACGCCGGATGGGGAAGCGGTGGTGTTTGAGGGCGACAGCCTGAGCTATGGCGCGCTGGCGGCACGGTCCAACCAATTGGCGCGGCATTTGGTGGCGCAGGGCGCGGGCCC
>JABILA010000008.1 GCA_018654745.1 Alphaproteobacteria bacterium
TCTGCGAGGGCCGCACGCCCATGCAAACCCTGGAGGATGGTAAACGTATCTGGAAGGAAAAGTTTATAGACCAAACTTGACCTGACAGACGCCGCGTCAAAATCGGTAACTGTCAGATCAGGTCTGAATTACTACAGCTTACCCTATGATTTTGTTTTCATCCTGAACCAGTTTTTTGCCGCCATTGACCGGGCCATCAACGACACCGGCGGACATTATGCCCAGTTCAACGGCGATGGCCTGATGGCAATTTACGGACTTGAATGCGATGTCAACGAAGCCGCCCGTCAGGCACTGGCCGGGGCCAAGGCCATGATGCAGCGCATCGAAGAACTGAACCGCCATCTCGGGGCTGAACTGAAAGAACCGCTAGCCATCGGCATTGGCATACATTCCGGCGAAGCCATCGTCGGCAGCATGGGCCCCCCAAAACACCCAATCATTTCCGCCATCGGTGACCACGTAAACGTCGCCGCCCGCCTGGAAGCCAAATGCAAGGAATATGGCGCCCCCCTGATCGTCTCGGAGGTCACAGTCCAGCGCGCCGGTGTCGACCTCGAACATTTCAGATCAGACACCGTCGACGTCCGTGGCCGCGAAGGCCAGATCACCATCCGCATCGTCGACGACCCCGCGACAATGGATCTGGATGAACCGGCAGAGGTTGTGGCAGCGGAGTAAGAGATGATCCTGCATGATGACATAGTGTTCATAAGCGAACCTGCAACACTACACCCATAATATAAATATGGCTATTTCATGAAATAAATAGTTGTACTTATTTTTTTTATACCTAAAATATCTACAGTATTGATTTGATTATCAATCATTACATGTGGAGCGTATGGACGATTGCGCAGACCAATCTGGATATTTCTCATGCTGGCAACGCTGGCACTGACATCGGCATGTACCAGTTACAACGCCGATGGCGAACTGGTCCGCCATCATTTTGGGTATGTCACAGTGGTATCACCGTCAGTACATGCGCCTGACGAAGTTGTCCAGGTAATGGAAATTGATACCCTGGGTATCTGGCTGGACAGAATGAAGACTCAGGATGGGAGCGTGTCAGGATTTGCCACCGGTTTTGGTTATCGCGAGGATCACCGGGAGCTCATCGGCAAAGACTGCAGGATCATATTCAGGGCGAAGAACAAACAACAAATTTCTGATTTTCTCAAGATTGTCAAACAAGAAGAAATGACCAGGGGGAACATATGCGCAGTTCGAGGAAGATAGTTTCAGGTGCGGTTTTGCTGGCCGCTATATCAGTCAGTGGTTGCGTAAATCACAATGACGTTCTGCTTTTTGGCACCAAGACAAACTTTGGTGTTGAAATTTCCGCGACACCGGATAACGGCGGCATCCCTGAATTCATTGTTGGCTACAAACGACGTGAAGCGGTTTTCATGCCATTGGTCGTCAACGGCAATGACAGCAAGCTGATCAAAAGCAACACGACTGAGAAACTATCGGATATCAAATATACGGGGAGTACAACTGGCACAGATAGAGACGCTTATTCAGTGTTTGCCAGTTTTGGTGCTGATGTGACGGGCGGGAGCGACGGAAACTCCGTTGGTCTGGCACAGTTTTTCGCGACGGGTATCGCCGCGCAGAGACTTGGCGGAAATCCGAATGTCGGAAAGGCCTTGTCTGTCCAGCCTCCCGATTCAGAGGCGTTGGAACAGCTTAACAAGCTTACCGAACTAACATTGAATAAAGATGATTCGAGCGTCAAATTACAAGCTTATTTAGCATCAGACGATGCCAATAAGAAGAAACTCGAAGCTGAAATGAAAAAGTCAGGTCTCGCTACCGGACCAGGACGAATTACCAATTTGATAAATGCAAAGGAGTTTGCAGATTTCCGCAAAAAAATTGCAACAAATCTGGGACTGTAGAAATTAGGGGGTATTGTTCGAATGGCACCAATTTTTAACTATGATAATCTGTCCAGTGAGGAAGCCGACGATCTGGTGGAGCAATTTAACAATGATGGATGCACCGCGACAAAGGAGGCATCAGGCGATAAATGGAAAGTCGTTGCCGATTGCCCTGATGAAGAGGCAAGTGGTGGCGACGTAGAATAACTACCCGTCGTTATCGTTCGCCGCTTCCGGTAGATCGCCGTCGTCTTCTTCGCCTTCGGCTTCTTCAGCCAGGTTGGCTTCGACTTGCTCGAACATCTGCAAGAATGTTTCCGGCTCCTGCGCGCCCATGACGACATATTTGTGGTCGATGATGAAGCAGGGGACGCCAGTGACGCCCATTTCCTGGAATTTGAGGTTTTCTTCCTGGATGGCTTCGATGTCTTTTTCGCTGTCCAGCAATTCAGCGACAAGGTCGTAATCAAGACCGGTTTCGTCGGCGATCTCCAGCAGGACTTCCGGGTCACCGATATCGCCGCCCTCCATGAAGTACCGCTCAAACAGCTTTTCAACAACGGTGTTTTGAACGCCCTGGGAATGGGACCAGCGGATCAGGCGGTGACTGTCGACCGTATTGGGGACACGTTCAATCAGGTCGAAAGCAAAGGGCAGGTCTTCACTTTCGCCCACGATATAAGCGCGTTGGTCATTTTCCCGGACTTCATCCTCGCCGTCAGGCTTTTCGGCAATGAATTCCTCGCGGGTGACGCCTTCATAGGGCATTTCCGGGTTCAACTGGTAAGGACGCCATTCAATGGTTACATCCAGGTCGGGGCGTTCAGCCAAAGCGCGTTCAAACCGGCGCTTGCCGATATAGCACCACGGGCAAATGGTGTCGGCAACAATATCAATATGCATGGATTTGTCCTGGCGGAAAAATGTGTTGTTTCTGGTACATTCCGGTGACCGCGTCGCGAGTTACTTAACTTCTGATTTGGCCCGGGCGATCAGGGTTTCTGCGGTGTCGTCTTCCTGTGCACTGGCCACACCAACTTGCAGATAAACAGGTACTGGTTCGGTCATGTTGGCTACTGCAAATTCAGTAGAACCAATGACTGATGCAATCCGTCGCAAGGCGACTTCGGCAACATCCGGCGGGGTTTCTGGCAGGACAACAACAAATTCGTCACCGCCGTAACGGGCCGACATATCTTCGCCGCGCAATAAACCCGTAATCATGGTCGAAATCTGGCGGATCAAAAGGTCACCGGCCACATAGCCGTAATCATGATTAAATTGCGCCAGGGATTTGATATCAAAAAATCCGATGGTCAGATTTTTGTGCCAGGTTTTGGCTTCATCCAGCTGCTTGGCGAGGTTTTCATGCAGAAAACCATGACTGAACAGACCCGTTAAGCCATCACTGGTCATGGGCCGCATGGCATCGCGATAAACCTTGCGCATGGCAAAACGGTAGCGCTGCTGAGAGACCAGGCTGTCGACGCGATTACGCAGTTCATCTGCGCTGACCGGCTTGTGCACGACATCCGTCACACCCATTTCGTAGGGCTGGTCGGCGTTGTCGAAACTGTCCTTTTCCGTGACCAGCAAAATAGGCAGATTATAGAGCCGCGAATTGTTGCGGATATCACCGCAAAAAATCATGAATTCGCTTTGTGGTGTGTCGCAGTTGATGATCAGGGCATCGATTTCCTTTGCGACCAGATCTGCCATGGCTTCGTGGGTGGCCGTGGTGCAGAGCTGCACCCGTTTTTCCCCAACCAGTTCTGCCGTTGCCTTGTTCTCGGCATCGTCTGCGCCAATGATCACGATTCTGGCGTCATCAACGTCGACATCAGGCGCAACCAGGGCCGTGTCCTTGATGCCATATTGCTGGGCGGTATCAAGCCGGCGATCCAGCTCCTCCTGCATCGTATTCAGACGCAATAGCGAACCTATACGGGCAAACAGTTCCACATCGCGATAGTCGTGCGGCAAATAATCGGCAACGCCTTCCTTCAACGCCCTGGCCTTGGCTTCCACATCGGCCCTGTCGCCAATAAGGATCAGCGGAATTTTACGCTCCTGCCAGGCATTAATGACGGCGGTTTCGTCACCTTCCGGGGGTGTGTTGATGATGACAACATCCGGGTGCTCGGTACTGGCCATGGCCAATACTTCCGCATCATTTTCAGCCCGCATGAGGTGATAACCCCTGGCGATCAACTTGGCGTCGAACTTGATAGGACGTGCCGGATTGGCATCAAACAACAAGACACGCGCGATATAGGCAGCCATTAAGATTTCCAGCCATTCTTTATTGATGCCGAAGCATGTTCAAATTGTAATTTATGGCTCAGGCGGAGCGATGACAAGCAATGCATTTGCTAAAAAGTTGATTTTTCACCCTTTTCAGCGCTCAAGCCGGATGAATTATCAGAATGCCTGGCCAGGATGTTGCCAAATTGCTGGTTGTCTGAAATCTTCGTACATTGAAGTCGGGTCAGGCGCATGTCGACCCAGGCGAAGAAACCCTGATCTAGAGACCTCAAGTTTTGGAGATATTAAATTGAGCACCCCCTTTGCATTGGACGGCCAGACCGTTCTTGTCACCGGCGCATCCAGCGGACTTGGACGCCATTTTTCCCTGACCCTGGCAAAGGCTGGAGCCAAAGTTGCTGTTTGTGCGAGGCGTACTGAAAAGCTGGCATCCCTGGTTGAAGAAATTGAGACCTTTGACGGACGGGCCATGGCATTTGCCATGGATGTAGCAGATGTCACCAGTATCGCTGCTGCCGTCGACGCCGCCGAGACAGAACTTGGACCGATATCTGTACTGGTGAACAACGCCGGAATTTCTGTCCAGAAAAGTGCTGTCGACATGACCCCGGAAGATTACGACACGCTGATGGATACCAACCAGAAGGGGGCCTATTTTACGGCTGTCGAAGTTGGCAAACGCATGATTGCGCATGGCCATGGCGGCTCCATAATCAACATCGCCTCAGTGGCATCCCTGCGGCCACTGGCGCAATTGTCGACCTATTGCATGTCAAAGGCCGCCGTATCGCACATGACACGGGCACTTGCTGTGGAATGGGCGCGCTACAACGTGCGGGTCAACGCGATTGCACCGGGCTACATCGAAACCGAGATGAACAGCGAATATTTTGCCAGCGACCACGGCCAGTCCTTCGTCAAACGCTTCCTGCGCCGCCGTGTCGGTGTGCCCGAGAACCTGGATGGCGCCTTGATGTTGCTTGCCACCCAGGCTGGCGAATTCATGACCGGCGAACAGATTGTCGTGGATGATGGTTTGAACCTGGCGATGTAATCAGTAAACGGCAGGGGGGTCAGTTATGATCCTGATGTCGTCGATGCCTGCGTCGAACTTATTCGCGACGATCATTTTGACTGGCAGGAATGACTGTCGACAAAAACCTAATATTTTTAACCAATATGGTTTGACCTTCCAGCCACTGGAATCTCTATACAAACACCCATGAAAACATCAAAAACCCTTTCAGATCGCTTGCCCGCTTTGGGCGTGCTGGCCTTTTGTCTCCTTGGTGCTGGTTTGCTTGGCTGGAAGTTTTTCGGCGGACCCGGCAATCCAAATGTTGTCGACGTCACCATGCCACCGTTAAGCGACATCGCATCAGCTGGTAAACAGGTTTTCGACGCAAACTGTGCCGCCTGTCATGGCGACAAGGCAAATGGCACGGATAAAGGACCGCCCCTGGTCCACAATATCTACAATCCGGGACATCATGCGGACGGATCATTTCTGATGGCGGCAAAACGAGGCGTCCGGGCGCATCACTGGCCCTTTGGCAACATGCCGGCCCAACCGCAGGTGAAGGATCAGGAAATCCCGTTGATCATTCGATATGTACGGGAATTACAGGTCGCCAACGGGATCGTGTATCAGCCGCACAAGATGTAGATCTGCCCCTGGGCGTCAAAGAGCCTTAATATAATCCGAAACATCTGACATGATTTGAGGCAATCGCGGCACAGCTTCGTCGATGACGTCCCAGTCGGCGGCATTGCCTGCTTGCTCCAGGACCTGGCACAATTCGGCCAGATCAATCGCGCCGACACTGCGAGATGATGATTTCAACTTGTGCGCCGCAGCACCGACTTCTGGTGCAGACCGGTTTTTTGCCGCAGCGATTATCTCTTCGGCATTGGCAGCAGAGGGCGCCAGAAATTCACCCAGAATTTCGCGAAACGTTTCAGCATCATCTCCGAATACATTCTTCAGCGCCGACGGGTCTATGGGACCGTTGGTATCAGCATCTGAAACAACATCTTCCTGGTCCACGTCTTCGGATTCGGAGGGCACTTTGATATCTGTGTCGATCCCTACAGGTTCCGGCATCCATTTTTGCAACATCGCCTTGAGTTTTTTCATCTCAAGTGGTTTGGCAAGGTAGTCGTCCATACCGCTAGCGAAACAGCGATCAACTTCTTCGCGCATGACACTGGCGGTAACAGCAATGATCGGGAAGCTGCCTTTTTCTCTGCCTTTAACTGTTCTGAGATTTTCAGACAGCTGAAACCCATCCATCACCGGCATGTGACAATCGGTTAACAGAATGGCGTAGGACCTGGACTGAAGCATCTCATATGCCTCCTGTCCGTCACTGGCGATCTCAACGGCATAACCCAGCATGGAAAGCTGGCGGCGAATAACGTCCTGATTAGTCAGATTGTCTTCGGCCAGCAAAATAAGCTGACCATTGGCTTCCGCATCACCCACCTCAGGCGCTTTGGCGTGGCTGGGTAAATCTTCACTGTCGTCATACTCGACATCCGGACTGGCGCGGCCCGCAGCGATGGCGATACTTCTGATGAATTCCGAGCGCCGTAGCGGGGCGGCATTTACAAAAACGGTATTCTCGATGTCCACACGATCAGATTTGCTCCGGCTTTGAAAAGCAATGACATAACGGGTCGCTGACAAGACGGGGTCAGATCGGGCCGATTGCACAAACGCAACCTGTTCATTCAATAGCCAGTCAGAGTCCAGACAAACAACGTTATAAATATCTTTTCTGGCGACAGCCTGCAGAGCTTCGGATTGTGCCTGTTCGAAATCCGAACAGGATGTGACCCGGGCACCCCAGCGTTCCAGATAGCGGGGGATCAGAACCTCCATATCGTTGCGCTGATGCACCAACAAAACATTCAGACCTTCAAGATCGAGACCATCACTTTTGATCGAATGTTCTTTTGCCACACCAAGGCTGATCGTTGCACTGAATGTCGAACCTTCACCGGAAACACTTTCGACACCGATGGTACCGTTCATCAACTCGGTCAATCGCTGACATATTGAAAGTCCGAGGCCGGTGCCACCAAAGCGCCTTGTCGTTGACGCCTCGACTTGCGAAAAAGCCTGGAAGAGATTTTTTTGCGCGTCCTCGGGAATACCGATCCCTTCGTCAATCACCTGAAAACGGATTTTGATATTTTCTGCATCGCTTGAAGGTAATCGATCAGCGCGAACGATGACCTTTCCTTCGGCCGTGAATTTGATGGCGTTGCTGCCAAAATTAAAAAGTATTTGGCGCAACCTGACCTGATCACCAAGAACCGCATCGGGGATATCCGGGTCTACATAGACACTGAGGGTGATGCCTTTGTTGCGAGCGTTGACCGCCAGGGCCTCACCGGCACCTTCGACAACGTCACAGATGGATACAGGAATTTCTTCGAGGTCGAGTTTCCCTGCTTCGATTTTGGAAAAATCCAGAATGTCGTTGATAATCGTCAGCAACGAATGCGCCGAGTCCTTGACGGTATTCACCATCTGCCTCTGGTCGTCTGACAGTTTCGTTTCCTGCAGGATATCGACCATGCCTATGACACCACCCATGGGCGTCCTGATTTCGTGGCTCATTGTTGCAAGGAACGTTGCCTTGGCTTTGGTGGCTTCTTCCGCCAGGTCCCGGGCGTCGCGCAGTTCTTCTTCACCTTTTTTGCGTTCCGTGATGTCGTAATAGGTAAGCATACAGCCACCATTTTCCAACAATCTGTTCTGATAGATAAAGGTCTTGCCGTCAGCCCGGGTCATTTCTGTTGGCGAGATGTTGCCCCCCTCTACGGCTGCAACTCTTTCCTCGACGAATGTTTCAAAATCTTCGTCTCCAACGTCGTAAAAGCCTTTGTACCGATTATAACGTATGTAGTCTTCCATAGACGGGTTGCCCAGAACAAAGTCCGGATCGATCCCCCACATGTCCTGAAAGGCCTTGTTGCAAACGATGCTGCGAAAATTCTTGTCGAGGAAAAGCACACCGTAATCAATACTCTCGATGACAGCGCTCAGGCTTTCCAGAACGCGCGCCTGTTCCAGCTCGATATTCTTGCGTTCCGTGATGTCACGGATACCACCGGTATAGGTTACCTGACCGTCAACTTCCGCCTTACCGACAGTAAGCTCCATAGCGAATTGTTCGCCATCTTTTCGAAGTCCTTCGACTTCGCGCCCACGTCCAATGATCGTGCTTTCACCGGTTCTGAGGTGGCGTTCGAGATAGCTGTCGTGTTCGTGAGCCATCATGTCTGGCATCAGCATCGATATATTTTTTCCGATAACTTCATCATTGGTGTAACCGAAAATATCCTCTGCCGCCGGGCTGAAAGTCTGGACGATGCCTTTCTCGTCGATAACGATGATGCCGTCAGGTGCGGTTTCAATAATAGATGCCAGCCGTTTTTCACTACGTTGAACAAATCGTTTTTGCTTTTGAAGAAAACGAATCCAGTAAAAGACCAGAACAACGATTATCAGGGCGCCAACAATCAGGAGGATGGCCCAATAGAGTACCGTGCTGGTGGCAATCCCGTAATTTACCTGAATAGCCGTCCATGAATTCACGATTGTTGCACGTTCTCGCGCGGTGATCGTTTGCAGCGCCTTGTTCAGAATTGGGATGAGCTCAGGCAAACCTTTGCGCACACCCATGGATAATTCGAACTTGTATTGGGTGGGGGCGGCAATCTTGAGGTCGCTCAGGTTCAGAAGATGAATTTGGTGTGTGATTGTCACCAGATTGTCCACAAAAGCATCAAGCTTGCCGTCACTCAGTTGCTGTAATCCCTCACTCAGGTTTTTGACAAGTACAAGATTTACTGACTTGTGGTCGTTCTCAATAAGCTCCTGAGAAACATAGCCCTTAACGACACCGACCCTTTTGCCTTCCAGCCCGGCAATACTGTCAACAAAGGCCGCATCCTTCCGGGTCGCAATGACCATCGGAAAGGTGATGTAGGGTTTGGTGAAGTTGAGAAACTTTTCTCGTTTGGGCGTACGGGCAATCGTTGGCAAGATGTCAATTTGGCCCAGGCGGGCTTTGCGGATAACCTCGGTCCAGGTCAGACCGGGCAGGGCTTTGAAATCGACCCCCAGTCGTTGCGAAGTCAGATCAATGTATCCTGACCCGATACCGCTGTATTTACCGTCATCGTCGACAAATTCAAAAGGCGCCCAGGATGGATCAACACCGAGTGTGAAGGTTCCTTGTTCAGACAGCCAGCGTTTTTCCTCGTTATCAAGAGCAACGGCCTGATTGGTAGATTCAGACTTTATCCCGGAGGAGTTGGAACTTGCTGACAGGCTTACACTTGCTGAAATGAGAGGAGCAGCAACGCCTGACAGAATAGCGAGTACGTGGAGGACTTTATGTAGCATTATTCAGGCAAGGATCCGGCTGTCTGACGGGGTTATACAATTGCATATAGATATGCATTCAAATCGCAAAAAATCAAGAATTTCAAATTATGGACAGCAGATGATGTGATTGCAGAGCCCTTGAATTTGAAGGAAGTAGAACCGAAATCAACCGGAGCAATCGGTCACAACAACTTGTTAGCCGCTGAGGCGTGAAATTCAGGCAAGGACCTGCGCCGGACTTTGCCATTTGCCGTGCGCGGCAAGGCTTCGATGAAGATCACCTCACGTGGACATTTATACCTGGCGAGATGCGTTTGCGCGAAATTCAGGATATTTGCAGCGTCCGCATTATCAGCGTCTTTTGGTACAACAAACGCGCAGATAATAGAGACCTGATCGGAAATGCGGACTTCTGTAACGGCAACTTCAGCAATATCCGGGTGGGCGGACAGGGCATGCTCTACTTCCAGCGGTGATACGCGATAGCCCATGGCGTTCATCAGGTCATCGTTTCGCCCGTGATACCAGAGATATCCATCTTCATCGATAGCCGCGAGATCACCGCCGCAAAACCAGTCACCCCGATAGACCAGCGCATCCTCTTCCGGGCGGTTCCAATAGCCCAGCATCAAACCGGCTTCATCACGATGGACCGCCAGCATGCCAGTTTCCCCTGCTGGCAAGGGATCGTCGCCGTCTGCCGTATCTCTGGACAATACAGCGATTCGTCGACCTGCCTGGGGCCGTCCCGGGCTGCCAACGCGCACGGGTACACGGGGGGAGGAACTGACGTAAGTCGAAAACTCGCTCATGCCCAGGGCTTCATACATCTCAAGGCCGGTTTCCGTTCGCCATTGGTCCCGCAGGGCAGGGGGCATGGCTTCACCCGACACCAGGGCATGGCGCAAACTGGAGAGATTATAGTCGGCAAGGTCATTGTACTTCATCATCTGTCGGTAGACACCCGGGACTGCGGCAAACAGTGTCGTCCCATAGGTCTCGATCATACGCGGCCAGATGTCCTGCCGGGCTTCTCCATTAAACAGCACAGCGGTTGCACCGCGCGCCCAGGGGTCGAACAGGCCAACGCCCAGGGTATAGGTCCAGTTAAACCGGCCGGCGTGCAACATGACATCCGTATCACTATGGTCAATCCAGCCATCATACATGGGCTGGCGGCCCCAACCCGTTCTGTGGGCGTGCTGGACACCCTTGGGGCGGCCTGTGGTGCCGGATGTATAGATCAAAAATGCAGGATCATTCGCGGCGGTGTCCGCGAATTCATTGCGACGCGCGAATGTCCTCAGATCATGAACCGCTTTGGGTGTCAGGATCAGAACGTCTGCCGGAACATCATCAAGAGCCAGGCCGTCCGCCATGGCAATCGCGCGTGATCCGGAATCCGATAACAGGAAAGATGCTTCTTCCGCCGTCAGCTGTGATGAAGATGGCAACGGCACGTAACCACCCGCCAGGCAGGCAAAGAACAACAGGCAATAATCAATGCCGTTTTCCAGGCGCAGCATAACGCGATCACCGCGTTGTAATTTGCCTGTTGCTTCCAGTCCTGCTGCCATACGCAGGATGCAGTCTTCAAATTCCCTAAACGTCCAACGCTCGTCGGTAAAACCATCGCCTTCGGGATGGGCCAGAATCATGGCGACCTTGTCGCCGCGCAAACGGACATTCTCATCCAGGCACCAACGTGCAAGATTAAACCGCTCAGGTGGTGGCGGCAGGAGGTCAGAAGCAGAAGTCGTTGTCATTTTGTCGGATCAGTACCAGCCGTTTTGACGTTTCCAGATTGTCAGGGTGGCATAATCCTCCTGACCGTCCGGGCCTTCGTCCACGACATTGTAATATTCATGTGCCGCGGCGGTCATGCAGGCATGGACGGGTAACACACGCACTCTTGATCCAATCGGAAGATCGTCCCAGGGAATGGATGATCCGGGTGCTGCCTTGATGATGCCGTGTTCCTGGTGGCTGTCGTCAACGTACAGGCCCTGTATGGGTTGCGCTGTCACATCGCACACCAGCCCCAGACCAATGTTTTTGTCTCGACTGTCCATACCCCGATCCTTGCTGAGGGCAAGTCCACCGGCATCGATCAGGATTTGATCGAGGTCCGTTCTGTGCCCGATGACAGTGGCCAGTACACTGACGGCGATATCATCAATAGTGCCCCAGCCAAAATGGGCCTGCATCACATCAGAGAACATATAGACGCCAGGACGGGCCTCCGTGATGCCCTCCATAGATTTGGCGTGGGCAGCCGTCGGCGTAGAACCGGTTGTCAGCGTTTTACAGGGATGACCAAGCCCGGCCAGTTTCTCGCCAACTTCCACCAGGGTACTGCGTTCAACTTCGGCGACTTCGGCCATCTCGTCTGTTGTGTTGCAGTGATAGGACTGACCGGCATGGGTCATGATCCCGGCAAATTCGAGGTTTGGTGCCGCTGCAATTGCCTTGACGACTTCAATGATGGCCGGGTCATCAGCAACCAGTCCGGCGCGACCGCCGCCGCAATCAATTTCAACAAGAACAGGGAAAGACGCATCAAGACGCGCCGCTTCTGCTGCCACCGCATTCAGGGCTGCAACATTGTCTGTCAGCACGGTAACAACTGCCTCTGTCGACCCCTGAATCTCCGCCAGGGGCGCAACCTTGCCAGGGGACAGACCGACAGCATAAAAAATATCTTTTATGCCTTTCTCAGCCATGTAGCGAACTTCGGCAACCGTTGAGACTGTCACGCCACCAAAATGATCTTTGGTCGCCAGGCGCGCGACATCAGCAGATTTTGCCGTTTTCATATGCGGGCGCAAATGCACACCCATCTCTTTCAGGCGCGCGCTCATGCGGTCCGCATTACGGGTCAACCTGGAACGGTTGAGGATCAGGGCAGGGGTCGCGATATAGTCTATGCTCATGGATTTGTCCTTACGCCTTGATGCCAGCCCAGTCAGAAAATGTCGGTACCCAGTCGAGGCTGTCCGTTGTCGCACCCGAGGGGATGTATTCCGCACCGACCCAATCAGAATATCCGAGCTTGCGGATCGTTGTAAAAACACTTTGCCAGTCGATGTCACCCGTGCCTGGTTCATGTCGTCCACCGTTGTCGGCAAATTGCATGTGAGCAATATGGTCGTACCAGCGTTCCAGTTCAGCGATCGGGTCTGTTTCCATCATGCGTGCGTGGTAAAAGTCATATTGCAGGGCCAGGTTTTTGTGTCCAGCTTCAGTGATGGCTTTGACCACAAGTTCACTGGTCGGGATGAAAAAGCCTTTGACATCAAGATTGTTCAGGGGCTCCACCAGGGCCCTGGTTCCCGCAGCCTGTAATTCTTCTGCAGCATAATTCAGGTTGTTGATCAGCGTTGCCCAGCAGGCTTTTTCATCGGCATCTACATCCGGGATGCCTGCCAGAATATTGACACCGACAGGTTTCAGCACGCGGACATAGTCACAGGCAGTGCGAACGGCAGCCTGAAATTCTTCTTCACGTCCCGGCAAGGCGGCCAGGCCTCGCTCACCGGCGTCGAAATTACCCGGTGGTGCATTGAACAATACGACGTCGACGCCTGCGCTTTCGCAAGCGTTGGCGATTTCAGTCACTGGTGTGGCATAGGGAAACTGGATTTCGACAGCCTTGAATCCGGCATCACGAACAGCCTTAAAACGATCAAGAAAATCCAGTTCCTGAAACATCGTCGAAATGTTTATCGAGAATTTCATAAAGCGTTCGGCCTCTGAAGATTGGTGACTATATGAAGTTTGATGATTTTGTGATGTCGGGTGTTCAACAAGCAGGTAGGCAAGCATTCATAGTGCACAGCGACCTTGCGGCGTGCAAGAGAAAGGACACCAAATTCGTTGCAAATCAGGCTGTGCCGTCAATAACTGTAAACTTGCGTTCTGCGGTTGGGCGGATACGTGTCGCTGGGAAAATAACATTGACGGTTGTGCCTTCGCCAGGATGACTGTCGATGGTCAATTCACCTTCATGCAGAAATACATATTGCGCAATCAACGGCAGCCCGAGGCCCGTACCGTCGGTTTCACGGGGGGTGTCTATATCTTCCCGTTCCAGTGGTTTCAATGCCCGTGTGATTTCACTGGGCGACATACCCATGCCCTGATCAGTAACGCTGAAGGCAAACTGGCCAAGACCATTGATACGGGCGGATATGGTGATCTGGCTGCCGGGTGGAGAGTAATCAATTGCATTTTCAGTGAGGTTGGTACACATCTGAACCAGCATGCGATTGTCTGCCCACAAGGCAGGCAGGTTGTGGGGAATTTCCGTTTCAATTCTGATGTGTGTTTCCCTGGCCAGTTGAGAAACAATTCGCAAGGATTCCTGAATGACAAGACTGAAGTTGACGGCCGTCTCCCGAACTTCGGTTTTGCCGGCTTCCATCTTGGCCATGTCCAGCACGTCGTTTATCAAGTCCAATAAATGTTGACCACTTTCGTGAATGTCATTGGCATAATCCCCATACCGGGTTGGCTGAACCTTCCCGAGAGCACCAGTTCGAATAATCTCGGAAAATCCCAATATGGCGTTCAGGGGTGTGCGCAACTCGTGGCTGACATTGGCCAGAAACAGGGATTTGGCACGATTGGCCATCACGGCTTCATTTTTGGCACGCCGCAAAGACCGTTCCTGATGGTTCAACGTTGTAACAAATTTGGACAAGGAGCGTCCCATTTCACCGATTTCATCCTTGCCGTCTTCGTGTATCTCCACTGAACGTTCGCCAGATGCAATCAACGTCATATTGTCTTGCAGTCGCCGCAGCCGTCCGGAAATGCTCTTGTCCAGTATCAGCGCAATTGTAACCGCCAGAACTACACTCAGGACCGACAAAATGATCAGCAAGGTACTGGAAATGGTCAGCGCTTTTTCGGCCTGATTGGTTGCCGTGACAATTGCCTTTTTGTGCGCCTCCAGAAGGCGGCTCAAGGCAACGGTCAATCTGTCTGACAGATGTTGGTGATAAGAAACCAGGGCAAAGGTTTTTTTGGCCAGCGTTGTTTCTTCTGCCCGGTCTGAAAGAAAGATCAATGCTGTTTTGGCGAAAGCCCTGATCCGGCTGCTGGAGTCGAGCAATTGTCTTGATGGGGTACTGTCAGCCAATTTTTTGACAGCAATTTCAAGGTCGTTGAGCTGGAGCCGGGCCTTGCTGATTTCAGTTTCAGAACGAGCCACGATTGCCTGGGACAGCCGCAAAGCAGCTGCCTGTTCAATTCTGGACAAACTCCTGGGCTGTAATGAATCCTGGGCCTGGTTCAGGGCCTTTGAAGCCCAACGATCAAGGAGTTCAAGGAACTGCACACGACGATCTTTGTTACGGGATCTGACATGCCAATAGGTTGTTACATTTGCCTGCAGTTGAAGGAAGTTTTCCTGAATATTTGATCTTTCATTCTGAAAGATTTCAATATGCGCGTTGTCGGTTTCAAGGCGGCTCAGATCAATGATCAGGCGATCCATCCTGGCAAATTTGTCGAGAATCTCTCCAGTGACATTTTCGGCCTCCGGATAGCTCTGCGCTGTTGCCACTGGCGCTACGCCAGATGCAATCGCTTCACCGGCGTGCGCGAGCTCTGCTGCCAACAAAAGCGTTGGCACTTCTGTATTAACGACCAGGTCCAGTTTGTCGCGATGGGACAGAAACGTGATAGCCGCAATGACCGTTGCACAAACCGTCAGCGCAGCCAGGATCGACAGCCCGAGTACCAGCCGAAACCGGACTGAAATAGTGTTTTGGTTTTTCAACCAGTTATCTTTCTGCAAGTTGAGGTAACTTTGTCAATTTTCAGTGCCATTCAAGCACAAGTCGAACAGGTTGAAAAGCAATCCACTACTTCTTGTTATCCTCTATAGAACATTTTGACACGGGGTTATGTGCAGTTGAAAGAACAATACGGATTTTACAATGTAAGCGGGGGCCAGTTACTTGAATTATTTTGATCTGTAAAAATACCAGCTACATTATTTTTAGGTATACGTGTACAAAACACATTCTGAATATTTATACGAGAAAGAGAGAGCAAGTTGACTTATTTGCGTCTGGTAAACCGAGCTACGTTAGCATTGTCCATGATTGTCTTCGCGGGTTACGGAGAAAAAGCTTTTGCCGGTGAAACACTGGATAAAATAAGGGAACGGGGCAAAGTTCTCTGCGGCGTATCGCCCGTGCATATCAAGGACCCGACCAGGATTGGCCAGGATCGCTCTGGCCTGGACCGGCTCACTTGCACGATCTATTCCGCCGCCGTGCTTGGTGATGCCACAAAAATTGAATTTGTTCCCGTCAGCGCCAAATTGAGGTTCAAGGCATTGCAGCGCGGAGACTATGACGTCCTTGTTCGGGGAACAACGTGGACCCTGAAACGTGATGCCGGTCTCGGGCTCCATTTTGCCGGAATTAATTTCTACGACGGCCAGGGTTTTATTGCCCGTAAAGAGCTTGGGCTTTCCAGTATCAAAGATGTGGAAAAAGCGAGCATATGTGTTGAAACGAATACGACATCGTCCGGCAATCTGGATGATCTCGTGCGCCAGCATAACCTTGGCCTGGATATTGTTCGGTACCATTCTTTCAAGGAAGCCAAAGCCGCCTTCTTTTCGGGCCGCTGCGATATCTATACCGCTGACCGGTCGACGCTGGCTGCCTCCAGATTGTCCACTGCGCCCAATCCGGAAAATTACGTCATCCTGCCGGACATTATTTCCAAGGAACCTCTTGGGCCTGTCGTTCGCGATGACGACAAGGAATGGTACCGCATCGTCAAGTGGGGCCTGAATGCGGTCATAGAAGCAGAAGAACGCGGGATTTCCTCGACGAACCTGACTGAAATGGCGGCAAGTTCGAACGTTGCCGTGCAGCGATTGCTAGGAATCAAACCAGGGATCGGTAAACCACTGGGGCTGGATGACAAATGGGCCAGTCGGGTTATTGCCCAAGTCGGCAATTATGCAGAAATGTATGACCAGACCGTAGGCAAGAACTCCCGGATGGGGCTTGACCGGGGTCTGAATGCCTTGTGGAAAGACGGTGGTCTAATGTACGCACCGCCATTGCGCTGATCCGGGCGCTGATCTGGGCGCTGATCAGGGCGTTGATCAGGCCGCATATCTTTCGCGCCAGCGCCTGATGGCATCCTCAATACCACTGCGTGGACTGCTGACGACAGGAACGGGCAGGGGGGCTGGCAGCCTGTCGAGAGCCGGTGCCATTGACGCCTGAGCCAGCACAATCAGTTCAGTTGACATGGCAGCAGCTTCCAGACCACTGGCTATGGCGGTTAAATAGCCGTCCATATCTCCGGCTTCAAACAACTGTTTGCCGTTGGCGATCAAACAGGGTTCGATATTCACAGCACGACCTGACTCAAGGGCCGCCTGTTTCACAAGGTTCAGCGTTGGCTCAAGCGTTGTCTCAAAAGTTGCAGCAACGACAATATGATCAGCGCGTGACAC
This sequence comes from Alphaproteobacteria bacterium, assembly GCA_018654745.1. Classification (GTDB taxonomy): domain Bacteria; phylum Pseudomonadota; class Alphaproteobacteria; order UBA2966; family UBA2966; genus JABILA01. Next base: position 17,051 of record JABILA010000008.1, read on the forward strand.
GGCATCCATGGCCATGGGGCGATCTATTCGCAGAACCGGCGCAAAACCATTTGTGATGCTTTGTGCCGCGGCATCATCCGCACCGGGTCCAATTGTTGAACAAGTGCAGACCACAAGTCCGGCACCCTTAGTTGCTTGCAGATACAATATATCTGCCGTTTCTTCACGTATTTCAGGTGTCAGGGCTTGTGCAACAAAAGCTGCTTTCAACAAATCATCCCTCACCAAATGTCTGACCTGAATCTCCGGTGCCATCTCCGCCAACAATCCCGAGAACAGATCGACATTGCTCTGGGCCGTGTGCAATAAAACGAGTTCGGGCATTGTGGTACTCATTTTGTACTTCCTGATTAGTGGCCTGTTGCAACAAGATGCAGTATGACATCATCTTGTCACTCAAGGTGGTTCCGGTTTAATCGAGACCACTTGTGCTTCGTTTTTTGTCTCATACCAGGGGGTTTGAGGCAACGCTGCGTTTCCGTTAAACCCGGTTACGCCCTATTACCAGGACAAGGGCTTTGCTGCCATGAATTTCGATCCCCGTGCTTTCCGCGACTGCCTGTCCAGATTTGCGACAGGGATTACTGTGGTCACCTGCAAGGATGCTGAAGGCACACCCCATGGCATGACGGTGAATTCGTTTAACTCGGTCTCTCTGGATCCGCCGCTGATCCTCTTTAGTCTGGCGCGGGATGCCCGCAGCCTCGCGTCTTTTGAAACCGCAACAAGTTACGCTGTGAATGTCCTCTCCGCAGATCAAATGGACATTTCGCAGAAATTCTCATCTGTGGGCGTGGAAAAGTGGCAGGACACCAGTTGGTCTGACGGCGAACTTGGCGCACCTCTTCTGGCGGACGTCATGGCGACATTTGAATGTTATCCGGAAACCACCGTGGATGGTGGCGACCACATCATTTTCATTGGCCGGGTCGAACAATGTAGCCAAAATGAAGATGCCATGCCTTTGCTCTATTATGCGGGCCGGTACGCCGAACTGGCGGATAACTGACCTACCCGAGGGGCATGGTTTTCAGTCGCCAAAGATATCCCGGCGTGGCGGCGCACACCACACACCCCGGACATCCTTGATGACCCAGGAAAGTACCAGCGCAAAAGCTGAAGCGATAAGACAAGTAATGCCGAACCAGAAAGCCCTGTCCTGGTTCAGTTCAGGCAAATCAGACGTTGGGCCCATGATGGCATATGCCCCCATGGCAAAAAAACCGATGGCGATCAGGCTGCCAATACATCGGATCACCGGGTCGTTTCTGTAGATCGACATTCCACATCCCCCTTCACCTGAAAATAGTCCATTTTCCAGTCTGGGCAACAGAATAGGCTATTCAGAAGGCTTTGTGTTGATCCAGTTCAATGCCAATGCGCTTGACGACGTCTTGCCAATCGCCAGGCGTAATTTGCCGGAATAACTTCATGGACGGATACCAGGGCGTTCGCTCCCCTTCGAATTGCCAGCGCCAATCCGGCGTATGGGCCACCATCAACCAGACTGGCTTTCCCATGGCACTTGCCAGGTGGGCGACTGACGTATCAACACTGATCACCAGATCCAGTTTGCTGATTTCTCTGGCAGTTGCTGTGTAATTATCAAGGGGTTCGGCAGGATCGGAAATATATCCCGTGTCCAAATGTGCCGGATCATGTGCGCGGTTGCCAGCCTGAAGGTTGACAAATTCCCTGTCGGAACGGTCAAACAAGGGGCTGAGGTCTCTCAGGTTCATTGAACGACGGGCATCGTCCTGATGCAGGGGATCACCCGCCCAGACGATGCCAATTTTTTTGATCTCGTTTTGCGCGCCCTGGTTTGTCGGGCAGCGCAAGTACGATGTGGTTGGTATGGTCAGGCGTTCCGCTAACAGAAGCGGCAGACTGAACAGCGGACACCAAAAATCAAACGCGGGAGGACTTGTTGTTGTAATAACCTGGTCAACGCCGGAGACCTGCTTGAAAAGATCCGCGAGTGCGGGGGGGGCTGCGACAATGATGCGCGCACCCATTTCCTTCAAATTCCGGGCATAACGGATGCACTGGATGTTGTCGCCCATTCCCTGTTCTGTGCACAGTAGAATGGTTTTACCCGTCAGGTTTTCGCCGCGCCATTTTTGACCCATGTCCAGGGGCAGGGCCATGTGCCATCCCGGCATGTCCAGGCGGGCTTCAAAATCCAGCCATCCCTGTTCGAAGTTGCCCAGAGACAAATTCAACGTCGCCCGGTTCAGTCTGGCTTTCGAATTTGTCGGCGAAATTTCAAGCGCGTCATCCAGGCATTTCAGTGCGTCGCTATGTTGGTGCAAATGACGTAATGCACTTGCCTTGCCAGTCATCGCAAGAACCGAGACGGGTGCCAGGATCAAAGCCTTGTCAAAATTGGTTATGGCTTCAGAATATTGCGTGGTTTCAATTTGCGACAGGCCGAGATGCGCCAGCGAATTCGCGCGCGATGGCTGTATTTCAAGTGCCTTGTGAAAAAATTCTGCCGCTTTGTCATGCTCACCAAGGCGCTGCCAGGCAAGCCCGGTATTACAGTGCGCATCAGCATAATCGGGTTTGAGCTTTATGGCATTGCCGAAGCCGTTGATGGCGTCGAGATATCTTCCCAACCCGATGTATGCCGCACCGAGGGTCGAGTGAATATTGGCAGATGATGGAGAAAGTTCCAGGGCCTTGTCGAGCACGGGCAGGGCTTCGTCATGGCGGCCGCTCTGAACCATCAGGGCACCCAGGTTATGCAAAACAGGGACGTAACCAGGTTGCTCTTCAACCAGTTCCAGATAGGCGGATTCCGCCTCGTCAAATTGTCCCGATCTGTGCAGGTTCAATGCCTGCGAAAACTTCGTCTGTGGATTAATTGACGAAGTTGCTCGAACTTTTCCTGAACTCAACAAACAAACCCGTTACCACCCCAACCAAAATTCACCTTGACCACGCACGAACAGTGCAAGTTTCCCCCAAGGCATCGTCTTCAACACTGTAGATAAGGCAACAGTGAGAAGAATTCAAAATATTTATTGAACTATCGCTTTGATTTTGAACAATTATGTTCGTGTCTCATAAAACTGCACATTTCCCGATTGCAAGTCACTGGTTCTTCAGCTTTAAACACCCTGGGCAAGGAAAATATCTCGTTTCAGCCCATGGCTTCCAGCATTGCTTTCATTTGCTGATGCAACATATTGACGGCTTTCAGGGGACGAACCATGACTTTGAAGTCCTCAATCTTTCCGGCGTCATTCCAACGGATCATATCAACGCCATTTATATCTATGTCGTCTATCGTAACAGCGAATTCCAGAACAGCTGTATCACCATCAACGACTTCTCTCAGGTATCTGAAATCAGAATCCTTGAAGACCTGAAAGGCCGAGGCCAGGTACATAAAGACAATAGCTTTGCCTTCTTGCGGGGTGTGAACAACAGGTGAATGGAATACCGCGTTGTCATCCAGCATTTCCTTCAAGGCGTTGACATCTCCGCCTTCGGCAACGCGATGCCAGTCTTCCAGTCCTTTGTGCGCAGTCATTTTCTGTTCCTGTCATTGATTGATGATATCGGGTGCAGAATGCGGGGACGGGCTGTTCTGCGCAACCATACAAGACTAAATACCCGATTTGGACTTACAATTTGCGGTCGCCTTGCCTAAATAGAAAGACAAGCCTGATGCACGCTGCTGTCGGGCAATGACGTATGTGGATACATCTACATGAGTGACGAGGCTGTAACCCGTAAACTGGCTGCGATCCTTGCAGCCGATGTTGCCGGTTATACCCGTTTGATGGAGACCGACGAAAACACCACTCTGGATGACTGGTGGACAGCGCGTCGGGAAATCATCGATCCATCGATTGAGCGTCATGGCGGTCGTATCGTTAAACATACCGGTGACGGTTTCCTCGCCGAGTTTCCGACGACTACTGAAGCTGTTCGTTCCGCCGTTGAAATGCAGACAGCCCTGGAAGCACGAAATACCGGTCGCAGTGCCGCCACAAGATTTGATTTCCGCATGGGTGTCAACGTTGGTGAAATCGTCGTCGACAAGGAAGATATCTACGGTGATGGCGTCAATATTGCGGCACGCCTGGAAAGCCTGGCGGATAGCGGCGGCATAACTATTTCCGCCCTGGCCTACGAGCAAGTCAAAAACCGTCTTGATCTGGAATTTGAAGACCTTGGTAACAAGAAACTGAAACATATTAGTGAGCCGGTGAAGCATTACCGGGTGCTCCTGGAATCAAGTCGGTCTCGCAAGCGCCCGGCCCTGAAATTTGGACCATTTACACCTTTGCGGTTTGTCTTTACGGCCGCGGCATTATTCCTGGCGGTCGTCTTCTTTTCCCCTGGCAATGCGCCGGTAAATGGCCCCGGGAAATCAGCGTCAAAAGGACCGCCAGTTGTCTCCCTGCAGCCCTTTCGCATCATTGGCGACAGCACAGCAAAGAATGCTTTTACCGACGGTTTGACCGAGGACCTGATGACGGCGCTGTCATCGAACGGCGATCTTCGTATTTTGAAACTCGGGGAAGCAGACACAGCGCCCAAGGGCCTTACTGCATTGAAGGCAGGCTATCGGCTTGAAGGTAGCGTACGCACCGTCGGAGACCGCGTTCGCATATCGGCGCAATTAGTAGACCCGAAAACAGGGGTTCACATCTGGGGCGGACGGTATGACCGGAAACTTGATAACGTCCTCGATGTGCAAACAGAAGTCAGTGGAAAAATTGTATCGACCTTGAAGGAGCGTGTGTTGTCCGCAGAAACAGATATTGCAGCAGCGGATCCTTCGATGGGGGGCAGGGCCCGGGAAGTGTTATTCCGTGGCCTGAGCAATCTGGGACGCATCGCAGAAGCGGCCGCTTTCTTGCCACAGGAATTATTTGACTGGATGTCCGGGTCATCAAGCAAGGATTTGTCCGTTCAGGGCCGCGGTAATCATGACAGCAAAACAAGCGCCACCAAAGGCAATGAGGATTGGGTATGAAAATAATCAGCGCCATCAAAACCAGCCTGTTTGGATCGATCCTGACAATCGGCTTGCTGTCCGCACATTCCGCTGCGGCCTTTGAGGAAACAACGGTCAAAAACGGTAACTTTGATTCTGATCTGATTGTTTCGGCAGACAAATTGTTGATCGAAGCAGATATAGCGGCTGATCTTATTGCAGCCGGTGGAGAAATTGACGTCAAGTCACGCATCAAGGGCGATGCCCTCGTGATCGGTGGCACAGTTAGTATTGACGATAAAATCGAAGGTGAACTGGTTTCCATGGGTGGTCGAATTGCCGTGAAAGCCGACGTCAGCGATTCGATCTCTTTGTTTGCAGGCAAGGCGAAAATCTCGGGCAATATTGCAGGTGATGCGCTGGCAATCGGTGGCAAACTGGACTTTCCCGGCGATGTCGCCGGAAGCCTGAGAGCAACCTCCGGGAAACTGATATTGCGAGGCCGTATTGGCGGCAATGTACTCGCCAGTGCCGGTGTATTTGAAATTGAAGATACAGCCACCATTTCAGGCAAAGCGACGCTGGGTGCCGGCACAATCCATATTGCAGGACACATTCTTGGTGACCTCAGGGTCGGTGCCGGAGAAGTCGTCATTTCCGGTCGCATCGATGGCGATGCGAAGATTGCAGCCAGGACAATCCGCATCTTGCCATCGGCCCGAATTGCCGGTGACCTGATTTATCATTCTCCGGAAGCGATCCAGCTATCCGATCAGGCGGAAATCGGTGGTGATGTCACATTCATGCAGTCAGAAGGCATGATGGACAGGGAAGGTGGCATGTTCGCCCTTGCCGGTGCAACTCACCTCGTCTTGATCATTGGCCTTATCCTGTTGGCCTCGGCATTTGTGCTGGCGATACCAAAGTTGTTTCCAGCCCTTGATCGCCAGTCGCGGGGCCGCAATCTGTCATGTGTCGGATTGGGGTTTGCCGTTCTGGTTGGCGCACCGATACTGATATTCCTGCTGTTTATCTCCGCAGTCGGCATTCCGATCGCTGTATTGCTGGTCGCCGTCTATTTCCTGATGGTCATCACGGGGCAATTTGGTTCCTCCTATGTATTGGGAAGACGTCTGATTTCCTGGACCAAACATGATGCAACGCGCAAGCCGTTGTACCGCATCGGGGCGACAGCTCTGGGCCTGTCGATATTATGGCTGCTGGCAGTCGTACCTATCCTGGGTGTCATTGTCATTGCCCTGGCCACAGCACGTGGCGTCGGGGCCCTGGTCTTCGAAGTTGTCGAACTTCGCACGCGGCTCGGACAGCCAACCTGACCAATTTGAGATTCGACGGGATAGTTGCTCGGCCATAACGATTTGAAGTTGAAAAATCACTCAACTTCAATGTATTATGAGGGTGGGGCGCAAAGATGAACCAGGGGTTTTTACTCTGGTCCTGATTTGTCATGTCTGTCGGAGTAACCGATCTCTGTGTCCTCGTCCAATTCTCAAGAGCAACCGGTTGTGTCCCGGAACCTGACTGATCCGGAAGCTACGCCTGTGCTGTCCGGAAATCGACACAGCATTGCCCGACGGCTTATTCAGGCAACGGCCGCTATCGGGTTTTGCATCACTCTTGTGACAATCAGCATACAGGTCTTTTTCGACTATCGGTCCGATGTCTCCGTGATTGAAACGCGGTTCAAGGAAATACGCAAAAGTCACGTAGCGAGCTTGTCGTCCGTTGTCTGGGCCCTGGATGAGCCCTTGATAAAACTGAATCTGAATAGCCTGGTTGGATTGCCCGAAATCGATTATCTCGAAATTCGATCTGACAATGGCTCCGTGTGGATGGCGGGAACACCGGTAACAGGCGAAACCCTGGTTCGGGAATTTCCGCTTGTGACCCAGCGTGGCGGAAAAGATCGACAGTTTGCGACATTGCGCGTTGAGGCCGGTCTGGGAAAAGTCTATGCCGGTTTATTCCGTCATATGATGCAAAGTCTTCTTATCACCGGGTTTTTGATATTTTGCGTCATCGGAGCGATCTATATCCTGTTTCGCCGTACCGTAACGCGTCACCTGGACAAGTTGGCCGACTATGCTGCGGCGATTGAACTGGACAGTGCGATGCCACGGTTTGAACTGGACCGACGCAATTCCCCTGGCCGCCACGACGAACTTGATACCGTTGCCGAAGCGATCAACGACATGATCCAGAAAGTAGCTGAAACATCTGCAGGATTGCTCGAGAGTGAAGAGCGATATCGCTCGGCTTTTGAGACCGCACACGATGCTATCATAACGACAGATGCCTCGGGGAAGATCCTGAACTGGAATACTGCGGCTTGGAAAATTTTTGGCTATTCGGCAATTGAGGCCTCTGGTCAGTCTATCGATATGCTGGTGACGGAAACAACCAGAGACGAAGCACATTCGAAAGGTGGAAACTGGTACAGGCTGAAGGAAGCAAACGGTGGAAATACCGTTGTGGAAATGAAAGCCCTGAAACAGGGAGGGAAGGAAGTTGACGTTGATATTTCCACTTCCTCCTGGTCCGTCAACGATGAAGAATTCCTGACGATTACCCTTCGGGATGTCACCTTGCGCAAGGAAGCCGAGATACATCAGGCCAACTTGTCAGAACAACTTCGCCAGGCCCAGAAGATGGAAGCTGTCGGTCAGTTAACCGGCGGCATTGCGCACGACTTCAACAATATCCTGGCTATTGTGATGGGTAATCTTGAGATTGGCATTGATCTCATCAAAAAGGATGCGCCAGCCAGAGAACATTTTGATATGGCCATGAAGGGGGCTGAACGTGCGGCGGTCCTCACCAAACGCCTGCTGGGATTTTCACGACGCGATTCTGCTGAAACCAGGGTGACCCAGGTGAACGAGTTCATTCTCGATCTGAAAGACCTGATCAAACGTACATTGACGTCTGCAATCTCTGTTGAAACCTGGTTGGCCGACGATCTCTGGCCTGTTGTCATTGACCCGCATGAACTTGAGGAAGCTCTTCTTAATCTGGCCATCAATGCGCGAGATGCCATGCCGGATGGTGGGCTTCTGACCATCGAGACCGAGAACAAATATCTCGATGAACATTATGTCAACAATCATCCCGGCGGTATGTCCGGCGAATTTGTCATGATTACGGTTCAGGATTCCGGCATCGGTATCGAGCCTGCCTATCTCGACAAGGTCTTCGAGCCCTTCTTTTCAACCAAGGAAACCGGCAAGGGCACGGGCCTTGGTTTGAGTATGGTCTACGGATTTGTCCAGCGTTGCAGGGGCCACATAGGTATTTATTCTGAACCGGGCGAGGGCACAGCGTTTCGGATATTTCTGCCTCGCGTGCTGACCGATCCCGTCCCGGAACAAGATGCCTTGCCACCGATCGAGGACGCACCAACTGGAACTGAATCGATCCTGATCGTCGATGACGAACGAAGTCTGGTCCGTGTCACAGAAATATTCATGGCTTCTTTGGGGTACAAAACCCATACGGCTTCCAATGGCCGCGAAGCCATGGAAATTATCAAGAGTGACGTGGAACTGGATATGGTTTTCAGTGATGTCGTCATGCCTGGTGGCATCGACGGCTACCATCTCGCAGACCTGGCACGGGAACATCGTCCCGGGTTGAAAGTTCTTTTGACTTCAGGATTTACGCCGAAGAAAAAATATAACAATTTTGATCGCTACAGCTTTGATCAGGAGTTACGCAACAATCTGCTGACCAAGCCCTTCAATCGCCACGAACTGGCGACCTCACTGCGCAAGTCTCTGGACGAAGGTTAAAGCGTTTCAGGGACAGCTTCAGGAAACTTCGTGATCGAATTCAGGATCAACGGGAACCTGTAGGCCGGTGACCAGGTGATTGGTTTTTGCGGCCAGGGACACAACTTTTAACAGGTCGGCATATTGACCATCTGTCATGCCTTTTGCCTTTGCGGCTGCCGTATGTGAATGCACGCAATAGGGACAGCTGTTGGCGATAGAGACCGCCATATAAATCATCTCTTTTGTCAGCGGATCAAGGTCGGAAGGCGTCACCATAACGGCTTTGACCTCGGCCCAGGTCTGCGCCAGCAAATCCGGATCGAAGGCGAGGTAGCGCCAGAAATTGTTTATGAAACCGGATCCCCTTGTCTCGCGGATGTCTTCAAAGACAGCCTCGACACGCGGGTCGTTATTTGTACTATTTGTCTGGATTGGTGGAACTGTCGACATCTGACCATCCCTTTCAGGAAAGTTGATCTGGAAAAAACCGGCGCATTGCGACACCAGTTTTGCAGAAAGCGCGTTTCCGCGAAACCCGGAAACGCTCTGATCAATTATTCATAGACGTCGAGATGTATTTTGCTTCTTTTTTCAGACGCTTGAATTCGTGGACCAGCGAGAATTGCTCAGACCTGGAGAACTTTTTCCACAAAACATCCATGTTGGGTTTTACCCGAACCAGACCTTTAAGATAGGCAATACCATACTGACGATAGGCCTTGACCTTGCTTTTGCCGACAACGCCACTGCCGTTGGTATAGGCGAAGCCAAGAATTTCGTTGGCCTTTGGATGTGAATTGGACACAGCCATTTCAACCACCAGCTCAAGCTGTTCAGCTGTCAGCTTTGTGAAATTCCCGGTACCTAGAAATGCCTTGAATTCTTTTTCGCGCGGGGTTTCCACGATAACAGGCTCAACGACCTTCAGCGCAACAACCTTGACTACCTCTGCTTCAGTCGTCGAGGGGATATTTTCCAGGTCTGGTTGGTTGGCAATTTGTTGCTCCAGACTTTGCGGGCCGCTTTTAACATCCGCGGCAGACTTTTCAGCCAGATCAACAACAGGCTTGCGAGGCGTAAGTTTGAAATTACGGAAATCCTCACACCAATCCGGTGCCAGTCGTTCACCCAGACAGATAAATGTCTTGAGCGCAGACGACAGGTTCTGTGCTTCTTCTTTCGTAACCTTTGAATAAATTTTTTCAGCATTGACCGGAGAAAAGGCGAAGGTAGAGCCTATACCGACAGCTGCGAATAGCTTCGAAATTCTGGATAACACTTTCGTTCCGGCGTACATCTGGTCGTTTCCTTTCGGTAGTCCGTCCATCTGAACCGGGAGAATCATCCTCCAGGTTTTAAGATACGTGACTTTGCGTCCCGCCGTTCCCAACGGTTTGCCTTTTCGACATCAGCCATAAATAAGGCTGCTCTGGTCTCCGCGAACCCGTCGATGTCAGGTCCGCGACTTCTATCTCATTTGCTACTTTCGTAGCTGAATCAACGCTGTAATTCCGCTTTTGACGGAGTCACTTTTTATATATCCCACTTTTATGGTTAACAAATGGTGACATTTTGACGCATATACAACCACCTATAGTAAAAAAATCTCATATGACATTGAACCATTTGATTGACTTCCGCGACGGGCAGGGTCTTAAAGGTGGGGTATTGGTGCAGGATTTGGTGGTATGAACAGTCAGCTACAGGGTCCGTCGCGACCCTCTTCTTCAAACTTGTTTTTGAAATGGCATGGCCCCACGGCCGTGCTTGCTGTGCTTGTCTACAGCGGTTGGGGAGCCCTGGTTCTCCTCCACAATCATATTCCGATATTTATCCTGTTTGTCCTGGCAGGATATCTGACAGCCCTGCATACATCGCTGCAACACGAATCAATCCATGCTCTTTATGCCTGGCCACGATGGTTGCAGGCATTGGTGGCCTATCCACCGTTGGGCCTGGTCTTTCCCTATCCGCACTACAAAAAGCTTCACATCATTCATCATCGCGATGCCAGAGTGACAGACCCGCTTGATGATCCTGAATCATATTATGTAACGCCGGATCAATGGAAACGGGCAGGTGCCATCGGACAAGCGTTGCTGCTGGCCAATAATTCCCTGGCAGGTCGCATGATCCTTGGCCCTGTCATCACAGTGTTTCGGTTGGTCCGCCAGGAATTGCCAAAAATATTGCGACTGGATGGCAAGACAATCCAGTTGTGGCTTGTACACGCAGTCCTGATCGCAGCCCTGTTCTGGATCGTCACCGGCGTCGCGGGCATGCCTGTGTGGAAATATATTCTCTGCTTCGCCTGGCCCGGCCTGATGCTGACCCTGTTACGCTCGTTCGCCGAACACCGCAGTGCCGACCTGCCGGGTGAACGTACCGCCATCGTCGAAAGCGGCCGGTTCATGGGCGTCCTGTTTCTTTATAACAACCTGCACGTCGTCCATCACCGCCAGCCAGCCATGCCCTGGTATCAAATTCCCGGCTTCTACCAGGAAAATAAACTACAACTGTTGGCCGAAAACGGCGGATATGTTTACCGGGGATACGGCGAGATATTGTCTAAATATCTTTTCAAACCGGTCATGCACCCGATCCATCCGGGTTATTGATCAGGGAAAGTTTTTCGAAATTACTCGGTTGAAGTTGTCGTCGTCACGCTTGAGCTGCTTGCGTCGCTGGAGGAACCAGCGGAGAGCAGAGCCGCAACACCAGCTGCAACAGCAGCCGTTAATCCGATAGCGCCTGCTGTCGCCCACAATGCTGCGTTGGATGATCTCACACCATCAGGTCGGGCAGGAAAGCCACTGGCGCCGGACGCTATTCCGGGTTTAATTCCGGCCCTCTGCATTGCTTGAAGATTGGGATTAGCCGCCGGTGATACCGAAGTGACCAAAGGCGGATAAGGTGCTGCAACAGTTTTTGTAGCCGATTCCTGCGCCATCACGCCGCCAGAAATGGTTGTGGTGAATACCACCACGCCAGTCATCAAGATACCATATTTCATAACTCATCCCTCTCCGCGCCACTTTTGAGGAATGAACTATAATTGAACTGCGTTAACGCACGATGAACGGCCAACATTGCCTGTGTCAACGCCGGGGTAAAAACACACCATTCGCCGGAGCAATAATACACCACTGTGGCGGAGTAAAAGTACACCAGCTTCTGCAAAGCAATACCCGGTGTTACGGGTTGTCCCGGTAGTCCACAGGAGGGGCCCGCGCGCA
>JABILA010000121.1 GCA_018654745.1 Alphaproteobacteria bacterium
CGACCGAGACTCAGTGAACCGGTTGCCCTGACTAAATCAATTTAATGAAAAATCCTCGATCTGCTCAATATCGAACATTGATGTCCGATCTGGGTCAACAACCGACCTTTTGGCCGATGTTGCGCCACGTCCGCTCTACCCCGCACAACGGACCATCGCGCTCGCTACAAATGGATGAACACGAAATTCGCCGGGCTTGTGGCGTAATGCGCTGTATCGGCTGCAAAGGCAGGTTTTAGACTCGTTGGTGTTTTCCGCCAGTCTGGTGCAGAAAAGCTCGTAGTGAGTCTGCAGCGGACTCTCTACGGCCTTCCAGGCGGCAGTTGGGTCTGACAGGTCACGACGATATGCGACCAACCCCTCGTTGGACGCATTCGCCGAACGCCTGCAGTTGCTATCCAGGACGTTCTGAAGTGTGGCAGGGGTGTATGTTTCACTGGATCGGGGCATGGCGCGGTTATATCAGTTATTGCCAGTTCGAGGGACATTGAATAACCGTCAACTTCGGGCCGTCGAACGTCACTGGATCGTGGTGCAAAAGGTTTTTGATTGCGCCGGTCGCTTCTTTCACGGGCAACTGGCGGAGCGTTGATTGCCGAAGTACTGTCGTGCCCAGGCAATCAGCAGGGAGAGTGTCTTGTCGGGAACTGTAGCAGATTATGTGATCACATCACTGAAGCAACGTGGCACGAGGCGAATGTTTGGCGTGCCAGGTGGAGGTTCCAGCCTTGATCTCATTGAAGCGGGGGCAAGGGAAGGCGTCGACTTTGTCCTCGCGCAAACGGAAACAGGCGCAGCCCTTATGGCGGCGGTTACCGCGGAATTGTCAGGCGCGCCGGGGGTCGTCCTGACGGGTGTTGGGCCAGGGGCTGCCAGTGCAGTCAACGGTATAGCCTACGCGTCACTCGAAAAGTCGCCGGTCGTCCTGCTGACGGATCGGCAGGGCGCTGGTCCTTCGTTGCACCAGGTATTCGATCAGCAAGCACTCTACCGTCCCCTGACAAAAGGGAGCTGTCATTTAACCGGTGAGAATGTGGATGACTTTCAGGGCTTGTTGAGCATTGCAACAGCTCATCCCTATGGTCCTGTACATGTTGACCTCACCGCGGAAGACGCATCCCGGCCAGCCACGCCAACTTCCAGTCTGCCTGACGTCAATATCGAGCAAATAACAGGTGATATGGCGTCTGCGCATGACCTTCTACGGCAATCAAGAAAACCTGTAATATTGGTCGGGTTTGATGCCCGGTCAGGCGACGCCGCGCAGCACCTGCGTCTGCTTTCTGAAGGCCTCAACGCGCCCGTCCTGACGACGTACAAAGCCAAAGGTGTCTTCCCGGACGACGCCCCCCGGATGATTGGTATGTTCACCGGGGCTGCTGCCGAGCGAGAGAGCATCAGCGAGGCGGACCTGATTATTCTTTATGGTTTGGACCCTGTGGAGCTTATCCCCGGACCCTGGCCGTACATTGCACCTGTCCTTGAGTTATCACCCACTGCCGGGCACCAACAGCCAGTCAAGCCAGCAGCAGGCATTTATGGTCCTTTGCACAACATAGTTGCCTCCCTGCAACCGACACTGAAACCAGGGGACTGGGCCGAAGAAGAAATATCAGTGTTGCGGAAGCGGATGTCTGAGCGCCTTGCCTTGTCGACACCTGGCCTGAATGCAGAGACAGTGACCCGGGCGGTCCAGGCAGCAGCTCCACAGGGCACACGGCTTACCGTAGATGCTGGTGCGCACATGATCTCGGCGATGGCAACGTGGCAAGCTTCCGAGCCGTTCGGTGCCCTCAAGTCAAACGGACTTTCATCTATGGGCTTTGCGCTGCCAGCTGCTATTGCGTCGGCGCTGGAGCAGCCAGATGTTCCGGTTGTCGCGATAACCGGGGACGGTGGAATGACGATGTGCATTGGTGAACTTGCCACTGCCAGACGTGCGGGGGGCAAGATTGTGTGCGTCGTTCTCAATGACGCATCGCTTTCCCTTATCGACATTAAACAACAGAGGCGACAACAGGCCTCGATCGGCGTCACCTATCCACAGAGCAATTTTGCGAAGGTCGCCGAAGGGTTTGGATGCAGGGGATGGCGCGTGGGCCCGGAAGATGATCTTGAAGCTGCTTTGACGGCGGCATTCGATTGCGACGGCCCCGCAGTTGTCGATGTCACAGTTGATGCCACCGGATACGCAGCGCAGCTGGAAGCTCTACGCGGTTAATTGGGCGGGCTATCACTCCCACGAGGCGTAGCCGTCTTCGTGAACCGCGCCAACAGGAATGACTGGACGTTGTCGCTGTGCGCTGTGCGCTGTGCCAGCGCGAACTGCAGCAGAACGGCGAGCGCACGCTAATCGGCTACCTTGATACGATCCTTGCAGCCCCCGGGCGTTTGATGCCGTCAACCTGCTCGCATTCGGCACAGGTGAAGTGCTGGCCAAGGTCTGGGACAGGGTAGTCGGGCCCAAAGCGCTCGACCAGGTCAATCAACGAAACCAGCTTTCCATGGCCACACTCGTCACAGCAAATGTGGATACGGTTGTTGTGGTCCCGGACATTCTGGAGGGTGGCGGGGACGTAAGTCTTGCTGGTTCTATTCATGGCCGGGGTTATATCAATAGCCCGCTATTGCTGCCACAAGACCAGTGGCTTTTTCTTGCATTTGCAAGATTTAGATGCGACCGGACGGAACAAGTTGACCCTAAAATGAGCGACACGCCGGGTGTACCAGACCGGGGGTCATCTGGCGCATCTGAATGTGGGCCGAAGCATCTGTCAGGTGGTTGATGTCTGACAGCCAATCACCACATATAAATCAGAGCCGTGGCATAGACCCCATAATGCCTTCCTTCGGCTCGTTAAAGCCCTTGGCGAGGTATCTGGCTCCCACTGGACACCTCGCCTACCTTTTTACCCCCGCTATCTCGATATTATCCTCGCAGCGCCCTTGCGAGTGATGCCGTCGGCTTCCGCGCAACCGGCACAGATGAAGTGGCGACCCAGGTATATTTCCACAGTTTAACTGCCCCTGCAGTTATGCAACTGTCTCATTTGAAAAATCACGAGAGAGGGAAAGCTTGGTGGATTGACATGATCTGACACTGTATCGGGACAGACTTCCTTAAGTTTTCTCCCTTTATTCAACTTCGAAATACCGCGCGGTCAGTTGACGAATTTAAACCTTCACATGTATAAGCGTTGCATATATATACATCACATACTCGGCGACGGTCGTAGAAGCACTGAATAGCCCGATTTAGGTGGAAGCTATGAGAAGTAATATTTGCTTTATATTGTTTTGTTCTCTTTTCGTATTTGGTTTTCAAACTGCGTCCTATGCCAGCTACAAGACGGGTATGGCCAAATATCGCGTCGGTGATTATGAAGACGCAGCAAGCTCCTTCCTGCGTTCTGCAGAACTTGGCCATCGAAAATCAGAGTTCATGTTAGGTTTGATGTACACACGTGGACAAGGCGTGCTACGGAACCTGCAAGAAGCTGTAAAGTGGTATCGTCGTGCTGCTGTGCAAAATCACAAGAAATCCCAACTCAATCTCGGCAATGCCTACAGGGACGGCAAGGGCGTCAAAAGGGATATGGTGAAAGCCGTCAAATGGTTCAAAATTGCAGCCTTGAACGGGTCTGCCAAGGCTCAGTACAATCTGGCAATGAGGTACATGAAGGGACAAGGGGTGTCCAAGGATACGGAACAAGCACTGGCTTGGCTGAGGAAGTCAGCTGCTCTCGAATACCCAAACGCTGAATATGTCATCGGTAAATTTTACTGGAAAGGCATCAGCGTTGATAAAGACAAAGAGGAAGCACTCACCTGGTACCGCAAAGCAGCTGATAGTGGATATGCTGCAGCGCAATATAACTTGGGGAAACTGCACAAAAATGGCGACGGCGTTGCAAAGAACTTTGAAATAGCTGTGAAGTGGTATCTTGCCGCTGCTGAGCAAGGGCACCGCAATGCGCAGTACAACCTGGCAAATCGTTACTACAAGGGGGAAGGTACTGCTGAAGATATTGTTACAGCAGTGAAGTGGTATATGATCTGCGCTGCCAAAGAATACAAAAAGTGTGTCAGTAAAATTGCCAAGTTATCCCCGGTATTGAACCCTGCGGTGATCGCTCAAGCTAAAGAAATGTCCGATCTTTGGCTTAAAGAACACACCTAGTTTCACTACTCCAGAATACAAAAGATATTGGGTTTTGAAATTCCAACTGTTGAGCTTTGCGTACCCTCAAAAGTCGTTTCAACCGATTATCGGCTTTCCCCCACAGCGGCCACTCAAGAGTAACTAACCTCTTGATACGGGATCATCAGCCACCACCATATTCGCCAACTGCGCCAGCATTAAACGGCAACCCGCCGTCACGGCCATAACCTTTCGACACCTGTTCCCCGGCACCCTTGCAAAGCGACAGGCGCTTCCCTGTCCGGGGACGGCCGACCCGCTATCTCAATTTGGCCGATGGGCGGAACGCGATAACGCGGCGTGGCGCGATCATGAAACCCTCAAGTGTTTTCGGATTGCGACCCATGCGCTGGCTTTTCTGCCGTATCGCGAACGTGCCGAACGAACTGATCTTCACAGTTTCACCTTCAATCAAGCTGTCCGAAATCTCATCCAGCACTGATTTCAGAAGCTCCTCGCATTCGGTCTGCGGGAGACCCGTTTCGTGGCGCAGGGTAGCCACGATATTGGCTCTGGTAATTGTCTTTGTGGTCACGGCCTATCCTGTTGTTGCTGGTGAAGCTACTGCCAGGGTAGCACAGAAAAAGGGCCTAGGCATTACTCGAACGCATGCACCGTAGCGAATATAGATACGGTTGTTGTGATCCCGGACGTTCTGAAGCGTTGCGGGGTGTATGCCTGAAAGACCGGGGCATGAGATGCATAAAGCAGTTAATCTGTCAGACGCAAAGGAAAAAGGCATCCGGTTATTAACCGCCATTTTATGGACAAAAAGGAGGCGAGGTGAAGAACACCTCAATGGGTTATCGGGCACAATAACACAGCCTCAGGCATCCAGTCGTTTCACCTCAGCCCGTACCCTGGTTACCGGCAGCTTCAGGCTCTTCGCTATTTCGGCAATACTCAGGCCCGACTTCAGCCCGGCGCGGAGCACCGAAACCTGGTAGGGCATCAAAGGGAGCTGTTTTGGTTGCGATTGTTTGCGCCGGGGTATCAGCTGCTGTTGCTTCGCGGCATCATCGACCGCCTTCAACGCCTCAGCGACCGTGAACAAGACCTGGTCAGTCGGGGAAATAGTATTAAGCCCGGCGTCGTGGACATAGAGATCACAGCGTTGTTCACGGAGCCACAGGATTTCGTTCAAGACCGCAGGGACCCCTTCGCCCAGGGCGGTCAGTCCCGGCACCATAACCACGTCGACCTTGCCAGAAACAACGCGTTCTCGTAGCCGTCGCCACTCCGCCCGACCGTCCGGGGTGTCGCGGATCGGTGCCTCAGCGAACGTACCGGCAATGGCCCAGTTTTTTCCCACGCAGACAGCGCGCATTTTATCGAGGGCGGCGCGCTTCCTGGCCGCCGTCATCCTCCCGCAATAAATGACCGCCCGACTTGAGATGGCTCATCCTCCGTTCAGCAGGGATCACCCCGACAACGCAATAATTATGATCGGAAGCTGGCCCGGCGCAACGCGTTTCTTGCAAATCAGGGCAGAAAAATCCGGCATGAGGCTTCCTCCAGCCTCCAGCAGGTCGCTATCCGGGTTCAGCGCTGGTCGGTTTGGTGTTTGCCTCTGGGTGCAATGGTGAACGACGCGGTTGCGCCCAGAGGTTTGCGACATTCAGCCCACAGCTTCCAGCCGGGAGCTGATTGTTGTCCTTGACCTTTCCACCCAGCGACCACAGTTCATTAAGCAAGAAGTCTATCGGGGGGACCTGCGGGGCCATCCTTGACCGGCGGTTGCCTCCTCCGGTCAGGGGTGGCCTATTTCTCCCGGCAATCCGCGATATCCCGTCGCCACAGTTCCGATTATTGCCAGTGCGGTTCCTGGAAGTACTGACAGGCCCAGCTTTGAGCTTTTAGCTGCCAGCTGACAGCTGACAGCTATCAGGATCAGCCTCGTCGGAACCTGAAAGCAGCGGAAATGAAAAATCTTCAATGTAGCGACGGTGCTTCCTCGTCGTGCTCGTCGTGATCTTCGTCGGCGTTGCACATCGCCTGCGAGGCCAGGGCGCATTTTTGGCGCAATGCGTTGCAGCCCTGCTCGACAAAATGCTGAACCGCGAGCACCAGTTTTTCGGTCAGTTCCTGTTTCATCGCTACCTCCTGACGTTACTCGGGCTCTAAAAACGAGTGTTGATTTTCATATATGGTGACGGTCGTACCGGTTTGGTGTGTGACATGTTGCCACGTCGTTAAACGGAGCACAGTTCGACATTTGCCGAACAGCGCGTACTGATTGCAATTGTTTTGGGTCTGGCGCACCATCCACAGCCATGAACATTCGATACAGACGACCCACAATTAGTGATGCTTGCTTCCTTGTCATCATTGGCACTTTTGTCGGCATATTGCTTCACAGCTATTTTGGACCATGGGGAATTGATCCTGGGCTGGGTGCAGTCTTGGGTGCAATTATCGGCGTTTCAGGAGCCGTCGGTGGCACAGTCTGGATTGCTGAGCGGGGTCACAGAAGAGACAAAGAGCAAGCGGCTCTTCTCCACCACGGACCCTATGCCTCTGCGGCAGGAGGACTTCAGCGACTGCTTATTCTGATTGACGACGCAGACAACTGGAGCCCTCAGGGTTTCACAACGCTGAGAGCAACTGTAGCTGAGCTGGTCAAAGAAATAGAAGGCCTTAGCGAGCCCAACCCAATTGTAGGGTGGCAGGCGATGCTCTGCATCAGGTTGGCAAAGTTTGCGTTGAAGAGTTTCGACAAATTTGTTCTTCAACCTGATCCTTTGTTAGAACAGATGAATAGGGCCGAAATATTCAAAATATGGGAAGCGCTGGACCAGGCAGCAGACAAGCTTCTCAATAATATTCCGCGCAGTAGTGTTGGCAAATAGTATCTCCTGAAACGCCATCTGATTGCCGGACACAATTTCAACAGGCGTTTCTGGAATGTCGCTAGTCTGTACCCAACCTACAACCGCCCGTCGCTGATCTGTATTAGTAACCGCACCAACATCGATCCGGCTGCATCTGGTATGAGGTTGTCCGGTTGCGGCGAGGCCGTTGTGGGATGTTTGCTTTGGCGCAAAAGGCTGTGAGCGCGGGAGCCAGTAACTGGGGCTGTGCGGCTGCTGAAATGATTAGGCCTGAGGCCTCAATTGTAGTATTATAATACTATATTACCGATACCCCAAGGACGAGGACGCAATGACCCCAGGGTTACCGACCAACCGCTTCGGGAAAAACTGGTCTGGGAAACGTTGCCTGGCCAGAACACGTGCTGGCGGTCAATGTCAAAAACCGGCGTGGCGTGCCGCTGAAGGCGGTCGTCGGTGTAACCTGCACGGTGGCCTGTCGCTTCGCGGTAAAGAGCATCCCGGATACGTTAACGGTGCCCACACAAAGCAGGCAATCGCTTTGCGCCCAAGCAAAACTGCTTCGGCTCGCCGGTCGATGCGGCGCGTCGTCATCGCCGGTGAGATTTGCTCTTTGCTGGGCATGTTCGCTGGACCGCACAAGCCCCGGAGGCGGGTGGCTGAGAGGCTGATTGCTCTTGAAGCTGAATTGCGCTCGCTGTTGTGACCGGGTGATGTCGTTCATTCTGCGCCGCCAGCACCACCCAGGTACCCGCAGCAGGTATTTTTCCTGTTCTGCGGGGGAAAACATACATAATACTGGAAAAACGCCTCTTATCACCACTTATAAGTAATTTCTATAGTACTCTCTTATATGACGGGTACCGGTTACCTTTTAACTGCGAAGCCACGGTGGTGTTGACCGCGCAGAGGTACCCGCAAGTTTTCTCCGGTAACTTCGCGGGTACTTTTCAGGTACCCGGTGGGACCCGAGGTACCTGCTCCACGGGTACCTGCTATTTGACCGCTGTCCGCCCGACAAATGCTGAAAGTGCATCGTTGCTGTCCGACCCGTAGCCCAAATAATCCAGGGCATCCAGCTGTTGTCGTATCCGGGCAGTATCAACATTGCCAGACCAGTTTTTATGGTTTCGCAAGCTGTACGCCCGTACAGGCTTGCCCTTCCACTTGAGCTTGTTTTCCGTAGTTCCTATGTCCAGTCGCCGCCCGAAGTCCTGGAGCGCAGCCCGCAGCCCGGTTTCATACTTGGCAGAACACATAGCCCTGTTGTCGTTCTCCAGATACCCCTCTCTACGGGCCTGTTCGCACATCGCGACTAACTGGGGGAAGGTTGCAACGTCAATGCCGTCAGGCAGGAGTTGAAGACAATCTGACAACTCGGTTTCGTATGTCGTTTGTGCCGCGGAAATCACAGCGCGTTTCGCCGCAGTGTCTGGTGCTCTCATTCCAGCATTGAAGTCAGAAATGTCGAACTGCTTCAGATACCAGAAAATGTTCTCCGGGCCGTCAGCTTTGAGCCAGTCATAAAGCCTGATGTAATACGCTTCGTCCCTCGGCTGGGCATCTACCTTCAGTACCCACATGCGCCGGTCCTCCGGCGGGATGCGCACGGCATCTACATGGTTGCTGTAAAGCAGGAAACGGGCATAGATCGGAAAAATATCCTGTGCGCCGTATTTGAGGTTCAGGTGCAGGTGTTGCTCCGTCATCTTGTCCCGGACTTGATCGTCTATCATCCAGTTTTTGTTACTGACTTTGGTCTCGTGGATGGTGACCAGGAGATTGTCTTTGAGCGCATTTTGAAACTGACCGGAACTACCTTCACCAGCAAGTTCTGCCATCTTGGCTGTACCACTGTTCCACATGCCCAGGACTGAAATCATCATCTCGGTGATCCAGCCCCGGCCTGTGCCGTGCTCCTGCGCAATGATCAACGGAACGATCTTCGGGCGTTCTTCGGGGTGCTGCATCATATGTGCCAGAAACTGGATGAACAGTTTCCGTTCGTCGGCGTCCGGTATCAGGTATTCCAGGTGATTAAGGAGGAGGTCAACTTCAGGGTTCTCGATAGGTGCACCAGCATGGAGTGGCCAGTGAAAGCTGTTGTATTTCACAACTCCACCGTCGTCGGTATACACACGGCCAGCGCCGGGTTTGTACCCGACGCTGCTAACCGTGATGCGTGAGGGACTTCGCATCCATTCAGACGCAACACTGATGGTCTTGGTCCCGCCTCTGGGGCCAACAACCTCAGCTACGCATGATGCCGTGAGGTTTTTGAACTCCTGTACGCGCATCGGGGCAACACCCTGTGAAGCTTCCAGGTCAATAACCCTGTCGCCCTCGGTGACATAAACGTAGCGAACGAGAAATACTTCGATGTTTGGTTCGGGGATAGCGTTGCTCATTGACCTGCTCCTGTTCCGATGAGGGCTGCAAGATTATCTGTGCCGATTTGCCGGGCAATCGCATGCCGGGCGAGGCGCAACTCGGCGTCCAGGGCGTCGGTATTGACACCGTATTTTTCTCGTAGGGTTTCCCTGAACTCTCGCGACCGCTTGCCTATACAATGTCCGTGATGACACACCAGAGTGCCCCCGCCGACGATATAAACACAGCCTTCTTCGGCGCGATCTGTGTGCTCGTCAGCGTCGACGCAGCGGACGTCTACCATTTGGAATGACCCACCCGATCTGATCTCGCCCGTCAACACCAGACCAAGATCAGAAAGCACCTGCAGGTAAGGGTCGTCCGCAGCTGTGAGCTTGACGCTCGCGCGGAACTGCTGCTCAGGCTTCGCAGGTGCCAGCACGAGCTCGTAGGCCCTGACAATTTCCTCGGGCGTGTAGCGCAGCTCAGGCCGCCATGATCTCAGTACGTGTTGGTGAGGCGTGCCGTATTTTTTCTTGGAGTTGGTCCCGACCGGGGCCCGCATATATCTTGAAACTGACTTCATGCCGGGATCGTTTTCAGCAGCCAGCCCCTGGTACACGAGGGCGTCTACGACCCGGTTATAATAGTCCGCATCTTCGCAGCGGGCCTTCAGGATCATTCCAGCCTGGCAGTTATCAGGACTGGTTTCGATGACGTAAGAGGGCTCCAGCTTAACCGCACTCCACGGAATTTTGGCCGACATCCCCGCTCCCAGGTCATCGGTACAAATCGTATGGGCGGCTGCGAACTGCGCCTGGCGCCGCCTCACCCGCCCGTCGGCATCCGCATAAAACGAGCTCACCACGTAATAGTTATTATTCTCGGGTCGGGTGAACCGGCTGCCCCTGAGCAGCCTAGCGGTGATCGGGGCACCCATCCACACGCCGGGATTGGCGTCTTCAGGGGGCTCGGGGAACGACGTATAATATGCGTGCGCCTCGGGCCCAAGGTCATGGAAGACGCCGTCGACGAACTCTTTATTCGTGATACTAACAGGGGTGCGGTATTTTTCTGGGATAGAGGTCATGTGATACACCGCGGTTGCGTTGGTAGCAGGCGGGGCTACTTCGGCCTTGACCGCCTCATTCGGGGCGTTGTGGCCAGCGCCACGTCGCGCGTTGACGCTGGTGACGGTTTCAGTGGGGGCTTTGAAATTAGCCATAAGTGGTCTCCTTGTATGGAGAGCCAGGACCCGTATTTTCAGGTGACAAAGCAGCCGTTTCTGGTAGAATGTGGCGTTCTCAAAGCCTCCTAATACCAGTGACGGGCCGCACCTAAAAAGCAGGTGCGGCCCTTTATTTTTGTTCGATTTGATCTTCTGCCAGCTTTCGTATTGACTGGTCAGTAATCAATGTCCGGCGGCCGATTTTGACAACTGTGAGTTTCTTGGCGGCGATCAGTCCGTATATAGTGGACCTACCGACATCTAGTTGATCGGCAGCGTTGTTGACCGAGTATAGAATTTTCCTGTCCATGTGAGCTTCCTTGTGTGTGTCACTGCTCACAAAAAAAATCGCTCCAATCGCCGGAAGTAACCACGGCGTTTTACTTCCGGTATCACGGGGTCATGTTTCCGGTGAAATTACACCTCAGGGTTCACCTTTTTCAGGTGGGTGATGGGTGTCTTGCCCTTTGGTCGAATATGCTCCCAATTCTCTGCTACCGCACGCGCGCCAACAACGTAGTCCATTTCTTTAACCACAAATTTGCGCGCTTCCCGAAGTTTGTAGCGCTCACTTCCTTTTGGGTCTTTTCGGTCGTCATCACCCTTTAACGTCACCATGAGGTTGGCGGGCGTGATGTTGTGCATTTTGGCATAAAGTTCGACGGCATGCCGACGGATTTGAGTAACTGGATCAACAGGTGCCCTGTGCTGCAGTTTGTGGAGCGACTTTCTTATCTGCTCTCCCTTATACCTGTCCCGGAGCATTCGTACGATTTCATCTAGACGAACTTCTTCTGGACCGGCTTTTTTGAGAGCGATCGACAAGAAATCTTCTGCTGTCTCCGGCGGTTTCTCTTCAACTTTATATGGTGGATAGGCTCCCAATCCAGTTTCCTCAGGCTTTCGCCCACCACTTTTAGCCATTTCAATGTTCTCCCTGCGGTTGACGGATGCCAACCACGTTTCCCGATGCCCCCGCATCACCACTGCAAAACCCAGCCCAATCATCCATAATTTTACGGCGCTTATCGAACATATCGCCGCGGCGATAGGCTGCCTCGACCTTATTCGTCACCGCGTGCGCCAGAGCCATCTCGGCAAGCTCTTGTGGGTAGGCGGTGCGTTCGGCGGCCCAGTCCCGGAACGTGGATCGGAAACCATGGGCAGTCAGGTCAGCCCGTTCCATGCGCTTGAGCAACTGTAGAAAAGCCATATTGCTTAGGGCGGTATTGCTTCTCAAACCCGGAAGCACAAAGTCGTTCAATGCAGTTTTCTTGAGTTCAGTTAAAACATTCAGGGCGACCGGCGATAGCGGTACTCTATGCTCCTTGCCGGACTTCATACGTTCAGCAGGAATGACCCAAACGGATTTATCGAAGTCGATCTCTTGCCAGGTGGCCTTGATCACCTCGCTGGTCCGCGCCGCGGTAAGTATCAGAAGCTCCAACCCACGAGCAGAAATACCATCTTGCAGGCGCAACTTCGCCATGAACGCACCCATATCGTCATAACCAAGAGCAGCGTGGTGTTTAACCTTTGTGACCTTGGAACGGGCTGGCAGCAAAGTATCAAGATGGCCCTTCCAGCGGGCCGGATTTTCGCCTTCCCGGTATTTTCTTACGGTCGCCCAATCCAGTATGGCTTCAATCCGACCTCGAACCCGCCCGGCGGTCTCTGTTTTCGTAAACCAGATCGGTTCAAGCACCTTCATGACCAGACCGATATCCACCGCCTGAACCGGCAAGTCGCCAAACACCGGATAGGCATACGTTGCCAAAGTGTTTGACCATTGGCTGGAGTGCTTGACGTTCTTCCAGCCTGCGCTGTGGGCACTGATGTACTTCTCGGCACAGGCCTTGAAAGTCATTGTTTTGACGGCCTCAGCCTGTGCCTGACCAAGCAGGAGCTTTCGCTGTTCAATAGGGTCAGTTCCTGCCCGCAACAGCTTGCGGCACGTCAACGCTTCTTCACGGGCTTCCGACAGGGTAACGGTGTGAATGGGGCCAAGCCCCATTTCGCGCCGCCGCTTGTTCTGAGTGAAGCGAAACACCCAGGACTTTGTGCCGAACTTGCTGATTTGGAGATAAAGTCCGCCGCCGTCGGCGTAAAACCCTCGTTCGGATTGAGCTTTGACGGCAAGCGATGATAGACGTTTGATGCTCTGTGCCATGACCTAATCTAATGCCTTGCTTATCTACCCATGTTTCTACCTGTATCAGTGTACTGGATTTTGACAAGCGTTGGCAACCGCTAAAGGACGACTATGGACACTAAGCCTTATGATATGCGGGATTTTGCAGTTAACTATGGACTGTAATGGACGTCAGCGATCATGATGATGGCGGATGGGGTGGGATTCGAACCCACGAAGGGCTTGCACCCTCGCTGGTTTTCAAGACCCAATATATGAATTTACTTGAGCTTACGTGACATTAAATATACCGCCAAAACAACTACATAGTCTATTTTGAGCTTACCTGAAATGACGTGATTTGAAACCGCTTTGTCGAAAATGTGTCGAAAATTCTGGATGTAAATGTACTGGTTTTCAGCCCCAGTGAGTGTAGTGGGCAAAAGAAAAAGGGAAGCTACAGCTTCCCATGTTTCTTGGAATCACACGCTAATCTAGCTTCCGTTCCCACTCTATATAATCGACTTTGCGCCATCGTCGCTTCCTGCCAAATGTCACGGATGGTGGAATGTCGGTACCATCCTTGCCACGGGATATGGCAGCATAGATCGCGCCTCTCTTCATACCAATCAACTCCGATATGTCATCTACATTAAAGAACCCCAAGTTCTCTGATTCTTCTGAACTCAACATAACAATACGCCTCTCGAATAGTATCTCCTTCACTTGTTTATGTCAGCGGAATGAAGTTGGGCTGCTGATGCGCTGGATGGCTAGTTTAATGAAGTAACAGGATTAAGTGTACTTCAACCAATCTGTATATAGTACACCATAACTCGGTTGAATGCAACTTTATTCTGTACATATGAAGAATAATGCCTCATGTTGCTTTGGTTGAATTAGGCATTAATGATGGTCAACTTGTTTTTATAGCACTTTACGGCACCTTATTACAGTGTTTCGGGCACCATTACCCCCATAAACATGGTCAACGGCGCTCACAGAGCCACACAAGGCCGTACGGCCTGTTTTAGCTTGTTCTGTACCCTGTAGGTAATGATTCACATGAATCCAACCATGATTCTTGTGCATACACTATCAACGCTGATCGTAATGTTATCAGTACATAACAAACATAAAAGTAGTATTATGCACACATTTTGTGATATAATGCTTGTACAGTTGAAATAGACATCAAGGAAACATTGCTTTTGTGATGTATCTAGATGAATTGTATAAATACTAATACACTGCAGGAGACAGTGTGGACCAAGTACAGATAGTTATTCGTGAAGATTGTTGGTCCAGCTTCACATATAAACCCCACGATTTCTCCAAAAATAGATCGTGGGGTTTTTGATGCTGGTCTCTGAATCAGCATCGCTGACTGAACGCTTAAGATTTATGGCCGCATTGTTCATTCAGCATTTGAGAAGATGCGGCAGGACCAACATTGTATAACCGACCTATTTCTTACAGCCGACATGCGCACGATATAGACCACGATCTACAGACCACACAACACAGCGAAACCTATGCCGACTTTCGCAACCATCTACTGGCACATCACAACAAATCTATCTCCGATGCTGAAAGATGGACTTACCTGTGCTCGTCACTCAGCAATAGCCGTCCATCAGACAGTGATATCGATTTTGTTAGCATCCAGTTCAAGGCGACGTACAACCCCACACGGATTTTTGATAAACTGAAAGAGTACAAGTACATCGTGTACAGTGTCGCAAAGGATGAACACGTTGCAATCGTCTTTCTCAGCGAACCAATCTCCCAAGAACAAAAACCGGATTTTGAAAGCTGGTTTCGTAGTCGTGGTAGGCTTGAACGAGATCAGGTTGTGTTTGATGCAGTTCAACTGCCAGATGGCGAATACATGAAGGAACTATCAGGTCAACCACTTGGCAACCTGATACCCGTTCACGAATTTCTTGAACATCAAGCATACATCGACAAGAGGTTGTGTGAAGAAGTTGATGCACGATTGAGTCAAGCTGATCTTGATGTTGCTATCAGCAAACCTAGTAAACGGCCATCACTCAGAAACAAGAAACAGTTCCAAAAGGATTTAGATGTTCAGCGAATCGATTTCGATCAAAACAACCAACCAATCCCTAGTGAGCACACAACATGTTGGTCAGATATAACCGAAATCCTCTGGAATCATGCTGAAAAACGTATTGCTGCTGATCAACGATGGACAGCATTCAGTCCCGTAGAGGATATCTGGTGTTTCCTGACATTTGTATTTCCATCGGTGCATCAACCATCAGATATCATAAAGATGTTCAACGGCCATGAGTTTTGCATCTACAGCATCAAGGATTCCAACAA
>JABILA010000046.1 GCA_018654745.1 Alphaproteobacteria bacterium
CGGATAAATCGAGGATGAATCTCGATCAAACCCGCGACCAATAGAACTCATTGACTCGCCACGTTGCCAGCGATCCCATATATCTGCCTTCTGTTTATTCGTAAAATAAATCCGACGCCTGTAGCTCATAACAACACTCCATACCTTTCTTAAAGATTATAGTGTTGCGTCGACCGGTTGAGGTCACCAAATCAAAGCGGACTTTATCTTGAGAACACCAACTTTCCATTCGTGATCGTTTGATGGTCGGCAGCATTCCGAGTAAATCAAAAAATGTCGAAATCACATGAAGCTGTAGATATCGTGACGGGCTGTGGCCGCGTCGGACCTCTGCTGACAGCAACAAGCTGACGCTGCCGGTATCCAGGTCTTGCGGGTTTAACTGGCGTGGGCGGATCAGAATACGCTTCTGGCACCACGACTTCAGGGACCGGAGCGAAACTTCGATCCTTGACCGGCGTCCTGGCGATCAGTTCATCCTGATCCTGATCCGGGTTCCAGATGATCTGATAGCGGGTCGTGGCATTGTGATGGGGAGCGCGCTTCATACTTTCCACAGATCCGATTCGACGTAGATATTTCCACTTGATCAGATCAGAGATATACCGCTGCACGGATGATCTACCTCTATAGCCACACAATAAAGCAATCCGCTGATGGGAGACATAAAACTCCCCTGTTATCCTATCGGCATGACCACACATACACATCAGGATCAGAATATGGTTTGGAGTTGCTGTCTTGCTGGCCCAGATTCTGTTGCTGACATACCCGGCTGGAGGCATGTTATGCACCCTCACCCTGTATGGCCTGGGCTTCGACAACCTTTGATCCCGCCCTCGCCTTTTCATTTTGGCCTCTGACCATCACGATAGATGACCTGGCTGGATGTCAGTGAATCGATATCGACGGGAAACGTATACTCTACAGGAGTCGGCTGCACCTCTTTGGCCAGGTCAGGGAAATCCTCAATGAATGCTTCTTTGCGTTCCTGTTCAATGGTGATTGATCGATTGAGTTCGAAGACGGCTTCTAGCCTACGCAGAGTCGCCACCGATAAACTGGCCCTTCGTTTTTGCAGCTGGTCTGCCTCCTCAAGGGCAGCACATTCAGCTGTAAATCTCTTTAGTTCTATATCTGATGACATGACCCGAAACCTTTCCAATCTTGATTGATGGATCAGAGGTGTGTTTGCAGACCAGGCCTGCCCAATATGATCAAATCGGGTAAGGGTTGGGGCTGAGTATTTTCACTCCGTGTCGCACTGATATCGACCCGTTAACTATAACACTAAATGGCTGAAAACTCACGAATATTGTGGGTAAGGGCAGAACAAATTTATTGAAAAAAAACAGTCAATCATGTCGATATTTCACAGCCGATAAATCAGGATATACTTTTGTCATACCCCCCTTATGCAGGTGGCAGGGGGCGGGGGGGGAAGGGTGGGGTCACCACGTGGGCAGCGAATCTAAGTAGGCCCCCCGGGGGGGTAGCAAGCGGTCCTTCAGTCAATACCAAGGAGAGTTCCCTGCCCGGGGGCTGAACAATTCACCTTCATAAATCGCTGCCAACGGACTACCAAAAGAGAGAATTAGCTCCCACATTGACGCCAATCCATTGATTGAAGCCAAGGTGTAGCTCCAGACCCTCTGATTGCCAATCCGTGGAGGGCTTTCGGCAGTCACCCGAGCAACGGTGGCTGAAGGGTCATCGGCATAGGTCAACACGGCGGAGTGACCAATCTTACGCCCCTGCCCCCTGCAAACACTCGCGGTTGTCACCACGGTCCAGGCAACTAGTAGATATACTCCTTTCCCATGCCCCTGTTCCGTACGCGGGCGTGTCTGTGATCGTTGATTGACGGTAGTTCGCAGTCCGCGCAGAGGACCGGGAGATTACCATAGGAACACTTGCCATTTCGACTGAATCTCATCCGGATGGACCTCTGAAACTGAGGGGCTATTGTCACTATTGTCACTATTGTCACTTAGGTAGATAGACTTCTTTTCTTCCCTATTTTTTTCTCAGTATGATTGAAGTCCTTGTCTACCAATCGTTACTCGAGATTGCTAAATGCCAAGAATAAGTTGAGCACCAACGTGCGGCTCATCCCTTTCACCCTAATGACAATAGCGACAATAGTGACAATAGCTTTTGCCTCGTCTTTCTTGAGACCTTTTGTCACTATTGTCGTGAAAGTTCACGACAGCAACTCCATGACCTTCTGGTTGACCTGGTAGTTACTTTTTTGTCTTCCGGCACCCGCGCCTTCGCGTGACGGAACAGGTGTAAGCCAGTTGGCTTCAACGAGGTCGTCAATCACTTTCTTGATCGCACCTGCGGTATCCAGTCCCGGCAGTTTCCAATCCCGCTGGATAGCGCGACAGTTTATTGTTGTGGCCTTTTCCAGCAATATCCGTTTGGCAAGCACTGCTGCATTACGTTGATCTGGTGGCAGGGCGGCGTCGCCGTATGCCCGCTCCGCCATCGGCAGGAAATAGTCATCGACAAGCGCAACTGCCTTGGCAAACGATCTGGCCGAAATGTGGCTGGGCTCCTCTGTGGTATCCGGCAACCATGCCCAATCCATGAATTCCAGTATCAACGCAAGGCGCAACGTTACTCCCGGCATCTTTCCCAGGTGAGACAGGTAAAGTCCTGACGCCCATTTCTGCTGGCCACTATTCTTCGAACGCCACCGGTTCAAGTGCTCGACAGCTTTTCGATCCAGCGTGACGATAACCGGGGCAGACTTGCCACTGTCGTTCACTGTCATTTTCAACTTCAGCAGACGGCGTAATGCTGACAATGCCATGTTGTTGTCTGGTTTCCCGATCGGTTGCCGAGGCGGAATTGATTCCGGCCAAGTCATCAGGACGCGGCTGGTCAAACCGTCGTCGGCACCTTTCAAAAGCAGCTGCGCCACTTTGTCGGGCTGTATGCTTCCCACGAGGCCAACTGACAGGTACGGAACCAGCATCGGCTCGTCATTTTTCTTTCTGTCGACGGTATACGGTTGTCCGTTGTAGGCCTCATTGTAGAATGGTCTGTCACTGCCTGGATTGTAACGTTCAAAATTTTCCAAAAACCCGGCAAGCTCATCCCTGACGAGCAGCAGCCCTCGCTGATGCTGCGTAAGCAGTTCCGCGATGCTTTCAGTTGTCGCGTCCGAGACGGTAATACGGGGGCGTACCGGGCGGTCTGGCGGAACAGCATTCTCGGGCAGGAGTTGAGTTCCAGCACTGTTTTGGACCGCGTCCTTGATGTCCTTTTCCCAAACAATACGGTTTTGCCTGGCAGTTTCAGTTTCTGTTTCCCATTCCCGTTTTTTTTCTGGATAGTCGATCCCCATTTCATCTTCCAACACATCTGCAAGTTCCCTGACAGCTGCGAGAGCGGGCGACTTGTTGCTTGATGGGTTGCCGATAAGCCCGGCCCAGATGATGGTTGCTTCTATCCACCCCTCCCAAGGCGAGGCACGGCGAGAGTTGCCTATGATAGCTGCAACCTCTGCCAGCAAGGCAACAGCGACATAGTCAACAGGTGCTCCTCTGCTTTCGGCAGTTGTGGTGATCCACTCACCCCACGACCCAAAATGACTGATCGGGAATTCTGGAGGAGTTTTTTGTGGCTTGATTATCGCCAGGTCCGGTTCGCTATCCACAAATGCTGTGGCGGTTTGTTTAGCCCTAAATTTTTCAATGGTCCATTTACCGCCACTGTCGCGCGCAGCTCGCTTGAAAAGTGAGGGGGCCCCGACGAAATCAGGATTGGCACTATCGTATTTGGCCTCGGTCTCGGCTATCTCGTATTTGTCGGACAGTGACGCCATCTGATGAGCCAGCTTACGCCCCTCATCAGAGCCGTTGGTTGCGCCGCTCACTTCTAGGATGGCCCCAATGAAGTCATCATAGTCATCAACTTCGGTGACATTTGCAGCAGCTGCTTTCACCTCTTCAATGTCTGCAAGTTGTTCGAACAGGTCCAGCCCACTGCGTCGCTTCCCTCCGGCAGATGCAGCACTGTTGCTGGCGGAAACCAGTTCGCCGTGTGACGCCAGATATCTGTCACATTCCTGAATGAACTGACGCAGTTCATTGCCAGACACTTCTGGCAGTTCCTCTGGCCGATAGTCAATTAACTTGTCGTTGGGGTAAGTGTATTTCTTGCAAGTGTCCGGGTGCGTGCCACTGGCAACAGCCATTTGGCCTTCACCAAGGATTTCAACCTGGTTCTTTTTGCCGTTGATCTTGTACTTGGCCGTCTTGATCTTTCTGAACAACTGGCTGTCAGAGCAGCGAAGAAAGATTGCAGACTTTGGTGGCTGACCTATCCGTTCGGGCCCATCACCTAATTCTGTCTTTGCTTTGTTGACAATAAACCGCGCAGTATCTTCGTCCAGGGCATCGATATCGACAACGACCACATTGTGATTGCCGCCTAATCTGATACCCAGGTTGGTATCGGGGCCGTATTTACCCGGATCAAAGTCATCAGGTTTCGGCTGACGGTTTTGCCATCCCTTTTCAAAGGGAGACTTTCCTTTGACGGCGACGGTGGTGTAGCCGAGGGCACGAACCTCCGGACCGAACTTTGAAAACGTCGACTGTTTAACGGCGCCCCTGGCGCTCTGTTGTTCGATGGTCACTTCTCCGTCGCCCTTGTCCTACTGGCCTGTCGATCACGCGTACGTCTCGCGTGACGGTTATCCCAAGTGGGATATGTTTCCGGAAATCGGTCGTCCAATTCCTGCCAGTGAAAAGGTGAAGTGGGACTAACCCTGTACCGATAATGGGTCAAAAAACGGCTACGGTTTTTTGATCTCATAATCCGGATCCCGAGACCAGGAGGATCGCCGAATTGTTGATCCTGGCGTAGTTTTGGTGTATGTTCATGTTTGTTATCCTTAATTCCCCGTCGCCGATCTGCACGATCACTTGCGGCGGGGTTTTCGTTTTTAATGGTTCAAGTGGAGCACCCAATTTTGAGTGCTTGTTGGTGCCTATCAGCCTTCAACACAGATAGCCTGCTCCTCAGCATCATTTCGAATTTCAGTAAGCGGCGATTTTCGGATGGCCCGTTTCCGGCGCACGTGTTTGCGCGGACGGCCTCTTTTCGCGGGCGGGCGCTCTCGTCTCTCTCCAGGTATGACGGTCTTCATCCTGGTCAGTTGGTGATAGAGTATGAGGTAGTTTGGGTACTTGATCCGACGTCCGTCCTGGACATATCCACACCCTTTGCCGCTCCAGCGAAGATTTGCTAGATGATGGGTAGATGTACCCAGTTCCCTGGCAGCCTCTCTGGCACTTCTGAGAGTGAATAACCAGTTATTGTCTGGCATCGCTGCACCCAGTTTTTCAACCAAAAATGCATGTATACGTTTATAATCAGCTTGATCCTCGGTGGTCATTCTTCTACTTCCTTGATCACTTATTCCGTAATCAAGCGTACCGATTGACTAGTGATTCAACAACCGGGCAAAAAGCCGTACACAGGCTGTACATAGCCTGTCATATACGCAAACTGGAGGTAAATGCATCAGATTGTGGTATTTTCTACTAGCATTTGAAACTCCAATAGCAGCCAACACAGAAAATATTTTCGATCTTACTTTCTAAAAAATGATGCTCAGTACAAGATTAGTATGTTGGAGTTTTTCCAATCATCTTTCAATCTATGGTATATGCTTTTCAGGTGTCCAAGAATAACTGGTATCTGTTACTTTGCGGTTTTGCGGTGCCGGTCTAGATTGATAACTTCACCAACCCTGGCCGTCATCGCCCTCATGTCATCATCATAGAGGTGGGCATATCGTTGAGTGGTCGCCAGCTGGGTGTGACCCAGGAACTTGCCTATCATATGCAGGTCGGCCCCTTGGGACTGAAGAAGGCTGGCGAAGCTGTGACGAGCAGCATCATAGAAGCGGACCTCGGGACGACCGATGGCGACCCTTATTTTTTCCCATTGCTTTTTATGTCCGTTGGCGTCGATGTGGCCTGATGCGCCTGACCCTGGAAAAATAAATTTGCCATCCCGCTTGCGCCCTTCAAGAATTTCCAGTGCCGCTGAGGTCAGGACCAAACGATGAACCTTTTTCTGCTTGGTGTGACTGGACGGCTTCCTCCATGTGCCCTCTTGCGTATCAACATGTGCCCACTCAGCAGTGGCAGCTTCCCCCATGCGACAGCCTGTGGCCAGGCAAAACAGCATGAAGTCGCGGGTGGTATGGTTTTCGACTTTCATTATCTCGCCGATGGTTCGGTCGATCTCCTGAGGGTTCAAATAAATGTCACGCGCATCTTCAACGTTCTTCTTAACGTGGGTAGCTGGGTTAACCGAAATACCAGGAACGTGGTTGTCGATTGCAAAATTGAATATCTTGCGGATCAAGGCGACCAGACGATTCGCGGCTACTGGATAGTTTTCGCTGACTTGAGTGAAAAGTTGGGTTACGTCCGCCCTGATTACTTCTTTGGCCTTTCTCTTCCCGAGGGCTGGGTTTATGTAACGCTGTATCTTGCCTTTATCCTCTGCAGCGGCCCTCGCACTCTTGTAAGGCATTGCATGCTGATCCAAATATTGTTCGCACAATGCGAATACGGTCAGTGCCGCATCCTCCGCAAGCTGCTCTTCCAGCCGTACGACCTTTTCGATCTGCGGATCGATTTTCATGGAAATATCGTTGTACCAGTCAGCCGCAATGTCCCTTGCTTCGCTGGCCTTCATCGTCGCTGCTCGACCAATCTTGGGCTTGCGTTCTTTCTTGGTAACTGGTGAAACATATTGAAGGACGTAGGTTTTCAATCCGGTGGGCATCACTCGAATTCCGAAACCCGGAATTTCGGAATCCCATTTAATGTATGGCTTGTCGTCTGCCTTCAAGGCAGCGACATTTGACTGAGTGAACCTCATGTGAGATGCCATTGGATCGGTTCTCCTTTGGCAGTATTATGGCAGTAATTTATTAGGCC
This sequence comes from Alphaproteobacteria bacterium, assembly GCA_018654745.1. Taxonomy (GTDB): domain Bacteria; phylum Pseudomonadota; class Alphaproteobacteria; order UBA2966; family UBA2966; genus JABILA01. The sequence goes on from JABILA010000046.1 coordinate 6,975, forward strand.
ATCAAGTGATCTCGGAAGTTCTCCAGTTATATAACTTATTGTTATTACGCAATAAATCTATACGGCACAACATACAGTCAAGGTTTCGTAATCAGTAGGTCGGAGGTTCAATTCCCCCCTGCGGCACCATTTTTTCTCAATAAAAACAACAACATACTAATATATTATGCAAGTTGATCGGCGGGCCCTCGATTAATGTAAGCAATGCGGTTGGGCAATCATCTTCGTGTGACTTTGTCGCTCTGGCTTGGTCTTTTCCGGTCAGCCA
>JABILA010000007.1 GCA_018654745.1 Alphaproteobacteria bacterium
ATGGCGAAAACACTACAATACCAAGAGACCACACAGTGCGCTGGGCTATCGCCCACCGGCTCCAGAGGCCATCGTCCCGATGGACCTTAAACCGGTCATGCACTAACATTTACTCTGGACCACTCAAAGGGGGCCGACCACCCCCGCAACCAAAAATAAGAAACCCCGTTAACTCAATGAGTTGTGGGGCTTCTTGAATCCTGGCTTTTTGTTATTGCAAACAATATCATGGGGTTAGCATGCAGGTTAAAATTCCTCCACAACGAATATCTGACTGAAGAGGGAACTTACGGGTTAATCAGACTAATCAGGAAAAGCAGACATTGTTGAGGGTGGTGAACCAGGACCGCTCATGACCCGATGCGCCTATTCACAAAAAGATTTACATTAAGCCACCCAGGGAAATATCTACCACGGCAAAAACCATTGCAATCATGTTGGCAGCATTTCCTGATAACCCCGATGGCCGTTTGAATATGAAGTCAAAGTCCTGATATCTTCATCCCGGGCAGATCGGGCCAGGAAAATAGGGAACAGTCTTGAACCTGAATCTCTTTTGAGTATTGGCGGTTTGTTTATTCAGTGTTCTTCTTGCTGTTTTTGCCCGATGATCCTGAGCCTTTGACCAGACCATCCTCGATGCTAATGCCAAGTTCTTCACCTATCTTTTTCAATGCCGGAAGCTGTACCGCCATTTCCATGATGGAATCGATAGCCTGGTTGACGACAGGCTTGCTACCGTCACCGCCATTACCGGCTCCGTTACCAAGGCCGGAAATGTTGTGGACCTTGATGCTGTCAATCTTTTCAGCTGGTTTGACCATTTCGGCTACGACTTTGGGCAGGGCTTCCAGGCGGGCCAGTTCCATTTTCATATCGACAATTTGCTCGCTCTGGACATTTTCTGCCTCATTCAATGCCTGCCGCGCTTCAGCTTCAGCCATCATGACTTTGCGTTTGGCGTCCGCCTCAAATTCAGCCGTTTGGGCACGGTCGGTGGCGGCATCCTTGTCTGCCTTTGCCGCAATGCGGATTTTGTCGGCAGCGGTCTCCGCTTCACTGCGTGCCGTCATGCCGGCGATCTCCTGCCGTCGTTCCGCATCAGCGATTTGTCGGGCCGACTGTACGGCCTCAGCTGATTTAACGGCGGATGCACGCACATCGTCGGCCTCGGCCTGGGCACGACTTTCTTCCTGGGATTTGGCGGCCAGAGAAATCTGGCGGTCCATGTTGGCAATTTCAATATCTCGCTCGCGTGTGATCTCGGCTGTCTCCAGCTCCTTATCCTTGGCGATTTCAGCCTGCCTTGTCGCCTGTTCACGGGCGATATCAGAGGCGCGAATTTGTTGTTCCATCTGAATACGGGCCTGGGCTGCTTCCCTTTCCGCTGTTGCCTTCTGCCGGGCAACTTCAGCCAGTTGAGCGGCCTTCAGTGTTTCGATCTCGCGTACTTGCGAAATTTCAGCTTCCCGTTCTTCCAGATCAATTTGTAATTTGCGTTTGCTGGCTTCCATGGCGGCACGGCGCACGGAAACTTCGGAATCGGATTCGATTTCAGCCCGTTCCTTTTTGGATTTGGCAATCACTTCGGCCAACTTGCGCATACCCACCGCATTGAAGGCGTTGTTTTCATCCAGATTGTCAAAGGGTGTCTGATCCAGCGCAGATAGAGAAACAGATTCCAGATTGAGGCCGTTTATGGCCAGCGAATCTGACAGGCTGTCCCTGACTTCAGCAACAAAGGCACCACGGTTTTCATGCAGATCATCCATACTCATACGGGCCGAGACCGAACGCAAAGAGTCCACCAGTTTGCCTTCGATCAGTTCCAGCAACTGATCGGCGTGGAAGGTCCGGCGACCAAGTGTTTGGACCGCTCGGGCAATATCCTCTTCCTCGGAGCGAACAGAGACATAAAATTCCACACCCACATCGACGCGCAAACGGTCTTTAGTGATAAGAGCAGCCTCACCCGTCCGGTTAACTTCCAGGCGTAGCGTCTGCATGTTGACGCGGGATATCTCGTGGAAATAGGGGATCGCCAGGGTTCCACCGTCCATGACAACCTTGCGACCGCCGACGCCTGTACGAACCAAGCTGACCTCGCGAGTCCCGCGTTCATAGAACCAGGCCAGAACAACGATGATCAAGGCCAGGATAATAATAATGGCGATGGTCCAGAGAATAGTATTTGTCATCTTCTTTTCCTCAGAGCTAGGGCCTGTAGTGTCGATATTTAATTCATGTGCGGATTACAAATCGTGCATGTTGCACAAGATGTTGGAGGACATGCCGCCGTCGGCCGGAATGTTGGTGCCGCGAATCCATGTTGTCATGTCAGATAGTAAAAAGGCCACGACAGGCGCGATGTCTTCCGGCGTAGCAGGTCGATCCATCACCCGACGGTCTTCATCCGCGCGATCACCCAGGGTTTCTAGGAAGTCCTTTAAGATGGGCGTGTCCACAGGCCCGGGGCTGACGGCGTTCATGCGGATACCGCGGTCCCGCCATGTCCAGCGATGTTGCATGGTCCAGACGATCAGAGCCTCTTTGGAGAAGAAATAGGATCGGCCTTTTTCTTCTGCGATGCCGTGGCGTTGTACAAATCCCGCGACTTCGTCAAAATCCAGATCAGCACTTTCCTTGATTTGTTCGGCACTGTTGGGCCAACCAAATCCGGCCAGCGAGGCAAGGTTTACGATAGAGGCGCCATCTGCAAGTTTGGGGATCATACCTTCTGTAAAATATTTCAGTCCCACCAAATTAACCTTGATGACTGTTTCCGCAGGTGCCGTCGGTGGCAGTCCGGCAATATTGGCAATACCGTCTGTGTCCTTGGGCAAGGCCAGGATAAGGGCCTGGATGGCACACTTGTCCGACAGGTCAGCGATGTACAATTCATCCACATGCTCAGTGGTTTTGTTGACATCAATACCAATAACATCGCCGCCCAGTTTCTTGATGGTGCGTGCTGTTTCAAGACCAATGCCGGAAGAACAACCCGTAACAATGATGGTCTTGCCCTTGAGTATCTTTTTGGCCTTCCAGTCTGGACCGTTTTGCATTTCGTTCATCGGTTAATCCTCAAAATACCGGCGGGTACGGACGCCCACCGCGGTCCATTGTGATCCAGCGCGTTTCAGTAAAGTTCTCCATTGCCCAACGTCCACCATAGCGCCCGACACCGGACGACTTCACACCGCCAAAGGGGGCATGTGGTTCATCATTCACCGGTGAGCAGTTGATATGGCACATGCCGGTCTCAAGTCGTTCGGCGATGGCGAGGCCCCGGTTTTCATCACGGGTAATCACGCCCGACGACAATCCGTATTCAGTATCATTGGCAATGGCGATGGCTTCTTCATCGGTGCGGAAGGGAATAACCGGCACGACCGGGCCAAAGGTTTCCTCGCAGTAAACTTTCATGTCCGGCGTCACCCCCGTTAAAATGGTCGGGCTAACAAACCGGCCCTCAACGCCGCCACCAACAACCGCGGTTGCACCGCGCGCAAGGGCATCATCGATCTGATCCTTGACCTTGGCGGCCTGTTTGTCGTTGATCAACGGGCCAATGACATTGCTGTGGTCGCTGGTCGGGCCGACTTTCAATTTTGCGGCTCTGGCTGTGAAGCCTTCCATAAACTCGTCATAGATATTTTCGTGAACCAGCAGTTTTTCCACGGACATGCAGATCTGGCCCTGGTGCATAAAGCTGCCAAAACTGGCCGATGAGGTGGCACGCTCCATATCGGCGTCATCGCAGATGATCAGCGCATCCTTGCCGCCCAGTTCAATGCAGCATTTTTTCAGGTGCGCGCCCGCTTTGGCCGCGATCTGGCGTCCGACGGCGGTTGAACCGGTGAAGACGATACCCTTCACAAGCGGATGTTCAATCAGTTCATCGCCGACCTCTGGTACATTGTCGCGAGAGCAGGTGACAACATTGAGCACACCAGGCGGCAGCCCGGCTTCCTCGGCGATTTCAGCGAACAGCAGACCACCACAATATGGAGTTTCTTCGGATGGTTTGAGCACGATTGTGTTCCCGGCTGCCAGGGCAAAGGCCATCGGGCGACTGGTCAGAACCAGTGGTACATTCCACGGGCTGATCACCGATACCACACCAAGCGGTCTGCGTGTGGCCATGGAAATCTTGTTATGTTCCGACGGCAACATTTCACCAATTGAGCCATAACAGGCGGCGGAAGCAGCGTGCCAGGCATCGGCGGCCAGGCCAACTTCGAACATGCCCTTGCCAAACCAGCCTCCGCCCTCGGCCATGATAGCCTCACAGATTTCCGGGCGGCGCTTTTCCAGAATGTCGGCAAACTTTGTCATCATGCGGGCACGGTGCGTGAACGGCTCGGATGACCACCCAGGTAAAGCTGCCTGGGCCGCGTCGATGGCCTGGCGAACTTCCCGGCGGCCCCCGTCAGGGACATCTGCCCAGACAGAACCATCAGATGGATTAAAGGACGGAAACCCTTTGTTGATGGGCTGCCATTGACCATTGATGTACAGACCTTTGAATTGTTTAACCATGTCAGTCCCCCTTCACGCGAGTCAGTTTGCCGCTTTTGCGACGATAGATTTTGACGTCCGGTTCCTTTTTCCAGACCTCGATATCGGGCAAGTTGGCGAATGTGTCTGGTTGTCGCATTGGCTTTCTTGCCAGCACTTCAGGCTTGGAAGCCTCTGATCTCTGCTCGGGTGTCGGGAGGCGGGCATCTGCCGCGGCCTTCTCCATTTCCGACAGAACCGTGGCCAGTTCGTTGCCTGGTCCGAGATAGGTTTTGGGAACGGTCTTGCGCTCAGCCTTGTATCCCTGTCGGGCCTCTCTGGCTTCGACGATATGCTCGGATTGCAGGTTTGCGGCGTGGCGCACCAGTTCATCGATGCCACCGGCAACGATATCGTCGGTTCGGTTCCGGGCCAGACCAGTGCCTGCGGAAATAAACGACAAGGCTTGTTTTTCTGCTGCGCCTGCTTCTGCATGGTGATCGTGCAAGGCTGTTGGGCGCGCCGCTGGCGCATCGGAAGCAACCCCGAGATAGGCTTTTTGTACCGCCGGATCATTGGCCAGACTGGCGGCATCATCTTCACCAATAATATGGGCGTTTTCCAGAAGGTATCCACGATCGGCAATGGCCAAGCTCTGTTTGGCATTCTGTTCCACCAGCAAGATGCCAAGGCCGGTTTTACGAACCTCTGCAAGGTTGTGGAACAATTCTTTGCACAGTAAGGGAGACAAACCGAGCGACGGTTCATCCAGCATCAAAATGGCCGGGGCTGACATCATGGCCCGCCCGATGGCGACCATCTGCTGCTCCCCACCACTCATGGTACGAACGGTTTGGGCTTTTCGCTCAACCAGTTTCGGGAACAGGGACAGGACCCGGTCCATATTCTGCTGTTGGTCCACCCGTGCCCGCGCCGCGTAGGCACCCAGGGCAAGATTTTCCTGCACCGTCATATCGGCGAAGACACCACGTCCTTCGGGCACAAGGGCAATACCTTGTTCGACAATTTCGTGCGGTGGCATCCTGGAAATCGGCACACCATCCATCAACACGTCGCCGGAAACATCCCCTTCGCTCATGCCCCCTATGGCCCGCAACAGAGAGCTTTTACCGGCACCATTGGCGCCCAGGATGACGACGATTTCTCCCTTGCCAACGGACAGGGACACATCTGCCAGAGCGCGGTGCTGACCGTAGGAAACGCCAAGTTTGCGAACCTCAAGCATCGTCATCTCCGAGGTAAGCACGAATAACTTCGGGGTCGGACAGGACTTTGGCTGGCGAGCCTTGCGCAATTTTCTGACCGGTATTCATGACAACGCAATTGTCGCAAAGGCTGCGAATGGCATCCATGACATGTTCAACCAAAATGACCGTGCGGCCTTCGGACCTGAGGGTCTTGATCAGCTCGATGCCCGTGGTCAGTTCCGTGGGGTTC
>JABILA010000037.1 GCA_018654745.1 Alphaproteobacteria bacterium
CGGCGTTGGAGGAATTGAAATCTGCCGCAAGTGAATTATCACGCAAGTAGAAGTAGAGCTAGAATGAACCTCGATATACGTCAGAACGGGTACCGAAAGCGGACATTACTGGCAGGCTTCGAGAACGGAGATTGTTAGCCAATAACGGACGCCAGCTCTGAAAAGTATTACCTTTATGATAATGATGGATGCGCCAATACTTTTCCACCGCCTTTGATACCCAAATCTAGTTCCGTAGCTTCGGCGGCCCTTCTGGTGTGATTGTCACGGCGCTGCTGTCACAATCGTCGGGGTCAATTACTTCCGATGTGCCACTGAGGACAATGGTATCTGCGATGATCTGAAGACAAGATGATGACTGCGAACTGGTGCCGGAATAGGAAACTTCATGTTCTGGCGCGTAAATGGCTCCGCTCAGTGCTGTCGTCGAGGTACCACCGATGGAAAAATCCGTGCCGGAATCGGCATCAGGATCAATAAAGAAAAGGACACCTGCATAGGTTCCTGATGTTTGTGCTTCCAGTTCAATCGTACCGTTGCCCGTGAACGTAATGCCGTCGAAATCTGATCCATCCGAACTGGTATTGTAGATAAAAACACCACCAGCACCGTCGTCCTGGAAGGTGCCGCCATTGATCGAAATACCGCCGCCATCAATAATGTATTCGCCAGATTCCAGCGTCACCGTGTTCCCGTTTCCCGTCACAGAAATGCCGCCGCAATAGACGCCTGGCGACAGAGTAACATTGTTACCGCTGCCGGTGACACTGAAATTTGTCTCATCACAGGCACCGACTTCAGGTTCTTCCAGGTCCTCAAGCGGATCGTCCGGAATATCCGAGCAATCATCGGTTGGTGACGGACTAACGGATGCATTATTACCAACAGAACTGCCGCCAGCGACACAAACAACAGAAGCTTCAAGATCACCTGTCCCGTTCACGATAAAGGCTGAATCATCGGAAGAAGCCACAGCAACGCCGCAATCGGGCATGCTGAGGTCCGGTGTACCGTTAAGAGTCAGTGCACCTGAATCATTGCTATCCAGGGCCAACAGGCAGAAATTGCTGCTGCTGGTCGATGTGCTGGCTGTGGCTGTGGCCTCGACGTCGCGGGATTCAATGCCCAGAAGTTGTGCAAAATAGAGCGGAACAGCATTTCCGTTCTCTGTTGCCCGGCGGACAGTTACCTGCACGGCATTTGAAGGGGAGCCGGCTTCCGTAAACGAACTGGTGCTTTCGTCCCAGTTACCCATGATCACGTCATCAGGGTCCAGCACGTTACCGTTTTGTGAAACCGGCATATTAAGTTCGGCGTAGGTAACCGCAAGGGATTTAACCTCGTCTTCGTCGTCAAGGGCGTCAGTCCCGGCAAGGGCAGCGGCGTCCGCAGCGGACTGAAGTTCAGCTTCGATATACATGAGCTGACCAATATCGACAGATATTGCAGCTGCACCAAATATCAGGGGTATGGACAGCGCGAACACAATGAGAACGGCACCGCTTTGGTCCCGGTGCAGCCGAAACAAATTGCGAATCATCTTGTTGAACTTCAACATAGCGGACCTAATCCTCCATGCGCATCTTGATCGTTACTTCAATGTTGCCATCCATCAGTGATCCACCAAGGGCGTCGACAATGGCCGCTTCAGACATGGGCAGGACAATATCAATTGTCGCATCTGTGCCGTCATCTGTAACATCAATCGTGTAACTCAGGGCTTCATTGTTAAGGAGTTCAGTTGCCATCGTTTCGGCCTCGTCGGCGGTCGATTCACCAATGGCATAGCTGCGAACAGCAACCCGTGCGGCGTGGGTCATAATTTGGCGGGTATTAAAAATCATGCCGTACTGAAGAATAGCAAACAACAATATGATGACCAGCGGCATGATGACGCCAAATTCGATCGCGACGACGCCACGTACATCGCGCCCAAATTGCGACATTTTCAGTTTGAAGCCAAGAAGTGTTCTTGAAAGTTGCTTTTTCATTTGCGAAAATAAAGGGCCTCACACCGCCCCCTCAGTTTTGATACCATCGATGAACAATCGTAGATATCGTGTATATGACGGGATCAATCATACCAGAGATTCTATTAACCACTAGTAAACCCAACAATAAAGGGTCTACACGTTCCATTTACATTTGTTGACTACTGTAAAACCTTGATATTTGTGAAGCAAAAGGCCAGAATTTGCTTGAACGCACCCCAACAATAGAGTCTCTGCGATGAAGTGCATTGGAAGTTTCCTCCGCAATACAGGCGGCGGTGTGGCGGTTGAGTTTGCTGTCATGTTGCCAATTGTATTGTCTATGCTGTTTGGCATCATTCAATACGGAAATATCCTTTATATCCGCCAGTTGATGACCCAGGCCGCAGAAGAAGCAGCGCGTGCCTACGCGTTTGACAGTATGGCGGCGGCGGATGCAGAGACATTAGCTGAAGAACGCCTGGAGAATACCGGATTAGTGTATACCGTGACCCTGTCGGAACCTAGTTCAAGCGAAACCAATGTGAAGGTCGAGATCACAACCCCGATGGAAGATGCCGCGCTGGTCAACATGCTTGGCAGCGTCATGGACGGCGACATAGAGGTGTTTGTCATTCTCAGAATGCAAAGTGCTGATTGCTCGTCATCTTCCAGCAGCAGTTCGACATCCTCCACGTCGTCGACGTCGTCAACGTCATCGACATCCTCCACGTCTTCAACATCCTCCACGTCGTCTTCCGACGAAGATACTGAAATGTCGACGGATTGCTCAGCAACCGAATCGTCTGATGAGTCTTCGACCTCATCGACATCTTCAACGTCGTCAACGTCGTCGACCTCATCAACAACATCCACTTCTTCGACGTCATCTACATCATCAACCGACTAGGCCGTTACTGCTTCCCTTCTTGCAGGGAAGACAGCACAAACCAGACGATGATGCTGAGGACAATCATTTCACCGCCTTCCTCAACTGACGCGATGTAGTGCCTGACCCATTTATCGTCGAACAGGTGATAAATCCAGTCGATGATAACGGCGAACAGCGCCAGCAGCCCCAAGAGCACAAACATACGTACGGAGAAATATATCGCGTCTCGTCCGCGCATGAACGCCAGCAAACCCGTTACGCCGAAGAATACAAATGCCAAAACAAAGGCATAAACCACCTGCCCTTGAAACTCCGGATGCAAGCCAAACATCCATGGAAGTTGAAGCATGTTGGCGACGACCAGACCCATTTCTTCATGCCACTTGAGACTGTCGTCCGCCAGGAAATAAAAGAATATCAGGGACCACATGACCAGCATCGCGTTTGCCCGCTTGATGCCAAAGTACATAAAGAGAACGATCAACCAGAATTCCTTGAGATACTGGAAAAGTTCACCAATGCCGCCCTCACGGGTGATGGCGAAGTGATTGGCCTGATAATAGATCGTTTCCCAGCGCAGCAGGTGAATAATGATCAACAACACGTCTGCACATAGCAGCAGCACTAAAATCTGATCTGCAACTGGACGACGACTAACGCCCAGAAGCTTCGCAAGTTTGTTCACTGACCACTGCCTCCCGCCATATGATCTAGGTCCAGCAAATAGATTCTGTTGTTCAGCTTGGTGAGGTTTTGCTGGATTTCAGTATCTAACCAAAGATAGTTTCGTTCCGGGCCTGTCGCTACATATTCGTATATCACTGCACGCTTCAGACCGAGTTGCTCAATCATCTCATGTTTCCAGTATTTGGCGTAGTGAATGTTTAACCCGGCAGACAAATCACCGGTTTTTTGCCAGACACCAAATGATCCGTCCCCGTAATACCGGCTGAGGAAAATCACTGTGTTATCGTGACTTGCTGCGTGTCTGCGGATCAGGCGCAGATTGTTTTGTTCTGCGAACTGCTGTGCCGTCAGACGTAGATTATCAACAAAGGGTAATGGTGCGTATTTGTAAACGAGGCGATGAAATGACGGAACGTTATAAAACAATGTCGTACCAAGATTGAAGGCCAGAAACACCGAAAGCCAGAGGATTTTTCCAGCACGGGACAAATCGAAAAACAGGATCGAAATTGTCCAGGCAAAGAACGGTGCGATGGCAAGGAAGTATCGCATGTTGTAGCCAGTGCCATTGTAGACCAACAACGTAACGACAAAGATTGTGGCGGCCAGAAACCAATCAGGTTTGATACTTCTAATGTGCCGCCAGAACGGTGTGACCAAAGGCAAGGCGAGAAGCACGCTGAAGGTCAACAACATATATGCAAGCCAGCCTTGCAATCCTTCCCTTACAACCTGATACAGACTGAAGCCCCGTAAAAAACTGTTGTGATCGCGCGCCAAATTGAACGTAGGCACTTGGCCCTGCCGCGCTAGCAATATGACCCCCAAGGCAAATGCCAGCGGCAATACCCACGACCAAAACAATGGTCTGTTTTCACGCCACTGCCTTGCGACAACCCTGTGCCGCAAGAATAGAAAAACGACAGCAAAGGCAATCAAGACGAAACCATGATGCTTGATCCAGATCGCACCAATCAGGGCCGCAACCCAAACAAGGCCATCACCTGTTCGGGCATCTTCCGAAAGAACCCGGTCCATGTAAGTCAAGCCAAACAAGATCAAGGCCGCCAACAAGGTGTCCGGGTAGGCCGAAGAAAACTGATAAATTGCCAAAGGATTGAACAGGGTAAGAACAAGGCCAAGGCAAACAATCTCTTCAGAATGACCAGCCACACGCCTGAACAAATTCAGGCAGGCAAAGCCCCATAGCGCCGTCGTCAGCACAGACAGGGTCTTCAACCCGGTTGAGAGGCCCATTAGCTGGACCAGTGGCCAGGCCAAAATGGAAAAGCCCAAAGATTTTTCATGGGCCTGTTCTGACAGTCCTTCTGATAGGAGGCCATATTCGGAAATGGCATCAACAATGCCTGCGTAGATCAGGCTGTTGCGGACAATGGGATAGTCGATATGCGTGATTGTAAGAAGAATTCCCACCATGATGAAGACGACCAACAGCCATGTTGAGAACATGAATGGCCCAATCGTGCGTCGGTCTTTGGTAAGAACTTCAACACTCATGATTTGACAATTATCCAGCAACGGCGGACGGCAATCAGGAACAAAGTTTCAGCAGCAACCTTTAATGTGTCTTCCGCGACCGACAGCCAGCTATGTAGGTCAATATCCGTTGCAATATCCCTGCGATTGGTCAAAATATCGAGGCCGATCATCATAAATGCCAAGGCAAAACCTGATGCGACCAGCCTCCTCACCGTCACGAATCGAACCAGATTTCTCCGCCCCAGAAAAAGCGCCGCTGCACCAAACAAGGCATAGAACAGAACAACAATATCGTCGAGGCGATCCGATACTGCTGTTTCTTTCAAGCCCGTCCATCGGTGAATGGCAAAATCAAGGTTTTCGTGAATCATGAAAAATTCGTCAATCGCCGCAAAGCAGAAAGCACTGACAAGAAATACCCAGATTGCACCCGAAGAAAATGGTGCGGTTTTGATGACTTCGCGAAAGATAGCGGTACAGTGGGATGCGATCAGGATAAGTAGTAGCGTTGACAGGTAAGTGACAATCCGGCCTTCAGCGAAGTAAAATTTTACGTCCCCCTGAAAGTGCCCAGCCAATATGGCAAGACAGATCGTTGCACTGATCAGGGCAGTTAATGACAGGGTAAAAGACGCTGATTTGCGGATGGGATTACTCTTTAATGTTTGGTATTACCTGACGAGTGAAACACCGGTGAAACGCTTGAAGAACGACTTATGAACGATCAGGACACATCCAGGCGGCTTTATACCCTGCAATTCCTGTCAAGCCTGACAGTCGTGGTAGCGGTCGTCTTTGTTCTGGTCTTTGAGAGTGGAATTCTAGCGGCATTTCCGGGTTCCGGGCAATCAGTCTGGCCCTTGTGGGCACATCTGTTGGCCGGTTTCCTTTACCTGGCACCAGTATTCTATTTGCTACAGGTAAACAAATGGCTGTTTGCCTTCGCCCTTCCCTTGCTGGCAATCCTCGCGTCAACAGCGTCGTGGTACATCAAAAAATTTGGTGTTGTCGTTAATGGCGAAGTTCTGGCGGCAATAGCAGCGACGAACACCGGGGAAGCAACAGAATTCCTGTCGCCTGATATCTTTCTCTGGATTATCCCTGCTGCCCTGTTGTCAGCCGGACTGGTTTTTTGGCGTTTCAGCCAGTCCCATCCAGCCAGTCCCAGGGCTTTGCTCACTGTCATCGTTACTTTGTTTTTGATTGTACTGGTGTTTACCCGCATCTGGTTTGTCCCTACTGATTTTTTGTTCAGGCCCTTTAGCCCCGGAATCATCGAGGCCCCTGGGGACGCACAACAACTAACAGACTTGGCCGCCAGACTATGGCCTGATGACGCATACTCCCCGGTCAAGAAAATCAAGGTGCGTGGCGGGCGGATTAAATATGAAACCGTGAACCAGCGAAATGCCCACCGTTTACGCCTGTATGCAGGTAAAAGTGATTTTTCCATTCGTGAAAAATACCTTGAGCGTACTTTCGACCACAGTGGGAACCACCTTGAAACCAGGTTGATGCAATCATCCTTGTGGCGCGGATTGAGACCAAAGGATTTTTTGCTGTATCGCATGGGCGTTGCGTTTCAGCAGTTTGCCTCTCATCAAGTGGCTCTGGTTCGTGCCAGGTCTTCGTTGATTGACATAAGCACCCTGCCATCAACGCTGAACATGGATCAAGCAAAGGATTTGACGATTGTGCTGGTGATCGGTGAAAGCGCCCGGTCCGACCGCTTCGGCCTTAACGGCTATGTCAGGCAAACCACACCAGAACTTGCCTCAGATTCAAATTTGATTAGCTTCCCGAACGCGACATCTTGCGCCGCCTCATCCACCGTCGCTGTACCCTGCATGTTAACCCGCATGGCAACAACAGATTTACCTGAGGAATACCAGGAGTCAGATCAAAAAGCCTATGCCTATGATCTGATTGCACGGGAAAATTCCTTCATCAGTCTGTTTGCCAAGCATGGCTTTTCAACGACCTGGCTTTCCTTGAATCCTGTTGGTGGCCGCAAGAACGAGCCTGTTTCGGTTTTGCTTGGGGATGCCCATCAAAAGCTATTTCTCAGCGACCTGGATGTTCCATATGCCAAGTCCAAAGACGATCTGCTGCTCAAACCCTTGCAGGACATACTCGCAAAACAACAGGGTCGTTCGCTGATTGTTCTGCACACCAGGGGCAGCCATTGGCGCTACAGCGCCCGATACCCTTTTTCCTTCAAACAGTTCACGCCTGATTGCAGTCGTGGCGCACCAGCAGACTGCACCAAGACCGAACTGAATAACGCCTACGACAACACGATTCTTTATACTGACCACTTTTTGTCACAAGTGATTTCATTGCTGAAAAAGCGAAAATCAGTGTTCCTGTATTCTGCGGATCACGGCGAGTCTTTGGGCGAAGGTGGTTTTTATACGCACTCGGTCATGAGCCGCCCTGAGCAGCGCCATGTGCCATTTATCTGGTGGGCGTCTGATCGCTTTATTGCCAATAATAAAACCATTCAAGATCGCCTTGTAGCCAGGAGGCTCGACAGGATCAGTCATGACAGCATTTTCCACAGCGTTTTGGATTGTGCTGGTATTTCCTCCGTAGTTGTTGACCGGCAGCTAAGCCTTTGCGCCGATTAGTGATGCGTCAATTTAGAACCGCGTCCATTCCTGCCCCATATTGTCTTCGGTGATCAGACCTAGCCGCCCTGCCCGTTTCAGAATGATCTCCCGCCGCGTCATGTCATACTTTCCCGGATTATCCGATTTCAAACTATCCGGCAATGCAACAAGTTCGCGGAATCGCTTGGCGTCCTGATTTTTCTGAAGGTCAAAGACCGGTTTGCCGTCGATTTGATAGTCAGTCAAAAACTTCCGCCAACGCGTTTTGTCTGGCTGAAACGCTTTGTCGCTGACGGCAACAATCCCGGCAACACTGAGCGCGAATGGAAAAAATATAGCGCCGGTCTTCTGGGCCCGCAAGGAACGGGTGCTGTTGTAATACAAAACACCACCCGGCCTGAGACGGGATCGAGCCAGCGCCATGAATTCCTTTGACAACAAATGGGTGGAATGCGCCCGCCAGTGATGGATTGTATTCATGACGATGAGATCAAATTTCACATCGTCGTGCCTGTTCATCCAGCGTTTGCCGTCATCTGCAACAATCGTGACTTTGCTGTTTTTCACCAATGACGCCACAACAGGCTGCTTTAGTACCAGGTTTCCATAACCCGGATTGATCTCAACAATTGTCAGCTTATCGACCACGGGATTGTTGGCGACAACCTGTGCCCATGATCCTGACGCCAGGCCTATCATCAAAACGTCTTTGGGTGCTGGATGTATCAAGCCCACAGCATAGGCCCGGAATATTCCGTTTCGATCATTGACCGGATCGGTATTGAAAACACCATCATAAGCACCGCCGCCAAAAACCCGCCCGCTTGGCGTAACGGCAATAACACCGCTGCGGTTTTCAACAAGCTCACGAAATTCATAGTCTGTCGTGTAACCCGCTTTCTTTTGCAGCCGTTCAAAATGATTGCCATAAGTCACTGGCAAAGTCAGAAGGACTGCCGCCGCAGCGCCTGACAAAGCCAATGATGAAAATTTGCGGTGCTTTCCGCGTTTCAGCACGACAGCCGCAGCAATCAGACCGGCGAGCGTCAGTGCTACGGCTATTTCCTGCAGCGCCAGAATATCAAACAAGATAAATCCGGTCAGAAAACTGCCCGCTCCACCACCAATTACATTGAACAAATAGATCACACCTGTGCGTAAACCAGTATCATCACCGGGACTGATACTGAGATGCGTGATCAAGGGCAATAAACAGCCAAACAGGATCGTCGAAATTGACACCAGAGGCAGGGTCCACCAATAATCGACGCTGGCAGCTGCTAAAGCTGCGACAGGGACAACAGCAAATGCGACGAGGCTGGTTCCGATGATAATACTGGCCAAGACTATCACCATGGCATGTCGGCTTGTGTTGCCACCGCCAGCTGGCCGAGAGAGCCTGTTGCTGATCAGTGATCCAACGGCCAGCCCGGCGAGATAAAACCCCAGCAACAGAACGACACTTGAGGATGTGCCCGAACTGGCAAAGTGATAGGCTCGTATCCAGACAATTTCCCAAGACAATGAAATAAATCCGGTTACCGTGACCGCGACCAGGGCCGTCGTGGGAGAGAGCATGGGTTTGGAATTGACAGCCTCGATAGTGGTTGCCCAAACATGCTGTTCTGCTTCTGCCACAAAGCGTTCGGCGACCACAGCCAGGACAGCACCTGATCCAATCAACAAATTCAGTAGAGCGGCTAATGACACACTGCCTTGCTGACCAGCAAGATCAAACAGGAATATGGCACCTATGAAACAGGCTACAGCCGCGCCGAGTGTATTCGCCGCATACAGCCCGCCAAACGACTGGCCAACATTGCCGGTTCGACGGACCAGAAACTGCACCAGAACCGGCAGCGATGCGCCCATCAACACAGTGGGCGGCAACAAAACCATAACACTCCAGAAACACACTTCTGTCAGTGATGCACCCGCCGCTATGGCGGTTACCTTCGCGATCATCTCAAGGGAAAAATATCCATAAACACCCACAGCGATTTCCAGAGCCGCAAACAATCCCAGCAATACCCTCGAAAACCAACGCGACAGGAAGCCACCAAACAGACCGCCCAGACCCAGACCTAGAATAAAGATCGTCACAACAATCGTGATAGATTCGATGTTAACGCCGAAGGCACTGAACAAGGCTCGTTGCCAGATCAGTTGATAGATCAAGGCAGGCAACCCGGAAAAGAAAAACAATATGTAAAATGCGATAGGTCTCATGATGAGATAATTCTGCCATGAGAGGAGACGGAAGTCTTCCTTTGGCAACGCAAATCAGATAACCCAGTCGTCGAAGAAAACTGGGTTGGACATTGGAGTTTGGTTTTGATCGAAATGATGTGGTTCTTGATTTTAGTCGCATGCACCGTCTTTGTTTACACACAACATTTGTATGCGACCACGTTGGCGCTAACACTATGCACAATTATTTTGTGCTTCCAAATTTATGATAAAACGCAGAGGAAGAAAGCTCGACCTAAGCGCGACAAAGATTGAATCTCTTTTTCATTTTTTCAACCGTTGCGACAGATTTTCAGGAAGTAGCCTTGATGCAGCCACTCTCGTTATCGACGATTAGCGGAGTATCAAAATAGGCTATTCCCGGTTCCACACCGAACTTTTCGCGGATATTTTCCAGCCATGGTCTGGCGTAAAATGTTTCTGCGGCATCCTTGTTGCCCCACGTAACGTCGCAGTCGTCGCCCGCGATATAGGTGGTGAACTTAGGGAGTAAGGCTTCGAGGAGGCATCAATGCCCCTCCTGAGAAACCCAACTGAAGATCAGGTAGCCGACCGCCTCAAAGGCTACCAGTTCATGCGCGTTCTCAGGAATAAGGGAACGGGTGACTTTCTGGCATGGCCGGATCATGAAGGCCTACACGCTGATATCATGCGGGAACAGGGTTTGACCTAGCAAAAAATTGTCTTGTATGCCCTTCGCAACCCAATCACTCCGAGGGCTAATACCGCGGCAACGTTGTTCACTGGTGAAAGCGTCTGGGCAAGCAGTGGGCTATCTAAATCGATCAACGATATTGAGACGCTGTGCGTCATGAAGTTTGCTAAATCCAGCAACGGTGAGGCGAGCAACCAGGCGCAAGCAGCGAACACCAGACCAGCACATACACGGATAAATACAACCCGGCGCTCAAGGCTGCCAACTCGTGACATCACTTGAACAGTAAACTGCTCTCCTTCCATGTCTTGCTTGGCATTTGCAAAAAGGGATTGAAGTGCAGGATTCAGATCGTCCGTCATGGTAATTCCTCTGAATGTGGCAATGCTGCATAAGCTGCCAAGAGTTGCTGTAAGCGCTGTGTTCCGCGTCGGATATGGGATTTAACGGTGCCTATTGGCAGGTCTGTGTGGTCTGCTATCTCACGGTGGGTCATGCCCTCATGATAAGACAAAACCACGCACAATCGAGTTGGACCTGAAAGGGTTGCCAATGCGCCATCTAAATCCATGGCAACACTGGTATCTATCCGGTGCGCCAACTCTGTCTCGTCGTACTCCCGGGCGTTACGCAGCGCATCATTTTTTCGCAGGTGCTGGAGCCAAACGTTGATGGCCAGACGTTTCAACCATGCACCGAATTTGCCTGGATGTTGCAGGCTTCTTATCTTCCGCCAGGCTTGCAGGAACACTTCCTGTGCCAAATCATCTGCCAATGTAGTGTTTCCGCTGCACTGCCTCATTAGATTGCGTATCCAGGATTGTCTGCGTCGAACCAGTTCAGCAAACGCCTCCCGCAAGCCGGCAGCGGCAAGGCCAACGATCAAGGCTTCCGGGCTATTGGAATATGGCATTTTTGAACTGGACAAGAACTCTATGCCCCTGACATATCGCTATCTGATTCCCTGTGTTCCCTGTTCCAACGGATGACAATTTTGGATGCGACCAAAAGGCCAATACCGGCGCAGGCTGCCAGCGACCCCACACCCAACAATGGCTCGAAGACACCAGGAGACGCAAATCCTATAAACCAGCCCATCAACGCGAAACCTGGCGCAGATGAGAGTGTAATCACGCCCGCAACTTTCAGATCGCGATCCAGATTCCTGTTGTTTCCACCAATTACAGATAAAAGTCTGTCTATCACAACTTGATCGATTGGTTGGCCACTTTCAATTAAGCGGCGCAGTGTTTCATGTTGGGCCTCGCGCTTGCGGACATCGTACCAAATCCCGGCGACGACAACCGCAGCAATAAAGCCCCAAAAAGCCAGAGCGGATAATCCCGCACCTAATCCCATTCCTTGCATGTGGGTCTCCTTCGTTTTGATTTGCCTTTGATTATATAGATGCCAGTTAGTGTGTTTTGGATGCACGCAAGCAGAAAAAAGTTGGTTTATCGACGCAAATTGCTCTATGCGGAAAAGTTTGGTCTGATTTCGTGCGAGGCTTCCTGCGGGAATCCAGGGTCTAAGTGAAAATTCAATAGGTGCCAGAAGATTGGGAATGACCGCTTTGGGTCAACTACCGACCTTTTGACCGACGTCGCGCCACTTCCGCTCCAACCCGCATAACAGACATTTACATATTCTATCAATAAGTGGGAATTGATCGACCTTCTATCCAAGTTCCGGTCGACTTCACGATCATCGGCATTACCGTTGAAGCATTAGCAACGATGGAGAATAACAATGACAATCCATTCTCAATTTCAAATTCATTCATCAAAGTCGTGTTTCGCGACAAATCATGAAATGTCGTGTTTTCCATTCAAACTGTAGTTGTTGACAATATGCCTCAGCTTCACTAATACAGCCATTGTGTAGCATTTAGCGCACTTCCCAAAAATTAAATTTTAATTAAAGATTGATTTCACTTGACTAAGTCATTGAAATCAAATAGGAAGATCTCGGGCTACAACCCCCCAACGGGTTGCTGCTCTTCTGGAAGGAAGGGAAACAACATGAAACCAGAAATCTGTCCTGCTAATCCTCGTTTTTCATCGGGGCCTTGCGCCAAACGACCGGGCTGGACGCCGGCAGCTCTCGAAAATGCACATCACGGTCGCTCGCACCGTGCCGCGGAATGCAAGGCGAAGATCAACGACGCCTGTGACCGCATGCGCAATATCCTGAAATTACCTGACGATTACTTTATCGGCATTGTGCCGGGCTCAGACACAGGTGCCGTCGAGATGGCTATGTGGTCATTGCTCGGACAGCGCAGTGTCGATGTTCTGGCCTGGGAGAACTTCGGTTCTCAATGGACCATCGATATCGTCAAACAGTTGAAAGTCGATCATCGCCTGATCGAAGCTGACTACGGGCAGATTTCCGATCTGGCCTCTGTCGACTTCAACAATGATGTCATTTTCACGTGGAACGGAACGACCTCCGGTGTCCGGGTGCCGAATGCAGACTGGATTGCCGCCGACCGCGCTGGTCTGACAATCTGTGATGCCACCAGTGGTATCTTCGCCATGGACCTCGACTGGCCCAAGCTGGATGTCACGACATTCTCGTGGCAAAAAGTGCTGGGTGGTGAAGCCGCCCACGGTGTGATTATCCTCAGCCCCCGCGCTGTGGAACGCCTGAACAGCTGGGTTCCGACCTGGCCCATTCCCAAGGTTTTCCGCCTGACATCCGGCGGCAAATTCAATGAAGCCATTTTCAAGGGCGCGACCATCAATACGGTCTCCATGCTGGTCATCGAAGATGCCCTCGATGCCCTGAAATGGGCCGAAGGTCATGGCCTTGAAGGTCTGATAGCACGCTCGCAAGCCAATTTGACGGCAATTTCCGACTGGGTGACCAAAACCCCGTGGATTGAATTCATGGTGGCGGAAGAAAGTCTGCGATCTTCAACGTCGATTTGCCTGACGGTTGTGGACCCCTGGTTTGTGGATCACGAAGCCGCAGATCAGAAAGCCCTGATCAAGGAAATGGCTGGATTGTTGGAAAAAGAAGGCGCTGCCTTCGATATCGCCGGTTATGCCTCGGCCCCTCCCGGTTTCCGGATCTGGGGTGGTGCAACGGTCGAAGCCTCGGATACAGAAGCCCTGATGCCCTGGCTCGATTGGGCCTTTGCCGAAGTCAAGGCGCTGCATCAAGCGACCTAGTTAAATTCGGCCTGCTTTTCAAGATTTGATTAGCCGGGCCGCCCGCTCCCCCTCCCGACCACCCATGCAATTATACTGGTGGGTGGTCGGGAGGGGGAGCGGGCGGCCCGGCGATCCAAAACTCAAGATGGAATTACAAAATGCCCAAAGTCCTGATCTCGGATAAAATGAGTCCTCTCGCCGCTGAAGTTTTTCGCAATCGCGGTGTCGAAGTTGATGAAATCACCGGCATGAGCCCGGAAGAACTGATCGCCTGCATTGGCAATTATGATGGCCTGGCCATCCGGTCTTCCACCAAGGCAACTGCTGATGTGCTGGCTGCC
Source organism: Alphaproteobacteria bacterium (assembly GCA_018654745.1). Taxonomy (GTDB): domain Bacteria; phylum Pseudomonadota; class Alphaproteobacteria; order UBA2966; family UBA2966; genus JABILA01. The sequence goes on from JABILA010000037.1 coordinate 14,066, forward strand.
GCCCCCAACCTGAAGGTTATTGGTCGCGCCGGTATCGGTGTGGACAATGTTGATGTGCTGGCCGCGACACAGTCCGGCACCGTGGTCATGAACACGCCCTTTGGTAATTCAATCACGACGGCTGAACATGCCATCGCCATGTTGCTGGCCCTGGCCCGCGACCTGCCACAAGCCAGTGCGTCGACGCATGCAGGTAAGTGGGAAAAATCACGCTTCATGGGTGTCGAAGTTACCGGCAAGACCCTGGGTCTGATCGGTTGTGGAAATATCGGATCTGTTGTGGCTGACCGGGCACAAGGTCTGAAGATGAAGGTTCTGGCCTTTGATCCGTTCCTGTCCGTGGAGCGGGCGGCTGAACTGGGTGTGGAAAAAGTAGAGCTCGACGAGATGTTCCCACGGGCTGATTTTATCACCCTGCACACGCCGCTGACCGACAACACGCGCAACATTGTAGATGCTGCGGCCATTGCCAAAATGAAAAAAGGTGTGCGCATTGTGAACTGCGCACGTGGTGGCCTGATCGATGAAGCCGCTTTGAAGGTGGCACTGGAAAGTGGTCATGTTGCAGGCGCTGCCCTCGACGTTTTTGCTGTTGAACCTGCAAAGGAAAACGCCTTGTTCGGTATGGAACAAGTGATCGTCACACCGCACCTTGGTGCTTCAACAACTGAGGCTCAGGAAAAGGTCGCCGTCCAGGTCGCTGAACAAATGGCGGATTATTTGCTGACGGGGGCTGTGACCAACGCCCTGAACATGCCGTCGGTATCGTCGGAAGATGCGCCCAAACTGGCACCCTATATGAAGCTGACGGAACAGATCGGCCAGTTTGCCGGACAAATCACGGAAACCGGTTTGAAGGCTGTGACCATCGAATATTCCGGACATGCCGCTACCCTGAACACCAAACCCCTGACCGCGATTGTGCTTGAAGGTTTGTTGTCGCCGTTGATGGATACGGTAAATATGGTCAACGCACCGATCATCGCCAAGGACCGCGGGATTTCGGTTACCGAGTCCACGGTCGAAGGGGCCTCGGATTATCCGACCCTGGTGCGCCTGACTGTGCAAACGGATCGTCGCGAGCGCGTCGTTGCGGGAACTCTTTTCGGCGATCACAAACCCCGTGTGGTTCAGATCAATGATATGAGCGTGGAAGCAGAAGTTGCCCCACACATGCTGTATCTCAACAACGAAGACGAGCCAGGCCTGATCGGTGATGTTGGCACGTTGCTGGGGGACGCTGGTGTAAATATTGCCACCTTTCACCTCGGCCGTTCTGCAGCGGGTGGTGATGCATTGGCGCTCATTGAAGTTGACGAAGCTGTGACGGATGAGGTCATCGAGAAATTGCTGGCTGTAAAACACATCAAACAGGCCAAAGCACTCAATTTCGTATAATTTTCGACAATTCAGGACACTTTTCCGAACCCTTTTCGTCGTAAACGGTTCGAAAGAAGTGTCCTGAGTGTCCTGGCGGCTGGATTCGCAGAAATATCGATGAAAAAGCGGAGCTTTGTTTGCCCGGAAAGGACTTAGGGCTATAGTGCGCGCGCCATGAACGAGACATCACATATAGGGCTGCTGCCCAACGGCCTCGCCGACACCTTGTCGCCGGATGCCGGCTACGAATCCGCCAGTATCGAAGGCTTGATGTCCGCCTTTGCATCTTTCGGATATGACCGGATCAAACCGCCATTGGTCGAATTTGAGGAAAGCCTGCTCGACGGCCCCGGCCAGGCAGTTGGCAGTGATATGTTCCGCCTGATGGACCCTGTCTCCCAGCGCATGATGGGTGTCCGACCCGATATAACACCGCAAATCGCCCGAATTGCCGTGACACGCATGGCCAACGCGCCGCGCCCCCTGCGTTTGTCCTATGGCGGGCAGGTGCTGAAAGTACGGGCGTCGCAACTTCGTACAGAACGTCAGTTTACCCAGATCGGTGTGGAATTGATCGGCGCGCCTGAACTGGCTGCAGATGCAGAAGTTGTCTCGCTCGCCTGGCGTGCCCTCAGTGATCTTGGTGTTGGCGGTATTTCCATAGACCTGAATTTACCAACACTGGTACCGGTTGTTTGCGCCGGTCTTGGTATGGCTGAGGCTGATGCCGAACGGGCACGCCTGGCACTGGATCGAAAAGATGCGGCGGCCGTTACCGGATTTGACAATGGCATTGGTGAATTGCTGGCAAATATGCTGGCGGCTGCCGGTCCTGCCGACAAGGCCCTGGAGAAATTACTGGCGCTGGATTTACCGGATCAGGCCAGAATTCAGGTTGAACGCCTGGCCGGTGCCGTGGAATTAATCCGCGTTGCAGCGCCGGGCTTGTCCCTGACCGTTGACGCCACAGAATTTCGCGGACTTGAATATCAGAACGGTATCTGTTTCACCATATTTTCTCGCGGTGTGCGTGGCGAGCTGGGACGTGGGGGCCGCTATGAATTGTCTTCCGGCGAAACTGCAACCGGCTTTTCCCTGTTTGGCGACAGCCTGATGCGCGCCTTGCCAGCGGCAGCCAACAGCCAAAAAGTATATTTGCCTGAGGGCACAACAGTTGAACAGGCCGACGCGGTGCGCGCCCAGGGCCATGCGACCCTGCAGGGTTTTACCGGGTCTGCAGACGCAAAGGCAGAAGCGCAGCGCATGGGCTGCAGTCATTTATATGTCGACGGACGGGTTCAGAAAGCAGACTAGGTTCAGAACCAATTCATTTATTCATTTCCTAAACGAGAGACCATCATGGCAAACGTGACAGTTGTGGGTGCCCAGTGGGGCGACGAAGGCAAAGGCAAAATCGTTGACTGGCTCAGTAGCCGGGCCGATGTCGTCGTGCGATTCCAGGGGGGGCATAACGCCGGTCATACGCTCGTTGTCGAAGGCGTTACCTATAAACTCAGCTCGCTGCCGTCCGGTGTTGTTGGCGGCAAGTTGTCCGTTATCGGCAATGGTGTGGTGCTGGACCCGTGGGCGTTTCTCGATGAAGTCAAACGCATTACCGACCAGGGTGTGACGATCAATCCTGACGTTCTGAAAATCGCCGAAAACACGACGCTGATCCTGCCCCTGCATCAGGAACTGGACGCCATTCGCGAAGAAGCCAAAGGCAGTGATGTCATTGGCACAACACGTCGCGGCATTGGTCCAGCCTATGAAGACAAGGTTGCCCGTCGCTCCCTGCGTGTCGGGGATCTGGCGGATCCGGAAAATCTGATGGGTCGTATCAATAATTTGCTGGTGCACCACAATGCCCTGCGCAAGGGCCTGGGGATTGAGCCCTTTGATGGCGACAAACTGCATGCTGACTTGCTGGCAGTGGCCCCGAAAATCCTGCCCTATGTCGATGTTGTCTGGAAAGTGCTGGACCAGGCCAAGCGCAGTGGCAAGCGCATGTTGTTTGAAGGCGCTCAGGGGGCGTTGCTGGACAATGATCACGGTACCTTCCCGTTCGTGACGTCCTCTAATACCCTTGCTGGTCAAGCCTCGGTTGGCTCGGGCCTTGGTCCGGACGCTGTGGGTTTTGTACTGGGCATCGCCAAGGCCTACACCACCCGCGTCGGCGCGGGTCCGTTTCCAACTGAACTGTTTGATGAAGTTGGCCAGGGTCTGGGTGAACGCGGTCACGAATTTGGTACGGTGACCGGACGGTCGCGTCGGTGCGGCTGGTTCGATGCCGTTCTGGTGCGCCAGACCGCCAAACTGAACGGTATGCACGGCATTGCCCTGACCAAACTGGATGTGCTGGACGGCATGGATGAACTGAAAGTCTGTGTTGGTTACAAGCTGGACGGCGAAACGCTGGATTATCTACCCTCACAACCAGCCCTGCAGGCCCGGGTTGAGCCGGTGTACGAGACCATGGAAGGCTGGTCCGACAGCACCGTCGGTGCCAAGGGCTGGAGCGATTTGCCCGCAACGGCTGTCAAATATATCCGCCGTATCGAAGAACTGATCGAGGCCCCGGTTGCCATGTTGTCGACCAGCCCTCATCGCCAGGATACCTTGCTGGTTCGCGACCCCTTCGAAGACTGATGTGATCAGACCTGATCATCGGCAACAGGTTTTGCCGGGTTGGGTATGGATTCTGCTGTAACAAAGACACCGCCTTGCAAAGTCTCTGGCAAGGTGTGGTCAGCGTCGGGATTATGTGCTGCCAATATTTCAGCGGCATAGTCTTCACTTTTGTCCATGGGGGCATAACCCAGCCTCAGGGCGTTTGAATTATCCCACCAGGCGCGTTTGTTGTCAGACATGCCATAGACGATTTCACTTTTGATATCGGCGTGCTCCAGTCCGATACTGACCAGCTGGGCAAAATCACGCGGGCTGATCCAGATGGCCAGCCTGCGCACATCCAATGGCCGTTCCCCGACATTACCGATCCGAATGGACAGGACTTCCAGTCCGTATTTGTCGGCGTAAAGCTGACCCAGGGATTCACCAAATACCTTGCTCAGGCCATAGCGGCTGTCCGGGCGGGGCGGGGCCGTGTGGTCAATGGTTTCATCTCGGTCATAAAATCCCATGGCATGATTACTGCTGGCAAAGACGATGCGTTTGACACCTTCCAGACGGGCCGCTTCAAACAGATTGTGGGCTCCGATGATGTTTGCCTGCAGGATTGAATCCCAGTCGCCCTCAACCGAATAGCCGCCCAGGTGAATGATGGCGTCTACGCCTTGGACGGTTTTTCGCATTGATTCCAGGCTTGTCAGGTCCGACAGCATGAATTCTTCAGTGGCCCGACAATCATCGATATTAACCCTGTCAGACAGACGCAAGCGGTATTGGCCAGCAAGTTCGTGGCGCAAATATGTGCCAACACCGCCAGCTGCACCTGTCAAAAGTACCTGTTTCATAGGGGTTCCTGCGCTGAAAATGATCACTTATTGTGTAAAATCATATCATAATACAAATAAGTCGCTCGACTCCACTATTCAACGCCGAAAGCCGGTGTTACGGTTTTTTGGATTTGCTAACAAATATCAAGACGAAACCGGTCCAGCTGACAGTCTGGAATTGCTCTAAGTGTTGAGAGTCTTCCAGCGACGTAAAACACAGGGACCTTTACAGGGAGATCTAGATGAAATTTTTGAAATTAGCAGCCTATGCTGCAGCACTTACAGTGGCCACAACTGGTCTGGCGAGTGCAAAGGATTATGTCCTCAAGATTCAGACGCACCTGAGTGCTGAATCCCTTAACGGTAAAAACGCTGCCAAATTTGCCAAAAATGTCGAAGCAATGTCTGGCGGCCGTTTGAAGCTGGAAATGTTCTATTCAGCCTCTGTTGTCAAATCCACAGAAACATTTGACGCTGCTGCGAACGGCATCCTCGACGGTGACATGACCGGTGGTGGTTACCAGACCGGCAAGAACGCTGCCTTCCAGTTTGTTGGCGACATCATGGGTGGTTACAACACACCCTGGGAACAGCTGTCCTGGCTCTATTATGGTGGCGGCCTGGAATCAGCCCAGAAGCTTTATAACAAATACGGCATGCAGCTGATCGGCTGGTGGGTTGGTGGACAAGAATCCATGAACTCTTCAAAACCTCTCCGGGGTCCGGCTGATCTGAAAAACTGGAAGTTCCGTTCACCTCCAGGCATGGAAACCGAAATCTTTGCGGAAATGGGTGCATCACCTATCGTGATGGATTTTGGTGAGATCTTTACAGCTCTGGAAACCAAGATCATTGATGGTGCCGACGCTTCAAACGTCACAACCAACAAATCTCTTGGCATCTATGACCTGGTCAAGCACACAACCTATCCAGGTTTCCACTCCATGCCTTCTGATCACCTGGCGCTCAACAAGGAAGTCTATGACGGCCTGCCCGCCGATCTGAAAGCAATTCTGAACGGTGCCATGCAGCAGCTGTCATTCCAGCATGCCCTGAGTTTCCAGGTGGCCATGAGTGAGACTGCCACACAAATTCAGAAAGATGGTGTTACCCTTCACGACTGGTCCACTGCGGACCGTGAAGCTTTCCGCGTTGCCGCTCAAAAGAAATGGCAAGAGTGGGGCGACCGTACACCGGAAGCACGTTCTCTGGTTGACAGTCACGTCAGTTTCATGAAGCGTATTGGCTTGTTGAAATAAACAAGTCCTGGAAGCGGCGGGCAAATAAGTGCCCGCCGTTTTTTCTTCTCAATTTCTGACGCCAATATATTTTATTTGAATTTCCGGCTGAGGTCCTGATGCCCCAACTTGAAACCTCTACCATGATCTGGATCACATCGCTGACGGTAACCGTCATTGCCTGGCTGATCTTTGTGTCACCAAAACTGGTCCCAATGTTGTCGCGGACGATCCATCAGACTGCGGAAGACGTACCCCGCAAGCTTACGATCATCGACAAAATTACACTTTATATGTCGTCGGTTCTGATGTTTATCGTCGCCTTCATTATGGCCTTCATGTTTTACGAAGTTGTGATGCGCTATTTTTTCAAGGCACCGACTTTATGGGTAGAAGAGATGTCGCGCTGGCTTGGCGGCGTCATATTCCTGTTGTCGGGGCTTTATGCCATGCAGCAGCGCAGCCACATCCGGGTTGTCCTGATCTACGATATGGTATCGCGCCCGGTCCAGCGCATCTTCGATCTTATCGCCGCTGGCTGTATCATTTTCTTTTGCTATGCCGCTGCAACGGGCTATTACAAAAACGCCATGATGAAGTTGACCACATGGGAGCTTTATGGTTCTGCCTGGAACCCGCCTATCCCTGCGACCATGAAGCCGCTGATCGTTATCGCCTGCACCTGGATGGCAGTCCAGACAATCAATAATCTGATCGCAGACTGGTCAAAGCCCAAAGAGGTGCATGACCCGGTCGACGACATCTAAAGGAATAGTTTTGTGGGTGTAGCTGAAATTTCACTGCTGTTACTGGTCGGCATTATTGCCTTGCTGGCCCTGGGTGTCCCACTTGGTTTGGCGTCAGGTTTCCTTGGGGCGGCGATTGCCTACTGGAAGTTTGGCGAACGGGGATTCTTTATCCTTGGCCAGCGCATGTACGACATCACTATTGAACATGCCTTGCTGGCTGTGCCTTTGTTCATCTTCATGGCCATGCTGCTGGAACGCAGTGATATCGCCAAGGATATGTATAGCTCGCTGAATATATGGCTGAGCAAAACACGTGGCGGCATCGCTATTGTCACGTCGATTATGGCGATCATCATGGCCGCCATGTCCGGTATTATTGGCGGTGAGATTGTCTTGCTGGGTCTGATTGCCCTGCCACAGATGTTGCGGCTTGGCTATGACCAGAACCTGGCGGTCGGTACGATCTGCGCGTCCGGCTCTCTGGGTACCATGATCCCGCCCTCAATTGTGCTGATCATTTACGGCGTTGTCACCGAGACATCGATCCACGCCCTGTTCAAGGCGGCCATTGTACCGGGACTGATGCTGGGCGGTATTTACATTGCCTACATCATGGTCCGCACGCGCATGAATCCTGAACTGGCACCTCTGCCTGAACTTGAAGTAGAGGTCACCCTGATGGACAAGCTGATTGCGCTGAAGGGTGTGCTGCCACCTGTGCTGCTGGTTTTTGCCATTCTGGGCTCGATTTACGGCGGTATTACCGGCATTACCGAGGCTGCGGCCATTGGCTGTATCGGTACCCTGTTCATTATTAAAATGCGCGGTGAATTTTCCCTCGGGCTGTTGCTGGAAGCTCTGCAACGCACCATGCGCTCAACTGGCACAATTATCTGGGTAACCTTTGGTGCGACAGCTCTGGCCGGTGCCTATTCACTGGTAGGTGGGCCCACATTTGTGGCCAACTCCATCGTTGGTTTTGATCTGCCGCCCATGGGCGTCATTCTGATGATGATGGCCGTATTCCTGTTTCTGGGCGCAGTTATGGACTGGGTCGGAATTGTGCTGCTGGCCATGCCGGTCTTTTTGCCGATTGTGGCGAAATTCAGCACCGAAGATATGGGACTATTGGGCGGGCTGGAATCCAAACATATGGCTGTCTGGTTCGGCATCCTGTTCTGCGTCAACATGCAGGTCAGTTTCCTCAGCCCACCCTTTGGCGGGGCTGCGTTCTATCTGAAATCTGTGGCCCCACCGCACATCAAACTGACAGATATCTTCAAGGGATTTCTGCCGTTTATTGTGATGCAGCTGATTGTTCTGGCCATTATGTTGCTGTTCCCTGAAATCACATCAGTCTTCCTCGACTGATCCGGCGGATCGTCAGCAAGGCTTATTTTCGGGGCGGTTTCAGGCTACCAAACCTTCGTGCCATCCGTTGTTGATACGTGGGCGCTTACAACTTTCCAACCCTCTTCGGGAAAGTTCACCCACGTCTGACTTTGACGTCCAACCAGGTCGTGCCCGCGAACCTTGAACTCGAGATTGACCGTAGCGAAGTCACGACCGATGGTCAGAATTTCAAGCCTGATCCGTTTCTCCTTTATTCCAGGACCTGGCTTGCGGGCTACCCGATGGGCATGGATCTCATCAAAACCATATCCATGTTCACTCATGGCAAGGCGGACAGTATGAGGGCTGCGCCAGAAGGTGTTGTCCAGAATGTCGATGTCCCGGGTCTCCAGGGCAGTTTCATACTGTTCAAACAGCTGCCGGATTTCTTCGACAACCTCAGGGATATTGGCCGTAAAGTCTTTCATGAATTCGGGCTCTCTAGTCACCTGTCGATTCGCTGGCCAGCGCGCTGGCAAGTGCCACGAGACTGGCATCTTCGTGGGCACCGGCAAGGATCGACAACCCGACGGGCGCCCCGTCAACAGTTGCCCCCGGGATGCTGACCTGGGGAAAGCCCGTTAATCCGCCATGGGCGCACAAACCAAGTATTTTTTCCCGAACCTGGTTTTGCTCTGGCAGGGGCAAATTTTTAGGCGGGGCGGGGAAAGGTGTCGTCGGCATTACAAGAACGGCTCCCGGCGGCAGCAGATAGTCCAGCCTCGCCCGGGCTTCATGTTTCATCAACAAGGCCCACTGCCTGTCAACTTCCGGAACCATCGACCCCATGATCAGACCACGTGCTACATTGAAAGCTAACCGTGGGTTTGTTTTTTCGATCCAATCCTGAAAGGTATGCCAGGCTTCCGCCATCTGCAAAGTCCTTTGGGTTCGGCCCCAAACTGAAATTCCCTGTGGTGCCATGACCTCTTCAACAACATGACCAGTCAGTTTGCCAATTTTGTCGACAAGAGGAAGCAGCGCCTTTCTTGTTTGGGGATCAGCGAAGCCAAAAGCATCTACGGCGACGACAACGCGTGAGGGCAGATTTTTGTTGATTGTCTCTTCCAGCAAAACGGATGACACACGTTCAAACGTATCTGCATCCCGTGCAAACCACCCTGTTGTGTCGCTGTCAGGAGCCTGTGGCATCATGCCAGTCAGGTTCAGGCGACCATGTGTTGGCCGAATTCCGTATAAACCACAAAAACTGGCAGGCACACGAATTGAGCCGCCGGTATCGGTTCCCAATCCGGTATCCGCAAGGCCACCTGCGACAGCTGCCGCTGTGCCGGAAGAAGACCCACCAGGGACCCGATCCGGTGCTGCACTGTTCAGAGGTGTTCCGTAAAAGGCATTTTCTCCGAGAATGCCCAGCGAAACTTCATCCGTAATGGTTTTCCCTGTCAGACAGGCACCGGCATCAAGAAGCGTTTGTATGGCCCATGCATGTTTGTCCGGGATGGCATTGCTCGAAGCCCAATCCGGGTTTCCACCACCTGTCGGGTGACCTGCAACATCAAATAGGTCCTTGGCGACAAATTCTAATCCATCAAGGGGGCCGCTGGATGTCGCTTCAATGCGGATGTCGCCTTCCGGTGTGAGCGCATTGATGTTTTCGGTCATGCAATAACTCTCCGAAGGAACAAGATGTCAGGGGAACGCTGCCTGCCTGTGCTTTAAGCCGTTACCGTCCGTTTCTTCTTTTTGGGCCGCCACTCCACCAGGGAAACCGGAACCGGTTCGGCAATACCTTTGAACATTTTTGGTTCCACATCCTGAAATTCCAGGGCCCGTCCCTGGCACATTTCCTTCAACATGTTGGTGATCATCACGCCATCTGTTCCGGCCCCGTCACATAAACGGGCGGCCATTTGGACAGTGGCACCAAACAGGTCATCATCTTCGGCAATAGGCTCGCCAACTGAAATACCCACACGCAGGCGCAATTCAATATCCGGCTTGGTGGTATTGTACTGGGCGACGCCGCGTTGCATATCAACGCCGGCATCCACAGCCGCTGGCGGGTTCGAGAACCCGGCCATGATGCCGTCGCCGGTATGCTTGACTTCCCAGCCACCATGGCCCTGCAAGGCACCACGCACGATGGAATTGTGAACATTGACCAGCACCTGGCTGGCTTCGTCGCCATGCTCCTGGGTGATACTGGTCGATCCGACGATGTCCGTGAACAGGACGGCTGTCAGATTGCCTTTGCGATCCTTTGGCGACCGCCAGGAGTCCAGGGCATGGGCCAGGAAAATGCCAATGTCTTCTTCACTTTCATCGTCATCAAAATCGTCATCTGCCGGACTGCGTAGTTTTTTGGGCGCACCGCTGGCGGCTTCGGCCTCGGCTGCCGCGGCTTTTTCGGACGCTGATATTTCGTCCTTCAATGCTGTTGTCATGGCTTCGCGACCGGCCCGGAACATATCGAGGTAACCGGGCTCCAGCAAATAGCTTTCATATTTCTCGGCGAACTTGGCAACCTGTTCCTTGCTTTGACCCAGAGCCATGGCGCAAGGCACCAGCACTTTGCCCAACTGACCGGGGTCCATGCGCTCTTCCTTGATCAGCACCTCAGCGGCACCGGCAAAAAACAGCTGACAGCCAAAACCGGTGACAGCATCCAGGCGACCACCTTTCATATCCGGATCAGCGGCCATGACATAAGCCATGCAACGCTCAAAAAACTTGACCAGTTTTGCCCTGGTTTCATTCAGTTTGTTGGAAATTCCGCCGTCGTCAGTGCCGTCCTCAGCGCCGTCCTCTTTATCGTCGCCTTCTTCCTTTTCTTCAGCAGTGTCCGCATCCGAACCTTCACCACCTTCTGCCGTGGCATCTTTGGCTTTTTTCTTTTTCTTTCTTTTTTCGCCCTCGGTCTTTATGTCCTCTCCGGCTTTTTCCAGATCCTTGACGTCATTGCTTTTTTGCCGGGCGGGTGCGGCACTACGTCGGGGTGCACGGGCGGGTACCGGGCCACCGGCGGGTTTGGACTGAAAAGCTGCGGCGATATCACGCTTGCTGATAGTGGCAGGGATCAGAATGAAAAGCGCTATCAGGAAACCCAGACCCATGGTTTTGGCAGCTGTATTCCGGGGGCCGACCAGGTCCATCAACGTATTTGAACCACCAAAATGTGTGATCGCAGCCCAGACGCCCCAACCAACGCCCAGCGAGATGAAAGCAACGGTAAAAAGTTTGACCGGCAAAGCGGCAGCACTGGCCAGTGGCATATCCGGTTCGGCATACGCTGCTTCGCGGCGGCCTCCGGATTTTCCACCACTTTCCTGTTCTTCGAAATACTTGCCCTGTTGTGCGTTGTGTTCTTGCTCGGACAAAGGGGTGATCTCGAAATCATTCAGATTGGGAATATTGTCTTTTTTGGTATCACAATAGGCCAGGCTTTCCACTGCCGGGCCGCCTGGACGATCAGGGGCTTCCCGAATAATGCCAACAGCGTCGACTGCGTTGCTGCTGAGCATTTTTTCGGCGTCACCAATCGCGCGCGTTAACGCCTTGCCTTCATATTGCTGATAAAGCGTCCACTTGTTTCGTGAAAACATATAAAGATCGTTTACCGGCTTTGACAACGCGCTATTTCCCCCTGCGAACTATGGTGTTTCCGATGTTAACGGAATCGCATCTGCTCTGTTTTCTGGCGCATTCCCTGGCTTTGAGGCTATCTGACGTTTTTGCCAAACCTGGAAAGACTCTAATGTTGCTCATATTTTACCAATTTTAACCTCGCCAGCGGTATTAACAAGCCTCATGTGCTTGCCAAGTCGTTGCAGCGCTTGTGTACACGGGTATTTTACCAATATAACGGTAAAAGTTAATAAATCGGGTTGGTGCTTTGACAGAATCTGACTGGAAAATCAAAGGGAAGGGCGCTGTCGTCATAGACGGTCGTCTGCGTATTGATTTTTCGGCACCTTTGGAAGAATTACACGCTCCAAATGCTCAGGCATTTGCGGCCAGTGATATGGAAATGCCACAGCAATCTCTTGTTGCGCTGGTTTGCCGCCCTGATTTGCCGCAAAGATTGCATTTTAGCGCGGCCCTGGAAGCCCGCCACATTGACGGTATTCTGAAAGTCCATCACAGCGGCGTTGTCGAGATAGACGAAGGGCACAGGCGGTATTTTATTCAGGATCGTCCCGCTGGTGGGCGTGTTATGGATATGGCCGCGAAAAATCGCGGTTTATCTGAACCCATTGTCACCGAACGACTGCTGCCAGTACTGATTGACGTTCTGGATAATCTGGATCATCAAGGCCTGTCGCATCGGCGCATTCGTCCGGAAAATCTGTATTACCTTGATAAAGATCGTCAGGTTGTTGTTTTGGGTGAAGGGTTCACCGAACCGCCTGGATATTCCCAACCTGCGGTTTTTGAAACCATTGAACGCAGCATGGCGCATCCGATTGGCCGCGGAGAAGGCGACAATAGCAGTGATCTCTATGCGCTGGGTGTCACGATCGCCATGCTCCTGAAGGGATTCGATCCGACTGAGGGAAAAAGTGACAAACAAATCCAGGAACTGAAGATGTCCAAGGGATCATTTGTGTCCCTTGTTGGCGATCATCGTGTAACAGGACCGACCGAGAAATTGCTGCGAGGCTTGTTGAGTGATGATACAGCCGAGCGCTGGACCATTGAAGAAGCCAAAGGCTGGGCATGGGGCAGCACCCGCAGTCTGCGACACAAGCCTTCCGCCGTACGTGGCAGACGACCCCTGAATGTTGCAGGCGAAGACATCTTGTACGACCGCATGGCGGCCTGGAAAATAGCCTCCATGGGCGACGGGGCGACAGAATTTGTTAAACAAAGCGGGCTGGTAAGCTGGATACGGCAATCCCTGGGAGATGAAACCAGGGCCGGGTTTGTGGCCGACGCCATTGCCCTGGCCCAGCCCGGAAATGCTCTGGCCAATGATTTGCTGGTGACGCGGGTTTGCGGCAGCCTCGATCCGCACGGTCCGGTCCGATATCACGGTCTGGCCTTGTGCAATGACGGCCTCGGGGCCGCGATAGCGTCTGCCCTGGGGACCGGTGACATCACCCTCCAGGGGAACCTGGCCAATTTGTTCAAAACCAATTATCTGGCCGGGTGGGAATCATCCCGCAAGATGTCGCGTGAAAATCTGGGGCATGGCGTCGATTACGCCAAACTGACAGGCTGGATGGAAAATGCGGCCCCCGGTTTCGGGCTTGAACGCTGCCTCTATGAACTCAATCAATCAACGCCCTGTCTCAGTCCTCTGATTATTACTTTTGGTGCTGTTGATCTTGGTGGTGTCTTGCAATGTATCAATGCGGCCATCGTTGCAGCGGGTGAGGCGGTTGATGTTTTTGACCGCCACATTGCGGCTTTCGTTGCGGCCCGTTCGGAAGATGCAGGCAAAATGATCCCGGCACTCAGCGTATCGTCGGGCGATCCGGCAGAGCGCAGCCTGACAATACTCGGTCTTTTTGGTGCCATGCAAAGTGCATCTGATTGCGGCGCACTAGTCAATCTGGGCAATCGCATGGAAAGCCGGTTGCCACCGATCCTCGAGCTGTATCACAGTCGCAAACGCCGCAAGGACCTGTCTGAACAGGCGCGTCTTCATGCTGCCGTTGGTGATCTTTCCGGCATGTTCAAGGTCGTTGGGAATCGCAAGATGCGACGCCTGGATGAGATCGAACGTCAGCAGGCAGCGGCTGAATATTCGGAACTGAACAAGCAGCTCAAGGCTTTGGAAAGCGGTACCAAAAGAATTACGAAGGAAACCAGGGCAACGGGGTACAAGGCGGCCACTATCCTCGGGGCCGTGGTGTTGGCTTTTTCACTCTGGTTCGCGATCGAGGCAGGTTTATGACATGAATGCTGAAGACAGGAGATGCCCGTGGATATAATGAGCGCAATATTTGCGACAACCATTTTTGTACTGTTTGGCATGGCTCCGACCCTGGTGTCGATTTTTGTCCAACGTCGTCCCGGGATCAGTTCTTCGACCGTCATCATGATGTTCAATTTTGCGGGACTTATGCCAATCATTGGCCTGGTCTGGAGCGGTCCCATGGAAGGCGGCACCAGGGCGCTCGGTGAGATGTTGAACTGGCTGATCATTTATGGTGCGGCCGCGACCGGTGCGATTATCGCCTGGGCCTCGCCACATGCTTCGGCCATGTTCACGCAGCTTTTTGCAGGTTCACGCTCGGCCAAGATCAAGGCCCGGCAAAAAGAACTTTATGATGAATGGGGCTCGTCTGTTGTGGAATAGCAGGTTGGATCGGAAACGCCCTAGTCTGTGACCCTCACGAAGCCACGCATATCTTCCTGGTCCCAGTGGGGGCCGCATAAATAGGGGTATTCACCTGGCGTGATGAAGGGAAATTCCCATTGCTCTTCGGGGAAGAAACGCTCTGATTCAGCTTCACCTGCCTGCTTTAACCAGACACTGTGGCTGGTGCGTTTGTCGACATTGACCCAGCGCACTGTTGTCCCGGGTTTAACCGTCACATTTCGCGGACAGAAGGTATATTTGTAAAGTTTAACGACAACGACGCCGTCGTCTTTGGCGTTTGGATAAAGTTCCTGATAGCGCGCATCGGCTTTGGCGCAAATCGTTTTCTGTTTGGCTGATACCGTCAGATCGCTTGCTTGCACGCCGCTCGCAGCCGTCAAAACAGCTGCGAGCGCTACGCAAATTATCTTCGCTTTATTGTTTGACCACATTGATCTCCGCTTCCGGGTTGTCCAGTTCCAGCTTGTATTCCAGGGAAACATGGTGGAACCGGGCAGAGGTGTAATCATCGTGGATCGCAAAGCCCATGGTG
Organism: Alphaproteobacteria bacterium; assembly: GCA_018654745.1. Classification (GTDB taxonomy): domain Bacteria; phylum Pseudomonadota; class Alphaproteobacteria; order UBA2966; family UBA2966; genus JABILA01. The sequence continues at coordinate 29,107 of JABILA010000037.1, forward strand.
TAGGTTTTGCCAGCCTCGATGCTTACGCCACCGGGTTTGTCAGCTTTCAGAGGGCGGGTAATGATCACTGTCCACTTCCCGTCTTTCAAGCTGCCGGAGGCGCTGATGTTGTCAGCATATTTTAGCAACCTTTGCGCCAGGATTGAACCGCTTTCGGCTTTTTCTGATCCGCTTTTGAAGCGCATCAGATCCATGAAGGCACCTTGTTCACGCAGGGCGTCCATGTCTGCCTTGTCGATCAGCTTGTTCCAGGCACCACGGGGCTTGCCATTTTTGCCTTTATATTCAAATTCGCTGCGGCTGTCTGGCAGGTACTTGGTGACACCGTCTTTCAGGTTGATCACGTCGGCCAGGGCACCGGCACCGGCCAGCGCGTCTGCTTTTGGTGCGTCCGGCATATAACGTGAATCGTGGTGACAGGTCGCCCAGCAGCCTGCGAACCCGGCCATTTCGACAGCTTCATCGTCAAACATGACGGCCAGTTTGATCTGGTTTTCCGGATCCATCTTGCCGCCGTCTGCAAAAGGCACAGGCGTGTGTCCGGCATCGGGCCATTCAAAGCGCAGGGTCAGGTTTTCACCATCATGCTTTGCCTTGACGTCGACCGGGATGCTGCCGCGCTTGCCGGGGATCGGCGTGCTTTCAGCTTTTTCACCCGAGACAATCTTGGCACCCATGGCCGCTTCTTCACCCTTGTGGCACTCACGACAGCGGTCGTTGATTTTACGAACCGCACGGGCACCACCATGGTCCCTGCCGTTGTAGACCCACTCGATTGAAGCCTGACCTGGATAAAACAGCACAACTTCTGTGCCGGGAACTGCTGACCAGTCGCCACTATCTCCGCCACCCGCTGCCGGTGCGGCTTTGACGACTGATTTCTCAGCGGTTTCTTTTTTAGCAGCCTCCGCTGCCTCTGCGGCTTCGGCTTCGGCTTCTGCTTTGGCTTTTGCTTCAGCAGCGGCTTTTTCGGCGGCGGCTGCAGCGGCTGCCAGTTTGGCTTCTTTTTCCGCCTTGATCCGTGCTTCCTCGGCTTTGGAAGGCAGGCGACGGCTGTCGGCTATGCCATCATAGGGGTCGTCGTCTTCGTCCAGCAGTTTGTGAACGGGACGGTGTGCAATGCCTTTATGACAATCGATGCAGGTCATGTTCTCCTGGCGGGCCGCGATATGACGCTTTTGCGCCCGACGCTTTTGCAGCGTGCTCGACATGGCATCCCAGGAGTGACAGTTGCGACATTCGCGACTGTCTGATTCCTTCATGGCCTTCCAGACATTCTTTGCCAGGGTCAGGCGTTTATCTTCAAATTTCTCGGGCGTATCAATGGTGCCCAGGGCCTTGTGCAACAACTCGTTCGAGGCCTGGATTTTCCGCGTAACCTTGTGGATCCAGGGGTCGGGGACGTGGCAATCAGAACAGGTTGCCCGCACGCCGGTGCGGTTCTCGAAGTGAATGGTTTCCTTGTACTCAGCGTAAACGTTTTCTTCCATCTCATGACACGAGACACAGAATTCGAGGGTGTTTGTGGCCTCCATGGCCGTGTTGAACCCACCCCAGAAGATGATGCCGGCAATGCCGCCAACAATAAAGATGCCGCCCCATGCGTAGCGGGCTGTTGGCTGCCAGAACCATTTAAGCATTCGTGATATCATGTGTCCCTCGTTTCATCCAAAAGGATGAAGTCATTCGTCAGTCGAAAATAAAAATGTTTTAACAATCAGTGCCGGGAATAAGAGACGGGAGCCTGTGCTCCCGCCTCTCGTTCTCAGTTCAGGCCGTAACCTTATGTCCGGTGATGGACACGGTTGGATACGTTGAACTTGCCGGTAGGTGTTTCCAGATTCTTGACCCGGGTCTTTTCTTTCAGGGTCTTCGTATCGTAGACAACAAGCTCACCTTTCAGCCAGTTCTTCTTGCCACCGCGAACCCAGACAGAGACCCAGAACTCGGAGCCGTCTGCATTGAATTCTGTGTGCACGGCAAGTGCCTTGTCTTGCTCGGTCACGGTGATCGTCTTGATGATCTTGCCGGTTTTCTTGTCCAGAACCTTGATGGCCTGTTGAATTTCAGGCTCAGGGTGTTTGGTTTGGTCAAAGATCACATAAGGCGAGTTCGGATGTGTGCGAATGAACAAGCCAGGTCCGTCAGATTCGACCGCATAACAAATCTTCCATGCCTGATCAGGGTGACCTTTTGGATCGTTGCCCCAAACAGTTACCTTGCCTTCACCGAGGTGGGTGGTGCCGGCAACAGGACCGCATTTTGGATCAACCCAGTTGGCGCCTGCCCCCGGATGCGGTTTCTTGCCAGTGACAAGAGAGCCCACAGCTTTACGGGTTTCGGTATCAATGAATTCCATCCGGTTCGAGGCGTTGGCCGCGATCTGGAAGTAACGCTGGGTTGGATCAAAGAAGCCATCATGCAGGAACTTGTGGGTGTTCTGCTGTTCGATACGCAGATTGTCCAGATCGGAATAATCGACCTGCCATGTTTGACCCAGTTCCTTCACTGCGACCATCCATGTCGGAGCGTTCGGTGTGTTGTAAATGGCGGCCACGCGGGCTTCGTTTACATATTCACCGTCGACATTGACGCCCCGTGTGGAAACCACTTTCAGAGGCCCCATTGTTTTGGCATCAAGGATAACGAAGTGCGGAGGCCAGTAACCACCACCGATGACGTATTTGTCTTTCCATTTACCATAGTGGGAAACGGCGACGTCACGGGCATCAGAAGCGATTTGGGCTTCTGCCACCATGGCCGGCGGGTTCATCCACAAATCGATTTTGGTCATCTTGCCGTCACGACCCTGGGTGTACCAGAAGCGACCGTCAGATGATTCTTTCATCACGTGCACAGCGTAACCGGAATCAATCTTAACAACTGTTTCCTTGGTGTCGCCGTCGATGACGCCGATTTTGCCAGCATCACGCAGAATGACCATGAAGAAGTTTTTCCAATTGCGCTTGTGCATTGGCTTCGTGGGATAGTCTTCCGGCTTGATGTAGGTTTTCCAACGCTTCTTCATTTCGGCAAGGCCGAGTTCTGCAGGCGGTGGTACGTCCATCTGGATGTAGGTGGCGAGGTTCTTGATCTGCTTTTTGCTAAAGAGATCATCGAAGTTGTTCATGCCGCCTTCAGTACCCAGGGTAATGATTTTCTCGAGACGCTTCTGGCCAAGCTTTTTGGTCAGTTTCGGCTCAAGACTTTTACCTGTTGCACCTTTACGCAGGGCACCGTGACAACCGGCACAACGCTGGAAGTACAGTTGTTTGGACTCTTCAAAGTCCTTTTCCGACAGTGTCGGTTCGGCGGCCCTTGCGGTTCCAGCCGAGCCAACGAAGGTAAGTCCGGCCAGGGCCAGAGCAGTTACCATCAATGGGGTTTTTATCATTCGTTATCGCCTCCAAATGGCAGATTCTTCAATTCAGGAGTCCCGTAGAAAGCAACGCCCCGGTTATTTTCCAGGTCGTTTTTCCTCCGCAACCCATTGTCAATCAGGTGATCAAATCAATTTGAATTGATCAGGTAATGAACGATGCGTAGCACCATCACAGGAGGTGAAATTTGACGTTGGTCAAACCGCTAACGCAGGCTGAAATCCGCCTGATAATTCAAAATATTCATTTGAATTGATATTGAAATTGGTAGAGAAATACCAATTTATTTATCCTTAAAAATCATGTGGTTATGGGGGTGTGGCAGAAGGTCACATCCCAAAAAACCTATATATAACGGATACTTGCGACCCATTGACGCAGCGCAACATTGAGGCTCGTATAAGGCCGTCCAGGCGTGATAACCAGAGAGAGAAATGACATCGGTCCGCTCTCACACAATCAAATGTACCGGCATCCGGATATGAAATTGCGAACACTCAAGCGCCTGACTTCCGTTTTGACAGCCCTGTCGCTGCTGGTGGCTTTCACCCCTGCACAGGCCTTTGAGGCGATGGCACAAATCGCCGGATCCAGGGTCGAATACCAGCGATCAAGCGAACCCTTGAATGAAGCATCCGGAAATCTGGCGATCGTGGCACCGGATGGTCATCACATCACAATCCTGAATGTGGCCTCCCGGAATACCGGCGTGATCAGGACGGCACACAAGATCAAGGGCAAGGTCGTGGTGTCGGCAGACGGACACTATATATATGCGCTTTCGGCTGATGGCTGGATCAGCAAAATTGACCTGGCCTTCGCGCAGCTTGTTGCAAAGATCCGTGTCGGTCGGAAATCGACCAATCTTGCGATCTCGGCGAACGGCAAATGGCTGCTGGCTGGCAATCAAAAGCCGCACACGCTTGTGGTTCTGGATACCAAAACCTTGCGGCCCTTCAAGATTATTGCGACCAGTGATGGCAAGGGTAAAAGTTCTGCGGTCCGCGCCGTCTATGCGTCACCCGCCCGTCAGGCTTTCATCGTCGCCCTGAAAGACTTTCCACAAATTTGGGAGCTTTCCTGGGACCCGGAAGCGGCCCCGGTTTATGGCAGCTTTGTTCACAGTTTCCGGGTCGGCCATGTCGAAGGGGTTGTGGTTGAAGAGCAACCCTTCGCCCGTCGTCGCCTCGATCTGAAAATCAACCTGCACGACCTGATCCTCGATCCGGCCGGGGCCGAGGTCATTGGCCGGGTAAGCGGCAGTACAGCCAGTGTTGTCTATAACCTGGATGCCCGCCGCAAGGTCGCCGATCTGAATTTCAAGGGCACGCCGCATTTTGGTGCCGGGCAGATATGGGAAATTGATGAACGCGTGTTATTGGCCGTACCGCAGCTGGATCAGGCCGTGATCACGATCATCGACATGGAGACCTGGAAAACTGTCCAGCAGATAAAGACAGTTGGACCCGGCTATTTCCTGCCCGATGACAAAAGCACCAAGAACCTCCGGTTCAGAATTTTGTCCGGGCCAGATATGAATGCGATCCAGTTGATCGGGAAACAGTCACTGAAGATTACACAGACAAACACCCCGTCACCAGGCGCCATACCCGAAGCCTTCCCGTTGGTCGATGGCCTGATCATCCATGCGAAATAGGGCGTCGTTCATGATGAACCGGAGAGCTCAAACAGGTTTAGACCAGTCATCTTGTAAACCAATAGCAATACCTGCCCGAGCGCTTCGGTAACGCCATCTGACCAGAAATAGTATTCACGAATGTTGCCGATCTTTCGGGCATTGATGCCGCTTGCGATCAAGCCTGCAACCATGGAGATTTTTTCGCCGCCATAGCCCGTGTATTCCGGGTTCGGGCCACCCAGAACCAGGTAGGGGTAAGGAAGGGTTCCCTTGAAATTCCCCCTGTCGCAGTAATATTTATCGTCGGGCAAGGACAACAGTTTTACGGTCTTTCCGGTGCAAATGTCTTCCGGGGTTGCGAGAACAATGGTTGCGTAAGTTGATATGTGAGAGATATTGGCGATCAAAAGTTCACCTGCTGAAACCTCTGACCTGATTCTATGTTTCCTCAGGTCTTCAAGCGTCCTCCAGTCGTATTCAATGATGTCGTCCTTACAGAATACCGGGCAGACCGTGTTTTCATTTTCAACATAGACCGTCAGATTGCCCGCATAATGTTCAGGCAAATAATAGGTACCTGCGATACATATCAGGACCAGAAAAAGATTAGGTCTCAGGTCCCGCTCTTCCAGTTTTTTCAGGTCAAAAGCAACAAGCGTCCACGCAAGATACCGGGTATATTCCATTATGTTCGGAGCTAAAAAATTTGAACTATAATTCTCGTCAGAAAGATTGAAGGGTAAATTTTCCGCAGTAAATGCTGCCGCAAAATAGATGGCCATCAACAACCCACCAAAAATCCATCGCTTGCAGGCCATCTGATGCAGGCCGGGCACGATGATGAACATGGCCAGTTTGATCAGGTAATTGCCGCCGCGTTTGACGGTCCAGTCCTGCGGTGCAAGGGGCAGTTTTGCGTGCATGATATTCATATTGGCCTTTATGCAGGGATCAGGGCTGTTTTTGTTTTGGGGTGGTAAATGTCTGTGGGAAAAACGGAACTGCGATAAGGATCGCCACAGCGTCTGGCGCAGGTCTCCATCAAATATTTAGGCAGTATATACGTATTTTGCGTATCAATCAAGCAATGTTGCAGTTACCCGATAATCGGCTGAAATTAAACAAAAACGATTTATTTACAACATGTTGAGTGGTGGAAAAAATTGAATATCCAATAATTTGATGTTTTTTACATATTTAATGGCAACGGTCGTTACAGTGTCGGGATAGAAGACGGCTTTTGATTCTTTTCGCTCGTTCGTGTCAGCCATTTTGGCTACGTTTACGAGAGGGCGATTACAGCATCAATGAAAGAGTCTGGTTTTTCTTGCGGAAGGTTGTGGCCCGCACCCGAGACAATTCGGCGTTCGTACTGTCCTGTAAAATGCGGTGCGTCATTATCAATCGCCGTAGGCGGCGCAATACCACTTGCATCTCCAAGCAACACGATGCCGGGTACAACGATATCTGGCTGACTTGCGAGCTGCGCCTCAATTGCATCAAATGTCGGGTCGCCTGAAACGCCTCCCAGTCGATGACGGTAAGAGTGTATTACGATCTCCACAAAATCCGGGTTTTCAAAAGCGATTGCCGTTTGATTGAACACAGCTTCATCAAATTCCCACGTCGGCGACCACAGCTTCCAAATGAAATTACATAGCTCATTGCGGTTTTGTGTCAGCCCCGCCCTGCCTCGTTCTGTATTGAAATAATATTGATACCAATAGCGATACTCTTCGAGCGGCGGGGCAGGGTTGCCAGCTTTAGCTATGTTCTGGATATTGTATCCTACACCGCAGCTCACCAAACCGATTACCCGTTCCGGCCAAAGTGCTGCAACGATGCAGGCGGCCCGGCCTCCCCAGTCGTATCCTCCGAGAATAGCCTCTTGCACATCCAACGCATCCATGAACGAAAGCAAGTCAGCACCCAATGCGGACTGCTGTCCGGATCGGGGCGTATCGGGGGACTTGAAGGAAGTGGCTCCATATCCGCGTAGAAAGGGAATGATGCACCTGTAACCCTCTTTGGACAGGCGCGCAGAAACAACGTCGTAGGCGTGAATGTCGTAGGGAAACCCATGCAATAAGAAAACGGGCTTGCCATCAGACGGGCCAATGTCCCGATAGGCAATGTTGAGTTGGCTCGTTTCAATATGCTTCATACAAACTCTCCCGGGCGTTGTGTTCCAAAGATGACAGGCGGTTGAAACTGAAACAACCAGCAAACCAGTTATTGGAATTTGTCGAATGCGGCCTTTGGGGGCAGGGCGTTTCCGTAAAATCCGGAAACGCTCTGTTTCCGAAAGTCCGGGAGAACAGGGAATAGCGCCCGTAATAAATCAGGGCGATTCCGGTTTTACGGAAACGCCCTGTTGTCACTGGCGCGGTTTGCCCGCCAGTAAATTCTGAAGAGGTAAGTTTAGCCCGGGGCGTTCAGCCGGTTTGCGTCGTCGCCCTGGGCCAGTTTTTCGGCCATGGCGGAACCGCGCATGGCTTTTTGCAGTTTCTCGAAAGCCCGGACTTCGATCTGGCGCACGCGTTCGCGGCTGATGCCGTAATGGGTGCTCAGGTCTTCCAGGGTTTGCGGCTCTTCCGACAGGCGACGTTCGGTCAGGATATGTTGTTCGCGTTCGTTCAGACCTTCCATCGCTTCGGCCATCCAGCCCCGGCGCTGGTTCAGTTCCTGGGATTCGCCCAGCATATATTCCTGGTCCGGCGTATCATCAACCAGCCAGTCCATCCATTCGCCTTCGCCGTCGACCCGCAAAGGTGCATTCAGCGATCCATCCGGTGCTGCCATGCGCCGGTTCATGGAGACAACGTCTTTTTCGGCCACGCCAAGTTTGGTGGCGATGACGGTGACGGTATCAGGATGCAGGTCGCCGTCATCAATGGCTTTTAACTGGCCCTTGATCTTGCGCAGATTGAAAAACAGTTTCTTCTGGGCTGCCGTGGTGCCCATTTTAACGAGCGACCATGAGTGCAGAATATATTCCTGGATCGAGGCCCGGATCCACCACATGGCATAGGTGGCGAGACGGAAGCCTTTTTCAGGATCAAAGCGTTTGACGGCTTGCATCATGCCGACATTGCCTTCGGAAATAAGCTCGGAGACCGGCAGGCCATAACCGCGATAGCCCATGGCGATCTTGGCCACAAGGCGCAGATGGCTGGTCACCAGTTGCCCGGCAGCATCAACATCTTCGTGCTCCAGCCAACGATTGGAGAGCATATATTCATCGTCCTGGGTCAGCATCGGGTATGCCCTGATCTGCTGTAAATAGCGTGTCAGGCTTGTTTCCGGAGTAATTGCTGGAACAATGTTGCGTGCCATCTGATATCCCTCGTCTATCCCTTGTTTGGTCCGGTCTCGTTTGTTTTCGTTTTGCCGGAGCTCACCTGTTCGGAGCTTGCGGCTCCTTGTCTTCTATTAGGGAATGATGATACCGGATTTCAAGGGGTAAGCAGCAAAAAAATCGCTGAATTCAGCCGTTTGAAGCCTTGTTCAAGCCCCGCTCAGGCTTCAGACAGGGCCTCGATCAGGGCGGCCATGTCGGCGGGAACAGGGCTTTCAAAGCGGATTTGTTCGTCTGTAACCGGATGAGTGAAGCCAATCACATAAGCGTGAAGGGCCTGGCGGTTAAAGTGGCTGATGGCTTCCCGCACTTTCGGCGGCAGGTCCCTGGTCTTCTGGGAACGGCCATAGACCGGGTCTCCGATCAGGGGGTGACCGATGTGGGTCATGTGCACCCGGATCTGATGGGTGCGTCCGGTTTCCAACCTGCATTCGACCAGCGACGCGGCGTCGCCCAGCCGTTGTTTGGTGGTGAAATGCGTGACCGCATGTTTACCACCGCGTCCAACCACAGCCATTTTCTGGCGGTTGCGCGGACTGCGGCCAATGGCGGCGTCTACGGTGCCGTCTGCTGGATAGGGTCGGTGACGGACAATGGCCAGATAGGCACGTTCCAGGGAATGATCGGCAAACTGTTCGGCCAGACCGGCATGGGCCATATCGGTTTTGGCAACGACCATCAGGCCGCTGGTGTCCTTGTCGATACGATGCACAATGCCAGGCCGTTTGACGCCGTTGATGCCGGACAGGCTGTCGCCGCAATGATGGATCAGGGCGTTGACCAGGGTGCCGTCATCATTTCCCGCTGCCGGATGTACAACCATGCCGGCGGGTTTATCGATGATGATCAGATAGTCATCTTCATAGGCAACATTCAGCGGAATGTCCTCGCCCTGCGGTTCAGGCTCAACAGAGGCCGGCACCGAGATTTCGAAAACCTGGCCGGTTTTGACTTTCCACGATGTGTTGTTATAGACCTTGTCGCCGGAACGAACCTGACCATCCAGGATCAATCCCTTGATTCGCATGCGCGAAATTTCCGGCACGGCACTGGCGATATATTTATCGAGGCGCGTGCCTTCGCGTTCTGCGTCGACAGACGGCAGGGTGAGCGATATGCTGGACGCTTCGTTCATACGGGTATACTCGATCTGGTTAGCGCGTCAAAAAGCGAAATTCGGTATTTTTTAAAGTCAAATTCGGCCAAAAAGCGAAGTTAAAAACTATGGGTAAACAACATCTCGGCCTGAAATTTCTGGTCATCTTCATGGGAATTCTGATCATCGTCGGCGTCGGTGTGGTTGCCTATACCATAATCAGTCGGCTGGCGTCAGGGGGTAAGGTTGTTCCCGATAAAACGACAACGGCACCGGCTCCGGCCCGGCAATCCGAAAAAGCCCTGGCGTTGCCCGGTGCCCTTCAGGGCAAGCTGCGCGCGCTCAAACCCTTTGGCGATGTGGCCGCCAGAATTCCGGCTGGTGCCGTGGTCGAGGAAATGACAACTGATCGGCGTCGTCTGATCCTGCGCTTGCGCCTGACGTCTGGTGAACAGGCTGTGTATGTCTTTAATCTTCGGACCGGCGAGCGCCTCGGGTCCATCCGTCTTCAAGTCGAATAGACGAGACATTTTGGATGAAACCTGCGACCGTCACGCTTTTTGCTTCTGACCGGTCGCAGCTTTCACGTTTTGCCCTGGCGACAGCACCGGCGGAATGTTGCGGTTTGCTGGTTGGACACCAGACAGAAGACACCATCGAAATAACTGCTGTCCATGCGACAGAGAATTTGTCGACGGATAAACTCAAGGGTTTTGAAATTGATTTTCGGGTCCGGCTGCAATTGGAAGAACAGCTCGCGACCGGGCCGGACAGGATTGTCGGACTTTATCATTCGCACCCCAATGGAAACCCCAGGCCTTCCGACCGGGATCTGGAAGAAGCAGCAGAACAGGATTTCGTCTGGCTTATCCTGGCGGTTGATGGCATCGGCGCGGTTGATCTTTCCGCCTGGTGGATGTCCAGATCGGTGAACAATACGAAATCATTCAGCGCTCTCCCGATTACCATCAAAAGATGATAGGAAGTCTGGAACCGGAATTTTGATCACAGGCAGGCGACCATCCCATGCAAAGTAACAATGCAAGCAAACAGGCAGCTCCCACTGATTTCAGAAGTGATAATGTGACCGGCGTCGCGCCGCAAATTATGGACGCCATCGTCGCTGCCAATGCCGGGACCGTCTCGTCTTATGGTGATGACGAAACAACAGCCCTGGTGCAGTCTCGCCTGGCGGAAATTTTTGAAACCGACGTCTGGATGTTTCCAATTGCCACCGGCACTGCCGCCAATTCCTTGTCGCTGGCAGCCCTGACGCCGTCTCACGGTTCGGTCTATTGCCATTATGAAGCCCACATCGAAGTCGACGAATGTGGTGCGCCGGAATTCTATACGGGCGGGGCCAAGCTTGTGTTGCTTGGTGATGCCGATGGTAAATTCACGGCGGCTGAGCTTGAAGGCAAATTGGCCTCGGCCCATATCGGGTTCCAGCATGCGGTGCAGCCTGCAGCCGTGTCCGTCACCCAGGCGGCCGAGCTTGGCACCATTTACAGTGTCGATGAATTGAAAGCCATTGGAGATGTCGCCGATAAATATAATCTCGGCTATCACATGGACGGGGCCCGCTTTGCCAATGCCCTGGTATCACTGGGATGCACGCCTGCGGAAATGAGCTGGAAGGCTGGCGTTGACGTCTTGTCCTTCGGGGCCACCAAGAACGGTGCCATGGCAGCCGAAGCCGTGGTCTTCTTCAAGGAAGAACTGGCCGAGAATTTTCTTTATCGTCGCAAGCGCGGTGGCCACCTGTTTTCCAAAATGCGTTTCCTCTCGGCCCAGCTCGAAGCCTATCTTGCCGATGATCTCTGGCTCAACAATGCGCGCTATTCAAATGGCCTGGCAACACGCCTGGCAACCGCCCTGGAAAATCTGCCCGGCGGAAAATTGTTTGCACCCGTCCAGGCCAACGAAATTTTCATCGGTCTGCCTGCGTCCGTCATTGAAGCCATGGAAGCAGCTGGCCATCTTTTTTATCGCTGGACCAATGATGGCGACAATGTCGTTATTCGCCTGGTCACTGGATTCAGTACTGACGAAAGCATGGTCGATACCTTCATCGAAGCGGCCACCAAATTCAGCAAGTAGAATCTCGTTTAAGTCACTTCGGCCTGATTGGCACAAGCCCGGATTTTGGCCCCAAATGCCCCTGAATGAGACAAAATGTCCTCCGTTTGAGACATAATGTCCGCTGTTTGCGCCCTGTTTTTACGCATATTTCCGGATTTCAGACGTATTTCTTGACGGTTTTGTGTCGTCAATGTTATACCAAACAAGCGTTTGTTTTAGGATTGATTATGACCACCCATACCGCCCCTCGCCAACAGCGTGCACCGAGACAGGATAACCGCCGCCAGCCCTTGCTGGATGCAGCCGCCGCCTTGTTTCGTACGCGCGGCTTCCATGCCGTGACCATGCGCGAAATCGCCCGCGAAGCCGGCATGTTGGCGGGTTCAGTCTATTATCATTTTTCCTCCAAGGACGACCTGCTGGTATCCGTCTATGAAGAAGGCGTGCGCCGGATCACCGAACGCGTCGCCGAAGCTTGCCAGGATGCTGAAACGCCGTGGGCGAAGCTGGAAGCGGCCTGTTGCGCCCATACTGAAATGCTGCTGGATGAAAGCGACTACGCGCAAGTGATCCTGAAGGTGATGCCGGAAGATGTGCCCTCAGGCCAGGCGCAGTTGATCGACTGTCGCGACGAATATGAAGGCCTGTTTCGGGACCTGGTTGATGCCCTGCCATTGGCGGCATCCGTTGATCGTACAATCTTTCGCCTGACCCTGATCGGGGCGCTGAATTCCGCCAGAAACTGGTACCGGCCCGGCGGCAAGTCGCCCGCTGAAGTGGCCCGGGAAATAATGAAATTGATGAAAAATCCCTTGTTGAAAGAAGGATCACAGATATGAATTCGGAAGCAAATCTAACCCGCCCCGCCAAAGTGCTGGTCACCAAAATCGGCCTCGACGGCCATGACCGGGGCAGCCGGATTGTGGCCGCTGCCTTGCGTGATGCCGGACTGGAAGTTGTCTACACCGCCCCCTGGCAGGAGATCCCGACAGTCGCCAAGCTGGCCATGGAAGAAGACGTCGATGTAATTGGCGTCAGCTCGCTGGCCACGGACCACTTGCTGGTGCCCAAGCTGATGAAGGAACTTCACAAGGCCGGACTGGATTACGTCAAGGTTATCGTTGGCGGCATTGTGCCCGACAATGAGGAACAGGATTTGCTGGATGCCGGTGTCGCCCGTGTTTTCCATCCCGGTTCAGATATGGCGGATATCGTCGGCACGGTTCAGATGCTGGCAGGTGAAGCCCAAAACGATACAGCGCGTCAGCTTTAGAAAAAAGGAACAGGTCAATGTCACAGAACGAACAGTTTGCCCTGCCAGGGTTTGAAGATTGGGAAGCGGCCTATAACAAACAATTGCCAGACGGCAAAACGGTGCGCAATCGCTCGGGCATTGAAGTCAAACCCATGTACACGCCCGCCGATTGGGATGTTGAGGAATATGGGGACAAGCTTGGATTTCCGGGGACGGCTCCTTTTACACGCGGAATTTATCCGACCATGCATCGCGGTCGGACCTGGTCTCAGCGCCAGTTGATCGGCCTTGGCATTCCGTCTGATTACAACAAACGTTTGCACCGCATGTTGAAGGCCGGGACCTCCGCCATCAGCATGATCCCCTGTAACTCGATTTATAGAGGACTGGACGCGGACCAGATTGACCCGGTGCTGTTGGGTACGTGTGGTACGATCATCAACACCGTCGAGGATATGGAGACCTGCCTTGATGGTATTCCGATTGACGAGATTTCAACGGCGCTGAATGATCCTTTGCCCTTTACCATGCTGGCCCAGGTATTGGCGGTGGCTGAGCGACGCCAGATCCCGTGGACAAAAATCACTGGCACAGCCAACCAGAGCGATTACATTTCTCACTTTGTGGCCAATCACATGTTCTATCGCCTGGCCTTGCCGGGATCGCGCCGCGTCTTGATGGACCATATTGAATTTGCCCGCGAAAAAGTGCCAAACTGGAATCCCATGTCCGTTGTCGGCCAGCATATGCAACAAGCCGGTGCCACACCGGCGGAAGCCATGGCCTTTACCTTGTCGACTGCGATCCAGAACGCCGAGGATTGCTTGTCGAGAGGAATGGAACTGGAAGACGTACTGACACGATTTACGTTCTTCTTTGATATCTCCGTCAGCTTCTTTGAAGAGGTTGCCAAGTTCCGTGCCGGTCGCCGCATCTGGGCGCGCATCGTGCGGGATCGCTTTGGAATCTCGAGCGCCAAAGCCCAGCGTTTCAAATTCCATGGGCAGACTTCCGGCGTTGATCTGACACGCCAGCAACCGTTGAATAATATTGCCCGGGTTACGGCCCAGGCCATTGCCGGTATTTTTGGCGGATTGCAGTCGTTGCATACAGACAGCTTTGATGAAGTTCTGAGTACACCTACAGAGGATGCAGCCCGCATTGCGATTGCCACACAAAATATTCTGCGTGAAGAAGCCCATTTGACCGACGTCATTGATCCACTGGGTGGGAGTTATTACATCGAACGCCTGACGGACCAGATGGAAGAAGAAATTGTGGCGTTGATCGACAAAATCGATGACCTGGGTGGCATGTACAAAGCCGTTGAAAGCGGCTGGGTACAAGGCAAGATCGGTGCATCAGCCATGGCCTTCCAGGATCGCATTACCCACGGTGATGAAACCATTGTCGGGGTAAACGCCTATCAGGTTGAAAGTGAAGTAGAGTTGCCGGTGCAACCCCTGGATCGTCCAGCCCCGGAAGACATCGAAGCCTTCATTGAAAATCTGGCGGACTACAAGCGCAGGCGTGACCAAAGTGCAGTTGACCGGGCCCTTGACGATCTGGCCGAGATCGCCAACGACAATAACCGCAATACTTTCGAGGGTGTGGTCAACGCGGCGCGTGCCGGGGCCACACAAAGCGAAACGATCGCCGTCATGCGAGCCGAGCTTGGCTTTGGCCAGCCTCTTGTTGTTGCATGACGACTGCCGGTCTGAGCGAAGCCGGGCAGCGGCTGGTCGAAAAAATCCTGGAAGGTCAGCCCGCGGCGTTATCGCGGGCCATGACCGAAGTCGAAAACGAAACGGGCCATGCGGCAGCTTTGCTGGCAGCCGTTCAAAAAGCCACCGGACGTGCCGTCACCATCGGTATTACAGGCCCTCCCGGTGCGGGGAAATCAACTCTGGTCAATGCGCTGATCGGTGAATACCGGCAGGCCGGTAAAACGGTTGGCGTCATCGCGGTTGATCCGTCCAGTCCCCTGAGTGGTGGTGCCATCCTTGGTGACCGTATTCGCATGGCCGAACACTCGCATGATCCCGGCGTGTTTGTGCGCTCATTTGCCTCCCGCGGTCATCTTGGTGGGCTGTCACGCACAGCCGGACGGGTCATCGACCTGATGGATGCGGCAGGCTGGGATATCATCCTGATCGAGACGGTCGGAGCCGGGCAATCAGAAGTCGAAGTTGCAGATATTGCGGCCATCAAACTTGTCGTCAGCGCGCCCGGGCTTGGTGATGATATCCAGGCGATCAAGGCAGGCATTCTGGAGATCGCTGACATCCTTGTGGTCAATAAATGTGATCAGCCACTGGCAGAACAAACCAAACGATCCCTGAAAGCCATGTTGAAACTGAAACAATCCGGCTCTCAGGATATTCCGGTGCTGGGAACGGTTGCGACAACCTCCGAGGGTCTGGCAGAATTGGTTTCCGAGATTGCCTTGCAAGACGAGAAACAACGCCGGGGAGACAATCTGGTTGATCGAAAACCGAGGATAAGGCGTAATCTTGCCGAAGCGGTCGGGCAGTTGGCAAAGGATCGATTAAGGCAAAATCAGTCGGCAGATATTGACGCGCTGATTGTGGCATTGGAAAGTGGAGAAACGGACTATTTAGCGGCCGCAGAAGCCGTATTGGACGGGGGGCAAACGAACAGGGAAATTGCAGCCACCAGGCTGGAGAAAAAGACAGGGAGTTAACGAATAACATGCATTTAACACAAGCCATCAAACGGGCGTGCCAGGTCAATGGCAACGGGTTGGCCACGATTAACGGCGACCGGCGACATACCTGGCTTGAATGTCGGGACCGGGTTGCGAAACTGGCCGGGGCTTTGCGAAAACTTGGCATCTGTGATGGTGAACGTGCAGGCATTTTGTCCCTGAACAGTGATCGATATTTTGAAGCCTACCTCGCGTTGCCCTGGGCTGCTGCGGCTTTTGTGCCGATCAACGGGCGGCTTGCAGCACCGGAAATGGCTTATTGGTTAAACGATTCTGAATCTCTTGCCTTGTTCATTGATCAGCCCTTTGTCGGCATGATGGATGACCTCAAGCCGCAACTGGAAACCGTCAAACACTTCATCTATGTCGGCGATGGCGAGACGCCTGACGGCATGCTGAACTACGAAGAAATTCTGACACAAGCCGATCCGGTAGAAGATGCCGGGGCCGGGTACAACGACATGGCCGGTATTCTCTACACTGGTGGCACAACGGGTAAATCCAAGGGCGTCATGCTGAGCCACGCCAACCTGATGTCCAACACCATGAACTGCATTCCGGCCTTGAATTTCAGGCCGGGCATGAGCTGGCTATATGTGCCACCCATGTTTCATATTGCCGGGTCCGTCGCTGTTACCGGCGTGACAATGGTGGGCGGGACGCATGTTTTTGTACCCGCGTTTGAGCCAACCGCCGTTTTGACAGCGCTGCAAGACGAAAAGATTACCGATCTGCTGATGGTGCCGACCATGATTAATATGATGGTCAATTCCGAAGGGGCAGGTGATTACGATCTGAGCAACCTGAAAACGCTATCTTATGGCGCGTCCCCCATGCCTGCAGATGTTATTAGGAAAACCGTCGAACTGATTCCTGATGCTGAGTTTGTCCACGCCTATGGCCAGACAGAAACGTCACCCCTGATTTCGATGAATGGTGCGGACGCCCATCGGGGCGAGGGCCTGAAGAACGAGCTGTTCAAATCATGCGGCCCCGTGGTCATGAATTCCGAGGTCAAGGTGATCGACGAAAACGGCCAGGAAGTGGCAAACGGAACAGTGGGTGAACTTTGTGTCCGTGGCCCCATCGTTATGCTGGGTTATTGGAAACTTCCGGAACAAACAGCCGAAGCCGTTCGTGATGGCTGGATGCATACCGGCGACGGTGCCTTCATCGATGATGAGGGATATATCTATATCGTTGACCGGACCAAGGACATGATCATTTCCGGCGGGGAAAACGTCTATTCCGCAGAAGTTGAAAACACCCTGTATCAACATCCAGCCGTTATAGAATGTGCTGTGGTTGGTGTGCCGGACGATAAATGGGGTGAACGCGTTCATGCCATTGTCCGTCTGCACGAAGGCCAGGCTGTTTCGGAAAAAGAACTGATGGATTTTTGCCACACCTTGATTGCCGGGTTCAAATGTCCGCGCAGTATTCTGTTTCGGGAAGAACCACTGCCTTTGTCCGGTGCCGGCAAGATTCTCAAGCGAGAATTGCGCGCCCCCTATTGGGAAGGCCAGGATAAACAGGTTCATTAACCGAGCATTGGTTATCTAAAATCGAAATATCCTTTGCATCCGCAAGGTGATTTCCATATGATCCGGTCAACGGCTCCTGGTATGGACTTGATTCATGTCGGGATAAAAGGGAACGCGGTGCGATTCATCTTTGAATTTATTCCGCGGCTGTGCCCGCAACTGTAATCGGTTGGTTCGCGTCCGATAAAAAGCCACTGGGAAACCGGGAAGGCAGGATGCCAACAACGAACCGAGAGCCAGGAGACCTGCCGTCAACTTCGTCACCCACCAGTGTGCGGGATACACGCAGGGACGGATTTCCGTAAGCGGTGATGCGCAAACTGCGCACAGCTGTGAGGAAATTTGATGACGTCGAAATATTGCCCTGTCCCTGAAAGCCGTTGCCGCTCGTATGGCTCAGAATGGCTTTGCCCATGAAACCGTTTCTGGGATTAGGCCCTTTTGCCTGGGCTTCCTCTGTGATTGTTCATGTTGGATTGGCGGGGGGATATGCCCTGGCCCCGGAAACAGGCTTGTCTTCGGGGGATGCGCCCCTGGTTATCGAACTGGTGATGGAAGACCCCGCCCCCGCCGCGCCGTCATCACAGGCCGCAACCGACAATAACGCGCAAGCAGAACAGCAGGTGACTTCTCCGCAATCGGTGGAAGAAATCAAGGTCGCTGTTGTTGCATCTCAGGAAGAATTTTCGACGCCTCCACCATCCGCCCGAATTGTCGAACCAGTTGCAGCCGCTGCGCCAGTTGAAGCCCAGCCCGAACCCCCGGAGGTTAAGGCACCGGTACCAGAGCTTGAAGTTCCTGTAGAGATTGCCCTGGCACCACCGGCAGAAACGTTCGTCGAAAGAGCACCAGCGCCGATGGCTGTTACGCCTTTGCCAGAACCTGTTCCCGAACCGGCACCCGTTGTGATCCGGTTGCCAAGGGAAAAACCACTGGCACCGGAACGTCCGCTTTCTGTTGTACAGGAACCAATTGAACCGGCGGAACCCGTTGCCGAACTAACGCTTGACCAGATTGCCTCGGCAGCCATTCAACCTGCCGAGGACAAGCCTGTGGCGCAGCCGGTAAACGAACCTGTCCTGGCCAGCGAACTGGCGCTTTCAATTACGCCAACAAGCGACGACCAGCCCGTTTCAAAATTACAGCAAGTCGCTTCCGCTGCGACGCCGGTATTTGTGCGGGCGAACCGTATGCATGAAGTGGCTGATCCCGTTGCCGTTGCCCGGGTGAAAGGCAGGGGCTCATTTCGAGGTGCCCGCGCCTTGCCTGTTGGCAGCGTGAACCCGAAGCCAAAATATCCCTATTCAGCCAGAAAGCGTGGTTATGAAGGCCGGGTTGTGTTGCATGTCCAGGTGTCTGCGAACGGTGAGCCGCTGGATGTCAGCGTTGTCCACAGCACAGGTTACAGGGCACTGGATGCCGCAGCCCGATCGGCTGTCTTGCACTGGCGCTTTGAAGCCGCCCGCCGTGCCGGTGTTCGCATTGCCGGAATGGTGGTCACGCCAATCGTATTCAAGCTGGAAAATTAGGGCGCTGGTGTTTCAACCGAGGCACCTTCGAGAACGGGCTCTGCCGTGCCAGTTGTCCATTGCGGCCATTTTTTCATGATGCTTTTGAACAGATCGGAATTCAGACGGTTTTCCAGCCAGATTTGCAACGGTGGCAGATCAAGACTGTCGAACCAGGCCCGATCGGTATTGGCGAACTGACGCGCAAACGGGAATATGGCGATATCTGCCAGGCATAACCGCTGTCCGGCGAGATAAGGTTGATCGGTTAGTCGCTCGTTGAGGACGTGCAAAAATTTCAGTCCCTCAGCGCGGTGGTACGCCGGGTCAGCCCCTTCATATCTGTTGGCATATTTGTAGCGATCCAGATGTTCCTTGAAGGGGCCATCAGCTTGCGAAATCAGTGTTCGGATTTCCGCCAGCGATCCGGTTTCTGGTTCCAGCCAGTGTCCAGGATCGTTTTGCCCGAGCGCCCAGTCCATAATATCCAGGCTTTGATCCAGAACCGTTCTGTCCGGCAGGACCAGCACGGGCACTGTTGCTTTGGGAGAGGCGGCGATCATTTCGGCAGGTTTGTCACGCAAAACGACTTCGCGCAGGGCGTGGGCCTGTTCGCTGGCGACGAGGGACATACGTGCCCGCATGGCGTAGGGGCAACGCCTGAAGGAATAGAGTATGGGCAGGTCCAGCGTGTCGATGGTGTCCGTCATGTGGTTTGATATAGCACGATTGGGCCAGAACCCCAGAGAGACTTGATCAGTGCCGCATTTTCACGTTAGCTGGTCGAAAGACTGGATCAGGAGAGACCACATGTCAGAGCAAAGTCTGGATGTTGACTATTTGTCGGGCTGGATCGGGCAAGGCGAAACCGTTGAAGATGTGGTGAGTGCCAGTCAGGCGCAGCGTCTGGCGGCGACGCTGGATATTCAGGATCTAGATCTGGGTGTCGGTGCACCGCTACCGGCCTTCTGGCACTGGATCTATTTCACCACGGCTGCCCCGGCGTCTGATCTGGGGCCGGACGGGCATCCCCTGACAGGGGACTTTTATCCACCTGTCGCCTTGCCCCGTCGCATGTGGGCCGGCGGTCGTCTGGAATCTGGCAAGCCTTTGGCCATTGGAGATGTTGCGCGCCGGGATTCCCGCATCAAGGCGGTATCTGTCAAAGAAGGCCGCAGCGGCAGTTTGTGCTTCGTTGTGGTTCGCCATGAATTTTATGTCGGCGATGAACTGCGCGTGGCCGAAGAACATGACATTGTCTATCGCCAGGAAGCAGACCCCTCAATTGCGCCGTCGGAACCGCCCATGGCACCCACGGAAGCGGACTGGAGCCAAACCATCACGACCGATCCGGTGACCCTGTTTCGCTACTCGGCACTTACGTTCAATAGCCATCGCATTCACTACGACCGGCCCTATTGTATTGAGGTTGAGAACTACGACGGCCTGGTCATTCACGGGCCTTTGACGACGACATGGTTGCTGGATTTCGTTCGCAGACAGGTGCCGGACGCGAAAATCAATCACTTCAGCTTCCGGGCCATCAGCCCTTTGTTTGATACGAACCCGGTGACAATCGCCGGCAAGTTTGAAGACGGAAAAATCGATCTATGGGCCGCCAACCACCAGGGGCACCTCGCCATGCAAGCGACAGCGACCCTGGCTTGAAGCCGGTTTAACCTGCGGCAGATAACCCGTGGTCGAGACCGGCAACGATCGTGGCAACATCGTCTGAAGTTATCACCAGAGGCGGCGACAGGATCACGTTATTACTGGATACCCGCACCATGACGCCGGCGCCATAGGTTTTTTCAAAAACATCGCCCATGACGGATTTGGCGGCAGCAGACTTTGTGGCGCGGTCAGCAACCAGTTCCAGGCAGATCATCAGGCCCTTGCCACGGACATCGCCAACGATTTGATGTTTATCCATCAGACCCTTGCAGCCAGCCAGCAATTCATCACCCCGTGCGCCTGCATTTTCTGCGACATTCAGGCGTTTGGTTTCAGCCAGTGTGGCCAGGGCGGCGGCGGCCCCGACCGGGTGGGCGGAATAGGTGTAGCCGTGGCCGATATTGCCAAAGGCATCGTCGTTATTCTCAAATGTTTCAACAACCTTTTCAGCAATCATCACGGCGCCAAATGGATAGTAGCCGTTGGTAATCGCCTTGGCTGTGCACATCAAATCAGGTTTGACACCCCATAACCGGGATCCGGTCCAGGCACCTGTACGACCAAATGCCGTGATCACTTCATCAGCGATCAATAAAATACCGTGGCGGTCGCAGATTTCCCGGACCAGCGGCATAAAACTTTCGTGTGGCGGGATAACACCCCCGGCACCCAGGACAGGTTCCATGATAAAGGCCGCAATGGTATCCGCGCCCTGGAAAGCAACTTCATCTTCAAGGGCTGCGGCACAAAGTTGCGCCAGTTTCGCCGGGTCACTTTCGCCAAAGGGATTGCGGTAGATATGGGGGCAGGGAATCTGGAAACAACCTGCCAGCATGGGCTCGTAATTACGGCGGAAGTTGGCGTTACCATTCACCGACGCGCCGCCAAAGTGTGTGCCGTGATAGCCTTTTTTCAGGCTGAGGAATTTTGTGCGATCGCGGTCGCCCCTGATTTTGTGGTACTGGCGGGCAAGCCGGAGGGCGGTTTCGACGGAATCAGAACCACCGGAGGTGAAAAAGGCACGGGTCAGGCCATCGGGTTCAAACCATTCACGTAGTTCATAGGAAAGCTCAATAGCCGGGCCGGTGGAGGTGCCGCGAAAAGCAGAATAGTAGGGCAGGTCTGACAGCTGATCCCGAATGGCATCTTTTACCGGCTGACAGGAATAGCCGAGATTGACGTTCCACAGGCCGCCAACCGCGTCCAGGGTTTTCTGGCCTTCGACATCCGTCACGTGAACGCCTGCACCTGCCGTAATAACTTTTGGGGGCATCGCCTGCATTTCTGCGGGATGCGCCATGGGGTGCCACATATGACGGGCGTTGTTTTCGATCAAAAAATTTGCATCACGCATGGGAAGTCTCCTGGTTGGACAAGCCCATGAGATCAAGGGCCTCGGTATAGGAATGGTCTGGGTTTTTAACGTCAAAATGAACTGTTTGCAGGCCGACGGATTTGGCACCGGTGATATTGCGCAACTGATCGTCGACAAAAACACATTGCTCTGGCGCCAGTTCCAGTTGTTGCAGGCAGTCCAGATAGGCCTCGGGTAGCGGTTTCAAAACGCCGGTATAGGTGGCATCAACGATGACATCAAAGTCGGACATAAACGGCAATTTTGTCTTGAATGACTTGCCATAAAACAGGTCCAGTTCGTTGGACAGGATCGCGAGTTTTTTACCGGCTTGTTTAGCTGTTTGTATGGCGGTCAGGGCTTCGGGCCGAATGATCTCCCGGGGGGCATTACCGCGGGCGGCGATGACAAGGTCCGACATAGCCGACCAGTCCTTGCCAACCAGCTTGCCAACCTCAGCCGTGCGCGTCTGCCAATATTCACGCTCGGTGATCTTGTCGGCTTGCATGGACAGCCACAGGGGGTCTGCTTCCGGGGCAAAGGGGCCTTGCCAGGTCAGGGTTCCGGCTGCCAACCCCAGGGCCTTTTCGGTCGCGGCATGGGTTTCGAACATGGTGCGGGAAATGACGCCACCAAAATCCAGGATCAGGGCTTCTGCCGGGGCCGTCATTGACCGGCCTCCTTATTGGCATTGGTAAATATTTTGTGCGGTTCGCCACCCAGGACATTTGTGATTTCAAGCGCCGCCTGATGGACAGCCATCTGGATCTGCTGCGCTGTCTCGGGTGTGACACGGGAAACAGGCGTGGCGACAGCAATTGCGCCGCTGGAATGTGCGTTGGCGTTGAATACGGGGGCTGCGATCCCGTGCACATCGTCTTCGTGGCTTTGGTCGGCGACTGCAAAGCCGTTGACGCGCGCTGTCTCTATCTGTTTCCGCAAGCGCTCAGGATCGGTTTCTGTTTTGCTGGTCAGAGGCTTGAGCGGCTTTGCCAGAATACGCTGCACCGTCTTGTCTGGTGCAAATGCCAGCCAGGCAATCCCGGATGCTGTGCTGTGCAGGGGCAGGCGTTCGCCCTGCTCCAGACTGACCCGATTGGCTCTTGGACTTTCGGCAATCATCACTGTGGCCATGCTGTTTCCGGCGACCAGGGAAAAATGTGCGGTCTCAGCAGTGCTATCGCGCAACCTGTTCAGGATCGGCAGCACCAGATCGGTAACAGGGAAAGTCGTTTCCCGAACATTTGCCAGGCGCAGCAGGGCGGCACCCAGACGATATTTCCTGCTTTCCGGGTCTTGCTCGACATATCCATGATTACCAAGTGCAACAAGAAACCGGCGCGTCGTCGCCTTGTCATATCCGGCAAGCCGGGCAAGCTCACTCAAGCCGGATTCGGGACGTGATTCAGAGAACAGGTCAAGTAATGTCAAAGCTCTGTCAACGGTGCTCAAGTGTCTCGGTCCTGCCGTTCTTCTTGTTATTAAATCAGGCGTTGCTTGTTTCCTCATACTGATTGCCTTGTTTGAAGCAAAAACACAAGTCTTTTATTGAACCAACGGTTCAATTAATGAACCGTACAAACTCGTATTGACGGCTCCGTCGTTGCCGCCATGGTCCAACCAGTGCCTTGGGCAATTGCCTTTATCCTTGCAAAATTAAATATTGAATGATTGTATACTTGTACTGAGCTAATGCCTCTAATTGCGACACTTTCCGAACAATTAGAAGGCATTCGGTATACAAAAATTGATCATTGTTCTATATTTGACCTGACCGGATATATCATACCGGTTGCTTTCGAGAGTCGGATAAAATGGCTATGCCTGATATCAAGGGTGATGCCCGCAGGGCAATGGATGTTTTGAAAGCGGGAGGCGTCGCGATCCTGCCCATGGATGTTGGCTATTCCTTGATTGGGGGATCAGCTGATTCCCTGAAAAAGATTTTCGAAACCAAAAAACGTGCACAGTCCAAACTCAATGCCATGGTTGCCAACAACGACATCCACCGGCAGGTCCACGATCTGGACCAGCGGGGATACGATATCGTTGCAGCAATTACCGAAGATCACGGCTTGCCCCTGGGGGCCATTGCGCCTGCACATCTGGACCATCCGCTGTTGGCGCCATTGGCGGGCGACGCACTGGATCGTTCCAGCAAGGACCGCACCATCGCGATGTTGCTGAACGCCGGACCCTTTCATGCAGAAATCTGCCACCTCAGTCTTGAAGAACTCCATCCCCTGTTTGGCTCCAGTGCCAACGTCTCACTGACAGGCACGAAGTTCAGGGTTGAAGATATGGAACCGGCAATCACAGATATCGCCGACATCATCATCAATTATGGATTGCGCAAATATCACCTTTATCAGGCGTCCTCGACCTTGTTGAACGTGGCGACCCTGGAAGTTGTTCGCTATGGGTCCGGATTTGAATTGATTGCCGATATTTTGAAACGCCATTTTAACGTGGAGCTGCCACCGCCGCCGCCTGGCTTCATCCATGATTTGATTAGTCACAGGTTATAAAGGAAAAGATTGATGACGGTTTCAGCAGAGAAACGTGACAGCCGCCTGAAAGGGCCGATGGAAGGGGTGCGGGTTATTGAGCTCGGGCAGCTTCTGGCCGGGCCGTTTGCCGGCTCGAGGCTGGCTGATTTCGGCGCTGAAGTCATCAAGGTCGAAACACCGGTCAAGGGTGATCCGATGCGGGAATGGGGCCACCATCGCTGGGAAGGCCACGCCATGTGGTGGCCGGTCCTGGCGCGCAACAAAAAATCGGTCACTGCCAATCTGAGGGAAAAACGTGGTCAGGACCTGATCCGGGAGCTGATTGTAGATGCCGATGTCCTGATCGAAAACTTCAAACCGGGCACATTGGAAAAGTGGGGGCTGGGGCCAGAAGAATTGCACAAAATCAATCCAGGCCTGGTCATCGCAAGGATCTCCGGGTTTGGCCAGACCGGCCCCTATTCCGAACGTCCCGGATTTGCCAGCGTCGGCGAAGCCATGAGTGGCATGCGCTATATCAATGGTTATCCTGATCAGCCACCACCCCGTACGGGTCTCTCACTTGGCGATACGCTGACCGGCATGTTTGCGTCGCAGGGCATTATTATGGCGCTGTTCTGGCGCGATGGAGTGGGCAACGGCAAAGGCCAGGTTGTGGATGCATCCATTACTGAAAGTTGCTTCGCGCTGATGGAGAGTTCCTTGCCGGAATATGACAAACTGGGATTGATCAGAGAGCCCAGCGGCACCGGACTTGCCAATGTGTCGCCGTCAAATATTTTTCCGACCAGCGACGACAAATATGTGGTGATCGCTGCCAATATTGATCCTATGTTTGTGCGCTTGTGCGCCGCCATGGATCAGCCGGAGCTGGCCGAAAATCCACGCTATAGCAGCCATGTCGCCCGTGGAAAACATGCCGATGAGCTTGATGGTCTGATCGCCGAATGGACCAAAACCATGACCGCCGCTGAACTGGATGAACGCATGGACAAGTTTGGCGTTGTTGTCGGCCCGATCTACACCATTGCAGATGTCGCCGCCGACCCTCATTTCCAGGACCGGGGCATGGTGCGGCGGGTACAGGATGATACTTTTGGTGATCTTGCTGTGCCGGGATTTGCCCCTGTCTTGACGGAATCACCAAGTGATGTTGCCTGGCTAGGTCCACAGGAAGTTGGCGAGCACAACGCCGAGGTCTATGGTGGTCTCCTGGGGAAAACTGACGACGAACTGGCGGAGTTAAAAAATGACGGCATCATCTAGCGCGAACAAAGTCAGTATTTGCGATGTTGGACCGCGCGATGGTCTGCAGAGCGAAGACCGGATCTGGTCTGTCGACGAACGCGTGGAATTTATCAACCGGCTGTCAAAAACCGGCCTCGACCGGATCGAAGCCGTCAGCTTCGTCAATCCAAAACGGGTGCCGCAAATGGCAGACGCCGAAAGTGTGATGGCCAAAATAGACCGTCCCGAAGGTGTGCGTTTCGCCGGACTTGCCCTTAACCTGAAGGGGGTGGAAAGGGCGCTGGACGCAGGTGTGGACGAAGTCCGCTACGTTGTCGTGGCCTCGGAAACCTTCAACCAGAAAAATCAGGGCGCCAGTACTGAACAGTCCATGTCGGCCTTTGATGGAATTGCCGACACTGTTCTGGCGTCTGGCAAACGATTGTCCGGGACCATTGGCGTGACCTTTGGCTGTCCCTTTGAAGGTGAAGTGCCGCTGGATCGGGTATTGCAAATTGCCCAACGATACGTTGATGCCGGGGTACATGAAATTGGTCTCGCCGATACCATTGGCTGCGCCGTCCCCAACCAGATCACCGAACGAGTCGGGGCCGTAAAAGATGTTATTGGTGATGTCGATCTGACCTGTCATTTCCACAATACGCGCAATACCGGCATTGCCAACGCCGCCGCTGCGGTGATGGCGGGGGTGCGTTTGTTTGATGCGTCACTCGGCGGCATCGGCGGCTGCCCCTTTGCCCCGCGTGCAACCGGTAATATAGCCTCGGAAGATCTCGCTTATATGCTCCGCAATATGGGCTATGACACCGGCATTGATCTGAACGCTTTATTGGATGTTGCCAACTGGCTGGAAGGATATTTTCCGGCACCCTTGCCAGGTCAGGTCATGAAGGCCGGTTTGTTCCCGGAGGTGGCCCAGGCTTCCTGATCAAACCTGAATTTCTGGTTCAGCCAGATAGGCATCAAGCGCTGGCTGGATATCTTCCCAGCTTTGATATCCTTGGGTCAGGGCGCGATATCCGTTGTCGTTATCCCCCGCCAGCAGCGTTGGAAATCCGGTCACATTGATGCTGCGTGAAAAATCAAAGCCGCGCTGTGTCGCCGTGCGGTTGTCATCCAGGTCGAAGGCCGTCAGGAATGCGTCACGGTCCTGACCCAGTTCCTCAGCGATATCCGCCAGAACTTCTCTGTCGGTTACGTCTCTGTTTTCGGCGTAGAAAGCCCGATGAACAGCTTTCAGGGCCGCCAGTGAGACATCTTTTGCCAGGCTGTGCAGGGCGACAATCGCCCGTGAAGGAGGCTCTGTATCGTAGATGAAACCATCCCGTTCAAAAAAGGCATGGTCGAATGGCTGGGCCGATCTTTCGAAGACGTGCCCCCAGTGTTCCTTGATGCTGTCCCTGGCTTTTTCCGTCAGGGGTTTGGTATTTCCCGGCTGAAGTCCGCCCAGAACCAGCAAAACAGGCAAGTCATCGCCATGGGCATCCTGAATACTGTCTATGACCGGAGAGAACCCCCAGCACCAGGAACACATTGGGTCGGCAAAATAGATCAACTGTTTTGGCATCGCGTTGTCCTGCTGGAAAAGAGAAATCAAGCATAAAACATTTTTGAACGGCCACCACACACGATCTGTTGAATGTACAAAAAAGAACACTTGTACAGTGTTCAGACGCGTTTTGATTTGACACTATCTTTTTGCTGAAAATACTTGTTTTCAAATGGGGGCGGTTACTGTCATGCCAAAAATCAATGGCGAGCGTTTGATTTCAAACCTTCGCGACCTTCGTGAAATCGGGGCACAGGGTACAGGTGTCGTGCGACCGGCCTTCTCCGAAAAAGACATGCAAGCCCGGCACTGGCTAAAGTCCTTGTATGAGGAAGCCGGTCTGGACGCCAATATTGACGGTATCGGAAATCTTCTTGGCAAATCACGCAATCCGGGACCGGCTTTGTTGATCGGATCACACTCCGATACCCAGCCAACAGGCGGCTGGCTGGATGGTGCCATGGGCGTGATCTATGGACTGGAGACTGCACGGGCGCTGGCTGAAGACCCTGCCACCCAACACCTGGCGGTTGATGCTATTGCCTTGCAGGACGAAGAATCAAGATTTCTGGGCTGTATGGGAAGTCATTATCTGTGTGGTCTGCTGGCACCCGGATTTGAAGAAGGTGTTGTTGACAAGGATGGTATCGCCCTGGTGGATGCCATTCGGGATGCCGGACTGGCAGATGTTCCGCGTCTGCAAATCGACAGGGATCGGTATATCGGATTTCTGGAAGCCCATATCGAACAGGGTCCTCATCTGGAACAAGATGGTTTGCAGATCGGTGTGGTCGATACGATCGTCGGTTTGCGTGGCATGGCTTTCACCTTTGAGGGTCAGCAAAATCACGCAGGCACAACGATGATGGCCGGGCGCAAGGATGCTGCAACGGCGCTGTATGAAGTGGCGCACAGGATCAATCAGGAATTCCCCAGGGTTGCCGGTGACCGATCCGTCTGGACCCTGGGCCGGGTTGTTGTTGAGCCCGGCGCACCCTCCATCGTGCCAGGCCATGCGGAGCTTGAGTTGCAATTCAGGGATCGTTCCGAAGATGTGCTGGACGCCTTTTCGACGCTGGCACGGGAGATTGCCGAAGACGTTAATGCGCACGCCGGTGCCAGTGTCGAGATCAAGGATTCCAGGGTCAAGATTTCACCGGCCCACATGGATGGAAACTTGCAAAAGCATTTGTCCGCTGCTGCAGAAACAAACGCAAAAGGCCGTTGGCAGAGTATGCCCAGCGGGGCTTTCCATGATGCCGGGGTTATCTCCGCTGTGTTGCCCTGCGGGCTGATGTTCATTCCCTCAATTGGTGGAATCAGTCATGATTTTGCCGAAGACAGCCACGATGCAGATATTATTCGAGGATGCGAAGTCTTTGCGGATGCGGCGGCTTCAATATTACTGGAAGCAAATGCCTGATCGAAATTTCCAGGGGGAAAATTGATGTACAGAATTGCCATTCTGGACGACTACCAGAACGCGGCTCTTGAGT
Organism: Alphaproteobacteria bacterium; assembly: GCA_018654745.1. GTDB lineage: Bacteria > Pseudomonadota > Alphaproteobacteria > UBA2966 > UBA2966 > JABILA01. The sequence continues at coordinate 57,528 of JABILA010000037.1, forward strand.
CCGCTGACTGGGGACAATTGTCCGGGGTTGAAGTTACCGTTTTTGACACCCACCTGGGGCACGACGAAGCAGCAGTTGTTGCCGCTTTGCAGCCCTTTGAAATTATTGTGGCCATGCGTGAGCGCACCCGCTTTCCCCGATCTGTGTTTGAGGCCCTGCCCAATCTGAAAATGCTGGTCAGTGTCGGTATGCGTAATCTGGCGGTCGATTCAGAAGCCGCGCGGGATTGCGGGGTCGATGTCTGTGGCACCGACATGCTGCCGTACCCGGCCTTTGAGCATGCCTGGGCCTTGATCCTTTCGCTGACCAAACAAATCACAGTCGAAGACCAGGTGATGAAGTCCGGTGGCTGGCAGCACGGATTTGGCGTCGGGCTAAATGGCAAAACCCTGGGAATCCTGGGCCTCGGTCGTTTGGGGAAAAAAGTGGCCACGGTCGCAAAAGTTTTCGATATGAACGTCATCGCCTGGAGTGAAAACCTGACCGCAGAAGCCGCTGCAGAAGTCGGGGTGGAACGCGTGGAAAAGGAAGATTTGTTCCGCCGCGCCGATATTCTCAGTGTTCATTTGCTTATGAGCAAGCGCACAAAGGGTATGGTCGGTGCCGCGGAACTGGCTTTGATGAAGCCAACATCCTATCTGGTCAATACGGCACGTGGGCCCATTGTCGATGAAGATGCCTTGATCAAGGCCCTGGAAACAAGGCAGATTGCCGGTGCGGCGATGGACGTTTATGACGTCGAGCCTTTACCATCGGATCACAAATTCAGAGAGTTGGAGAACGTCGTGTTGACTGGTCATACCGGTTTTGTCATTCGGGAGTTTCATCAACTGGTCTATCAGCAAGCGGTTGAAGATATTCAGGCCTGGCAAACGGGTGAGCCGGTGCGCCTGCTCAATCCGGCAGCCTGAGAGAAAACAGCCATGACATCTGACCACGAAAATGACGCAGCCGTAAAAAGCATCCGCAGCATATGGGCGGCGGCGAGGCAATTGCGTCAGGTCTGGGCGAACGGTGAATTGTGCCAACCAGTGCGCGAGATTATTGGTGAAGAAGATGTCGATGCTGGTTACGCCGTTCAGAACCTGAATACAGCACAATGGCAAGCCGATGGACGGCAATTGGTCGGGCGCAAAATTGGCGCGTCTTCGCAGGCCATTCAGGAAATGATGGGGGTTGATCACCCGAACTACGGCATGCTTTTTGCCGACATGCAGGTTGAAAATGGCGCAACGATTCCTTGTTCCTCATTGCATCAACCATTTGTCGAAGCAGAAATGGCCGTCGTTCTGAAATATGATCTGAAGAACCTTGAGACGTCGATGGATGACGTGGCCGAGGCCATTGATTATGTCGTGCCAGCCATTGAAATCATTGGGTCACGCATTCAGGGCTGGGATGTCAGAATGCCGGACACCATTGCAGACAACGCATCTTCCAGTCACTTCGTCATAGGCCCCAACCCGGTCGGCATTGAAGACGTAGACGTCTTTGGTGCGGTGACATCCACCTATAAAAACGGCGATGTTGCCTCCCAGGGGAATGCCGAGATTTGTCTGGGCAGTCCGTTATTTGCGCTGATCTGGCTGGCCACGGAAGCCAGACGCAGACGTAAACCGCTGAAGGCCGGGGAGTTGATCTTGACCGGTGCCATGGGGCCAATTGTGCCAGTGCAGGCCGGAGATCAAATCCGGGTTGAAATTGATGGCTTTGAAGACCTGTCTGTCAGCTTCGGGGCAGATTGAACAAATGACGCTGTTCAGCCTGGCGGCAAGCAAAGATGATTTTCACTGCCAACGATAACCGCATAAGCTGCTTCAGATTTTGCTGAAGGCTGAATGTGGACAGACGTTGAAACAGATTTGTTTGATGTACCGCTTCGCTGGCCGATCTCAAGTTCCAGATTGTCCAGTGGATATGCCAGCCCGGTAGAGCGCTCAAAATGAACCTGCCCCAACGGGAAGATCGACACCCGGCTATCAACAGGTAATTCCAGCGTAACCGCCCGCCGTGTGACCAGCACGGTGTCTATCTGATCGATCAGTAATACAGTTTTATGGTCACAATATTTTGCCAGTACATGCAGGGCCGCCAGGGAATGATCCAGCCGATTGCCCAGAAAACCGAACCCTACATAGCGAGGGGCATCAGTGGCATAAAGACATTTTTCAAAATCGGTTGTGTCCTGTTCTTCGATCCTATGCACCGTTGTCTGGTCATTTTGTATTCGTGATAATTCAAGGCTGTCCAGGTCGCCGATGATCAAATCAGGAAAAATATCCTTGCCCATCAAAAGGTTGGCGCCACCGTCCGCTGCGACAACCGGACAGCCCTTGTCGGCATAGTGCTGCAACAAAGGCCAGTTTACGTCGCCTGCGCCCAGCAGAATAATCGGGCTGATATAGGTTTTAATGATGTTACTCATGACCAAGTGCCTTAAACGCTCTTGCCAGCAAAATCCAGCGTTCTATATTGAGGCCGTCTCTCTGGGGTGCCCGTGAATTTCCTTCACAGGCTGAGAAAAAACCCATTGAACCTGAACCAGATTATGCTGGCGGAGGAAGTTGGAGACGAAAAGTTTGGCCATTCATGGCTATTACCGCTTTTCGAAACCGTATTCACCGCCGCCCCAACCAAATAAAGGGCGTGCCAAATGAAACGTTTTATCTATCCCCTACTATCAGCGGCGATAATGTTGTCTGCCGCAACTACCCAAGCAGCCGACAAGCCAAAACTTGTTATCTATACCTATGATGCCTTCGCGGCAGACTGGGGACCGGCACCTGCGGTCAAAAAAGCATTTGAGCCTGTGTGCGGATGTGAAGTGCAATTTGTGGCGACGGATTCGTCTATCGGCATTCTGCGCAAAATCCAGCTGGAAGGTGCATCGACCAAGGCAGATATCGCCCTTGGCCTCGACACAAATCTGACAGCCATTGCCCGTGATACTGGCCTGTTCACAGAGCACGGTGCCAGCTCGGCAAGTCTGAAACTGCCGGTCGCCTGGAATGACCCGGTCTTCATGCCCTTCGATTACGGCTATTTTTCCTTCGTCTATGATTCAGACAAGGTGAAGTCTGCGCCGAAATCGTTTGATGAACTTCTGAATATGCCGGAGGACTTCAAGATCGTTATCCAGGACCCCCGGTCCAGTACACCGGGCCTTGGCTTGTTGTTGTGGGTACGGCAAATCTATGGCGACAAGGCGCCCGAAGTCTGGAAGAAATTGAAACCACGTATCCTGACCATCACCAAGGGCTGGTCCGAGGCTTATGGTTTGTTCCTGAAAGGCGAAGCCGAAATGGCTTTGTCCTACACAACCTCACCGGCCTATCACATGATCGCCGAGAAAAAGCACAACTACCGTGCAGCCGGTTTTACCGATGGTCACTATATGCAGGTTGAAGTCGCCGCTGTGGTCAAAGCCAGCAAACAAAAAGCCCTGGCGCAGAAGTTCATGGCCTTCATGGTCACACCTGCCTTCCAGGATATTATCCCGACAACAAACTGGATGTATCCGGCAGCTGCTGGCAAGGCGTTACCCGGTGGATTTGATAAACTTCACACACCGGCGAAGGCGTTGTTGATGAGCGGCAAAGACGTCGCCAAAAACCGCAAGGCATGGGTGCAGGAGTGGCTGGACAGCGTCGGCAAATAAGCCCGGCCTTGCGCTGGGTCACCGACATTTCCTGGCGACCAGGGGTGATCATCGCCCTTGGCCTGCTGGGCCTGGTGACCGTCGTGTTCATCGCTATTCTGGGCGTCGGCTCAACGGTTGGCTCCAGCGATACCAGTGGCATCGGCCAGATCCTGATGATCACGTTTATCCAGGCTGGACTGTCGACAGTTTTTTCCCTGATTGTCGGCATCCTGCTGGCCTGGAGCCTGCGTCACAGACAACAATTTCCGGGACGGCGTCTGCTGCTGTCTGTGCTGTCCACCAGTATGGTGTTGCCAACACTGGTCGTCGCCCTTGGCCTGGTTGATGTGTTCGGACGGCGCGGTTGGTGGAATGCCCTGATTGATCTGGCAGGGCCAGGTTTTGATCTGGCCACTGTTTCGATCTACGGCCTGGGCGGGATCGTGCTTGCCCACACTTACATGGATGCGCCCTTCATTGCCCGCGGCTTGTTGCACCGTCTGGAAAACATCCCGGCGGAACATTTCAAGCTGGCGCGGGGCCTTGGCCTGACACCCTGGCAACGGTTCCGTAATGTCGAATGGCCTGCCCTGGTGCCAGCCATTCCCGGTCAGTGTCTTGTTGTGTTCCTGCTAAGTTTTACCTCATTTGCCATTGTCCTGATGATAGGCGGCTCGCCAAGGTTTAATACGCTGGAGGTGGCGATCTATGAGGCCATCAAACTGGAATTTGATTTACCGCGTGCGGTCGCGCTGGCCCTGGTGCAACTGTTTGTCTGTGCTGCCCTGGTCTTGCTGACCATGAGCTTGCGTTCCGGCAATATCCTGCAAGCCGTCAGACGCCCGGCACCGATGTGGCCCGAACCACGTTTCACGCTGATCATGCAATGGCTGGTCATCGCACTGTTTACGCTCTTTTTTGTGACGCCCCTGATTGCGGTTACGCTGAACGGCGTTGGCGCTGATTTTGTTCGCCTGGCCGGGACGGCGACATTTCGCCTGGCCCTTGTCAGCAGTTTGTGGCTGGCGTCGGTTTCCGCCTTGCTTGCGATTGCGTTGGCGCTATTCATGGCCAGCAGTCAGCGGCATTTCACTTCGCGCCTGCGATCAAAACCTTCGCCAATGAATAAACTTTACCGGGGTTTGTTGACCTTCAGTGGCACGGTTTATCTGGCTGTACCGGCGCTGGTGCTGGGGCTCGGGTTCTTTTTGCTGGCGCGCAGTTTTCTGGATGATCTGACAGCAGTGGCACCCGTTGCCCTGATTGCGGCAAATGTCATGATGGCCCTGCCTTTTGCGCTGGTGATCCTGACCCCCGCCATGGGCAAGGCCGCGGATAAATATGATCGCCTGGCCTTTTCCCTTGATCTACATGGCTGGGCGCGCTGGCGGTTAATCGAATGGCCGGTGTTGCGCCAGGATCTGGGTTATCTGCTGGCCCTGACATTCTGTTTGTCCCTGGGTGATCTGGGTGTTATTGCCTTGTTTGGCGGTCAGGGATTTGCCACTTTGCCCTGGCTGTTATTCCAGCATATGGGATCGTACCGGACGGCCGATGCGGCTGGTATTGCCCTGGTATTATTAACATTGTGTCTGGCGGTTTTCTTTATTGTGCCGCGATTGTTTGAAGGACGAACCCGTGCTGAAACTTGAGGCCTTGACCTTCCACCACAGCGACAGCCAGGGCGATCAAAATTACAGTTTTGATCTTGTTGGCCGGGCAGGTGAAATTGTCGGTCTGACCGGCCGCAGCGGCAGCGGTAAATCAACCTGCCTTGATTTGATTGCCGGTTTCCTGACACCTGTTGCAGGAACAGTCGAAGTTGACGGCACCAACATCAACGCACGACCCCCGGGCCAGCGCCCCGTCACCATCCTGTTTCAGAACAACAATCTGTTTGAACATCTTGGCGTGCGCGAAAATGTTGCCCTTGGGGTTAATCCATCACTGAAGCTGACGCCTGCCGAAAATGACCAGGTCGCCGGGGCTTTGTCAAAGGTGGGTCTGGGCGACATGTTGAAACGCAGTGCCGCCAGTCTGTCAGGCGGAGAACAACAGCGTGTCGCGCTGGCGAGGTCCCTGGTTGCCAATAAACCCGTTTTGTTATTGGACGAGCCGTTCAGTGCCCTCGATATGGACACCCGCGATGAAATGCTGGCCCTTGTGCGAAGTATTGTAACCGAGCGCCAACTGATCTGCCTGATGGTGACCCACGATGTCCGCGACTGTGACGCCGTCGCCGACCGGCGCTATCAGATGATCGTCGACAGCGGCAATCGCCGTGTCGAAGAAGTTCTGCCCTGAATATATTGGCGAAAGAGGCCGCCAGATCATCACCCTCCACCCACAGCGATCTGTGCTTTTTGACTCCGACCATAATAGCGACGGGCATAATAGGTCATCGTTTGATCCAGATATTTCCTGAGTTCATCATCATTCACCTTACCATCACCATTCCCGTACGGTTTCTTGTCACCTTCACCGCTCATTGCTTTGAGAAAATACTTGGTGAACAAACTATGCGAACTGTCTTGCTCCCATGAAGCCATCTGATCTGCTGCACCCGCTGATATCACCCTGACATTGGTTGGAGCTATCGGTGTTTTGGCAACGATGTTTAGTCCCGATGACCGTGGGACAAGAGAACCGCCCTGACTGACACCGGAGAAACACGCTTCGAGAATAACTGTGATGGACTTTGCCGGGATTTTGCCCAAATTGTTATACAGTGTTGATAACGGGTATCCCGATAGTTCTATCGTCTGCGACGTTGCGTCTGTGGGTACCAAATACGCAGTTCCATCGTTTCCCGCTGGCGCGCCATGTCCCGCATAGTAGACGTATACGTTGGAGAGGTTTGGTTTCGTCCAATTGAAAAGCTGCCCTTTGTGGTTGTCTTTATTTCCAAAGACACCAGCGATCTGTGAACCAGTCGCATCTTTCAGATAGATGATATTCCCTTCGCGAACACCCAGAGCTTCTGTGAAGTATTGTTTTATACCTTCAGCGTCAGCATATGCAGGAACTACATTCGGGATGTCACGTCCACGGTTGCTGTAGTTTGCATTACTAATTATCACTGCCAGGTCGTCTGGGCGTTCAATGCCAGGAGTATATTTTACATTAATCGAATTGTTGGGGAATTTGGCAAGGACTTTATCCCCGGAAGCATTTGCAGACCCGGAAGGGGCATCCACATTGAAAGCATAAGTTGCCGACGGAACATTCAGGAGATCGCTCAACCATTCGTCCGCAAGCAGGCCCATCTGGTTCGCAAGGTCGGCGGAAACAGTACGCATATCCGCCAAGCCACCAAACGCCGTCTGGCTTTTGGTTCTGGCACTTCGCCATATCTCGATACCATCAGGATTTAGAGTTCTCAGCGCACCCAAAACAGTGAACCGTGCGTTCGCGTCGGCCCAACAACCGGTCATAAAACTAAGTTCTGCAAGGGAAGCTTCGACAATTACATCAGCATTTCCAGCCTGCGCGGCAGAAGATACAGTCGTAACTTTCTGAAAAGACCTTGTCAGCCTCCCGGTCACGGATTTGGAAAAAATTTCACCAAACGACGCATTGACGTTGCCCGTGCCGAAACACTCTGTCTCCTGGTTCAGGGCGACATTAAACGACCTGGTCGTGTCAGGAAAAATCAAGGCGACTGTGAGCGGCTTTACGATTGAAGGTGTGACGGTGCTTTTTGACACTTTCATTGGTGTTGTTGCGACACAAGCGGACAGTCCCCACAGCGCAATAAAGACTATTGGCCACATCTTGAAGTTTTGAATTCCCATGACTTATCCTATCAAAATGTCTTGTCCTATCAAAATTCATTACCATCAACATCCACCATATGCTGATTTCCCAACTTCTTTTGGATAAAATACCACAATTTATGTACGGAATTAGGCGTTCAAAGCGAAAGTACCATTTTACGGGACCAATTAAAGAGGTTTCTGGCCAATCGCCGCGTGGAAGAAGTTTGATTTAGAGGAAACTGGCGAAATGGAATCGCTGATCACGATGGACCTTTTGATCTTCCTGGTAAAAGCATCATGGATACTGGCCTTCGCCAGTATGACACGGCTATGTTTATTTCGTCATACTGGTGAAAACCAGTATCCATGACGCCTCTCGATAACGCGAAAATCGAAATCAAATTTCACAGGCGTATCGCGTCGATCAGCTAAATATGTAATTCTTGCCAGGTGGAAGGGAATCGTTCCCGGTGGGGCGCTTGGCCTTCAAAGCCAATGTAGGGCGTACAACGTGCTTGGTGGGTTCAACTCCCACTCCTTTCCGCCAATTCCCCCGACTATTTTTGGTCCTTGTTCGCCAGGCAATGTTGCAGGAATACCATCACAATATTCATTACAAGCAAAGCGTCTGCCCGTCCCCTCTTCGTCTTAGCCGGACTTGATCCGGCTATCTCAGTCAAGTCAACCAGTTTGACAAGAAAGCGCAAAAATCAGCCAGTTTGTAACAGCTCGGAGATAACCGGGTACCATGCGATAGCGTGCAACAGCACGACCCCGGTAATGACACCTTGGTGCAGATTTAAAAATCGCCATTCTGTCATCTTCCCACGCCACTCAACTCCCAAAAATGTTTTTGGCCTCCGCAATCAACGTACGGGTATTGCCGTCGCGTTTTGTCAGGCCGACGCTGTCGAAGAATTCCAGCACTTCGATGGCCAGGTTGCGGCCAATGCCGGTGCAGTCGCGGAAGACGGTGATGTCGACTTTGCAGATGTGCGCCAATTCGCTTGCTACGCTATTAGTTCAAAATAGATCGATCCAATTTATCTATGTTTGAGATTTGACGGTCGTCCTGTGCAAGAATTACTTAGAGTTTTTCCATTGTTTGTATAAACTAACACGCGATATATTGCCGCATTAGATGTATTTGAGTTCGCTGAAATATACCGCTGGAGTTATGCTGAATGCTTACTGATGACGATTGGGAGTCTTTGCCCCACAATACTGAATCCTGTTTCATTGCTTTGATCGATTTACTTGATCAAAAAATTCATGAGGCGGAAGCACAAGATGATTGGAATTTGGAACGCGAATACCTTTCTATAATTTCCGCCTTCGTTACATTCAATAAGCTAGATGTTGACATTATTAGCGAACCCGAAAGTGAACAAAATTTCCGTGGTTATTGGCGGGTTGTCTCGGGGCAATTGCGTAAACAGAAAACGCTGTTTAGGCTGTCTCAGCTAGACAAGAAAAATAAAGGTATTGTTACTGAACTGAAGCTTACTGCCAACTTTAAGTCTAAAATAAATGGTCTTCTCGATAAAATCCGCTCCCTTACGGAAGGTTCTGGTCTTTCAGAAAACAAGAAAGATGCCATATTTTCCAAACTTGGAGCTCTAGCTGCAGAAGTTGGACGGGACCGGACACGGACCGAGGCGTTACTTTCTTTATATCTGGATGTAACCAGCACACTGGGAGAGGGTGCAGAAAATCTTAAACCTCTCGTTAAGCCAGTTGAGAAACTTATGGCTCTTTTCGGGAAAGCAAAAACTGAAATAGAGCAAAAGAAACTTTCAGCCCCTAAAGCTCCTCTTCAGATCGCTCCTCCGAGTACCGAGGACGACGGACGCGAAACTGAAGCTGCTTCTGACGACGAGGAAAACCCATTCTAGAGCGGCACGTAGGTTGCAAATAGAACCTCTATTCTGCCATCTTTCCCTGCCCACTCAACTCCCAAAAATATTATTTGCGTCTGCGATCAGGGTTCGGGCGTTGCCGTCCCGCTTTGTCAGGCCGACACTGTCGAAAAACTCCAGCACCTCGATGGCCAGATTGCGGCCAATGCCGGTGCGATCACGGAAGGCTGTAATGTCGACGGCGTTCTCAGGTGATTGTTCAGCCAGTGTTTTTGCAATCGTGGCAAGCTCCAGCAAGGTTTCGGGCAGAAAGTACCGGTTACGCGCCACGCGAAAGACCCAGCCCGTTGCCGCTGCCCGACCGAGGAATTTTTCGGTTTGCGCCAACTTGATCTGCAATTCGTCTGTCAGTTCCCGCACCCGCATGGATCGCAGCCCATCCAACCGCAACAGGGGTTCAACCCGTTCCCACAACGCCATATCTTCGGCCTTTGGTTGCGGCTTGTGACTGGCGAGGTGGAAAACCGGGCCGCGACAGACAAGGACCCCGGTTTCACGTTGGTGATGCAGGGCGGCTTTAAGGATTGCTTCTGCCGGGTGCCTGTCGATGACGGATATCAGTTCCCGCGCAGACGGACCCAGGGCGTGGGGGTGGGATACGTGCCAGGTCTCGACAGCTGCCAGCACCTGGTCACAAATTTCCTGCCAGCGATCTGGTGCCAGGCCCCACAGACGCTTGCCATCCGGAATTTGTTTCAGGTTGGTCTCGACAAATAACGCCGTCCGGGCTGCTTGCGACAGATTATGTGCGGTGGCAAAGGACCCAATATCCGTGCCGCCGGGCTGGGCTGCCAACAAATCGGTCAAGGCCTCTGTTGGATTAGTTGCGCGATGTGCCTGAACCGCCGCCAGACGGCCAGGGCGGGCGCGTCCGCGTTTTGGTGAAAAGGGATCAAGGATCACGCCGCCTGCAATGGTGCGCCGGGCGGACTGGTCCCTGACGACAAAGCGGTCACCTTTCAGGGCGGCGATGGGGGCATCCGTTACCAGTTGCACCAGAGCCGTATCACCGGGGGCAATTGAGCCACCCTCCAGTACCGCCACACGCGCCGGGAAATCACCGGCTCCCAGGTGCAAATGTACCGGGCTCCAGTGCCTCAGGCTTTTGCCTTCACTGCTGGCCACACGCAGTTGCGCATCAAGTCTGTTGGTTGGCGCATGGGCCGCAGCCGCCACCAGCCAGTCACCACGGTTGATGTCATCCTTTTCGACATCACCGACAATATTGACCGCGCAGCGTTGTCCGGCCTGGCCCGTATCACTTTGCTGATCCTGTACATGCAAGCCGCGCACGCGGAGTTCATGTCCGGCAGGTGAGATCAGCAACTGATCGCCAATTTTAACGGCGCCTGATACAGCGGTACCGGTCACGACCAGACCGGCCCCCTTGATGCTGAAGGCGCGATCGATGGAGAGGCGAAAATTACCGTCTGTATTTCGGGCTGAAGTTTCCGTTGCGGCCTTTTGCAAATGATCGGCCAGATCGGAAACCCCGTCGCCGCTGATGGCGGACAGGGGAAATACGGGCGCATCGACAAGCGGAGAATTTGACAGCAAAGCAGTAATCTCATCCGTCACTTCTGCCAGGCGTTCTGCCGACACACGATCCGTTTTGTTCAGGGCGATGGCACCCCGTGTCAGGCCCATATATTCGAGGATTGCCAGATGTTCGCGGGTTTGCGGCATGGGGCCATCGTCAGCGGCAATGATGATCAGGGCGAAATCGATGCCGCCGACGCCCGCTACCATATTGCGGACAAATTTTTCGTGGCCCGGCACGTCGATGAAGCCAACGCGCTGACCATTGCCCAGGGTCTGATAGGCAAAGCCCAGATCGATGGTCAGGCCGCGTTTCTTTTCCTCAGGCAGGCGATCCGTATCGGTCCCGGTCAAAGCCTTGATCAGGGATGTCTTGCCATGGTCGACATGTCCAGCCGTCGCAATAATCATTGTCAGTCGAATTCGAGCTGGCTGAGTTGTTCGACAAAAATTGTCTGGTCTTCAAGACAGCGAAGATCGAACAACAACTGATCATCCTGGATGCGGCCAATTACCGGCACTGGCAAGGTACGAAAGGCGGCGGCCAGGTTTTTCAGCTGTCGGCCACGACTGCCATGGGTCGGGGTGATCGCCAGGGCGGCGGAGGGCAGGGTATCAACCGGTAATGCCCCGCTGCCGATCTGGCTGAAACTGTCGATAACAGAAACCTCTGCCTTGTTTTCCAGGGCGGCGGCAAGATGGGGTGCCAAAGCCTCAGCCATGCTGCGGATTTGATCCTGTGGCCGGGACAGCAATCGCAGGGCCGGGATCTTTTGCGCCAGGATATCCGGGTTCAGATAGAGGCGAAATATCGCCTCCAGCGCCGCAATGGTCATCTTGTCGACGCGCAAAGCCCGTTTCATAGGGTTTTTCTTGATCTTGGCAATCAGGTCAGCGCGCCCGGCGATAATCCCGCATTGTGGTCCGCCCAATAACTTGTCACCACTGAAGGTCACGATATCCGCGCCATCGTCGATCGACTGGTTGGGTGTGGGCTCGGCTGGCAGACCAAATCGTGTCAGATCGGCCAGGGTACCGCTGCCGAGATCGACCACAAAAGTCAGGTCATTTTCGTGGGCCAGCGTCGCCAGCTCACGCTCGGACACCATAGCCGTAAATCCCTGAACTTCGTAATTACTGGTATGAACTTTCATCAGCATGGCCATCTTCGGACTGATGGCGTCGGCAAAATCTTTCAGGTGGGTGCGGTTGGTGGTACCGACTTCATGTAATTTGCAACCCGCTCGCGCCATGATGTCAGGGATACGGAAGGCACCTCCGATTTCGATCAATTCCCCGCGCGAGACGGCAACTTCCTTGCGATTGGCCAGACTGTTCAGGGTCAGCAATACAGCCGCAGCGTTATTGTTGACCACTGTTGCCGCTTCGGCCCCGGTCAGGCGACAGACCAGACGTTCAAGGTGATCATCCCTGTCCCCGCGTTTGCCTTTGGCCAGATCAAATTCCAGATTACTGGCGCCGGCAGCAACCCGGCTCATGGCTTCGATGGCTTCAGTTGGCAAGGGCGCGCGTCCCAGATTGGTGTGCAGAACCGTACCCGTCAGATTGAACACCGGGCGCAAGGAGGGCTGTGCGATATCTTCCAGATGACTGACCAGACGCGTGATAATCGCCGGGGTGGAAATATCGGTGGCCTTTTTTGCCTCCGGGATTTCTGCGCGTAAGGTCTGCAGCACATCCCGGATAGATGTCGTCACCAGATCACGGCCGTAATCGGCAACCAGGTCCAGCGTAACATCCTGTTCCAGCAGGAAATGCACGGATGGTAGATCAGAAAGACTTGGGCGAATTTGTTCATTCATGGCATCGATATTATCACAAACCTGCTATCCGCCACACATGGCGTTGGGAAAATCACTTGATTGTGTCAGGATACAAACCGTTTCATTTTACGAAAAGGGCCTTTGATGGTTGCACTAAGTAATTTGACGGAACACTACCAGAAGCTCCTGGGCAATCTTGAGTGCCCGAGCTTTGAAAGTGAACCGTGGGTCAATCCGGGACCGTTGAAGGATCGCCGGGTGACGATCATATCCTCCGGCGGTATTCATCATCGCGATGAAGTCCCGTTCAAGGGTGGTGACTTCGGTTATCGAACCATTCCTGCCAACGCGGACGCCAGGGACATTGTCATGAGCCATGTCTCGGTTAACTTTGACCGCACGGCCTTTCAGCAGGATCTGGACGCGATATTTCCTTTAAGCCATCTGGCCGACATGGCCGCAGACGGCACCATTGGCAGCGTCGCTACGGATCATTATTCCTTCATGGGTGCCACTGATCCGGCACTGATGGAAGATGATGCCCGGGAACTTGCCGGGCGTCTTCAGGCCGACAACGTCGATACCGCTGTTCTGATTCCAGTTTGACCGTTCTGCACACGCGCCGTGAGCGCGTTGGGACATTATCTGGAAGAAGAAGGCATCGCGACCACGATCATCAGTCTGATCCGTGTGCACAGTGAAAAGGTACAGGCACCGCGTAACCTGTTCGTGCCCTTTGAACTGGGTCGACCCCTCGGGGCACCCGGCAATCCGGCATTACAAAAACAGGTGCTGAAAGCAGCCCTTGATTTGTTGGAACGCGAAGGTGGTCCGTCAATCATCGAAGACTATGACGATGACGGTGTCTATCAGGCACCGGCAGCTGACTGGGTTAATTTGGCGGCAGATATGGGCGTTGATGTTGATCTCGGGGATATGGATGCTGCACGTGCAGCCATGCAAGCCGAAGTGACAGCCCTGAAGCCCTTGTATGACCAGGCCGTGGCGGAAACCGGTCGTGACCCGGTTGGTGTTTCGGGCTTGTCCATGGACCAGATCGTTGATCATGTCTCCGCGTTTCTCGGTGATCCACCGGATAGTCCGCGTGATGATCTTTCGTCCGGCATGGTCCTGCGTTATGCCGCTGATGATCTGAAGGCCTATTATCTTCAGGCCGTTGCAGCAGGTGGTGGCGACCCGTCCAGCGTCCAGCTTACGGACTGGTTCTGGCAACAAACTGCCGCCGCCAAAGTCCTGATCGCCTTGCGCGCCAGGTGGAAAGACGGCGAAGACAAAAGCCTGAAAGTCGTCTGCGGCAACTTCATGGTCCCGCACATGCAGGTTCATGGTTTGGGATTGTAAGCGATAGAGAAGGGGGCTCAGGTCCCCTTCTTCCGCTCCCGTACATAGATATAGAGACCGCTGGCGATGATGATGGCGCTGCCGATCCAGCCCTGCAATGTCGGGATGTCACCCCAGATGAAGTAGCCCAGCAGGAACGCCCACAGCAGGGTTGTGTACTGGAAGGGTGCGACGACGTTGGCTTCACAAAGTCTGAACGCGTGGTTAATGCTGAAATGGCCCGCCATGGCAACCAGACCCAGGCCACACATGAAGGCAAAATCGGGCAGCGACGGTGTGGTCCAGAAAAAGGGCAGGGTGATGGCCCCGGCGATGGCGACGCCAAAGGTTTGATACGTGATCAGCGCAAGGCCGTCGACCTCGGTTAACATGCGCGTCATGACCATCATCAGGGCGAGCACCACACTGCCGGTAACCGCGATCAGGGCAGGCATGGAAAAGGATGCCTGGCCAGGGCCCAGAATGACAATCACGCCCACAAAGCCGAAGACAATGGCTGTCCAGCGATGGACACCCACCTTTTCGCCCAGCATGAAGATGGCAAGTGCAGCGACAAAAATCGGTGCGGCCAGGTAATACATGAAGGCGTCAGCCAGGGGGATATAGCGCACAGCCCAGTAAAAACAGGCGACTTCCGCGGCAACCAGGATCATGCGCAACAAATGCAGACCCTTGCGTTTTGGCAAGGTCCGCCAGATATCCGGGCGACGACGGATCAAAGGCATCAGGACGATCAGGGCGGCGGCACTGCGGATAAACAGCAACTGGCCGACGGAATAGTCCTGCACCAGCCACTTGCCGATGGCGTCGTTCATGGTGAATAACAACATACCGACATTCATATAGAGAATGCCGGACTGGGTATTTGTCAGGGCCAAAGTGGTATCCTCAAAACCGGTTCAGGTGCCAAGTTCGGTTTTCAGAGCCGCAAGAACAGCGTCCGTATCTTCGGGCTGACCGATGCCAATGCGCAAACAACCATCAGCGTCCGGCCATGGCAGGGAAGAGATCATGATGTTTTGGGCGGCCAGGGCGGCAACAAACCGGTCGGCCGGGCCGATGCTGCGGGCCATCAGGAAATTGGCCTGGGATTCGCACGGCACAAAACCCAGTGCGGTTAATCCGTCAGCCAGCCTTTCGCGTTCGGCGATAACCGTTTTCAGTGTGTTGGCCAGATAGTCCACATCATCCAGGGCAGCAACCGCGCCGGCCAGGGCAACACGGTTAATGTTGAAGCCTGTGCGCAAGCTCCAGAAAGAATTGCGCAATTCGGCACTGCTGGTGAAAGCATATCCGATGCGCAGGCCAGCCAGACCGTAGGCCTTGGAAAAACTGCGGGTGATAATCCACGGGCCTGTGCGGTGTTTCATGATATCCAGCACGCCTTCACCTGGTGCCGTCGCCGCGAATTCAAAATAGGCTTCGTCGATGACCAACAGGCAATTGTCCGGGACTTCTATCGCGGCACGTTTCAGGTCAGCAGCGCTGATGGCGGCACCTGTCGGATTGTTGGGCGTACAGAGATAAAATATCCGGGTCTTGTCCCCCAGATGTTCCAGCATGGCCGCGACGTCATTGCTGCCGTCTTCGGCCACAGGCACATTGATGATTTTGCCACCAGCCTGGTTCAACCCGGCGGCACAGGCGGGAAAGGTCGGTGTTGGCAAAATAGCTTCATCGCCGGTTTCGATCATGACTTGCGATATATGCGCCAGAATTTCCGAACTGCCATTTCCAAAAGTAATACGATCTTCCGGAATATCATTGTGAACTGACAGGCGACGGGTCAGGGCGGAACAGCCATGGTCAGGATAGCGCGTGATTTCCGTCAAAGCCGTTGCCATGGCAGCCAGCGCCTTGGGCGAAGGTGGCCACGGTGATTCGTTCAGGTTAAGCCGCCGCACACCCGTTGCCAGACGCGCGTCCGGTTCCGGGATTTCAGGGGCTTGCGACGACTGCAGGATGTTCAAACGTGGCAGGGTGATCTGGTCTGTCATAGGTACAATATCTTAAGTGTGGTTCCAGTCGTCGGGGTTTTCGGAATTATTTGGCGACAGGCCAATAACGTCACCGGTTGTGCTGCAGCCAAGACCCAGCACAGTGCGATTGGCATAGTTGAAATAAGCCGAGACCTGATTGATCTCGAGGATTTCACCATCGTCATAACCGACGTCCCGCAATTCCTGGATCATTGCCTCGGTGACTTCTGTCGGGTGGCGGGTCAGGGTCTGGGCATATTTCAGGGCGAGGCTTTCTTTGGCATCAAAGGGGCCACCATCCAGCTTCGCATTATCCAGGGCACCTCGAATAGCATCGGCACGGGGGTCATCATTGATCAACCGACGCATACCTTGCGTGTGGTGATCAACACAGTAATCGCAGGTGTTCAGCAAGCTGACCCAGACGCCAATGGCTTCCAGAAACCATTTTGGAATTGTATTTCCGGTGTGGTGCAGGACATATTTGTAAATCGCCATATGCCCCTCCATGGTATGGGGGCGCAGGCTGTGCGACATCATGATGTTGTCGACGTTATTGTCCGGCCCTTTTACCCTGTCATACAGCTGTTTCAGACGGCCGTTTGCTTCATCATAGGGAACAGTTTTTATCCAGGTCATATTGGCGGCCTTTTCTGTCAGGGGTGTTATCGAGAAAGTTTATTAGAAAGTTCGGGGAAGTTCCGCCAGACCAGGATGGTTGGCATCTTTTTGCGAGACCAGGGCATCGTCAGGCGATACCGGCCAGTTTATCTTCAATTCAGGATCACACCACAAAAGGCCCTTGTAAAGGTCCGGTGTATAATGATCGGACATTTTGTAGGTAACTTCAGAATTGTCTTCCAGCGTGCAAAAGCCGTGGGCAAAGCCGCCCGGGATCAGTACGCATTTGGGATCGTCAGCCGACAATTCGAAACTGATATGTTGTGAAAAGGTGGGCGAGCCAGCGCGCAGATCAACAATGACGTCGAAGACCTTGCCCCGAATGACCCGGACGATCTTGGTCTGGGCATGGGGCGGCAGCTGGAAATGCAGGCCGCGCACGACCCCTGCCCTGGCCGAATGCGACCAGGAATCCTGGACAAATACAGTATCGATACCAAGTTTCGAAAATGAGCCGCTGTCAAAGGTTTCCGCGAAGCTGCCGCGTTCGTCGGCGAAAACATCCAGGTGAACAATCCTGACACCCTCAAGCGCTGTTTCTTCAACCTGCATCGTTATCCTCTCCGGCCAAAAACCGGCCAATACCTTCCTGCAAACTTACCTTCGCTTGCCAACCCGGCAAGACCGGGCCTTCCCAGGGCGGTGACGGGGTTCGATCCGGAACAGCGTAGGCACCGTAATTGACGTCGATGGGTGAGCCATTTACTTGCTCGAACGTCTTGATGACATCAGCCAGCGTTACGCGCTGTTGGCTGCGAACGGCCCAGGGGCCACCTTCAGTTTCTTCCTGCACGGCATGCAAAAGGGCATCAACGACGTCTTCAACAAAAACCAGATCCATGATGGTGTCGGCGGGGACCAGATCAAGACGTTTGCCGTCCCTTTGCGCATTCTGGATGGCTGCCATTAATTTGGCGCGCCAATCCCCCGGACCGAACACATCATAAAGGATCAGCGTGGTTGCGCTGAGGCCGTGGGCATCACGGTAGTAGCTGATGATATCTTCAAGGGCCTGCTTGGTCGCTGCATAAAGATTTGTTGGTACAAAAGTATCGCTGTTGTGATACTGGAAAAACGTACCGAGATTGATCAGGCGACTTGTCCCGGCGGCTCTCATGGATTCCAGCAGCTGGGTGCCAAAGAGGATATTGTCAGAGATCAGGTCGGAAATCTGATCGGGCCGGTGGTCGCGTAAATAGTTGGTGGCCAGATGAAAAACCGTAGAAGGTGCCGCCTCGGCAACGATTCTTATCAGGCTCTCAGTGCTGCCATCATGTTCGTGAAACTGTGGCTTGCCTGCCAGACCATCGAGGCGGGAGCGATCTGAGCCAGGTCTTACGACGATATGAACACTTGATCCCTGCGCCAGTAATCGCGCAGTCAGGCGACGGCCCAGATAGCTGGTGCCACCCGTCAGTAATACGCGATCAATAGCGTTGGGCAAGGGACTTGAAGACATCAAAGACATAATCCATTTGCGCAGCATCCATGCCCTGATGGCAACCCAGCAAGATGCCACCTTGCATCACCAGGTCCGAATTTGGATAACCGGCAGGATCGGCTTTGTGTTCGATATTTGCGAAACCAGGCTGGCGCAGGATATTGCCGGTGAAAACGGTGCGGGTCTGAACGTTATTGGTTTCAAAATGAATTTGTAGCTCACGCCGGGTGAAGGGCGCATCCGGGCGCACAATCAGCGGCACAGCCAGCCAGTTTGTTCGTGTCTCGGGTTGCTGGCGCGGCAGGATAAACCATTTTTCATAGTCCGCAAAAAAGCCGCGCATGGCTGCGAAATTCTTCTGGCGACGAGAGCCGTAATCTTCGAGGCGATCCAGCTGCACCAGACCAAAGGCCGCAGATATTTCCGAAGGTAGAAAATTGTAGCCGATATCACCAAAGACGAATTTCGAATCATATTCGATGCCATCAACTTCAACGCCAAAGCGGTCCTCGATAGCTTCTGATTCGCCAACCAGACTTGACTGGCGACCCCAGCCCCGCAATTGCTTTGCCTTGCTGTAAATATCATCGTCATTGAAGCAAACCATGCCGCCAAAACCTGCACCGGTCATGACGTGTGAGGCATAAAAGCTGGTCGTCGAAATATCGGATAGCTCACCAGTGGGTTGACCTTTGTACAGGTTTCCAATGGTGTCGGCGCTGTCTTCAATGGTGCGCAAGTTATGCTTGTCTGCAATTTCTTTCAGGCGACTCCAGTCGGCCAGGTTGCCAATCAGATTGGGGATCATCAAAGCCCGTGTTTTCGGCGTGATCATGCGTTCGATCTGTTCCGGGTCGATCACATAACTATCGGGTTCGACATCAACAAATGCCGGGATCAGGCCCTGCTGGATCAAGGGGGCAACGGTTGTTGAAAATGTCAGGGCCGGGGTGATAACTTCGTCACCGGCTTGCAGACCCAGACTGGCAATGGCCAGGGTGTTGGCTGAGGAACCTGAATTCACCATCAGGCCGTTCTTTTTGCCAAAGGCGTCGGAAACCCGGTCTTCGAATTTCTTGACCGAAGGGCCATCCATCAAGGTCAGGGATTTGTCCCGCAGAACCTCGGTTACGGCTTCGATTTCCTCTTCACCATAGACGGCTTCAGCATAATAAACGCGCACAAAAGGCCTCATTTCCGGTTCGTATTGTGACAATATTTCTCAGCTGATAGCATGTTTCCCTTCTCGCCATCAACTCCCGCTCGGCAAAAGCATTTGCGCACAATTTCACCTGAACTGCAAAGCCTGCGCTGCCGCAACTGAACCTACCCAACCTGAAAGCAGGAAAACCTGAATGTCTGATCTGATCTTGCACCACTATGACGGCTCTCCGTTTGCTGAAAAAGCCCGCACCATGATGGGTTTCAAGGGCCTTGCGTGGCAATCCGTCGAAATTCCCATGATCATGCCCAAACCTGATTTCACGGCCCTGACGGGTGGTTATCGGAAAACGCCGGCCCTGCAAATCGGGGCTGACATCTATTGCGACACGCGGTTAATCGCCGACGTGCTGGAAGCCCACAAACCTGACCCGTCATTTTATGCCACAGGCGGCGAGGGGTTGAACAAGGCGCTGGAAACCTGGGCTGACGAGCATTTGTTCTGGCCTGCCGTTGGCTTCATGCTGGGCGTCTTTGCAGACAAGCTTCCCATGGCATTTCACGAAGATCGGGCCGCCATGCGCGGGGCCAAGCCGAACGTCGAGGCTGTTGTAAAGGCAGTTCCCGTCGCCCTTGGCAAACTGCAAGCCCATCTTGTCCTGCTGGAAGACATGTTGTCGGACGGTCGCGATTATCTTCTGGGTGTAGCCCCGGGCCTGGCTGATCTGGCGGCTTATCATTGCGTCTGGTCTATTGGCCGGGCAGGCAAGACCCGTGTGGCAATCGAGCCGTTCCCCAAAACTGACGCCTGGCTCAGCCGTATGCTGGAAATTGGCCACGGTGATAAATCTGATTCAGATTCAAAAGCAGCACTTGAAGTCGCCGCCAAGGCAACGCCTGCTGATATCGCCTCAATGGATGCCATGGATGGGCCAGCGCTTGGGTCCCAGGTTCTGGTTGGCACAGAAGATCGTGTGCCGGAACCGGTACCAGGTGAGCTGGTAATATCAACCAGCACAGAAATAGCTGTGCGGCGTCAAACAGATGACCTGGGCGAGATTGTCGTGCACTTCCCGCGCCTGGGTTATTACATCAAAGCGCTTTAGGCCCCGACCGTCACCAGTATCACGCCCGAAAAAACCAGGGCGACGGTTATCAACTTGCTAAGCGTGATCTGTTCGCGTCGAAAGACAAAGATCGTTAACAGCAGGGCGATAACCGGGGTGACGGAGGCGATCGGAATAACTTCGATGATTTTGCCGTCCTTGAGAGCGGCGTTGATTGCCAATGCGGCTATGGCATTCAGAATACCCGCGAGCAGAAACCAGCCCATGCCCTTGCTGCGGGGATTAAACCGGTGTCCGCGGCCCTTGAAAAATCCGATGGCAAGAATGCATGAAACAGTGGAACTGACGAGCGCTGCGTAATAGGGGCTGGAAACATCTTCATAGCCCAGCTTCACAAACAAATGCCCGAGAGCACGGAAAAAGGCGGCACCCAGGGGGAGTAACAGGGCCCACAACGGCCAGTTGGACACCTGTTTGTCCTGGCGACGCAGGGTCTGGCTCAGCAGGCCACCGGCAATGGCACCGATACCCAGCGCCACCGGCAGCGTTGCCACTTCCGACAGAAAAACGATACCAAAAAAGGCCCCCCACAAAGGCGATGTCGACGCCAGGGCACTGGACAATGTGGGTCCCAGAATGCGCACACCATTGATCGAAAGGTTCGATGAAACAAAGGGCCTGAACAATCCGACAAAGGCGAAAATCAGGGTTGCCGAGGTCAGGAACCACGCCGGGTCAAGATAAAACGGTGCCATGGCCCAATAGATAACAGCCGTTGTGGTGATGTGGATTGTCGACCCTGCCATGGGCTCACCATGCTTCAGGCCCAGATGGGTGAACTGCACCGATATGGCGAACAGGGTTGCAGCCAACAGGGCATACAGGACAGGCGTGTTTTCGGTGAGGGCAGTAAACAAAGGGGTGAAAAATCCACAAATCGGGAAACTGACCTCCAGCATACCTCTCCTGATCTTTTTCCAACAGGGGTTTGCCCACACCACCCGGTCGGGCTTTAATAGCCATAAGAATTTTGCAAGGAACACGACATGAGAGATACGGATGTAATTGTCATTGGTGCCGGGAACGCCGCCTTGTGCGCGGCCCTGTCTGCCGCAGATCAGGGTGCCTCGGTTGTTGTTCTTGAACGTGCCCACGAAGAAGACCGTGGCGGCAATTCCCGCTTTACGGCGGGTGCCATGCGCGTGGTCTATAATGGCCTGGATGATCTGCTGGAACTTATGCCGGATCTGACCGAAGAGGATCGTAAGAACGATTTTGGCCAATATACATCCGACCAGTTTTTTGACGACATGGGACGGATTACAGATTATCGCGCCGACCCTGATCTTGTGGAAACCCTGGTGCACGGCAGTTATCCGGCCCTGAAATGGATGCAGGGAAAGGGCGTCAGGTTCATGCCTATGTACGCCCGTCAGGCCTTCAAGACCGAAGACGGCCGGTTCCGGTTCTGGGGCGGCCTGACGGTCGAAGCCTGGGGCGGTGGCGAAGGCCTGGTCGAATCACTGCATAAGGCTGTCGCCAAGTCCAATATTGATGTGCGCTATGGCGCGCGGGCGCTGTCGTTATTGCAGGACGACGCCGGAATTCACGGTGTACGGATGAAGCAACTGGGCGTTACACAGGACCTTCGGGCCGGGGCCGTTGTCATCGCCTCTGGTGGTTTTCAGGCCAATACAGAAATGCGCACACGGTACCTCGGGCCAGGCTGGGATTTGGCCAAAGTGCGCGGCAGTCGTTTCAATACCGGCGACGGGATCACGATGGCGCTGAATGCCGGGGCCATGCCTTTTGGCAACTGGTCTGGCTGTCATTCTGTTGGCTGGGATCGCAATGCACCCCCATTTGGTGATCTGGCAGTCGGGGATGGTTTCCAGAAACACTCCTATCCCTTTGGCATTATCGTCAATGCCAATGGCGAACGTTTTGTCGATGAAGGGGCCGATTTCAGGAACTACACTTATGCTAAATATGGCGGTGAAGTTCTTAAACAACCCGGCCAGTTCGCCTGGCAAGTGTTCGATGCCAAATCAGAAAGCCTGTTGCGTGACGAATATCGCATTCGCGAAATCACCAAAGCAGAGTCCGACACCCTCGAAGGTCTGGCGGATCAACTCAGCGGTGTCGACAAGGCGGGTTTCCTGAAAACCGTTGCTGATTACAATGACGCGGTCGACCAGGACACAGCCTTTGATCCCACAATCAAGGATGGTCGGGCAACCACTGGACTGGACTTGCCCAAATCGAACTGGGCCAATCCGCTGGATACCCCGCCGTTCAAGGCGTTTGCTATTACCTGCGGCATTACCTTTACGTTCGGCGGTCTGAAAGTCAGCACACATGGCGAAGTCATTGATACAGAAGAAAAGGTCATCCGGGGTTTGTTCGCGGCGGGTGAACTGGTCGGCGGCTTGTTCTATGGAAACTATCCGGGTGGCTCGGGCCTGACCTCAGGCGCTGTGTTTGGTCGTGCTGCCGGAACCTCCGCTGGCAGACTGGCGACAGGTGTCGGCGCATGACGGCAATGAACATTGGCTTCATTGGCCTCGGCGTCATGGGAGAGCCTATGTGCCGCAACCTCGCGCGGAAATGCGGGTTGCCGGTAACGGCCTTTGATCTCAATCCTGAACCGCTGGCTCGCGCGGCAGAGGATGGCGTACAGACGGCGGCCTCCATGGCCGATCTTGTCGCCGCAGCGGACGTTATCTTTTTATCCTTGCCCGGTGGTGAACAGCTTGAGGCTGTGTGCCGGGGGGCGGATGGCTTACTTGCTTTTGTTCGCACCGGTCAAACGATTGTCGATACCAGTACCTCACCGGTTTCCCTGACCCGGGAACTGGCAGCTGAATTCAAAGCCAAAAGTGTTGATTACGCTGATACGCCCATTGCCCGTACCCGTCAGGCAGCGCAGGACGGCACCCTCAGTATTATGGTGGGGGCATCGGATGAACTATTCAAACGCCTCCGGCCCTTGCTTGATTTTATGGGATCAGATGTAGCCCATTGCGGGGATGTGGGCTGTGGCCAGATCGTCAAGACACTGAACAATATGGTGCTGATGGAAACCGTGCAGGCCCTGTCCGAAGCCCTGACCATCGGCCAGCGCGCCGGGATGGACGGCGAGGTTTTGTTCAAAACCCTGATGAACGGCTCAGCCGACAGTTTTGCCTTGCGCAACCACGGCATGAAAGCAATGCTGCCGGGGGTGTTTCCGGAAAAGGCTTTCTCCGTTGATTATGCCCTGAAGGACATGACCTATGCCCTGGATCTCGCCGATGAAACCGGCGTTGCTGCGACGGGTGCGAAAAATGCCGAAGCTGCCCTGCGCCAGGCGCAGGACCTGGGCTATGGAGATAATTACTGGCCGGTCATCGTCAAGGCAACGAACGACGACAGTTGATAATATCGTTTCGAATTAAGGATATCAGCAAAGGGAGAATTGAGTGACAGACTATAATTACAAGGATTTCGAGATGGCGCGCGAGATGCCGCCGTTTGACGATTTCCGCAACAAATTGTTCGTCGGCGAAAAGGCCCCCGACTTTGATCTCGAGGACCTGACAACGGGCGAGACCGTCCCGCTCAGCTCGCTCTGGAAAAAAGGCCCGGCGATTATCGAATTCGGATCCTTCACCTGACCGTATTGCGCCATGGCGACAGCAGCGATGGATGACCTCGCTGCTCGCCTGGCAGATCGAACTGTGAGTTCGGCATTTATATACACCCGTGAAGCCCACCCCGGAGAAAACTATCGTCACCACACGACGATGGATGATAAACGCGCTAACGCCAAAGCCTATCAGGAGCATTCAAACGTTCAGCGCCCGATCCTGCTGGATACGGTGGACGGTGACTGCCACCAGGCCTATGGCATTCTGCCCAACATGACCTGGATTATCGGTCGTGGCGGCATCATCATCTACAAAGGTGCCTGGACAGGCGTCGAGGATGTTGAAGACGCCTTCAACGCCTATATCGATGGCAAGGAACGCCAGATCAAGGACCAGCTGGTGCCGTTCTATTCCGAACGCTTCAGCTGGCGCACCCGCAACGAAGAAGGCTTCAACGAAGGCCTCGTCCGCGCCGGACCACAAGCCGTGTCGGATTTTTATCCGGACAAGAAAGACTGAAAAGAACAAACTGGTCGGGCATGATTTCCCGGCCAGTTCTCTATTTCGATTTTTGCGTAGTAGCAGGCAGGTCGTATCGGGGATTATCTTTGATCGCGATCAGCCAGAATATGCCTGCCAGGGCTGCGCACAAGAGTGATTGATAAATAAACCCCAGCAAGATACTCAGCAATCTGTCCATCAAATGGGGGGTATTCCAGAGATTGATGATTGCAATTAGCGAGTTGCCTATTACGCCATCAGAGAATATCTCCTTCGGGATTTCAACGATGATAATCAACGCGATGGTATAGTGCGCAAATTTCTGTTTTTTGATTTTTACGAGCAAAAGATGGCCGAGCGTACACATCAAAAGTACGACCAAGACTGGAACGAAAATAAGTAGCTGCATTGAATAGCCGGATGCGAGAGCACCCTTGATGCCGGTGAAAACAGCAACTCCGCTATAGATAATGATTAATACAATGCAAACAACGACGCTGACTCCTTTGGTCAGTGGTTTGATGCTGTGGGATGAGATCACATGTGGGGTGCGGTTTTCGACCACGGTGATCAACCAAATAGTCAGAGCAACGGCAATTCCAGGGCTCAGTACCACAACAAATAACGCCAATGCCAGAAATGCTACGTCCATCATTTGTTCCCACATCAGAAAAACCCTCAAAAACCGTGTAATTCTATTTCGCGCCCGGACCATATTATTGGATATGCAAGGATCAGGCGTATTTTTTGACGTGCGTAGAATATTGATTGGGTTGCGAAACGGCTTGGACCCTGAAACGACTGCGGGCCCGATATAGATTCTACCAGGCCCGCAGTCGAGACAGAATTATGGAGAACGATTCTTAGTCTCCGATTGTACCTCCATTATATAGTCTCTTTGCCAGGTCCTTTCGGTCCTCTTCTTCCTTCATGGCCTGTTGGTTTTGTTGCTGACGAAGGGTGAGCGTTTCCTCAAAAGGTTTATCCACAAACAGCGTGGTACCCAATATATCACCTTCGTTAACGACAGCTCCACTCGCCGTAACTGTTCCGCCTTTGGTCCAGTCTTTTAGTTCGACTGTTTTGTGCAAGTTTTTTGGCATTAGACCTTTTCGCAAATCGATTTTCACTTTGTCGTTGAAAGTGTCCACCGCTGCCTTCCCGAACTTCTTGACAGCATCAACACTATCAATATCGTCAAAGGTTTTGCTCGTCTCGTCACCAATTTCTTCAGAAGGCATGTCTGCGACATAATCTCCCCAGCCAAATCCAAATATTGATGGAATTTTGCCGTGTTTTGATGGAAGCGCACCACCAAAAGTTTCAAGCGGTATTTTGAAATCCTTTCGATCTATATATTTGGAGTTGTTGTTCTTGAAAACTTCAGCGTGGTAATCTTCAATCTCCTTCTGGGTCGGGAAACTACCACCTTTTTTGCGGATGGAATTCAAGTCGGCTTCAGCCAGCGCTTGTGCCAACTCACCATGTATTTCCTGGGCGGTTTCTTCGCCAACACCTTGTTTCAGCATGTTAACGGCCATACGACCATCGAAAGTGGAATTTCCACTTACATTAGGGGCGAAATCGGCATATCGGCGGCCATAATTTCGTTGAAATGCGTAATAGTCTGTTATCAGACCTGATTTGAGCAGCCCTTGCATATGCGCGATCTGCTCGTCAGTGAACCGGGGGCTCATGCGATACTCCTGTTAAATTTTGAGTGTATGTAAATTATTGATCGGTAGCCTGGTAGCATTGAAACAGGTCGATCAAATCCTGTTCAATTTACTGACCAGTCCGGTATTTCTTGTTCGCCAAGCGAAGTAATGCTGGAATCAGGACTGGTTTGATGGACCGACAGGCGTCGAAATCCATCATATATTTAACCAATATACACGTTTTATACGTATAAAGAAATATCAAAATTGCAGTGCCCGAAATTTATTCTTCCTATTTCACCGGATCAACATCCAGTCTGGAAACAATCCCCTCAAGGTCGGCGCTTGGGGCAGCGTACATCTGGCGGACCAGGGGGTCGTGGCCGGGGATGATGTGGTCTTCCGAGGACGCGAGGTCGCGCATTTTGGCGAAGCCGTCGACCATGTCGGCGACGCTGTGCACGATGATGAAGGGGGAGGGGATTTGCATGTTTTCATAAAAATGTGCGGCGTCTGATGCCAGTACCACGTCACCGCGTTTTGTTTTCACCTTCACACATTGTACGCCCATGGTGTGGCCACCGATCAGGTGAACGGAAATGCCGGGGGCAATTTCACGGCTGCCGTCGTGCCAGGCGACCCGGCCTTCGAAATTCTTTCGCACCATGTTGCAAACATGATCTGCCGAATAGGCATGGCCCATGGGATCGGAACACATGTGCCGACCAGTGGCGTAATTCATTTCCTTTTCCTGCAGATGAAATGTCGCTGCCGGGAAATCATCCAGGGTTCCGGCGTGGTCATAATGCATGTGACTGACGATAACGTTTTCCACCTTGTGGGCATCGACGCCCATCATGGCCAGGCCTTCGCGCGGCAGACGAACCAGCTCCCGGCCCCGGTCTTTGGCTTCTGCGTGGTCAAAGCCCGTATCGACAACAATTGCCCTGTCTTCGTTGCGGATCAGCCAGACAAAATAATCGAGGGGCATGGGTTGATCATGATGTGGGTCAGAAATGAAATTGTCCCGCCGGAAACGCATATCCATGCTGCCATAGCGAATTGCAAAAATTTCGTAGATATCGTTGCCGGACATGCCAGACCCTCCCCAGGTGTTAGAACGTTTGACACATGATGACGTGAAAACACCGGCGGCGGAAGATTGCTTTGGTAGAAGATTGCTGAAGTGGATGAGGGGTCAATGCTGTTCAGCGTGCAAAAGGTATGTTTATATACGTTTTAGGTTTTTGTAACGGAGACTGTGTGCTGATCGGGACCTTCACCTGCGATCAGCACCTGCAAGATTAATATGACTGATCAGCCTTTACCGCTCGCCGGAATTCGTGTGCTTGAGCTCGGTCATGTGGTCATGGGAGCTTGCTGTGGCCTGGTGCTGGCCGATATGGGGGCCGAGGTTATCAAGGTTGAGCGCGCACCGGACGGAGACGATACCCGGCGTTTCGGCGGCTTTGGCCAGGGCCTGTTTCATTTTTTCAATCGCAACAAACAAAGCCTGGCAATCGATTTGAAAAGCGAGGCAGGCCAGGATGTTTTTCGCAAAGCCGTCGCCACCGCAGATGTCCTGATTGAAAACTTTGGTCCAGGTGCCGTGGAGCGTCTGGGCTTTGGTTATGAGGATTGTAAAAAAATCAATCCGGGTCTGATTTATTGCAGCCTGAAGGGCTTCATGCCCGGCCCTTATGAACATCGCCCCAGTCTTGATAATCTTGTGCAGATGATGGGCGGCCTTGCCTATATGACGGGCCCAACAGGTCAGCCACTAAGGGCAGGGGCATCGGTGACGGATATACTGGGCGCGACTTACGGTGCCCTGGGCGTAATTGCTGCCTTGCGGGAACGGGATCAGACCGGGCAAGGACAAAATGTGCGAGCATCCCTGTTTGAAGCTACCGGTTTTCTGGTCGGCCAACATATGTCCACAGCCGCCATCACGGCAGAACCTCTGCCACCAATGCCGGAAGGCGAAAACCCCTGGACGATTTACGAGCTGTTTGAAACCGCAAACGGCGACCAGGTTTGCATCGGCATTATCAACGACAAACACTGGGCGGCCTTGTGCCGGGAAATGAAGCTGGGTGTTCTGGCCGCCGACCCGCGGTTTGAGCTGGAGGCGGGACGTCGCGAACACAAACAGGAAGTGATCTCCAGCCTGCGACAGGAAATTGCGGCCCGGTCAACGGCTGAGGTTCTGGCCGCCTGCGATGCCGCCCGTATTCCCTTTGCGCCGGTTAATCGCCCGGACGAACTGGCGGATGATCCGCACCTCAATCAATCCGGTGCTTTGGTTGATACTGTCCTGCCTGATGGCCGCCCGGCAAAATTGCCAAAGCTGCCCTTGCAGATGAAAGACCAGGGTTTTGCATTACGCAACGAGCCACCAGCCGTCGGTGAAGGCGGTGCCAATTTCCTGCGCGAGATCGGTTATTCAGATCAGGAAATCGCTGATCTGGTTTCTGCGGGAACGATCGTGCAACCCGGCGATTGATCAGGGCGTATTCTAGTTTCTGGGCCTGGGCTGGGGTCGGAAGTTATTCCCGCCGAGTGCCTTTTGCGCCAGTTCCCGAACAAAGACCAGGGCGAGGTCGACAAACAGGCCGTTGGCGTGGTGGCGGATATAGTCCATGTAATCCTGTGCACGACCTGACTGGTTGGCTTTCTCCCAGCGACGAACCTCAGCGGCCTGGCGGTTGGGCAAAGCGTCGCCCGGAATAAATCCTTCGCGTCCGTTCTTGCGTGAGATGCGCAGCCAGCCGTTACGACGCACCCAGCCGGTGACCCGTACCTGGCGTCCCTGCTTGACGACTCCGGCGCGGGCGGCACCTGGATTTGGCCGGCGGAAAACCGAAATCTTTCTATTGGCAACAAAAGTCGTATTCAGGCGCTCAATCGCTCGGTCCTGACGTACTTCAGGTCTTGGTGGCTGCCACTTCGGGGGCGGTTGCCTTGAAGCAACTTGTGGCTGAGGCTGCGGCGGTGGGGGCTGTGTCGGTGCTGGTGCTACCGTTTCCTGCCGCGGGGTCACATTGCTATCTGTGATCACGGGACGACGAGGGCGCGTCCCCGGATCAAAGGATGCCATCACCCGCAAGGGAGACCCGGACAGGGAAGCGTTTTGCTCGCGCCCATAGGTCCGCCGCGCGATGCGGGTCATATGCTCGTCCAGAAACTCTTTCAGTTCTGCGGCGGTGACGTTGCCGTTTTTGTTGTTATCGGCTTCGCCGTAAACACCGCGCAGAAAATACTCGGTGAACAGGCCATGTTTGGAACGGTGATCCCAACTCGCCAGTTGGCTGGAAGTCGATGCCGTCAGGATCGTCAAACCCGTTGTGCCTTTGATGGCTTTGGGGGTGACCAGAATACCGGACGATGATGGAAACAAGGTGCCGCCGTCCGAGGTGCCGGAAAAACAGGCATCAATCAGCAAGGTCGCCTTTTTGTAGATACCGAGATTTTTGACCAGGCGCGAAAGTGGATAGCCGCTAAGCTCGACATAATCTGCTTCTGCATCAGTGGGTAATAAATAGCTTTCGCGATTTTCCAGGCCCGGAATACCGTGGCCCGAATAGAACACCAGGATTTCACCGTCCTTGTCGGGATCGGCATAGCGCCACAGTTTGCCACGAGGATTGGTTTCAGATCCAAAGGTGGCTTCCAGCTGGGCCTTGGTGGCGTCGCGCAGATCAATGATGTTGTCGGGATTTACATCACGCACATTGATCAGCCAGTGACGGATCGCGTCCGCGTCATGTTTGGCATAAGAGACTTCCGGAATACCTTTGCCGTAATTGCTGTTGCCAATGACAACAGCGACGTCGTACCGCCCCGCCGTGGCAGATTTCGACGCCAAGGCTGACAACGCCGCCAGGCCAAACAACGAGATGGCAAAGGTTTTCGCAAATGTTTTAATCATACGCTCAGACATTGGTCAGTTGATCCGATCTTGCGATACTACCCTGCATGGGCGAATAATTCAAAATTTCCATACAACCCAAAGTGTATTTTTGGGTATTTTATTACCGACGCGGGTTTGTATCACCTGTAATGTAGGGATCAGAGCTTTATTTTTGCATAATGAAACAGGAAAATTGCTGAACCAAAAGTTTGGGCGGGGGGAACGCATGTATGATTTTATCGTTATAGGTGGTGGTTCGGCTGGCTGCGTTGTTGCCAGTCGACTGACAGAAAATCCCGACATATCCGTATGTCTGCTGGAAGCCGGGGGGCCGGACAGCAGCGTGTTGATCCATGCGCCCATGGGTGTCGCCGCGATCTTGCCGATCAAATTCAATAACTGGGGCTTCAAGACGACGGCCCAAAAGGGCCTCAATGGTCGCCAGGGGTATCAGCCGCGTGGCCGGGTGATGGGTGGATCCAGTTCGATCAATGCCATGCTTTATGTCCGCGGCCACAAAAGTGACTACGATGACTGGGCCAACCTGGGGAACGAAGGCTGGGCCTGGGATGATGTTTTACCGTGGTTCAAACGGGCGGAAAATAACGAACGTGGAGGCGATGATCTTCATGGTTCAGGCGGCCCCCTGAATGTCGCTGACCAGCGCTCCCCTCGCTCCATCGGGGATGCTTTTATTGAGGCTGGCAGCGAAATTCAGGCCCGTCGCAACGAGGACTTCAACGGACCTGAGCAGGAAGGCATCGGCTATTATCAGGTCACGCAAAAAGACGGCGAACGCCACAGTGCCGCCAAGGCCTATCTAACGCCGCACCTGTCGCGCCCCAACCTGACGGTCGTGACCAGGGCCCGTGTGGCCAAAATACTGATCGAAGACAAACGGGCAGTCGGGGTCGCCTATTTGCACAACGGCAAGCGGGTTGAAGCCAGGGCAAAGCAGGAGGTCATTGTCAGTGGTGGTGCCTTTGGCAGCCCCCAGACCTTGTTGTTGTCAGGTATCGGCCCGGTCGATGAATTGCAAAAACATGGCATCGAAGTTGTGCATGAACTGCCAGGGGTTGGCCAAAACTTGCAGGACCATGTCGACTATACCACCGCCTATAAATCGCCCTCACGCGATCTGTTGGGGTTTTCCCCATCCAGCACCATTGCGATCGTCAAAGGCATCATGGAATGGCGGCGTCAGCGAACCGGCGTGGTGACAACGCCGTTTGCGGAAGGTGGTGCGTTTCTAAAGACCAGCGCTGATCTGGCTCGGCCAGATATTCAATTGCATTTTGTGGTCGGCATTGTTGATGACCACAATCGCAAACCCCATTTGGGCAATGGTTTCAGCTGCCATATCTGTGTTTTGCGACCACAAAGCCGGGGCACAGTTGGTCTGAACAATAACGATCCAAAAAAGGATCCCAGAATAGACCCGGCGTTTCTGTCCGATGAACGTGATCTGGATACTCTGACAGCAGGGCTTCGACTGACCCGGCAGTTACTGGAAGCGCCAGCCCTGGCACCCTGGCGCGGCAAGGAGCTGTACAAGGTTGATCACAACAACGAACGCGCCCTGAAAGAGATGATCCGTAATCGCGCCGATACCGTTTACCACCCGGTTGGGACTTGCAAAATGGGATCAGATGACATGGCTGTCGTCGACAACAAGCTGAAAGTTCATGGCATTGATGGCTTGCGCGTGGTAGATGCCTCGATCATGCCGACCCTGATCGGCGGCAACACAAATGCACCGGCGATCATGATCGGTGAACGTGCCGCAGACTTTATCAAGACCGCCATGGCTTGAAGCGGGTTGGCAAGCCATCTAAAAAGGATGCAACGTCATTGATACCAGTGGCGAAAAACACAAAGGACGAAGCTTGAAACGTTTGCTAATATTCGCCATCGCCCTGATCGCCGTGACTTTGGTTTTTCAAACAAGCCCGGCCCAGGCCTACCTAGATCCGGGTACAGGCAGCATCCTTCTGCAAATGTTGCTGGGGGGCGTGGCGGGTGGTCTTGTGGTTTTCAAACTATACTGGACGAGAATCAAGGGCTGGTTTTCGCCTGGCGCAAAATCATCAGATGACGGGCAGGGGGCCGGTGACACGTGACTGCTGCCACGAAATCCGGGATTGATCCGGGCTCCTTTCGGGATCCTGCCGGGCAGGTCCTGCATCTGGATAACAAGGTTTTCAGGACCGTCACCGATCATGGCTGGACAACTTTTTCCAGGGTTTGGGAACAGGACCTGATTGCTGATCTGGCGGCTGAAGGCATGGTCTTGCCTTTGCAGCGAGTTAATCCGGAGGCTGCCGGTAATCCCGAAAATACGGCTCACCTGTTCGAAACAGAAAAGCTGCCCTTTATTTCCTGGCCTTTCGAATGGTCATTTTCGATGCTGAAATCCGCAGCCTTGCTGCATCTGGATGTGCATCTGAAAGCGCTGGCGCGAGACTTCACACTCAGCGACGCTTCTGCCTACAACATTCAGTTTCGTGGTGCGCGACCCGTCTTCATTGATCACCTGTCATTCCGGCCCTATGTCGACGGTGAAATATGGGCCGGGCATCTCCAGTTTTGTGAACAATTCATCAATCCTCTTGTTCTGGCAGCCAAAGCCGGGGTGATGCCCAATGCCTGGTATCGTGGCACCCAGGAGGGGTTGCCAACCGCAGATATCTCCCGCCTGATCCCGTTGAGACACAAGTTTTCCTGGTCCGTATTCATGCACATTTTCCTGCAGGCCCGCCTCGACCGGACCGCCGTTTCAGGATCGGGCGATGTCGATACCGGGGCGATGTCCAAAGCTCGTTTGCCGAAGTCTTCTCTGGTCAATATGCTGAAAGGTTTGCGAAGCTGGATCGCCGGTTTGCAGCCTCCTTCAGGTGCCACTGTTTGGCAGAACTATGCTGGTGACAACAGCTATGCCAGCTCGGAAGCCAGCGAAAAAGTGCGGTTGGTTGGCGAAATGGTTGCTGAAGTGAAACCAGGTCTTTTGCTGGATCTGGGCTGTAATTCAGGGGATTACAGCTTTGCCGCCCTCGAGGCCGGGGCTGGTCAGGTAGTTGGCTTCGATGTTGACTTCGGGGCACTGGAAGCAGCGTTCGCCCGTAGTCAGGCCAGGGACCTAAAATTTTTTCCATTGTATTTTGATGCGGCGAACCCGTCACCGGATCAAGGCTGGGCCCAGGGGGAACGGATTGGATTTGCGGCACGGGCAAAAGGCGATGCCTTGTTGGCGCTTGCTTTCATTCATCACCTTGCCATTGGCAAGAACATTCCTTTGCTGCGATTGCTGAACTGGCTGATGGATCGCGCACCCGAGGGCATCATTGAATTTGTACCAAAAGAAGATCCGATGGTGCAGCGTCTGCTGGTACTGCGCGAAGATATCTTTGACAGCTATTCCTTCGAGACATTTATCACAGTCATCGGCTCCCGGGCCGATATCGTCAGTGATGTGCAAATCTCGGAAAGCGGCCGCCGCCTGGTGCGGTACTCGCGTCGACTGGGGGCGGACTGATGTCTGCAAGGGTGCGCCTCGGTAGCTGGCCGCTTTATCCCTTCCTGTTCGCGGCACATCCTGTTCTTTCCCTGTTACTAAACAATGTCAGCAAGGTGCCTCTGGTCGATACTTTGTGGCCGCTGCTGGTTGTCGAGGGTTTGACTTTCCTGATCTTGCTGATGTGTCGCCTTGTTTGTGGTCAGTGGTGCCGCGCCGCCCTCTACACTTTTTTGATCGTTGTAGCACTTCTGTTTTTCCAACGCTTTGACGGTGCCCTGGGATTGGTGATCGATGATGGTCCCAATATCTGGATCGCCGCGGTTGTCTGGGT
This sequence comes from Alphaproteobacteria bacterium, assembly GCA_018654745.1. Classification (GTDB taxonomy): domain Bacteria; phylum Pseudomonadota; class Alphaproteobacteria; order UBA2966; family UBA2966; genus JABILA01. The sequence goes on from JABILA010000037.1 coordinate 91,405, forward strand.
AGCCCTGTTGTTGTTCGTCGGGCGTGTGGTTTCACGAAGTGACAGTGATTTGTTTAACGCGACGACCGTCCTGAATGCAGCAGCAGTACTTTTCCTGGCAATCCCAGTGCTTGGCGTAGGCTGGCACACCTGGCAAGTACAGAAGGTTCAGTCTGACGCAGTTGCAGCAATGAACCAGCCGGTACCCACATTGACCCGACCTGCCAACGGTGAATTGCCTGATATCTGGTATGTCGTGCTGGACCGGTATGCCCGGGCCGATGTGTTGAAGTCGCAGTACAAATTCGACAATGATGATTTTCTCGGCGCTTTGTCGACGAAGGGATTTCATGTGCTGGATCAAAGCACTGCGAATTATCAGCGCACGGCACATTCCCTCGCATCGACGCTAAATCTTGATTATCTGGATGCTGCGTCGGCAATTAGTGGCTCAGGCTCGCCTGACTGGGTCATTCTCTACCGCTTGCTGGAAGACTTCAAAGTCTGGCGTGCCCTCAAGCCCCTTGGGTATCAATACAGTCACCTCGGCAGTTGGTGGACGCCAACGGCAACAAACAACTTTGCTGAGAGGAATTTCAGCTGGAACGTTGTGCCAACGTTTGAACGATTTCTCCGGGACCAGAGCTTACCTGGGCGACTGGCCAGGGCCGCGGGTTGGCAGGCCATGGATTATCGCCGATTACAATGCGAACGTGTTGGCACCAAGTTTGACCGGCTTGAAACGATTGCCGCGGAAAATGGCGCGGCAAAATTTGTGTTTGCCCACTTCCTGATGCCGCACCCACCATTTGTGCTGAAAGAAGACGGCAGTTGCCTCCCCGAAGTCGAGGCGAAAGCGCGCAGCCGAACGGACAACTACATCGATCAGGTCCGCTATACAAACAAGCGACTGATTGATCTCGTCAGCCACATTCAGGGCAACCCGGACCGTGCGGCAATTATCATTTTGCAAGCCGATGAAGGCCCCTGGCCCGAACGCATTGCCGGGGATGAGCATACAGTTGGTATGGATACAACACCGGTAAAATGGAAATCACTCAGCAGTCCGGAGTTGCTGGAAAAACAGGCCATCTTCCATGCGATCTATTTCCCCACGGGAAAAGGGTTGGCGAAACTTCCGCCGACGATGACACCGGTTAATACGTTCAGGACGATTTTCAGGCAGTGGTTCGGAGCCGACTTGCCCCGGTTGCCGGATGAGAATTTTATCTATCTGGACAATAATCGAGTTCTGACATTTGAACAGATAACGGACAAATTACGTTGATGACAGACTATTCGTGATCCTCTGAGGCACTGTCATTCGGATCAAGCGCCTTGAAGTTCTCAAGCAGCCTGTTGAAGTCGTTCAGTGTTGCGACCCTGTCATTGATCGAAAAGCCGTCCAGCGCTTCCTCATAGTAGCCAAAAATCTTGGGTAACAGGGCTTCATGCCAGAGGCTTCGGCCTTCCTTGCTCAGCTGAATTCTGCGTGAACGCCCGTCGACGGGATCAATGGATTTCTCAACCAGACCCTGTTTTTCCAACCGGGCGAGAACACCTGTCAGATTCTGGCGGCTGACCATCAGCAATTTTGCCAGATCACCAACACTCAAACCGGTTTCAATGTCTTCGCGGGACAGGGCACCCAGAACCGCCCATTGCTGGGTTGTGATCCCGTGGGCGTCCAGGGCACGGGTGCCGGTCTTGTGCAGCATGTTGGCGCACTGATAAAGCCGGAAAAATATCCGGTTCGCCAGTTCGTCTGCCGTCGCCTTTTCGCGCTCCCGGGTCATTCTGTGGTCCTGGAATTATTCAATAATATAACAATATATTGACATTAATTATTTTTCAAAGCAAAATCTTTTAAATTTTTTTTCAAGGAGATGGTGAAATGCGTGGATTAACGGACAAAGTTGTAATTGTAACAGGTGGTGCAGGTGGTATCGGTAAGGCAACATGTTGTCGTTTTGCTGAAGAAGGTGCAAAGGTTGCCATCTTCGATCTGAATGCTGAGGCGGCTGAAGCTGCAGTGGCAGAAATCAAGGAAGCTGGTGGCGTCGCTGAAGCAGTCGTTGTCGACCTGACAGACTATGAAGCTGTGCAAAAAGCTGTTGCAGATACCGAAAGCTCACTGGGTCCTGTCGATGTTCTTGTCAACAATGCGGGCTGGGACCGGTTTACACCCTTCCTCAAAACCGATCCGGATTTCTGGCAAAAGATTATCAGTATCAATCTGCTGAGTGTTCTGAATATGAGCCATGTCGTCGTTGCCGGTATGGCCGAACGCGGTGCTGGCCGGGTTGTAAATGTGGCCTCGGATGCCGGACGTGTCGGATCATCCGGCGAGTCTGTTTATTCAGCCTGCAAGGGCGGCATAATTGCCTTTACCAAAACCCTGGCCCGTGAACACGCCCGCCAGGGATTGACGTTCAATACTGTTTGCCCTGGCTTGACAGATACCGCTATGTTTGACGGCTTCCTGGAAGCTGCTGGTAACCCGGATAAACTGCGCGAAACCTTCCGCAGGGCTATCCCTCTGGGTCGGATCGGTCAGCCAGAAGATTTGCCAGGTGCTATTTTGTTCCTCAGTAGTGATGATGCTGCGTTTATTACCGGCCAGACCATCAGTGTCTCGGGCGGCCTGACCATGCACGGATAAGGGAAAGCTGCAAAATGGATTACCAGGACATACTTTACGACGTGAAAGACGGCGCGGCCTGGATCACGATCAACAGGCCCGAAAAATACAATGCATTTCGGGGGCAAACCTGTGAAGAGTTGATCCATGCGCTGAACAAGGCCGGATGGGACAAGTCCATCGGTGTTATTGTGCTGGCTGGTGCCGGGGACAAGGCTTTTTGTACCGGCGGCGACCAATCTGTCGGTGAAGATGAAGGCAGTCATTATGATGGGCGTGGCACCATTGGCCTGCCCATGGAAGACCTGCACAGTATCTTGCGCGATGTACCCAAGCCGGTAATTGCCCGCGTTCAGGGCTATGCCATTGGTGGCGGGAATGTCCTGTGCACCATTTGTGATTTCACCATTGCCTCTGAAAGCGCTGTATTTGGCCAGGTTGGACCCAAAATGGGTTCCGTAGACCCGGGCTTTGGCACAGCCTACCTCGCGCGTGTTGTCGGCGAAAAGAAAGCACGTGAAATGTGGTACATGTGCAAACGCTATTCAGCGCAGGAATCATTGGCCATGGGCCTGGTTAATACCGTCGTTGCTGACGATGAACTGGATGCCGAGGTCGACCGCTGGTGTGCTGAAATAATGGAAAAAAGTCCGACAGCCCTGGCCATCGCCAAGCGGTCTTTCAACATGGATAGTGAAAGTATCCGCGGGATTGCGGGTATGGGTATGTTATCCCTTGATATGTATTACGCTTCAGATGAATCGAAGGAAGGCGGCGTCGCCTTTGCGGAAAAACGCAAACCGGATTTCCGTAAACACGTCAAGTAAACCGCTACGGGCGGCAAGTTCTCCGGATATCATCAGACCTGTTTTGCCTGGATTTTCAAGGCGGAACGGGTCTGGTTTCCTTTGCTCAATGACACATTTTGACACTTCCCTGAAATATGCAAGATGCATTGATATGCATTAATGCGTTCCCGGTAGAAAATCAGCGGTCGTATTTTTTCCGCGAATTCCCGGTGGAACGGAAGAGATGTAATGTTATCTGCGCGCGGCGAGTATTCAGCAGACAAGGCCAGGTCGCTGGAAGCCGAATTAGTAAACAGGGTCGACGAAAAGGGATTTTTCAGGTCTCTTGCCGGCCAGCACGGTGTGCGGATTGCAACCCTGAGCAGGCTTTTTGTCATATTTCTGGTTTTGATGACGTTCGGGATCGTCTGGATTACGCTGATGAATGTCGGCAGTAGTCGCGAAGTCGTTGATCAGTGGCGTGCGCTGGAGCAAAGCAACGCGCTCAAGAATGCTGCTGTACGTCGCCTTGATATGGCGGAACTGATCAATTGCTATCAGCTGTTCCTGGGTCGCGCTGATCAGGAAAGCCGACAAGTTGTTCTCTCCAACGTCGAAGAATCCGAGCGCGCCATTGCAGCCTACAAGGCAACAAACACTTCCAATGCAGAAAATCAGGCCTTGCAAACGATATCCAGGGCTGTTGAAAGCTACAGGATTGCCGTAACGGATGTTTTCGAAAAGGACATCCGTCAGAAGATTCACAGCGAAAAAATCGCGGAAATAAACGCAAACACCTACCAGGCCATCCTGGCTGTAAAAATGCTGAAGGCGGAGCACGACTATCAGCGCGATATCGGATTTGCCCGGATGGGAACATCCGTTGAAGGCATGATGTCAATTCTGAAGATAATTGCTGTCAGTTCCAGCATTATGGCGGCCCTGATCGGTGCTTCTATCTGGTGGCTGAGCAATCGTCTGTTGATCAATCCTTTGTTGGCATTGAAGCTAAGTATGATCAAGCTGGCTAACGGGGATATTGGTGAAGAAAAACGCCCTGGCGAAATGCTGACTGACATCCGCGAAATGGCAACCAGCGTTGAAGTTTTCAGACGAAATCTGATTGACGCCGAACGACTGAGAAAAGAAGAAAAAGAAGCCCAACAAAGAATTCGAATTCTCTCCCAGGCCATTGAACAAAGTCCGGCTTCGGTTGTCCTGGTCGACCTGGACAAGCGCATTCAGTATTCCAATCCACAATTCAGCGATGTCTCGGGCTATTCGGCAAAAGAACTGACGGGCAAGGTATTCGATGCCATGTTGTTGCCAGATGCCGAGAAAAATTCAGGTGATCACATCTGGCGCAGGGCAACTGTGAGCGGTGGCTGGAGCGGTGAGATTCTCAGTGAAGCCAAGGACGGTAGCCACATCTGGGCGCATCTGGTTGTCAGCCCGGTGCGGGATGCAAACGAAAAAATCTCACACTTCCTGGTGGTTCTTGAAGATATATCGCAACGGAAAGAGTTTGAAGCCCGCCTGATCGAGGCCAAGGAAACCGCGGAAGTCGCCTATCGATCCAAAACCGAGTTCCTGGCAAATATGACCCACGAATTGCGCACACCCCTGAATGCGATTATCGGATTTTCCGAAATTATCAAAGGGGAGATGCTGGGGCCTCTTGGGCAGCCCAGCTATCTCGAATATTCCAATGATATCTACGACAGTGGGCGGCATTTATTGGGGCTGATCGAAGAAATTCTGGACTTTTCCAAGATTGAGGCTGGTAAAATGGAACTGGTCGAAGAAGAAATGGATTTGCTGCCGGCCATCCGTTTGAGCCGTAACATTGTCGGCGAACGGGCGCGCCGGGAGAACATCGCTATCCATCTTGATCTGCCTGACCAACCCGTGATGCTGAGAGCTGATGAACGCAAGATCAAACAGATATTACTCAATCTGGTTTCCAACGCTGTCAAGTTTTCGCACGGGGACAGTGAAGTTATCATAGGCACCCGGATCGATACCGAGCAACAGGTCCAGATTTACGTCCAGGATTTTGGTATCGGCATTTCCCCGGACGATATTGCCACGGCATTGGCCCCGTTTGGCCAGGTTGAAAGCAAACTCAGTCGAACATATGAAGGCACGGGCCTTGGTTTGCCGCTTTCCAAATCACTTGTTGAGGCACATGGGGGTTGTTTGACAATTGAAAGCGAAAGAGATGTCGGAACAACGGTCACGGCGACTTTCCCTGTTGATCGGAACCTCAATGAACTCCTCGAGAATTCCCTTGTTCAATTAACTTGAACCAACCAGAATGATTATGTTTCAGTGTCTTACCGAGACATAATATGGATCAAACTCTTGAAAGTAATGCAGATATGAGACAAGGCTGATCGGTTAAGCCCGTATTTGCTTTAAACGAAATCCCGTTCGCAACAATGCCGCATGTTGCGGTATAACAAATAGATCCTTTCGACTTTCCGGTCAGTTTGCTTCTGCACATGAAACCCTCATCCAGACATTTCACAATCTTTGGCAAGACACTCATTTTATTGGTGACAGTTACGGTTGTCGCCTTTGTCGCTGTGCTTGTGCTGGCGAGTCTGGGTCAGTTGGAACAACCGACGCGGATTGTTCTTGTCGTCGGCGCCGTACTGGCGTTTGTTTCCGCCGGTTTGTTCGTCGGGATCTGGCGGTTTTTACTGCTCCCCTTGTCGGTACTTGCCGACAAACTGGATAACTCAGGTGTTGTTCGGGCGAAACACCATCACGATACGACAGCAATTGTTTCGGACGAAAACGATGTCCTGGAGCGAATTGAAAACAAGACGGTAATACTCAACGAAGTCGCTGAGGACAGTGAACTCGCCGTCAAGCGCGCCGAGGCCGTTTTTTCTCAAATTCTGTCCAATTCAAATGAGAGCATTTGCCGCATTGATTGTTACGGGCATTTTCTGCTCTGCGATGACGGTTTCGTTTCGGCACTGGGATTCGATACATCCGAAGACTTGATTGCAGATTGCGGGAATTCATTTGTTCATCTGTTTCAGAACAAATCCCGGGCGGAGCGCTTTCTTTCCAGGTTAATCGCAAATTCCGAGGCAACGGAACGACTGGTTTACCTACGGTGTGGGCAGGGATCATCCTTGTGTGTTGATCTTTTTGCCAGCGCAATTCGGGATCATGACAACGAAATTATCTTCTTGCAGATAAACCTGAGTGATGCTTCCAGATTGACATCCATGGCCAGTGAACTGGAAGAAGCGCGTGAATTCCAGCGGCTTTTTAGCAGCTGGACAGAATTGCTGCTCCAGGAGAATGAAGAAACCGACCTTACGATCAGTTTTTGCCGTCTGCTTGTCGAAAATGGCGGCTATAAGCTCGCCTGGATCGGGGCCGTTCTCGACGAAGGTGACTACAGTGTTCGTCCTGTCGCCGTCTACGGAACCAATATGGGTTATGTGCATGGCCTTCAGCGTTCATGGACGGACGAGGTGATTGAATACGGGCCGGTTGCTGCCGCGATCAGAAATGGTCAACCTGCCTCTGTCAGGGATGTTCAGTCGCTGGAGAAGTTCCAAAGTCACAGACAGGAATTTGTGAACAGAGATATTGGCAGTATTTTGGTCATTCCCCTGCAGGTCGATCTGGCAACCAGCGGTGTATTGGTTATCTATTCAGGCTCTACAACAGCATTCGCGGAGAACGAAGTTAACTGGCTGGTAGAACTGGCCAGCAGTATGTCCATGGGGGTCGCGCAATTGCGCGACCGGAAAATTCTTCAAAAGGCAGAAAAAGCCAAATCCCGAGCCGAGCGAAACTATCGGGAAATATTTGACAACGCAGTGGAAGGCATGATCCAGCTGTCGCCGGATCAGCAAATCATTAATGCAAATTTTGCAACGGCCCATATCCTGGGGTTTCAATCAATTGAAGAATTGCTGAGGCAAGGTGAAAATGTTGGCAGAAACCTGTTGGCCTTACAAGCGAGGGCTCAGGAAGAGTTACAGGATGAAGGAAGCGATTCGGTTGGCGGTCGACAGGAGATCCAGTGGATCGGCGCGGACAAGGAACAGGTCTGGCTGTCGGTTAGTCTGCACCCGAATCTTGACAGTCAGGGACACATAACCCGTTACGATGGCGTGATGTCTGACGTGACGGATGACCGTCTGACTAAAGCCAATTTGCGGAAACTTTCCCGCGCCGTCGAACAGAGCCCGGTTGCCGTTATGATCACCGATATCAATGGTGATATTGAATATGTAAACAATAAATTTTCGGTCGTTAGTGGCTACCGCCCGGAGGAAGTGCTGGGAAAGAAGCCCAGCATTCTCAAATCCGGTTACACGTCTGGTGCAGAATACTCGAATTTGTGGCGGACGGTATCCAATGGCGGGGAGTGGCAAGGCGAATTTCACAACCGAAAGAAAAATGGTGAACTGTTTTGGGAGGCCGTGTCGATTTCTCCAATTCGCGATGCCCGGGGGCAGATAACGCACTATCTGGCGGTGAAGGAAGACGTCACGAAAGCCAAGGCGGCGGATGAAGCGCTCCGGCAAACCGGAGCCCATCTCGAGACAATCCTGAATAACATTGTTGAAGGCATCGTTAGCGCCGATGAAAACGGAGTTATCACCGGATTCAATGCTGCTGCCGAGACAATGTTTGGTTACAGCGCAGAGGGCGCGATTGGCCAGACCATCTCTATGCTCGCAGGTGATGGTCCGCAGGGCGAACTCCATACAAGAATTTTCGACAGTTTCAGACTTGAGCAAAATTCACCGTATTTTGGTCATGTCATCGAAGTGACAGGGCGCCATTCCGACGGCACGCAATTCCCTTTGGAAATATCCGTGGGTGTTGCTCTGACAAAGACCTCTAGGGTCTTCCTCGGTACCTACCGCGACATCAGTGAAAGAAAAGAAATTGAGCGCGAACGTCAGGAACTTGGCGAACGACTGGTCAATTCGCAAAAACTTGAGAGTGTCGGCCAGCTGGCTGGGGGCATCGCACATGACTTCAATAACATTCTGACGCCCATTGTTGGTTATGTTGAGCTGGCCAAACGCAGTGTCGAAGAAGAAACCCAGGTTTACAAGGATCTGGTGCGTATTGAACGCAGTGCCCGGCGTGCGCGTGAACTTACCACCAAGATATTGAATTTCAGCCGCCCGGCAGCGACCGAGGTTCAGCCGACAGAACTTGTCAGCATTGTTGCCGAAGCAGTCGACATGGTCCGGATTACCGCTGGCAGCGACGTTGAAATTGAATGGGTGGATGAAAGTGAAAATCCGATTGTGTCCGGAGATCCTTCCCAACTGAGCCAGATCGTCATGAACCTTGTAACAAATGCCCGCCAGGCAATCGGAGATGCGAAAGGACATATTCAGGTTCGCCTGGACAGTGTCGATGATGCCCGGCTGTCAAATCAAGCCAGCTTGAAATACCAGACAGGCAAATACGTCAGAATGCGTATCGAAGACGATGGTCCGGGGATGGATGAAGAAATATTGTCAAAAATATTTGAACCATTCTTTACGACCAAACCGACAGGAACCGGCCTTGGTATGGCGACCGTTATGGGAATTGTGAACGGTATGGAAGGCGCGATTGACGTCCATAGCGAGCCTGGAAAAGGTACAATAATTGATATCTATCTGCCGCGTTCCAATGACACAAAAAGTGCTGACAATTTGCCGGTATATACGGGTGAATTGATCGCAGGTGACGAACATATAATGTTTGTGGATGACGAAACGGAACATACTGACCTCGCACGACGCATGCTTGAAAATTATGGCTATACCGTCACGCCCATGGACGACAGCGAAGCGGCCCTGAAGGATTTCAAGTCCCGACCAGATGATTTTGACCTGGTTGTTACAGACCAGATGATGCCAAAACTGTCCGGGCATGAACTGGCTCTTGCCATGTGGGAAGTCAGACCGGAACTACCGATTGTCGCTATCAGCGGATATAGCAAGAATGTATCGGCATCCAATGCCAGTAAACTCGGCTATCAGGATTTTCTCGCCAAACCTTTTGACCTGAAATCGCTTGTGACTGCGGTTCGTCGATCACTGGATGAGCAAGGTTAACGCTAAATCAGGCGTCAGGATTTTTTTACGGTTGCCGAAAAAATGTACCCGACGTTGCGGATGGTTTTGATTAGTTCAGGAGACTTGGGATCAACCTCGATCTTGCGTCGTAAACGCCCAAGCCTGACGTCAATACTCCGATCAAAAGCCGGCCGATAGCTGGAAGTGAGCAAATCAAGCAGCTGGTCCCTGCTCAATACCCGGTTGGCATGGGTGACGAAGGCGAGCAGCATGTCAAACTCACCGCTGGTCAACGAAACGGCTTCACCGTCAGCTGAAATGAGTTTCCGCCCCGCAGCATCGAGTTGCCAGTTATCAAACGAGTATGTCTCGCCCGTGCTTTGTGTTTCAACCGGCGCACTGGCTGTAACCCGCCGCAAGACACTTCTTACCCTGGCCAGTAATTCACGGGGTTCAAACGGTTTCGTAACGTAATCGTCAGCACCGACCTCCAGGCCAACGATACGGTCTGTGGTGTCGCCCCGGCCACTGAGGATAATGATACCAATATTGGTATGCTCCTTGAAACTTCGGGTCAGGGTCAGGCCATCTGTACCCGGCAGGCCAATGTCAACAATCGCAAGATCAAAATTGTCCTGGTGAATACGTTCCATGGCGTCCGGTCCATTTTCGGCGGTCGCCACTTTATAACCGGCGTCGACCAGACAACGCTCGACGATTTCAAGCACATCTGGATCGTCATCTACGATCAGAACATATCCCAGAGAATCCAGTGTCATCTCAGCATTTTACCAAATATGGCCCAGCGCATTGTGTGAATTATTGCAGCTGTTTAACCCGGGGTGAAAAAAACACAAGTCTTGCTAAAAACTTGACAGAATTTCATATCGCATTGAAAAGAAATATCGTTTTGCGACACCAAAGTCCAGACGAGACACCGAATCTGCCTGAAACCGGCAAGTAAAAGGCACCCGAATTACTGTTCAGGTAATCTTTCAACATTATGCCGCGCCTTTCATTTACACCCGATGCCTGGACATCAAAAGACACAATCTGAAACATTGCAGACCTGATGACGACATGATCGGGGTCCAGATTTACGTTGTCGCTGCTGTCTTGAAACAGTTTTGCCAACGCAGCCGAGGCGACACGGTTCAAAATTGCAAGAGTATCAGTACCATGACGCACTACCGGCTATTTGTTGTTGACGACAATCCTGAAATTGGCGAGTTGATCCAGGAGATCGCAGAGCCGCTTGATATGGAGTCTGTCGTTATTACCAATTCCAATGATTTCAAATCGCAGTGGATGGACAACAAGCCGGATCTTCTGGTTCTGGATATGGTCATGCCCGATATGGATGGTTTCGATTTGATCCAATGGCTGGCCCAAACAACATGCGATGTTCCCATAATCCTGATCTCTGGCCGCGAAGAGATGTACGCCAGAGCCGCAAGCAAACTTGGAAAGACGAAAGGCCTGTGCATTCCACATGTCTTGAGCAAGCCGTTTTCGGTTGTCGAAATGGAAACGGCACTTTGCGATGCACTGGGGATTCCCTCGCATGAAACTGCAAGAGAAGTCAAAACGGCAACAGGTTAATTGAAATTGAACAGCAGATCTCCGGTACAGAAGTGATTCCGGTAGAAAAGCTGACAAAAAGATCGATACAGGCAAGTCGGTCACAATGAATAAGGAACACATCATGTCTGCTCTTTTCCGGTTGGGTGTTACGGCCCGTATTTTTTCTCTGATAGCCCTGGCTCTAGCTGGCATTATCACAGTTTCGACTTTCCTGATTATGGAACGCCGATCCGCTGCGGTCGAAATGGAAGCGCTGAATGAATTGAGTCAGTTCGCGCCTGTCGTCAGTGCCGTGGTTCATGAACTGCAAAAAGAACGTGGTATGTCCGCCGGATTTATCGGCAGCAAGGGTGTGAATTTCAAGGCCACTTTGCCTGGACAGCGCGACGACAGTAACAAGCGCCGGGCTGCCTTTTTACAGGGCATGGAAAAATTCCCGTTTGAGCTTTATGGCGAAGACATTGCAAACGAAATGGGGATCGCAGCAGAAGCACTGACAAAGCTGGATGCAACACGGGCATCAGTCTCCAGCCTGAAACTGAGTGTTCCGCAGATGGCGAAATACTACACAGGTACGATCGCCAAATTGTTGAATGTTGTCGAAGGCATGACCCACTACAGTGAGGACGGCGAAGTTTCGCAAGCCATTGCCGCCTATACAGCCTACCTTCAAGGCAAGGAACGTGCGGGTATTGAACGTGCCATGGGTGCCGGTGGTTTTGGCGCGAAAGCGTTCAATCCAGTTGTCTATCGGAAATTCCTGCAACTGATCGCCATGCAGGATACCTACCTCAGCCGTTTCTATCTGCAGGCCGAACCGGAAATTGTCGCCTTGCACAAGGAAACTGTTGTCGGACCGGCAGTAGACGAAGTTAACCGGCTGCGGACCATCGCCATAGAAAGTCAGCGTATGGGCTCAACCGGTGGCGTAACCGCTACACATTGGTTCGGTACGATCACCAAAAAGATTGATCTGCTGAAAAAAGTCGAAGACGGCATAGCAGAATATCTTACCAACCTGACGGGCTCCATCCTGCAGCAAGCACGAACAGAACTCTATTTGATGCTGGGAAGTGTTGTTGTTCTTGTTCTGGTCGTTGGCGGTTTCGCGACAGTTATCGCTTTCGGAATTTCCCGTCCGATCAATGAACTTACGGAGACAATGGAAGTCCTGGCAGGCGGCAAGCTGGACACTGAAATTCGTTTTATCGACCGTGTCGACGAAATTGGTGGCATGGCCCGGGCGGTAGAGGTCTTCAAGGAGCAGGGCATTGCCAAGACCCGGCTTGAAGAAGAAGAAGCCCAGGCGCGACTTGAACGCAAGGCAAAAGAGAAATCTGACCGTGAGCGCGAGGAAACGGCGAGAAACGAGGAGCAAGCTCATATCTCACGTGTCGAGGATCTGACGTCCGGGTTCGAAATGTCGGTTGACGAAGTTCTGACGATTGTATCATCCTCGACGACGCAGGTTGAATCATCAGCCCGCAACATGAGTGATATTGCCCGCCAGACGATGGACCATAGTGTCATGGTTGCGTCGGCAGCAGAGCAAGCGACAAACAGTGTTCAAACTGTTGCCGCAGCTGCCGAAGAACTGACGGCATCAATTGGTGAAATCAGCCGACAGGTCCACCAATCTACATCGGTGGCTCAAAACGCTGTCGCTGCGGCAGACAGCACAAATATCACCATCCGCAAACTTGCTGACAATGCCCAGAAAGTTGGAGATGTTGTTAATCTGATTAATGACATTGCCAGTCAAACAGGCTTGCTGGCATTGAACGCCACTATCGAAGCAGCACGCGCCGGTGAGGCAGGCAAGGGCTTTGCCGTCGTTGCCTCAGAGGTCAAGGATCTGGCAAGCCAGACAGCCAAGGCCACTGAGGAAATTGCCTCCCAGGTTTCTTCTATCCAGAACGCAACAGAAGAAGCGGTCGACGCGATCGGTGATATTACCAAAACGATTGCCGAAATGAACGAAATTGCTACGGCAATTGCCTCTGCGGTTGAAGAGCAGGGGGCGGCGACAAATGAGATCAGTCGCAACGTTCAGGAAGCTGCCAGCGGAACCCAGGAAGTTTCCGCCAGCATCATTGATGTGAAAAACGGATCAGAAGAAACGGGTGCTGCATCAAGCGAGGTTCTGAATGCCTCGGTTGAACTCAATCAGCGATTTGCTTCATTGCAATCGGATGTTGAGGAGTTCCTGTCACAGATCAAGGTCGCGTAATTCTGGAAGACGCTGCTTTGTAATCTGGATCCAATAGATCAAAACAGGGGATTGGTTCACAATTTGTGGCCAATCCCTTTTTTGTTGAGACGATCGCTTACGAAAATAACCTGCTGATCGTTCCATTCAGGCGGCCCCAATCCCTCGCCGCCTTGGACCAGCTTCCGGTCAGGCTGCGCAGCATGGCTTTGGATAAAAGCCGGGGTGCATCCGAAAATGTCATCAGGAATGCTGTTCGGGGTCCCAGATGCTTTTGGCGGTACAACGTCAGCGACCGTCCCATATGATAGTCACGTCGATAAGCAATGCGGGCACTGGGAATGGTTGAGGTTCCACCAAGATGTATTGCCTGGGCGGCCGGCTCCAGAATCAGGGAATAACCGGCATTGGCGACTCGCCAGCAAAAATCATCATCTTCATAAAAAAGAAAAAATGTTTCATCAAATCCACCGATTTGTTTCGCGACATCTGTTCGAACCAAAAAGGCAGCACCACTGAGAAATTCGGCACATACAGGCCCTTCAGGCAAAGGGTCCAGGCGTTTACGGCTCATACCCTTACGGCGATGAAGGGCCTTGTCATGGCTATAGTCCAGCGCGCCGTCAGGGTCGACGATAGCCGGTGCGATCATACCTGCGTCCGGAAACCGTCGGGCACAATCCAGCATGCGTTCCAGATTTTGACCGTCCAGGACGGCGTCAGGATTAATGACAAGCGACCATTCCGTATCAATGTTCTCGAAGCCGCGGTTTACCCCGGCACCAAACCCCGGATTTTCACCCGTTTCGATCACCTTCGTATTGTCACGCTGTCGGCAGATTTCGGCCGTATTGTCTTTGCTGTCATTGTCGATAACAACGGTCGGCTGGCCCGGAATTGCGTCGAGACAATCGGCAATGACCTGGCTGCTGTTATAGCTGACAATCAGGCGTGTTACGGATAATAAGTCGGGATCAGGCATCTGGTTCTGGTCATAGGTCAGGAGATACGGCAACATAGAGCATATCTCGGTGATTGACACTGTCTGACTGACCTGCGATAGCCTGACGAGCGGCTGGCAATCGGGCCGATGAAAGAGATCAAAATCACCACTACGCTGTTATTGTTGGTTATAAAGCGGCCAGAACGAAGATGAGTACAAGCATGGCAAAAAAATATCTGGTCACTGGTGGGTCGGGTTTCATCGGCTCAGCCGTTGTCCGCCACCTGGTCGGGCGGGGAGATGATGTCCTGAATGTGGATATACTGACCTACGCCGCCAACCCTGATTCATTATTAGAAGTTGCTGATCAACCCACCTACAAATTTGTTCAGGCGGATATTTGCGATGCCGCCGCTATGCAAAAACTGTTTACAGAATATCAACCGGATGTCGTGATGCATCTGGCTGCTGAAAGCCACGTTGATCGCTCGATTGATGGCGCTGCACCCTTTATTGAAACCAATGTTGTTGGCACCTGGACCATGCTGGAAGCCGCAACTGCGTGGTGGCGAAATATTTCGGAAGAAAACAGGCAGGCATTCCGGTTTCTGCATATATCAACCGACGAGGTATATGGCGCACTGGGCGACGAAGGATACTTTACCAACGACTCACCGCACCGACCGAACTCTCCCTACGCCGCCAGCAAGGCCTCTGCCGATCACCTGGCCCGCGCCTGGTGTCAAACCCACGGTTTGCCGGTGATCGTCTCAAATTGCTCGAACAATTACGGCCCCTTTCAGTTCCCGGAAAAGCTGATTCCGTTGATGATCCTGAAAGGACTGGCCGGAGAAGACTTGCCGGTCTATGGCGACGGCAGCAACGTGCGTGACTGGATGCATGTCGATGATCATGTTCAGGCTTTGATGGCGATGCTGGAAAAAGGAACGCCGGGAGAAGTCTATCTAGTCGGCGGGGACGGAGAACGGCGCAACATTGATGTTGTTGACGGCATCTGCGATTTGCTTGACGAATTCAGCCCTGACTCTGAAGGCCGACCGCATCGTGATTTGCGCAAGTTTGTGACGGATCGGCCCGGTCATGATTTCCGATATGCGATAGATAGTAGCCGCGCCCATCGCGATCTGGGCTGGAAGCCACAGGAAACATTTGAAAGTGGGTTGGCCAAAACGGTGCAATGGTATCTGGACAATCAGGATTGGTGGCAACCCATTCTCGATGGTCGCTATCAGGGACAGCGGCTGGGTCACAAAAGCGAAAAGGAAAGCTGATGAAGGGGATCATTCTGGCCGGCGGTTCGGGGACACGATTGCATCCAATCACCAAGGCCGTCAGCAAACAATTGCTGTCCGTCTACGACAAACCGATGATCTATTATCCGCTTTCGGTCCTGATGCTGGCCGGACTTCGTGAAATCATGATCATTACCACCCCCCATGATCAGGCAGCTTTTCAGGGATTGCTTGGTGATGGTTCACAATGGGGATTGAAACTTGTCTATGCAGCCCAACCCAAACCCGAAGGTCTTGCCCAGGCGCTGATCATTGCCGAAGAGTTTCTGGACGGTGACACAAGTTGCCTGGTACTGGGCGACAACCTTTTCTTTGGTCGCGGCCTGAGTGAGATACTGGAAAAAAGCGCTACCTTGACGGAGGGAGCCAAGGTTTTTGGGTATCCCGTTTCTGATCCTGAACGATATGGCGTGGCTGTCCTTGATGAACATGGCAAGATGATCGACATCGTCGAAAAGCCATCTGTTCCACCATCAAATTTTGCGATTACCGGGCTCTATTTCTTTGACGGCCGGGCATCGGAAATTGCCCGGAACCTGACCCCGTCAGCCCGCGGAGAACTGGAAATCACAGATCTCAACAATGTATATCTGGCAGAAGGTAAAATGGACATGGAAGTCCTGGGGCGCGGGTTTGCCTGGCTTGATACCGGATCGCCGGACGCACTGGCAGAGGCTGGCAATTTCGTGGCCACTGTTGAACGTCGGCAAGGCCTGAAAATCGCCTGTCTCGAAGAAATTGCCTATATCAAGGGCTTCATCGACAAGGCGGCGCTTGCAGACCAGGCGGAGGCGCTGAAAAACAGCAGCTACGGCGCTTATCTCAGATCAATTCTGGATGGCACCATCGTTCTATGATCATGGTGCTCCAGAAGAATCTTGCACCCTGCAGGCCAAACAGGTACTAAGTTCAAATCGAATAATTACCTTTCCTGCGTCCTATCCCAACCGTTACATACAAGGATTACAGCCAATGACTTTGCGTCAGGGTCGTGAGGTTTTGACCATTCCGGGACCGACCAATATTCCCGACGAAGTGCTGAATGCGATGCATCGCCCGGCCATCGAGATTTATTCCGGTGACTTGCTGGGTGTGACGGAACGTCTGTTGAACGACTTGCGCACTGTCTTTCGCACCAAGGGGCGTACCTACATTTACACAGCTAACGGACATGGTGCCTGGGAAGCTGCAATTTCCAACATGCTGAGTAAAGGCGATAAGGTTCTGGTTCTGGAAAGTGGTCGCTTTGCGGTTGGCTGGGGCGAAATGGCAGCCGTTCAGGGCGCGCAAACAGAAGTGCTGGAGGCAACACCACGACGGGCCGTTGATCCGGCAGCAGTTGAAGCGCGTCTGCGTGCGGATACTGAACATGAGATTAAGGCCATCATGGTTGTGCAGATAGATACAGCCAGTGGCATCGTCAACGATATCCCTGCAATCAGAAAAGCAATCGATGCCGCCGGACATCCCGCCCTGTTTATGGTCGATGGCATGGCGTCAATCGGCTGCATGCCTTTCGAAATGGATGACTGGGGCGTTGATGTTGCCATGGTGGGATCGCAAAAGGGATTGATGTCACCACCAGGTCTGGGATTGCTGGCGGCTGGTCCAAAGGCAATGGAAGCACATAAAACGGCGGACCTGAGAACACACTATTGGGACTGGACTGCGCGCGAGGGTGAGCAGCATTACGAGAAATATTGTGGCACGCCGCCCGAACACCTTTTGTTCGCCTTGTGCAAATCCATGGACATGTTGTTCGAGGAAGGGCTGGAGCAAGCCTGGGAGCGTCACCGCAAACTTGCAGGTGCCGTTCATGCCGCCGTATCGGTATGGGGCAAGGAAGGTGCAATGGAGATGAACATATCTGACCCAGCGGAACGAGCCCCCTCTGTGACACCTGTGATCTTTGCTGATGGCGTCGATCCTGCTGAATTATTGAAATGGTGCAACGAGCAATGTGGCGTCGTTGTCGGCAGTGGTATCGGAGACCTGAGCAAGCATGCAATCCGGATCGCCCACATGGGCTATGTCAACGCACCCATGTTGCTGGGGTCTCTAGGTGTGCTGGAAATGGGTATGCAGGCACTTGATATC
The DNA here is from genome assembly GCA_018654745.1 of Alphaproteobacteria bacterium. Lineage (GTDB taxonomy): Bacteria > Pseudomonadota > Alphaproteobacteria > UBA2966 > UBA2966 > JABILA01. The sequence goes on from JABILA010000037.1 coordinate 109,021, forward strand.
CCGCATGGCAAGGGCGGTGCCCAGGCAGCCATTGATTTTCTGGCCGGTACTTTTAAAGAATAGCACCGGACTGGGCGAGAGCTTTACCTTGTCGGGAGCATCAAAGTGACGGTTGTGCCGACTGTCTCGCAGCTGGCGATATCAAACTGACCTTTATTTAGCTCAACCAGTGAAATGGTCAGTGGCAATCCAAGGCCGGTACCCTGTTGTGCACGGGTCAGGTGATCACCTGACTGGCCAAAAGGCTGCAAGACCTTGTTCAAATCCGCAGCCGGAATGCCACAGCCGGTGTCCTCAAATTCAATTTTCACTTGCCTGTCACCCTGCGCCGACATCCGGATATGAACCGATCCACCTGGGTTGGAGAATTTGACCGCATTGCCCAGGATATTGAGGAAAATCTGCGCAACATGGCGAGAATCTGCCCAGGCGGCAGGGAGATCCTTTGCAACCGTGGTCTTGATTTTGAGCTTTGCCTCGACAATCTTTTCTTCCAGCAGGGAAAGTGCCGTGGTCAGACTTTCCTCCAGAATGACATATTCAAAACTGACAGGAGTCTGGCCCGCTTCTATCCGCGCTGTATCCAGAATATCGTTGATGATTTGCAGAAGATGCACGCTGGAAGATCGAATATCCGTTGCATAACCGCGATATTTGTCGTGCCCCAGAGGGCCGAACAATGATCGTTCCATGATACTGGAAAAACCGATTATCGCGTTCAGTGGCGTCCTCAATTCATGGCTCATGTTGGCCAGAAATTCAGACTTGACCCGATTGGATTCTTCAGCGGCTTCCTTGGCGATCCGAAGTTCATTTTCAGTTTCAGTTCGTTCGCGGTCATCCCGGCCGGTTCCGCGGTAGCCACAGAAGTTGCCGTCATCGTCAAATACGGGGCGGCCGTCGACACTGATTGGTAAATGACCACCATCTTTCAAGGCAATGGGATATCTCAGGTTCCGAAAGGGTCGGTGGGCCGTCAGATCTTCGATGTGGGCTTGCCATTTGCTTGTTTCACTCAGCTCCTTACTGACATCCTCACGGCTTTTGCCCAAATAATGATCAGATGAAAACCCCGTAATTTCACTTTGACGCTCCGAAAAATAAGTAAACTTCAAGTCCTCATCCATTTCCCAGAACCAGTCAGCAGCAGCAAGGGAAAAATCCCGAAAGCGTTTCTCATTTTCCGCCAGGGCTTTTTCTGCAAGGACACTTTCGGTCACAATGATCATGGATATGCAAACAGCAGGTTCCCCTTCCCATTCGACGACGACGGGTCGGTTTTTCATCCAAAGCTCTTTGTTGTCCGGGCGCTTTCCCTGCAGGACATATTCCTCAGGGACAGCCTCACCCCTCAGTCGGGCATCGTGGTAGCCTTTCATGCGGATCAATTCATGATCCTGCAACAGGTCGCGCACTGAGCTGATTGCCATCAAATCGGACACAGTTTCGTAGCCAAAAGCATCAGCTGTGGCCAGATTGGCGTACAGTAATTTGAAATCGCGATGGACAAGAATGCCCATGCTGGAAACTTCTACAAGCGTACGAAACGGGTCCATCCGTTCGGCTTTCCAATTTTACGCTGCCTGATAAGGCACCTAGTTTACAACGCTCAGGACTTCACCAGTAATCCTGTAAAAAAATCTTTCATTTTCCCGGAATCCGGGATCAGATCTGTCATCAATATAAAGCTGGCGAGAGCTTGATCAAGACACATAATGTCACCGGTCGCAATATTGCACCCCCTGGTTCGGGCCAACTGAACCAGATTTGTTTCAACGGGAAAATAGACAACTTCGGCAACCATGTGATCCGGGCGTATCAGATGTTCTGCCAATGGCAGCCCACCCTTGCCATGCATGCCGACTGTGCTGGCGTTGACCAGCAGATGTGATTCTGCAGCCGCCGCCTCGATATCTTCCACAAGCTGGATATCCGGACTGCCAAAATGCGCAATCGTTGCCTGAGCCTGTTCTGTATCGGGGTCATAAAGAAGCACTGGACTGACAGGCTTTTTCAATAAGGCATGGATAACGGCACGCCCGGCCCCTCCTGCACCCATCACCAATGCCGGGCCCTGGACAGTGACATTAGCGTTGTCCAGGGCGGTGAGTTGGGCTGAAAAACCAAGCCAGTCCGTATTGTACCCTGTCGTTTTGCCGTCACGGATGACCACTGTATTGACCGCACCCAGACGCATCGCATCTTCCGACACTTCATCGAGAAGCGGTAGCACAGCTGTTTTGAAAGGGTGAGTGACGTTGACGCCGGAAAACCCCAACCGGATCAGGGACGCGAGAATATCAGGAAGGTCCTCGTCGGCAATATTGCGCCGGGTGAAATCGACGGGCTGATACAGACCTGAGATACCAAGTGATCGATAGCATTCATTATGTAACGCCGGTGAAAGGGAGCCCTGCAGGTCCCGACCAAGCAGACCTGTCAAACGACTGTCTGAAGAAGACTTCACCTTCTATTCCGCAAAAGGTTTCTCGACACCATCAGGAAGCGGAACATTGAAGGCATTCAGGGTCAGGGAGACGAGGTGGTAATAACCGATAACACCCACCAGTTCGACCAGGCCTTGTTCACCAAATACGGCCAGTGCCCGGGCATGCATATCGTCGCTGATCCGCCCATTGGCAACCAGTTCAGAGGCATAGTCGAGAACCATGTTTTCCTTTTCAACATCGGCCCCGTCGACAGCACCAAAGTCCGGACGATCACCCGCCAACAACGCATCAATTGTGGCCTGGCCGTGACCTGCTTCCATGGCGATCTGGGCATGCAGGTACCATTCGACCTGGGACTTGTACTTTCGGGCCGTTACCAGAATGGCGATCTCACTAAGACGAATTCCCAATGAGGTATTGAAACGACAGAACTCACCTAGTTTTTGTGCTGCATTGGCCAGCGGCGGGCTGCGAAGCCAGGCATTGAACGGGCCCTGGATACTGCCACGAATACCTCCGGTGATATCGTCGTAAACTTCTTTTTGCGGTTCGTTCAACTGGTCCCGGTTAAGGGCTTCAAGGCGGCTGGTCATGGTTGGCGTCCTGCAGGCTATAGGAGTGTGGCGACAGCTGACTGGTCATCATTGAACCAGTGCTCAACCAGATTGTCGCCGGGTCCGCCTCTGTCGACAACAAGAAAATCATGATTCTCCTGTAAAACCAGCAAGGGGTGGTGCCAGACAGCAGCATGATAGTTGATGCCTTGATGTGCATCTGCCCGAAAGGCAACCAGGGCCTCGGCACCCGGCGCATCACCGGCAGGAGCCACAACCAGCAAATAAGGGGCAGGCTGCAACGGGATAAAGGCTTGCGATCCAATCGGATGGTATTCCATCATCTTGATTTCAATTGGTTGTGGGCGGGGCTGGCCACGAAAAATATTAATCAGGGTATGCCCGTCTTCCAGGGTCTGAACTTTTGCCAGGTCGTGAAAACGTTGTGTTGTCCCCTGGTTAATGTTCATGACCCGGGCGCCATCCACCTCAATCACATCTCCAAAGGGCGCGAAGGCTTCTTTTGTCAGGGGTAGAATGTTCAGGGTTAAGGTCATGGCGACGTTCAAGCCGGTTTGCCAAAAATGCGCAGGCGGCTGATGCCCCCATCGGGAATACTGTTCAGTTTGACATGACTGACCGGGCCGAGAGCCGCAATGTCGCTACCTTGCCAAGTATGGATATTGTCCATCTGAAGTTTTTGAGGTGCCAGCAGTTCCGGCCAGAACATGGCCTGGGTGATTGTGGATGCATCGGTACCGCCGTCCATCATCGCGGCTTGCATCGAACACTGATCCGGGTAGTTGCCTTTGAAATGGGCTGTATCGACTTCGATTTTTTCGACAATACCTGGACAACCCAGTTGCACAATAATCCAGTCGTTACCAGGTTCTCGTCTGCGACGGGTTTCCCAGCCATCGCCCATATTTACGCCACGACCTTCGGTCAGGATAACCCAGGGGTCGCCGTAATGAGAATTATTGAACCCTATGATACGGCCGCCGCTGGTGATGGCAGACAGCTCGACAATTTCTCCTGAGCCCTTGCTCCAGTCCACGACAGGTTCGCCATAGACGCGCAGGCGTGCGATGCCGCCGTCCGGGTACATGTGAAGGCGCAAATAGTTATACGTTTGCTCGGATTCGACGGCGATAAAATGATGGGCGCTTGCCCCCAGGGTTGTGGGTGCCACGATTTCTGTCCAGGCGGCATCGTCACCTGGTGTGGTCTCGGAATAAAGTGCTTCTATCGATGCTGCCGGTGGAAAATTGCCGGTGAAATATGATGTGTCGATATCGACACCTCTGATCAGTCCACCGACCCCAAGCTTGACGATGCAATAGTCTCGCCCGCCATCGCGCCGACGACGACTTTCCCAGCCGTCCATCCATTTGCCATTGTCATCGTATTTGTCGGCAACCCAGACGGCATCGTGATCCTGCAACATGCGTTCCTTGGGCGCAAAAAAATCGTCCGTAGCAAAGATCGCTTCGGACCCCAGCCTGGGAGACGCCAGATTAATGGCACCTTTGGCAAAATCAGGAAGTTCGGTCGGGTCGTTGGCCCCGTTGTCAGTCATTGTGTGAAACCTTTCTCGGGAAAATTTAGTCAGTCGATCTGTAGCAGGCGAATCATGGCGATGCGATGCACCTGCTTCAAAGCTTCTGCAAATTCGTCTTCCGGGCTGTTATCGATCCGGCTGCGGAAATTGTCGAGGATTTCAATACGACCACGACCGCTGACGGCGAGGATATAGGGAAAACCGAAACCGGACTTATATCGATTATTCAAATCCTGGAACTCGGCAAATTCTTCAGCGCTACATTGATCCAGACCGGCACCGGCCTGTTCACTGCTGGATTGCACGGTCAACTCGCCTTGCACCGCCAGTTTCCCGGCAAGGTCAGGGTGGGCGCGTAACAGGGCCAGCTTTGCATCGTCGTCTGCCGCATTCACGATTGCTGCCAGGGTCTTATGCAAACCCTCAACCGTATCCTGTGCATCAGTAAGCCCACTGTCCCAGGCCTGTTCAGCAATCCAGGGGGAATGTTCATATACCGGCCCGAATGTCTCGACGAAGGCGTCGCGGGGCAGACTGGAGGGAATGGACTGTGAGTAAGTGTGGGGCATCTGCTTATCCAGCGGCCTGATACGGGTGATGTTCGCGCCAGTGCCGGGCGATATCAACACGGCGGCAAAACCAGACATCGCTGTGCGACTGGGCGTGATCAATAAAACGCTCCAGCGACGCCATGCGTCCGGGGCGTCCAATTATCCGGCAGTGCAATCCAATGGACATCATGCGCGGTGTGTCGGCACCCTCGCGGTAAAGCACATCGAAGGCGTCTCGAAGATAGTTAAAAAATTGATCGCCTGCGTTGAAACCCTGTGGTGCGGCGAAGCGCATGTCATTGGTTTCCAGTGTGTAAGGCACCACCAGATGTCCCTGGCCCTCGATGCGAGACCAAAAGGGCAGGTCGTCACTATAATCATCGGCGTCGTAGAGAAAGCCACCGTCCTGTGCAACAAGCTTGCGGGTGTTGGGGCTGGTCCGACCTGTGTACCAACCCAGCGGTCGGTCTCCGGTTAGACGCTTGTGGATTTCAATGGCTTTTTGCATATGTTCGCGCTCAACATCTTCAGGGAAATCCTGATAGTTGATCCAGCGATAGCCGTGGCTACATAATTCGTGTCCGGCTTCAAGGGCAGCTTCGATCGCTGCCGGATTACGTTCCATAGCCATGGCAACAGCAAACAATGTGATGGGAATTTCTTTTCGCTTAAATAAATCCAGCAAGCGCCAGACGCCGACACGGCTGCCGTATTCATAGAGGCTTTCCATGCTCATATGCCGCTGCCCGCTCAACGCCGGTGTGCCGATCATGTCACTGAGAAAAGATTCAGAGGCATCATCGCCGTGCAGGATGCAATTTTCGCCACCTTCTTCATAGTTCATGACAAACTGGACGGCGACCCGGGCCCCGCCGGGCCAATTGGCCTTCGGCGGCCGGGCACCATAGCCAAGCATATCCCTGTCATAGTCACCGATCATTACAGTGTCTCCGATTTGTCGTTGCCGGTGCGAATGTTGGAAAAAATTGTCCGCAGATCCGTCCCTTTTTCCTGCTCGTCCAGATCCAGCTTGGCTTCGCATTCAGCCAGATGTCGTGTCATTTCCTGTTGCGCGGATTTCATGTCACCCGCGTCGATGGCGTCGATAATTGCGAAATGATCCTGCTGGGAACAAGCAGACTGACCAGGTGTTTCATATTGTGAAATCGCCAGAGAAGTCCTGCTCACCAGGGCGCGCAAGGTATCCTCAAGTGCTTTGTTTCCGGCAATTCCGGCCAGCGCCAGATGAAACTCTCCTGAAAGTCTGATCCAGGCACCGCGGTCATTGCCTTCAAAGGCTTCCTGTTCGCTTTCCACCAATGCTTTCAGATTGGCAACGTCGCTTTTCTTTCTGCGCTTGCAGGCGAGGTCAATGGCACCATTTTCAATAACCCGGCGTGCCTCAAAAACATCCCTGACTTCGTCGACAGTCAGGGAAGCAACCACAGCACCCCGGTTCGGCCTTATTTCAACAACATCATCGTGGGAAAGCCGTTGTAAGACAGCCCGGATGACCGTTCGGCTGACGCCAAATATTTCTCCCAACGTGTCTTCCGCAAGCTTGGTGTCGGGAGCGAGCCGTTGTTCCAGGATGGCGGCGAAAATCTGGTCGTAAATCCACGACTGCACGCTGCCTTTTGACGAAGGCGGAGCCGATGTCGGCAAAGATGCGATATTATTCGAGCTGTTGTTTGACTGGGCATTCATGATCAGATTTCAGTATTGCGTCAATCCAGACGGACAAGTCTCCAGTTATATTGTATCCAAAATCAGTATCAATATGTATGCAAAAAACCTTGGATGCAAGCAAATTAGGTGCTCGCAGGAGCACCGATACGCATATTGGAGCCAGATTTTTGTATCTCATCCTTATTTGCTTGTAAATATGAATACAATTTCTCCATTTTTTGGATGCAATATGGAATTTTGCATGTCATACTCAATCAAAATAACAAAGATCAAATAGGTGGAGGCCTGCATGGGACGGCTGACAACACATGTCCTGGATACCGCGCGCGGTTGTCCGGCAGAAGGCGTGGGCATAGAGCTTTACAGGCTTTCAGGTGACAACCGGGAGAAACTGGCTTCTGTCGTGACCAATGATGATGGTCGTGTCGATGGGCCGATTTTGGGCGATGATGACTTTGCCATCGGAACTTACGAACTGGTTTTCAAAGCTGGAAAATATCTCAGATCTTCCGGCGCACCTTTAACGGAACCAGCCTTTCTGGACGAGATCCCCATTCGCTTTGGCATTTCCGAGGGTGACGCGCACTACCATGTGCCTTTATTGTTGTCGCCTTATGGCTACAGTACCTACAGGGGAAGCTGACGTGAGGTCCTGGACACGATGAGATCAAGCGTAAGATTTTTGCTGGGTGACGAACAGCGCGAACTCACTGACATCGATCCAACCATGACCGTCCTGCGTTATTTACGCGAGTTTGAAGGGCGGGTTGGCAGCAAGGAAGGTTGTGCCGAAGGCGACTGCGGCGCTTGCACAGTTGTTCTTGCTGAAGTCGGTCACGGCGCTGGCGGTGATGCCCTGACATATCGCGCTGTAAATGCGTGCATTCAGTTCCTGCCGACGCTGGACGGCAAGCAGCTTCTGACTGTTGAAGACCTGAAGTCTGCTGATGGCGCACTGCATCCCGTGCAGCAGTCGATGGTCGACAATCACGGCTCTCAATGCGGGTTTTGCACGCCGGGCTTTGTGATGTCCCTGCACGCGCTTTATCAGCAGGGTGGCTCACAGGACCGTCTGGAAATTGACAACGCCCTGGCCGGTAATCTGTGTCGTTGCACAGGCTATGGCCCGATTGTGGCTGCCGCGCGCGCCATGACCGAATATGATGCGCCGGCACCGGGTGGTTTGCCCGAAGCGGAAGTGATTGCGCAATTGAAAGACTGGCAGGTGGGCGACGGTGTGTCTCTGGATTGGCAGGGACGGAAATATTTTGCCCCCCGTACGACCGAGGCCCTGGCCGCCATATACAAGCATCACACCGAAGCCAACATTCTGGCCGGCGGCACAGATATCGGCCTCTGGGTCACCAAACAACATCGTCGTTTGCAAACCGTGATTTATATTGGCGAAGTTGAGGATCTGAACAATCTTGAAGTCGTTGATGGCGTGTTGCGTATTGGGGCCGGTGTGACCTATGAGAAGGCGATCACGACGATCAACGAACACTTCCCCGAATTCGGTGAAATCATGCGCCGGATCGGCTCTCGTCAGATCAGAAATGTAGGCACCATTGGCGGCAATGTCGCCAACGGTTCCCCCATCGGTGATTCGCCCCCGGCACTGATTGCCCTGGGCGCAAGGCTGGTGTTGCGCTGTGGTCCCGACAGCCGCGAAATGGCCCTGGAAGATTTTTTTGTGGATTACGGCAACCAGGATCGCCAGCCCGGCGAATTTGTTGAACGTATTGATGTGCCGTTGGCTGCGTCGGATCAGATGTTCCGCTGTTACAAAATTAGCAAGCGTTTTGATCAGGATATTTCAGCCGCGCTCGGCGCTTTTGCGGTGACGCTGAATGACGACGGCAATGTTGCCGATGCCAGGATATGTTTTGGTGGCATGGCAGCGACACCCAAACGAGCAGCGGCCACCGAAGCCGCTTTATTAGGGAAACCCTGGACAGAAGCCACCGTGCTGGCGGCTGCCGGACAAATGACAAATGATTACACGCCCCTGACGGACATGCGGGCCAGTGCGGATTATCGCATGAAAGTGGCCCAAAACCTGCTGACAAAATTCTGGCTGGAAACCACTGAGGAAAGCCTCGAGTCCCGTCTCGTGGGAGTTGCCGTCAATGGATGATGTCGTGGCAACTGAAATGAAACAGGCGGATATTCGCGGTCGGGTCGGCAAAAGCCATATCCACGACAGCGCCGCAAAACATGTTGCAGGTGAAGCCACCTACATCGACGATATTCCTGTGCCGCAAAACTGTTTGCATATGATCGCCGCCATGTCTCAACGCGCGCATGCGAAGATCAAAAAACTGGATGTCAGCAAGGTACGCACTGCACCCGGCGTGGCGCTTGTGCTGACAGCTAATGACCTGCCCGGCGTCAACGATATTAGTCCGACCGGCACCAAGGACGAGCCTGTGCTGGCTGAGGGTAAAGTTCATTTCCATGGGCAGCCAATATTTGCCGTTGCGGCAGACACGATTGATCTGGCCCGGGCGGCAGCTAAACTTGCTGAAGTCGAATATGAAGATCTTGAGCCACTGGTGACGGTTGAAGCGGCTTTGGCGGCTGATGAAAAAGTGCTGCCAACAGAAGTTCTTACGTGCGGAGATCCCGCTGCCGGACTGGAAGTCGCACCACATCGCAGGCAAGGAAAAGTTCGCCTCGGTGGACAGGAGCACTTTTATCTGGAAGGTCATGTCTCTTTGGCCGTGCCCCAGGAAGACGGAGATGTTCTGGTTCATTGCTCGACCCAGCATCCGTCAGAAGTCCAGCACAATGTGGCCCATGTTCTGGGTCGCCCTAACAATGCGGTTACCGTGGAAGTCCGCCGCATGGGTGGCGGTTTTGGCGGCAAGGAAACCCAGGGTGCACAATGGGCCGCACTGGCTGCTGTTACAGCTGTCACAACAGGGCGTCCTGCCAAGTTCTGCCTTGACCGGGATGACGACATGATCATGACCGGCAAGCGTCATGATTTCATTGCCGACTACGATGTTGGTTATGATGATGACGGTCGCATACTGGCGCTGGATGTCATGCTAGCTGCTCGCTGTGGATTTTCCGCCGATCTGTCCGGGGCCATTGCCGACCGGGCCATGTTCCACATCGACAACGGCTATTACCTCAGCGATCTGAAAGTAACTTCTCATCGCAGCCGCACCAACACAGTCTCCAATTGTGCCTTCCGGGGTTTTGGGGGACCGCAGGGCATGGTTGTGATTGAGCGCATTATCGATGACATCGCCAGTGTCTTGCAGAAAGAACCGCTGGATGTGCGCAAGGCGAATTTATATGGCGGTGAAGGGCGCAATGTCACACCGTATCAGATGACGGTGGAAGACAATGAACTGCCCGAGATGATCGCCATGCTGGAGCAAACGTCCGATTACGCGGCCCGCAAAAAGGAAATTGCGGATTACAACGCCACCAGCCGGATCATAAAGCGCGGCATTGCAATGACGCCGGTAAAATTCGGCATCTCATTTACGACAACTTTCCTTAATCAGGCCGGTGCCCTGATCCACCTTTATACGGATGGCAGTGTTCATCTGAACCATGGTGGCACCGAAATGGGGCAGGGACTGTTCCTTAAGGTTGCCCAGGTTGTGGCGCAGGAATTCAGCATTGATATCGACAACATCAAGATATCAGCAACGAATACCGGCAAGGTGCCAAATACGTCAGCGACGGCGGCATCCAGTGGAACCGACATGAACGGCATGGCTGCCCAGGCTGCGGCCCGGACCCTGAAACAAAGGCTAATCGCCTTCGCAACAGAACATTATGATGTTGCCGAGAGCGATGTCGTTTTTAGCGCCAACAAAGTGCGGGTGGGCGAGCAATCATTTTCCTTTGCTGAACTGGTCAACCAGGCCTACCTCAATCGTATTCAGTTGTCGGCAACCGGTTTCTACAAGACGCCGAAAATCCATTACGACCGCGAGACATTCAGCGGTCGGCCCTTCCTCTATTTTGCCTATGGAGTGGCCGTGTCCGAGGTCAAGATCGATACCCTGACCGGAGAGACCCGCACGACCCGCGTGGACATCCTGCATGACGTAGGCTCGTCCCTGAACCCGGCAATCGATGAAGGCCAGATCGAAGGCGGCTTTATCCAGGGCATGGGTTGGCTGACCAGTGAGGAGCTTGTTTATGCCGATGATGGTCGTCTGTTGACGCACGCACCATCGACTTACAAAATTCCAGCCTGTGCGGATCGACCAGAAGAGTTTAATCTCAAGCTCTGGCCCAAGGGCCGTAACCGGGAAGAAACCATTCATCGCTCAAAGGCCGTGGGGGAACCACCATTAATGTTGGCAATCTCTGTACATCACGCTATCGCAGAGGCCGTCGGATGTGTGGGAGCGCCGGGACATATTGTTGCCCTGGATGCACCCGCCACACCGGAATGTGTGCTGGACGCAGTGGATCGAGCCAGAGCATCCATGACGTCCGGCGAGAAACCGTCATGATCTGGTGGCATCCAGCCAGGGCGGCATTTGACCGGGGCGAAGCCTGTATTCTGGTTCGGGTGCTGAGTATATCAGGCTCGGCACCACGAGAAGCCGGGGCGACGATGATCGTTTATGAGAGCGAGTTTGCCGGAACCGTTGGCGGCGGTGCGCTGGAGCATCGCTGCATGCAGCGGGCACGTGAACTACAAAAAGGCGAGGACCTGGCGCTCGGTGAAACAATCACCGAAAAATGGATTTTGGGACCGGATATTGGCCAGTGCTGTGGCGGTGCCGTCGATCTGACATTGCAACGTATGGGCCTCGCTGCCTTTGACGGCCTTGAAAAAACCGAAGCTGCTGCCCGGGCCTTGCTGCCCGAAGTGTTCATTTTTGGCGCGGGTCATGTTGGTGGTGCCATCGCAAGGGCCTTGACCTCGTTGCCTTTGCGGACAGTTTGTGTCGACAACCGGGCCGAATTACTGGTTCGTCATGAGATGTTTGCCGAAACCCGACTGGTCGATGATCCGGTTGCAGAGATGGAAAATGTTGCTGCCGGGGCGCTGGTTTTTGTTATGTCCCACAGCCACGATATCGATTACGATCTTTGTCAGGCAGCGCTGGAACGCGAAGATCTGGCCTTCGTTGGTTTGATCGGCAGTCAAACCAAGAAAGCCCGCTTTTTTCAACGTATGGAACGACAGGGCTTTGGCAAGGAAATACTTTCGCGGTTAACATGCCCTATCGGGATCGGTGGGATTACGGGCAAGGAACCGGCAGTTATCGCGGCCTCCGTGGCGGCGCAGGTATTGCAAATTACAGAAGAACTGGCAAAAAGCCGGACGGACATCAGGGTGGTATCAACAGGGGGCTGAATTGCAGTCAGAAAACAATACGCAGTCGGCGCGAGTCGAAAAACCGTTGCTATCACTGCAAGGGATAACCAAGGCTTTTCCCGGCACGCTGGCCAACGATAATGTTGGATTTGATATCGGGCACGGTGAGATCCATGCCTTGCTGGGTGAAAATGGCGCTGGCAAAAGCACCCTGGTAAAAATCATCTATGGTGTTTTGAAAGCCGACGCCGGTGAAGTTATCTGGGACGGTCAGGCCATGACCGTGGCCGGACCTGCTGCTGCCCGACAACGTGGCATCGGCATGGTGTTCCAGCATTTCTCCCTGTTCGAAGCCATGACCGTGCAGGAAAATATTGGTCTTGCTGTGACCGACGAGAAAGACCGCAAGATCCTGCGCCAGAGCATCATTGATGTCTCCCACGGCTACGGTTTGCCACTTGATCCGGATCGCCATGTCCACACAATGTCCGTAGGCGAACGCCAGCGGATCGAAATTGTACGCTGCCTGTTGGCCAACCCTAAATTGTTGATCCTGGATGAGCCAACTTCGGTTCTGACGCCCCAGGAAGTGGCGCGCCTGTTTGAAACCCTGAACAAACTTTCGTCCGAAGGCTGCGCCATTTTGTATATCAGCCACAAACTGCACGAAGTCCAGGAACTGTGTGAGCACGCCACCATCCTGCGAGGCGGCAAGGTTGTTGGTGAATGCAATCCGAAGGTTGAGACCCCGCGTAGCATGGCCGAGTTGATGATCGGCGATAAGCTGACCCCGCCGGAACGCAACAAACCGGACTTGTCAGGCGCGCCGACACGTCTTGAGGTTTCCAATCTGTCCTTGCCATCGGACAATCCCTTTGGTGTCGATTTGGACAAGGTTTCTTTTGCTGTCAAAGGCGGCGAAATCCTGGGTGTGGCAGGTATTGCCGGCAGCGGCCAGGTGGAACTGATGGCCGCGTTGGCTGGTGAAACCGTTATTGCAGACAATGATGATTGTGTGCGCATAGACGGCAATGCCGTGGCGGCACACGGCCCCGGGAAACGGCGACACCTGGGTGCAGTGTTTGTGCCCGAAGAACGAAACGGTCATGGCGCAGTACCTGCCATGACGCTGGCGGATAATGCCTTTCTGACGGGTTTTCGTCGCATGAATCTGATCAAAAATGGTTTGATCCAGACAGAGCCAACAGAGGCTTTTGCCAATGACATCATCCAGTCCTTTGATGTCCGCACAACAGGACCCGCCGCCGAGGCGGGAAGCCTGTCCGGCGGTAATCTGCAAAAATTCATTGTCGGTCGGGAAGTCCGGCAGGAACCGGGCGTGATGGCTATAAATCAGCCGACATGGGGCGTTGATGCCGGGGCGGCTGCGGCAATTCACCAGCAACTCATCGATCTTTCCGGACGTGGTGCGGCTGTGCTGGTAATTTCCCAGGACCTCGACGAAATATTTGCTGTGTGTGACCACATATGCGTGATGGCCGAGGGGCATTTGTCCGATGTGCGGCCTATCGGTGATGTATCGGTCGAGGAAATTGGCATTCTCATGGGTGGTCTGCACGATCAGGCTGCCTCCCCCGCAACGTCGCAGGCGGAGGCTTGAAATGATCAGACTTGAACCCAGACAGCAACATTCGCAGGCCATGATTTATCTGTCACCGATCATTGCCATCATCCTGACCTTGATCAGTGGTCTGGTGATTTTTTCCCTGTTTGGCAAAAATCCGGTAACGGCCCTGTACACCTTTTTTGTGATGCCCCTGACCACGGTCTACAGCCTGACGGAATTGCTGGTGAAGGCAACGCCCTTGATCCTCATTGGTGTTGGACTATCCATCGGCTTTCGCGCCAATGTCTGGAATATTGGTGCCGAAGGGCAATTGACCCTGGGCGCCATCTTTGGTGGTGGCCTGGCGATCTGGTTCCACGATAGTGAATCAATCTTTTTGTTGCCGGCCATGATTATTTTTGGCGCTGTCGGAGGCATGTTATATGGGGCTATTCCCGCATTTCTGAGAACCCGATACGGGGTCAATGAAATCCTGACCAGTTTGATGTTGACCTATGTAGCGACCCTGCTCCTCAGTTTTCTCGTGACCGGACCGTGGCGTGATCCGGGTGGATATAATTTTCCGGAATCACGAACCTTTTCTGAGGCCGGTATGATGCCGATCATCCTCGAAGAATCCCGATTGCATTTTGGCTCGATCCTGGCACTTTTTGCTGTGATCGGTGGCTGGGTATTAATGGGTAAATCCTTGATTGGCTTCCAGCTCAAGGTCGTGGGTCTCGCACCTTCCGCCGCCAAACATGTGGGCTTTATCGAAAACAAGTTGATCTGGTTCAGTTTGCTGGTCGGCGGTGGTCTGGCTGGTATTGCCGGGGTCAGTGAAGTCGCCGGACCCATCGGGCAATTGCTGCCTTCAGTTTCTCCCGGATATGGCTTTACAGCGATCATCGTGGCCTTCCTTGGTCGCTTGCATCCGGTTGGTGTGGTCTTCGCTGGTCTGGTCATGGCATTGACCTACATCGGCGGTGAAACTGCACAAATCGAAATCGGTACGCCTGCGGCAGTGACCGGTTTGTTCCAGGGCATCTTGTTGTTTTTCCTGCTGGCATCGGATGTATTGACCAGCTACCGCGTTCGTTTCGGCAAACCCCAGGCAGCACGCGGAGGTGCATCATGAACGGCATGGACTGGATTGTACCCGTTGTCATGACTGTGATTACAGCATCGACGCCACTGGTTTTTGCGGCCCTCGGAGAATTGGTCACCGAAAAATCCGGCGTCCTGAACCTCGGGGTTGAAGGTATGATGTTGGTGGGTGCGGTGTCTGCTTTTGCAGTTGCATCCTCAACCGGCAGCGGCTCGCTCGGTATTATTGCCGGTGC
>JABILA010000006.1 GCA_018654745.1 Alphaproteobacteria bacterium
CATGCCCGGACTTGATCCGGGTACCCACGTCTCGAGGCAAATGAAAAGACGTGGATACCCGGATCAAGTCCGGGCATGACGAATTTTGAATTTTGTGTCGCTAATCCTGATGCACCGCTCCGACCGCGATCAAACCATCAGCTTCACTGCCTGAAAATCCGCTTTCCAGCAAAACCTCGCGGCTATGTTCGCCAAGGCGCGGGGCGGGTCTTGTAATCGCTGTATCGGCTTCGGAAAATTTCACAGGATGGCCAATCGCTTTCATGTCGGGACGGTCCCCACCAGGCACGTCGCGGATCATGTCACGGGCGATGGTTTGCGGATGCTGTGCCATCTGCTGCACGTTCAGCACCGGCCCCGCCGGCACATCAAATTCTTCCAGCAATTTCAGCCATTCATCTGTTGTCTTCAAGACAAATCGTTCCGAGAGATCAGCCACCAGTTCATCCAGATGTTGCATGCGTGCAAGGTTATCAATGAACCTTGGGTCTTCGCCCAGGGCAGGATCATCCAGGCATTTGACCAGGCCCTCCCATGTCGCCTGACTGGCGGCACCAACATTGACCCAGCCATCCGATGTCTGGAAAGCCTGGTAGGGTGCCATCAAGGGATGGGCCGAGCCCATGGCACCGGGGATTTCCCCCGAGGCCAGGTGAATGGCGCTTTGCCAATAGCTCAGGGAGATGCCTGCTTCGAACAGGGAGGTATCAACCATTTGGCCCTGGCCGGTACGGCCCCGTTGCACAATCGCACCCAGAATACTCATGGCCGCAAGGATCCCGGCGGTAATATCGGTAACGGGTGAGCCGACTTTCACAGGAGGTCTGCCTGAGCCTTCACCTGTGAAACTCATCAGGCCGCTCATGCCTTGTGCTACCAGATCAAAGCCGCCCTGGTGACCCAGGGGACCGCCCTTGCCAAAACCGGAGAGCGAGCAATAAACCAGCTTCGGAAAATCAGCCTTCAGATCACCATAGCCGATGCCATAATGTTCCATGGCCCCCGGCCGGTAGTTTTCAATAAAGATGTCTGCGGCACCGATCATCCGGCGCAAAGCCACAAGACCTTCTGGCGTTTTGGTGTTAATGGCCACACCGCGCTTGTTGCGGTTCATCATGGTAAAGGGGGCGGAATAACCATCGATATGCGGCGCATTGCGACGCACACCATCGCCGCCGGGGAAGCGTTCCACCTTGATCACATCAGCACCCATATCGGCCAGCATCATGCCGCAGGTTGGTGCGGCCATGACATGGCTCATTTCGATGACGCGCAGGCCTGCCAACAGGCCCTCTGATTTACTGGTCATTATTTGCCCTTGAACTGGGGGTTTTGTTTATCGAGAAAAGCCTGATAGCCGGTCCGGAAGTCTTCGGTATCAAAACAGGCAAAACCCGCCGCCTGTTCTTCGTCGCTCAAGGGGTTCGCTGGCCCCGTCCCTTGCGCCAGTCGATTGGCAAATGCCTTGTGCCAGCGGTTCACCAATGGCGCGCCAGCGGCAATGCGCGCCGCCGTGGCCCAGGCTTCGGCTTCAACGTCTTCATCCGGCATGATGCGATTGATCAGGCCTTTGTCTTTGGCTTCTGCGGCATCGAAAACACGGGCTTCGAACAGAATTTCAAGGGCGATCGATCGCCCGACGGTTTCGATCAGGGCTTCGATTTCGGGATAGGACATAACCAGGCCGAGGCGGTTAATGGGAATGCCAAAACGACTGGACTGTCCGGCAATGCGAATATCGCACATCAAGGCAATTTCCAGGGCACCGCCGACGCACAGGCCCTTGATCATGGCGACAACAGGATGACGACAGGCCCGCACACCGCCCATGGCAGCGTGCATCAGCCCGCCATATTCTGCCGCCTGTTCTGAATTGCTGCGCTGATCGGCAAATTCAGCAATGTCTGCCCCCGGCCCCATGGCCTTGTCACCGGCACCGCGTATGATCACACACCGCAATCCGGTATCCGCATCCAGTTCCGCCATCACGTCTGCCACGCGTCGCCACATTTCCTTGTTCAGGGCATTGAGTTTCTCAGGTCTGTTCAAGGTCACAAGGGCAATGTCATCGCGGCGATCCACCAACACAACATCCGGCATAGCTTCCATATCTTCCATAGCTTCCCTGGCTTCAATTTCTGTCGGCATTTTCAATATCAACCTGTCATCTGAGAGGATATGCGATAATTCTGCAAATATTGTTGTACCACAGTTTGATATTGGGGATCACGCCGTCTACAACGGCTTGATATTTACATCACGTAAAATTTCCTTTGCGCGATGAAAATGAATGCCGTAAGCTTTATTGGTGGATATATAAACAGTTTGGTACGCCTACTATTTTTCAGGTTATTTGTCAGAGACATAACAGCCACAATTCGGCTTGAACCTGGATTGTCCTGCTTTCCAGGGCGGCCGGGGAAACAGACGTTAATGCGAGCTGGAACAATTATTGATTTGACAAATTATAATCGTTTGTACACTAATGAATTAGCGGGACTGACACGGACACCTTAATTGGTCTAAAAGACCTCAGTCTTTCCTTAACACCGGAGTCTTAATCTTCGACTCCCACGCAAATATAATTGATCCCGACGGCAACAGCGCCTGAAAGCGATGACATGAACATAGAGGCCCCACAAACCAACATCAGCACCGAAGGAACAGGACGCATGGTCGTCCGCTTCGCCGGAGATTCCGGTGATGGAGTGCAAATTCTCGGCAGTGAATTTGCCAAATCCTCGGCCCTGAATGGCCACGACCTGATTACTTTTCCCGATTTTCCCGCCGAAATTCGCGCCCCCGTTGGCACCACGTTCGGTGTGTCCGCCTACCAGATCCAGTTTGGCGGCCCCCTGGTCCTGACACATGGCGATGAAGTCGACGTCCTGATCGCCTTTAATCCCGCCGCCCTGAAGACCAACTTGCACAGTCTTCGGCTGGGTGGATTGTTGATCATTGATGAAGGTGCCTATACGCCCCGGAATTACAAAAAAGCCGGTTACGAGGGCGATCCTCTTGAGGATGAAGAACTGGCAAAATACCAGCTTCTGAAAATCGACATCACAGCCCGGACCCACGAAGCCGTTGATGCCATGGGTGCCAGCAAGAAACAGGGCGACCGGGCCAAAAACTTCTGGGCCCTGGGTTTGGTCTATTGGATGTTTGGTCGGGATCGTCAGGAAACCATTGACTGGATCAAAACCAAGTTCGCCAAAATCGAAGAAGTCGCCGCCGCAAATACAGGCGCCCTGAATGCCGGTCATGCCTATGGCGAGACCATGGAAATCGGCGCCGATCTGGCCGCCAAGCCACAACAGGCCGCGCTGCCAAACGGGACCTATCGCGCCATCACCGGCATTGACGCCATGTCCCTGGGGCTGGCGGCTGCAGCCACATGTTCCGGCATGAAGCTGGCTTATTGTTCTTATCCGATTACCCCGGCAACCGGTTTGTTGCATGGTCTGGCCAAGTTCCAGGCAAAAGGCGTGATTACCTTTCAGGCGGAAGATGAAATTGCCGCCGTTGCCGCCGCCATAGGTGCATCCTTCGGTGGGGCCCTCGGGATCACAGGGTCATCCGGTCCCGGCATTGCCTTGAAAGCAGAAGCCATGGGCCTGGCGGTTGGGGCTGAATTGCCGCTGATCGTCGTTAATGTTCAGCGAGCCGGTCCGTCAACAGGATTGCCGACCAAGGCTGAACAGGCCGATTTGTTGATGGCCATGTATGGCCGCCACGGTGAAGCCCCCTGCGCCATTCTGGCACCGGCGACACCAGCCGAATGTTTCCAGGTCATGCTGGACGCAGCAGACATCGCCCTGACTTATATGACACCGGTCATCGTCCTGGCGGACGGTTATATCGCGAACGCAGCCGAGCCATGGCAAATTCCCGATGTCGATAGCCTGCCTGATCTGAAACCGAAATTTCACACGGACCCTGAAGGCTTTCATCCGTTCTTGCGGGACGAAAAAACCCTTGCCCGTGCCTGGGCTATCCCGGGCACACCCGGCATGCAACATCGCATTGGCGGCATCGAGCGTGGGGCCAATAATGGCCACATTTCCTATGAGCCGGAAAATCACCAGCAGATGACAAATTTCCGGGCCGAGAAAATTGCCGGCATTGCCAATGACCGCCCGGCCATTACACCGGACCTTGGACCTTCAAGTGGCAAACTGGCCATTGTCGGTTGGGGATCGACCTATGGCGCGATCCACGGCGCCGTCAACGAACTAAACAAGGACGGCAAGGACGTCGCGCATATTCACGTGCGGCAAATGTCACCCCTGCCCCGCGGCTTTGAAGAATTGCTGCGCAGTTATGACCATATCCTGGTGCCGGAAATGAACATGGGCCAACTGGTCAAGTTGATCCGGGCCGAATACCTCATTGACGCCAAGGGCCTGAACCAGGTCACGGGCAAACCGTTCAAGGTCGGCAAGATCAAACAAACCGCTCTCGACATGTTGGAGAATTAAGATGAACCAGCAACTTACAGCCAAAGATTTCACGACCGACCAGGAAATCCGCTGGTGCCCCGGTTGTGGCGATTACGCCATCGTCAACGCCGTGCGCAAGACGCTGGCGCAAATCGGCACATCTCCTTCTGATGTCGCATTTGTTTCCGGCATCGGCTGCGCCGCCCGCTTCCCTTACTACATCGACAGCTATGGCTTTCACACGGTGCACGGCCGTGCACCTGCCGTTGCTTCCGGTCTGAAACTGGCCAATCCCGAACTGGATGTCTGGGTCGTGGGTGGAGACGGAGATTTTCTGTCCATTGGTGGCAACCATTTGCTGCACGCCCTGCGACGCAATATCGATCTGAATTTGTTGTTGTTGAATAATGCCATTTACGGTTTGACCAAAGGTCAGTATTCACCCACATCACCACCGGGGACACGCTCACCTTCTACTCCCGCAGGGTCTGTTGATCGTCCCGCCAACGCCGTTCAGTTTGCGCTTGGTGCCGGGGCCCGTTTCATCGCCCGTTCTGCGGATACCTTGCCCAACCACCTGCCGGAAGTTCTGACCCGGGCCCACGCCCACAAGGGTGCATCCCTGGTCGAAATCCTGCAGAACTGCATCGTCTATAATGACGGCGTCTGGGGCGGCATGGCCGACAAGACCACAACACAGGAATTAAGCATCCGCGTCGTCCATGGCGAGCCCATGGTATTTGGCAAGGAAAGCGACAAGGGCCTGGTGATCGATTTCGAAAGCGGCAATGTCAGCATCATTCATGAGGCCGATGGCCCCGTTGCAGAGCGCGCCACAGTATATAATGAAACCAGCTGGGTCATGGCCAACGCCGTTGCCCGTATGGAAGGCGAAGACATGCCCACAGCCATCGGCGTGATTTATTGTGATCCGGTTGAAGATTACATCACGTCGCTGCGAAAAAAGATTCCCTTCAAGGTCATGAACAAGGATGATTTGAAGGACCTGCTGTATGCAGGTGGCACCTGGACACGCGACGAGCAGAGTGATCCTGAATAATCTGGTCCGAATAATCTGACCCAGACAATCTGATATGTTGAAATCAGACCGCCGATGATGTCGTATAGACATCCGGCGGTCTTTTTTTGTCCGCGTCTTGAAAGTAGCAGCGTATGAACCTGATTCAGTTTGTCGACGAATACAGAACCCGACAGGTGGGCGAAGTGATTAGCCCCGATGAAGTCCGGGTCCTGAAAGGCGTTGCCAATGTGCGCGATCTGGCGCTGGACGCGATTAGTCAGGATATCTCCCTGGCGACGCTGGTCGCTGCTACATCCGGCACCACAACATCCTATGTGGCATTAGTGAACAATGCCCGGTTGCTGCCACCGCTGGATCACCCGGACCCGGCCCATTGCCTGGTGACGGGTACCGGCCTGACGCATCTGGGGTCAGCCGCAACCCGTGACAGCATGCATCAGGAAGAAGATGGGCCAGCGGAACCAGATGATACGTCGCAGACGGATTCCATGCGTATGTTCCAGATGGGGCTTGAAAATGGCAAACCCGCAGCCGGTGACACCGGCGTGCAACCGGAATGGTTTTACAAGGGTAATGGCACCATGGTGGTCGGCCCGGAAGCTGATCTGCCCTCCCCGGCCTTTGCCCTGGATGGCGGAGAGGAGCCGGAAATTGCTGGTCTATATGTGATTGCACCGGATGGTACACCGTGCCGGGTTGGTTATGCATTGGGGAACGAATTTTCGGATCACATTACCGAACGCCAGAACTATCTTTATCTGGCGCATTCCAAATTGCGTCATTGTTCTTATGGACCTGAGTTGATGATCGGTGCCTTGCCAGAAGATTTGCAGGGCACCTCACGCATCCGTCGTGATAATTCAGTTCTCTGGGAGAAGCCATTTTTATCGGGCGAAGCAAACATGTCCCACACCATCGCCAATCTTGAGCATCATCATTTCAAGTATGATTTGTTCTGTCAGCCCGGCGACGTGCATGTTCATTTTTTTGGCACAGCAACCCTGAGCTTTGCAGACGAAATCGTTCCACAAGACGGTGATGTCTTCGAAATCGAAGTGCCGGAATTTGGCCGACCATTACGCAATCGTCTGAGCACATCGACGGATGAGGCCACGTTGCAAACCGTGCGGATGCTTTAGTACGTTTCCAGGCGACGCGGCGATGAAGTGGGACTTGAGTCAACCACAACACGCTCCGTCACCCCGCACTTGATGCGGGGTCCATGCCGAAGCAATTTAATGTGAGGGCGTTTAGGTGGAGAGGCAATATGGATACCGGATCGGGGTCCGGTATGACGGAGTGATATAGATAAAGACATCCCGAAACGACTCGTTCAACACTCTTATAATTCTAGGGTTTCACGGCGGAAATCACGGTCCATGGGAACCGCCAGACTGGGCTGTTCACAGCATCAACACCCTCGGCTTCGGCAAATGATTTCACGGTTACGTCCTTGAAGCCTTTTTCTTTCAGGACAGATGCAACGTCCATTTCAGCCCAAGGCTCCATAA
Organism: Alphaproteobacteria bacterium; assembly: GCA_018654745.1. Classification (GTDB taxonomy): domain Bacteria; phylum Pseudomonadota; class Alphaproteobacteria; order UBA2966; family UBA2966; genus JABILA01. Next base: position 6,996 of record JABILA010000006.1, read on the forward strand.
ACGGTTCGTTATTGCGTCGTCCGTGGCCGTAATGAATGAAGCGGGCAAAAACATCGGGCAGTTCATGAAAATCAAGATGCACCATGCGCCCGCCGGATTGCAGCAGACGCAGACTTTCATCAAACATTTGTTCGATTTGCGGTGGTGGCAATTCATGGATCAACATGGTCGATGTCACCAGATCAAATTCACTGTCATCATAGTCTGTCTCACAGGCACTCATCTGGCGAAAACGTGTGTTTTTGGCCTGACCTTGACGAGCGGTATAGGCGCCAAGGGTGACGCAGGGTGCTGAAAGATCGATGGCATCGATCCGGGCATCCGCAAAGGATTCATAAAACGGCTGGGTACTTTTGCCAAAGCCACAACCCATGTCCAGGACCCGTGAAGGCGTGCCCCCTTCGGCCACCAGATCAGTAAAGCGTTGATGCAAATCGCGATGTTTGCCGCCCATCATGGGTGTCGTTGACCGGGCCCCGCGTTCATATTCAAAACCTGCAGTATCCGCACTCCAGACACCACCGGGATGTTGGTGAATATCAACGGCCCGGTAATATTTTGGTTGGTCAAAGTCGGGATCCACGTCCAGGTTTTCGTTGTCTGTCATACCTGTCAGGGGTGCCAGAAAATTGTCACGACGTTCCCGGTGATAGGGGGCCAGACCATAGCGTCCGGAATATTTGAAGCGTTGAAGATGGCGTTCCAGCCAGGCATACACCTGGTAATCTGTTGTCCCGCCAATCAGGCCTCGCACATCATTAACCGTCTGCGGCGGCGCATCAGACAATGAAGCACGGTGTTGGTAATCTTCTTTCAAGGCCGGATAAAGTTTTGTCGTCCAGTATTTCTTGGTCTCCAGGATCATGGCCTGGGCCACGGCAAAACTGCGATCATCCATGGCGACCTCCCGTGCCCGCAGCACCTTTCGATACCTGCAGGCCCTGCAAGTTTTCCATCAACCCGGCAACAAAGGCTTCCCGATCAGCTGCATCAATTGCAAGATCATCAAGGGACGGTTCCTGATCCAGCAGGCTTCGATCCAGATGTCCGTTCTTTTCCAGGCTTCGTTCGACATGACGCAGTCGATCCCGCAGGACATAGACTTCGGTGGCCAGGGCCATGACAACACCCAGCACACGATCAACCGCCGGATCGTCGAAAAAAGTTTGTTCAGGTCGGGCGGCAGGATTTTGTTCTGCGCTCATGGCGTCATCTCCGGTCTGGTGAAGTTCCTGCAATCGAAAAGCGCTACGGTCAATTTGTCAACTGGTTATGGAAACAGATAAGGGGAACCTGTTCCCCCACGACGATGCTGCTATGCTGTTTTCCAGGATCGAAATATTTGGGGGCCGTAAAAGTGAAAATTGTTGAATATGAAAAATATGGCGAGGCAGATGTCCTCAACATTGTCGATCGTACAGCACCCATACCGGCGGATGGTGAAGTCCTGATTAACATTCGAGCCGCCGGTGTTAATCCCTTTGACTGGAAACTTCGGTCCGGTTATTTGCAGAAGTTCTTCAAGGTCGAATTTCCTGTTTACCCTGGCAATGAAGGATCAGGTGTCGTCGCTGCTGTCGGTCCCGGTGTTACAAATTTCAAGGCCGGAGACGAAGTCAGTTTTCTTTCGCGCAATATCAAGCAAGGCTGTTACGCCGAACAGGTAGCGATCGAAACGGAACATGTCGTGCCCAAGGCCGACCACATCAGTTTCGCCGAAGCTGCGGCTTGGCCCTTATCCGGTGTCACGGCCTGGAAAGCGTTGGTTGAAACAGCGCCGATATCCAAAGACATGAAAGTTTTAATCCATGGTGGAGCCGGGGGCGTTGGCGGTATGGCCATTCAAATCGCGAAACACCGCGGTGCCCATGTCGCAACAACCTGCAGTGCGGCCAATGCGGAATATGTGAAAAGCCTCGGCGCGGACGAAGTCATCGCCTACGACAATGAAGACTTCAGCACCGCCGGGAAAATTTACGACATCGTATTTGATACTGTCGGTGGCGACGTGCACAAAAACTCTTATGAAGTTCTGAAGCCAGGCGGCACCCTGGTCTGGATCATCGCCGGACCGGTTGAAGACCTGTCAGAAGAATTTGGCGTGATCCGAAAACTGGCGGTTGTCGAAAATGTGGTCGATGCCCTTGAGGGTGTCGCTGGCTTGATAAATGATCGCGTGGCCAGACCACAGGTTGGTCCGGAATTCGACTTATCGGATGTTGCTGCGGCACATATTCACAGCCAGTCAGGTCACGCCAAAGGCAAGGTTATTTTGGCCATTTCCTGACAAGAGTGCCTGGGAAGTGACCCGAAAAAGACCCTGAATGAGACAAAATGTCCGCCGTTTGCGAACAAATGTCCGCCCTAAACGTCGATATCGATGCCACCGCGCTCAGCCGCGCGCTGGTTACGGCGCTCAATATCCTTGGCGTCTTCGCTGGCTCGTGCCGTTTCAGATTTTCGTTCTGCAAAAACAGTTGCGTTCTTGATATCCGCTTTTCGATCCAGCGTTTGAACAAACGCCTGCTGGGATCCAGATCCCGCGATTCCTACTGCCATGTGAAGCCCCCTGTCACACAGGACGACCGATATGCGGCCGTCTTCGTATTTTTATTTTATAAAACCACGCTGTGTTAGAACCACTCAAAAACCGTCCAAATGAAGTGCGCGTTTCGCAGCCATGAGTCAAGAAAAACCGCACGTCCCGGCGGATTTACTAATCCAGGCATGCACGCCGTCCCAGCCATACCCGCTTCCCTTGCCTAAAGGTTAATAGCCACAAACAGAATATGTTTTGGGTTGATTTGCCAGCGACCGCCAACAAGGTTAAATTCACTCCTCCAAATATAGAATGATTCTTGATTTAACCTTTTAACACCTGCGACCGGATCACCCATATGCTCGCCCTGATTTCCCCAGCAAAAAAACTGAATTATGACTTTGATCCGGTGATCAATACGCATACCCAGCCGGACTTCCTGGTTGAGGCGGAAAAACTGGCGGTAACAGCGCGCCGCCTTAGCCGGACGAAGCTGGCCCGGACCATGAACCTGAGCGATACATTGGCGGATTTGAACTGGCACCGTTTCCAGGCATTTCACACACCCTTCAATCTTGAGAACGCCCGCCAGGCCGCACTTGTGTTCAATGGCGATACGTACCTCGGGCTGGATGCCCACAGCCTTGATGAGCAGGACCTTGATTACGCGCAATCCCGATTGCGTATTCTATCCGGCCTGTATGGTTTGTTGCGCCCACTGGACCTGGTCCAGCCCTATCGTCTGGAAATGGGTGCGAGGTTCAAACCGGCGCGGCGCAACGATTTGTATGATTTCTGGGGCACGCAGTTGTCGGAAGCGATTAATCATGTGATTGCCGACCATGCCGAAAAAACCGTGGTTAATCTGGCCTCCAGCGAATATTTCAAGGCGGTCAAACCAAAAGTCGTGGACGGCAAGCTGTTGACGATTGCATTCAAGGAAATCAAGGACGGCAATGCCCGCATGATCGGTACTTTCGCCAAACAGGCACGGGGCATGATGGCCCGCTACATTATTCAAAACCGGATCGATAACGCCGAAGGCATGAAGGCATTTAATTCAGGCGGGTACAAGTATCAGCCTGACCAGTCGGATGACGGCCTGTGGACGTTCACGCGCCAACAACCGCCACCACCCGGGGCCGTCAAAAACCCTAAATAACAGACTCTGGATCCAGCGTGCCCATGGTGGCCAGCAGGGTCCAGGCCGATACGGCGAGATCATTTTCGGCAGCAACAGCATCCGAACGCGCGTTCGCCAGGGCGGCTTCGCCGGAAAGAACTTCGGTCAGTGATCGCTTGCCGAGCTTGCGCTCCTTGCGGGCAAGACCCAGGAATTCAGCCGCGAGATCAGCCTGATTTCGCAATTGCCGGGCGGAAAGTTTCGCCGTCCGGAACTGTTGCCAGGCACTTTGCACAGTTTCGCGAACCAGTGTCCTGGTTTCAGCCAGGCGCTGTGAACTGGCAAGATACGCCTGTTTACTGGCGTTGACGGTATCCACTGCCGCCCCGGCCAGATTAAACGGAAAAGTCATTTCCAGGCGGATGATCTGTTCCTGTTGAGAGCCGACGGTTCCACCAACATCCTTTTTCCATTTGGCCTCGGCGATCAGGTTCAGTTCCGGGTAATAACCCGTGGATTTCAGACGTCGGGTTTCTGCTCTGGCGATTTCACTTGCCAGGCGACCGACTTCCAGTAGCGGGTTTTTGGCAAGGGCAACATCAATACCGCCTTCCAGTGTTTCCGGCATCTTTTCGTCCGGGACAGGCAAGGTTAAAAACACTTTGGCGTCTTCGGGCAATGCGCCAAAAACAGCCAGATAGCGATAACGTGCAGCCGCTTGCGCCCCTTCGGCCTGAACGCGACGTGCGCCAGCGCCAGCCAGTTGCGCCTTGGCTTGCAAGACATCTGTCGCCAATCCGCTGCCGCGCTGAACCCTGGCATCTTCAAGCGCCGTTTGGCGTTTGATATTTTGTTCTGATAACCGGGCATAACGCAGGGACTGGCGCGCACCTGCCAATTGATAGTGAGCGGCCAGGCCTTCGAGAACGACAGCCTGAACTGTCGCCTGTAAAATGGCGTCAGCCCGGGCAACCGCCAACTCCGCTTTTTCTTCGTCCGCGTACATGGCACCAAAATCGGAGACCAGTTGCGTCAACGTAAAATCAATTTCCCGGGGCGGCATATTGGTGTCTGCAGACCCGGATGGTTTGTTTTGTCGCTCGTACCCATAAAAGGCCGTGATATCCAGGGTCGGCGTATTGCCTTTCTTGAGACCTGCCATGGTTTCCCGGGCGGCGGTAACATCCAGCCGCGCAGCCTTGATGCGATCATGAGAAGCAATCAGGTCTTTCAGGGATTGCGACAATGCCTGCGCCTGCAAAACCTTCGTTTTGGCATCAACGGGTTGGGGCCACAACGGATCGAAAGTTGATTTGGTTAATACTGCATTGGTTCTCACCATAGGCCTGACAGGTTTGAGTATTTTTGATGTTGATCCTGCCTTTGGTTGCTTCTGCTTTTCCTCGGTGGCCAAAGCAGCTGAACCCGATCCATAAAGCCTGGCCAGCAAGGTTGTCCCGATATTGTCGATGGCGTCTCCACCACCCCAGGCCATACCAGTTCCCAACGATGGTGGCTGTTTTGGTTTTATCTTGCTGATATCAACAACCAGTCGATGGCCACCCGATTTCCCCGGAGGCAACAGGAAGATACGCTTCAGGCGGCTATTCTCGGCAAGGCCTATTGCAAACTTGCCACCTTTTTTTCCGGAATTTCCTGCGAAGCGGGTACCGGTAATCAGCTTTGATTTACTGGAAAGGTTCGGTTTATTTTCGTATGGCTGCAGCAAGGGAAATTCAAGCGTCAACGTGTCCTGTTGCGGCATGGTCCAGTACCAGAAATCCAGTCGATCACTGAAGTCAAACACAAGGCGTTCATAGTCTTTGTGCTTGCCAAATCGTAATTTCCTGAGAAATGGCAACGGCTTTGTGGGTGGTTCTGCAGGCGCGGCTTCGTCAGATCCGAGGGCAACATTTGTGAAGGCCTGTGGTAGAGGAACGAAGCCCCGATCAAGTGCCGCAAGCGAAACATAGACGACGGGAGAACCAAAGCGGTCAGTTTTTGAATAACCTGATGACGTATATCCAGGCATCTGGGGCGCGCGCAAAGGTGACCATGACGCCCCGATCAGCGCCGATGCTGAAAACAGCACCAACAGTCCTCGCACTGTGCCATTTGCCATAAAGACAGGATCCGGTTACCAGCAAGCTCGCGCATACTCTAGCCTATGGCGGCCCAAAAATCCTGTTAAGAAACTACGACTGCGCCTGATACGCCTTTTTGACGGATAATTTTTCAATAAACAACATCAACAACCCAAGGACCAGTCCGGCCAGGTTAATCAAATTCACCCCGTCGAAAAGTTGCACTGGCAGCATCAACGCAAGGCCCGCAACCGCAAATGCAAGGCGTTGCCACAATGATAGCGCCCGGACAAAATATCCCACCAGACCAATGGTCGCCAGATAAACACCGCCCGTTGTGCCCAGCCCGGCCATCAGATTTTCAACCCAGCCACCGGCCATTAACAATCCGGGCGAGAGCGCAAATATGAACGGCACAAAATAGGCAGGCCACGCCACACGCACAGCTTCAAATCCGGTTTGCATGGGGTGGGCCCCGGCCATATTTCCGGCAACAAATGCGGCGATGGCCACCGGCGGCGTGATCATCGACATCATCCCGAAATAAAGCACAAACAAATGCGCTGCCATCGGTTCAATACCCAGTTCAATCAGCGGCGGTGCAGCCAGGGTAGCCAGCAACAGATAGACACCCACTGTCGGCATGCCCATGCCAAGTACAATACAAACGACCGCCGTTGTTGCCAGCAATAACAAGACGCTTGTCTTGCCGAGTTGCACGAGGAAAAAGCCCAGACCAAAGCTGAGACCCGAGAGCGAAAACAAACCGATGATCATGCCTGCCACGGCACAGATCAAGGCTATTTCAACCGATGCCCGACCGGTTTGGGTAATGACATCGACGTACAATCGCCACCCCGCACGGCCCCCACCGTATTTGATGAACAGCGAGACCAGGGCCAGAAAGGCGAAGGCAATTAATGCAGCTGTTTCCGGCGGCTGGTTATATTCAAACAGTGCAACGACAAGTAAGGCAAACGGGGCCAGCAGGAACCAGCCCTTGCGCAATGTGCCGAAAAGCGAAGGAATTTTATCGGCAGCGACAGGCGCGATACCAACGCGCCCGGCTTCAAGATCGGCAAATACAAACAGGCTGAGATAATATAGAAGGGCCGGCAGGATCGCCGCCATGACAACCTCGCGATAGGGCACCTGTAAGGTTTCAGCCAGCAGAAAGGCTGATGCCCCCATGATCGGCGGCATCAATTGCCCGCCTGTCGATGCAGCTGCCTCAATGGCACCAGCAGTCTTTGGCTGATAGCCGCCGTCTTTCATCAGGGGAATGGTAATGGAGCCAGTTGAGGCAACATTGGAAACGGCACTGCCAGAAATTGAGCCGAAAAATCCGGAGGCAACAATTGCAATTTTGGCTGAACCACCACGAGAGCGCCCCATCAGGGCGGCGGACAAATCGGAAAAGAAATCCGAGCCGCCGGTGCTGAGCAACAGACGAGAAAACAGAATGAAAGGCAAAACAATTGTCGCCCCGATGAACAGAGCGATCCCCGCCATCGCTGCACTGTCCAGCACCAGAAAAGTCAGTAACCGTTGCAGGGGAACAGCGCGGGACTGCAAGGGCCCACTGAACTGATCCGCAAAAAGCGCATAGAGACAGACAAGACCCAGCACGACCAGCAAGCTGTAGCCAATGGCACGGCGCAAGGCCTCAAGGACGATGATCAGTCCGACAATTGCAATGATCAATGCTTCTGTCGGGCGATAAAAAATCTCGTCTGAAATCACCGGATAGCGCCAGGCCAAAAAGCAGCCGAATGAAATTGCCAGCATGGCCAGTACGCGGTCAACCGGTGCCACGGTGCGGCCTTGCAGTTTGCTTCCCCGAAAATCCCGGGTCAAAAAACAGATCGCCGAGGCGAAGGAAAGAATGGCAACCAGGACTTGCTCGGCATAGACCAGGATACCCATAAACAGCGGCAGGCCGGATGCCCAGAACACAACCAGTATCGTCACAACAACAGCAAGAGCCGGTTCAATCCTTTGATCAAACCGGCTCCAGAATGTTGATGTCAAATTGTCAGACATCGATGACATGGATTACTCTTTCCAGATTCCAACTTCTTTGAAGAACTTGATCGCACCTGGATGGAAGGGAAGGTCTGCACGGTTCGCCATACGCTTGCCCGTGAAACCCTTCCAGAACGGTCCACTTGCCAACAGCTTCGCTTCGCTGTTGTACAGGGCTTTCACCGCCTCATAGACCTGGGCATCACTGGTCTTGTCATTGGCGAAGAACAGATAGTCATACATCATGACATTGACGTCACTGAGCACGCCTGGCAATTTTGGTGATGGCTTGGCGTTGAAAAGCTCCATGCCCGGCATCCACTTTTGCATGACATCAAGTTTATTGGCGTCAAAGGAAATAAACTGAACACCGCCTTTTACGGTCGCATCCATTTCCCGGTTGGTCTTTGAGCCAACGACAACAAGTGTGCCGTCTGTCGTGCCCTGTTTGAAACTGTTCCACATGCGCGGGAAGTTGGGAACAGGAACAGGAATAACATCGTCATAGGTCATGCCCGCATTTGCCAGAAATGCCTTCAAAACGTGGTCACCAAGAGTACCTGCCTTGAATACCGGCATGCGTTTTCCCTTCATGCCTTTCATGGAGGTAATGCCTGAGTTGCGAGGAACGATCCAGCCAGCGCGGAACGGCATCAACACAGATGCGATACGCAGGTTTTTCATGGGCTTGCCTTCGGACATGCCCTTGCCGTTATAGGCAAACCAGGTTTGCACGGCATTGGCGATGCCAAATTCGATCTGTCCGGCATTTACCAGCGGCATATAGTCGGCTGTGTTGGCCATCTCCTGAGGCCGCATCTGAAGCTTGGATACTTCTGAAATAACAGCTGATATGGACTTGCCAATCTGACTGGTGCCGCCGCGTGTTGTCGACCCAAGGCCGACTGTTTGCGCCAGAACCGGCGTTGCGGCCAAAATAGCAGTTGCTACAATTGTCCCGAAAACAGTTTTACCCATCAAGAAAACCTCCTTTTGTTTTGATTTATTCCAGTTTAGATATTCCCTGACTTTCTGTATACAAAATTTGAGAATATTTTTTCACTATATTACGCATCCTGGATTATTTATTTCCAGAAACTAGAATTTATTTTTATAAATCAACGAGTTAATAAACTTTAGCAATTTTTATAGCCCAATTAGAAATCTGTAAAATATGTCGGGTTTTTTGCTATTTTGTATACACGTATCTGTACTTATACTAATTAGTGCCGTTAAGATGTCTAATCGGAAAACCGGGAGGTTAGTAGGAATGAGCGAAAAACTTGACGAGAACTATGCCCGTGCCGGCTATCATCACAAGATCACCCGGGGTAAATCTCCCGCCTTGTTGATGGTCGACTTTGCGCAAGCCTATTTTGACCAGAATTCGCCACTTTATGCTGGCGTCGATGATGCCCTGGCGTCCGCCTTGAGGGTGCGGGAAACCGTTCGAAAGGCAGGTTTGCCTGTATTTCTGACCCGCGTGGAATATGCGAAAGGCGGTTCCAACGGAGGTCGCTTTTATGAAAAAGTGCCAGCCTTGTCTGTGTTTGATGTCGGAAGCCCGTTGGGTGACTGGCCAGAAGGACTGGTCCCGGAAGACGATGAACTGATCATCACCAAGCAATATCCCAGCGCTTTTTTCGGCACGACCCTAGCGGCCACTTTGACGGCCAGGGGTATCGATACATTATTGATCACAGGTTTGACGACCAGCGGCTGTGTCCGGGCGTCCTGTCTCGACACCTTGTGCTATGGGTTCGTCCCCGTCGTTGTCAGCGATGCCTGTGGTGACCGTGATCATCGTCCTCACGAAGCCAATTTATTCGACATGAGCGCAAAATACGCGGATGTCATCGGTGAAGCCGAAGCTATCAGCTATATCGAACAACTTGGATAAGAGGCTGCCTGCATTTCAATAATCAATCCCCCCAAAGCTTGCGTCCACGATTTTGGGTGCAACAGAAAATTTCGATCAGGAGAAACGTAAATGTCCGCTGAAGTTACCTTGACCAAACCACAGGATCCCTGGATCGGTGCCAGGGGTCGCATCGGTGTCGTCATTCCGTCGACCAATATTGGCGTTGAATATGATTGCCAGCGTTTTATCCCTCAGGGTATCTCCTGGCACTTCGCGCGGTTCTTTATCGAACACAAGGATCTGACCAGCGATAATGCGTTCCTGGCTTTCATCGAAGCCATTCGTCTGACGATCCCTGACGCCATGCGCGACATCATGACCGCAGAACCAACCCACATCATGATGGGCATGTCGGCTGAAACTTTCTGGGGTGGTCTTGCCGGGAACGACGAGTTTTCGGCCAGGTTGCGGGAACACATGCCAGACAGCATGGGCCTGACAACAGGTGCCGATGCCATTGCCAGTGCCCTGAACCAGTTCAAGGTGAAAAACATTTCAGTTGTCTCACCGTACCAGCCCATTGGTGACGAACAGGTCCTGAAGTTTTTCACCGAAACCGGATTCAACGTAAAACACAATATCGGTTTGCGTTGCGACACAGCCAATTCCATCGCCCATACGCCCCAGAAAGACGTGCTGAACCTGATCGTCAATGAGATGGACGGCGACGATGTGGATGCCATTGTCCAGGTCGGGACCAATATGTCGAATTCTGATCTGTTCCCGACCATTGAAAAGATGCTCGACAAGCCAGTGATCCCGATCAATGTGGCCACGATCTGGCACGCATTGAGAGCGATTGGCGTGACCGATCAGTTTGTTGGCAAAGGCTGGTTGATGGAGCGTCATTAAACGCACCAACCAGACCGAACCCGCACAGTTCTTTTAGTTTCCCGCAAAGAAAAGACACATTTGAAATGGATATCAACAACCACGTAATAATTGCCGGCGCCGGCCCTGTTGGCTGTACAGCTGCCTTGATACTTGCCCAGGCCGGGGTCAAGGTGACCCTTCTTGAATCAGCCGCGTCCCTGATAGAAGATTTGCGAGCGTCAACTTTCCATCCGCCGTCACTGGATATGCTGGACGAACTGGGTGTAACCGAAAAGTTGTTGCCGCAGGGATTGATTGCATCAAAATATCAGTACCGGGACCGCACATCCGGTGCCTATGCGGAATTTGATCTCGGCGTCTTGTCCGATATCACCAAACATCCCTATAGACTGCAGTGTGAACAATACAAGCTGACCCGGACGATCAAACCCATGCTGGAGGAAACCGGCAACGCTGACATTCGATTCTCGACGGCCGTGACATCAGTCACCAATCACGCCGACCATGTCGAGGTGACTATTGATGGCCCCGAAGGCAAGGACACCCTGTCTGGTCGTTATTTGATTGGATCGGATGGTGCACGCAGCGAAGTGCGCAAGGAAATGAATATCGAAATGGAAGGCTTTACCTATCCCGAGCTGTTCCTGGTCGTATCGACAGATTTTCCCTTTGAAGATCATCTGCCGAACCTGAGCCACGTCAATTATATATCTGACTCGGAAGAATGGTGCACCATTTTGCGGGTGCCCGGTTTCTGGCGCGTGCTTTTTCCCACAATTGAGGGGACTTCGGAAGATGAGCTTTTGGCCCCGGACAAGATCGAAGAGCGCATGCAGCGGCTGGTCAAATCCGATGCGCCATACAATATTGTGCACACAACGCTGTACAACATTCATCAGCGTGTCGCCAAACAATACCGCGTTGGCAACGTCCTGATTGCCGGTGATGCAGCGCACCTGAACAATCCTCTCGGCGGCATGGGCATGAACGGTGGCTTGCATGACGTCTTTAATCTTTGCCCGAAGATGATTGATATCATTCAGAACGGCGCCAGTGAGGATTTATTGGATCTCTATGAACGTCAGCGTCGGGATGTCACAATCGATTTCATCCAGAGCCAGACGATCCAGAACAAAAAAAACATCGAGCAAATGACCCAGGAACAAAGACTGGAACATATCGACGGCCTCAACAAGATGATTGCCGATCCAGCCCTGGCCGCGGCCTTCCTCAGTCGTAACAACATGTTTGACGCCTTGAAGCGGGCGGCAGAAATCACCTGACACCGGATGCTATATGACCGCACCACCTAATCCTCCGACATATGGCTGGCGCGCCAAGTTAGGGGTCATAGTGCCGCCCACAAATACGGTTAATGAAGCCGAGTGGAACCTGGCTGTACCCGATGGGGTAACGGTACACGCGGCCCGTATGACCCTGCACACTGACACCACTTCCGTGGAAGGTTTGAACGCGTTACATCGCGATCTGGCCGAAGCCGTGCACAGCCTGAAACCGGCTGGTGTTGCAGCCATCGCCTATGGCTGTACGGCAGGATCCATGATCACACCGCGGCACGCCCTGGCCGAAAAAATGTCTGGCGAAGTTGATTTGCCTTGTGTGACAACGGCCGCCGCAATCGTCGATGCTCTGGAAGTCGTCAGGGCCAAAAAAATCGCTGTTGCCACACCTTACGACAAACGCCTTAACGATCACGAAGTTGAATTTCTGACCAGTCAAGGTCTAGAAGTACTGGCAATCGAGGGGTTGGGGTTGGGCGCAAATGGTCCGGCGGAATATCCCTTGATTCACCGTGTCCCGAAATCACGTATCCTCGAACTCGCGAGATCGGTTGATCGATCCGGGGCAGACGCCCTGGTCATTAGCTGTACAGATTTTCCAACTTTTGGACTGATTGAAGAACTGGAATCTGAATTGGGAAAACCTGTCATCACAAGTAATCAGGCGACCTTGTGGGCGACGTTGCACGCGGCAGGGATCGGCGACAAGTTACCAGAGCTCGGGCAATTGTTTCGGGATTTCTGAAACAGAACCGGACAACAAACAGGCGACATTCATGACAACCACATTTCAATATCCGTCCCTTCGCGATCGTACCGTTATTGTCACCGGTGGCGGTCAGGGGCTGGGACGCGAGATGGCATTGGCCCTGATTGCACAGGGTGCAAATGTGGTCATCACAAGTGTATCTGACACCGCCAGCAGGGATCAAACGACGAGGGACGCACAGGCATTGGGTGCAGACAGCGGCGATGTTCTGGCCTTGAAAGCTGACGTTGCGAACTGGGCCGATTGCCAAAATGTCGTTGATCAGGCTCGACAGAAATTTGGGGCCATCCACGCGTTGATTAACAATGCCGGTCGCGGCATGCGTCTGATTTCAGAAACTTTCAACTCTATCCCGACAAAGTTCTGGGAGGCAGATGTCGACGCCTGGCGGACAGTGATGGACATCAATATCAACGGCACATTCCTGATGTCGAAAGCTGTTATGCCTGAGTTTTTGAAACAGAATTCTGGACGCATCATCAATATTTCGACGAGTGATATCACGATGGTACGTGGTGGCTATTCCCCCTATGGGCCTTCCAAGACGGCCATCGAGGCCTGCTCGGTTGCCTGGGCGCAGGAGTTGACCGACACCGACATCACCGTAAATGTCTTACTGCCAGGCGGTGCTTCCGACACCGCATTGCTGCCGGACAGCCCGGACAAAAAGGGGGCAGACGGTAACTTGTTGCCGCCGGCGATCATGCGGGAACCGGCTTTGTGGCTCTGTTCGGATCAGTCAAATGGCGTTTCAGGTCGACGCTTCATTGCCCGTAACTGGAACGCCGACCTGCCACCTGACGAGGCCGCAGCAGGTGCCATGGAGGCACAAGCTGCAAAGCCAAAAGTCATGTAAGATACTGGAATATGTTATCCCTACTTAATGTTCACCCAGCGAAGCTGAAAGAAGTTATCTGCTCGCTGAACAAGATCAATATTGCTGCGCACACTCCATGAAAGTGCTTGTTGATGCAGCGGTATGAAAGGCAGCTCTGCCTTGAATATTGTGTGCACTTCGTCGATCATGGCCTGACGTTTGGGCTGATCAACTTCAACAGAGATCTGGTCCAGCGGTCCAGCCCAACAGATAAAGATTTGTATCGCGGGCCTTGTATTTGCAGCAAACCGCTGCGGGTTACAGTCCCTGCTGCATGGTCAGGCGGATAAACTCCGCCCGCTTGATCGGACCACCGGAATTCTGGTTAGGGAATTGTTTGTTCCAGGCATTCATCTTGACGGATAAATTGCACAAGGCAGAACCTATCTCGGTATGGTTTTCCTGAACGATACCCTGGAAACGCTTAAAGCGTTTAGCGTCAATGTTGTCCCACATTTTCGACGTTTGTGCTTCGAAATCATGGAAGCGGTCTGAAGCCCCGGTGTTCATGCTGGAAAACTTGTCATAGACAGCATCGCAGGTTTTCATCAAGGTCTTGTCTTGCTTCAAGGTTCGATTTTCCATGATGTCATCGACGGAATAACAAAAGTCGGTGAAAGCAGACTGAACGGATTCCCAGCATTCCCGGAAATAGGCGACAGACAAATAGATATCACCAAAATCTTCCAGGAAGACAGGCACTTCCTCGAGGCCAATACCAAGTTTGTCCGACATCATTTTCAGTTTGGCAATTGCCTGACGCTTGTCCGGGTGTCGAAAAAGCTCCACCACGTCACCATAATTTTTGACGCCTTCATTACCGTCGCCAAAAACTTCAAGAATAACGCGCTGGGTAAATGCTGACATATAGCGATGCAGTTGCACCTGCTTGGCCGCTGAAAGCCGCAGGCTTTCGTGATCATCGACACGAATTCCAAGTTTACGCAATTCGATCCGCAGGCTGTACACATCATATGAATGAAGCTTGGCAAGCTTTGTCAGCATTTTGACATCGTCAGAGCCAATATTGGTATAGACCTGACCAATAGCGCTGACGGGCAGCTGACCACTGCCCATTTTGTCACCTTCAAACAGCTCGATGACGCTTTCAAGTTTGGCGTTCTTGATCATACGCGTCCGCCCGAGACTTTTGCTCTCGAAGGGAATAACGCGAAGCGGCAGGGTATGAATGGAATCGCGATCGTGATCCGAATCCTGATCGGGTTCTTGAACCGCAGCGTTCTGCGCCGTGAAGTCTGCTTCTGCAGCGAGTGTCATGTTTGCCCCCGGGCTTTGACTCTCAATTGTTGCCGTCATCATAGTGATAAACAGGAACAAGACCAGTAATTAACGAGACAATGAGTGGAACAAATAAATTAACTAAAGTTAACGCCAAATGTTTACTTGCGGACAACTTGAAAACATCCAGGTAACGGTTGAAATAGCGACATATTTTACATGGATCAGGGGACGTAAGTGTATCCGGCACCACGAACCGTTTTGATGGCCTGTGGCTTGCCAGGGTCTCGTTCGACCTTGCGGCGCAGGCGGGCAATCCGGATATCAATAGATCGGTCAAAGGGGTCCCAGTTTTTGTTGTGGGCCAGTTCCATCAATTGATCGCGTGTGAGTACCCTGTTGGGTCGTTCAACAAAGGCTCGCATCAAGTCATATTCCATGGCCGTTATGGCAATTTCCTCGCCACTGGCATCAAACAGACTTCGGCCATGAACATCAAAATGACAGGTACCGAACCGGACCCGCTGTTTGTCTTCGGCACTTTCCGAGGTTGCCGAGTTTGTTCTCATGCGTCTGAGAACTGATTTCACCCGGGCATAAAGTTCCCGCATGTCGACCGGTTTGGCCAGATAGTCGTCGGCCCCGACTTCAAGACCCACAATCCGATCAATAACTTCCCCGGCAGCTGTCTGGAAAATGATGGCGACA
This sequence comes from Alphaproteobacteria bacterium, assembly GCA_018654745.1. GTDB lineage: Bacteria > Pseudomonadota > Alphaproteobacteria > UBA2966 > UBA2966 > JABILA01. Next base: position 22,416 of record JABILA010000006.1, read on the forward strand.
TCTGACGTTTCACGCAAATAGCGCGCCAGTGTCAAACCATCCTCCCCCGGCATGGCAATATCCAGAATGACCAGGTCTACAGGTTCCCCCAAAGACATGATTTCCTTCAACGCTTCGCCACCTGTTGCAGGCGTTACGCGAAAACCCTTGAGTTCAAGATATTCCTGCAGGGTATCTCGCAAATCCTGCTCGTCATCGACGACGACTATGTGATCTTTCCTGGCCATTATGAATATCCTCGCGGCAGGAGCCCCTTTATCCGGCCATTATTAAAGTGTTTGAATTCAGAAGCTGAACCCGGTCCCCCACATTCTTGCATCAAGATGGCGCGCCATCAAACAAGTTGACTTCAAATGGCATTTTCACTTTCAGGAACCTTGATTCGGGCAAGGGCCTGGCATTAGGTGACTTGTATTCACAGCGCCGATCCAGAGCCGGTTTTGGTCCACACGTCACAAATGTTGCATCCGTCCGCGACATGCCGATATCACTCAAGGTCCGGGGATCAAGATACTGGAACGATTGTCCGGCCTTGCGGGCCTGGTGGACGTCGTGGGCATCTTTCACTTTTCCCCAGATAAAACGCGATGCTGTATCAACCGCATCCAGATAGAGATCAATATTGTTGCGCCGTCTCGCCCACGCCGCACCAACAACTGCACTATTCGTTCGACTGCGTGTCGATCCGATTTCAGCTTCCTTGCCATTTACATAAACAAACATGACGTATTCCTTATCCCCTAGATCGTTTTCAATGACCCCTGAGTCATTGGTCGCAAAGTAAACATAGAGGGCGGGGATTTCAGGATGGTGTCGAAATCAGCTGTTTATTGTTTCAATTGTTTCAGTTTTACCAAAATCGCATCATTTCTGCTGCTTCAAGCCTGCGTTAACAGGGTTACCAGGTTTCGCACTTCTTTCGGCGTAATCGGTTTTTCGATATGTGGTCGCCCCGATTCTTTCAGAAATGAAGCAATATCACTGCTGAGGGTATCCCCGGTTACAAAGGCGATCCGGTCGACAAGTTCCGGATGTTTGTCTCGCAAGGCACCCAACAACCACGGACCATCATAGTCCGGCATCCGCAGATCACTCAGGATGACATCAAAATCCGTTAGCCCGACCGCATCAAGTGCGCGTTGGCCATTGTTCCTGATCAAGGTTTCATGACCGTCCAACTGCAATATTTCGGCGATCAGTTCGGCGACTTCAGGCTCGTCATCAACGATCAAAACGGCCAAGGTCTTTGGACCCTTGGCATTCTCCAGGGTCAGGTCCCCGCCTTCAGGGGCGGCAGTGCCGACGGGCAGCCGGATCGTAAAACTGGCTCCCCGACCTGGTTGGCTGAACAATTTGATCTTGCCGCCATTGGCTTCGATTAACCTGTGACACAAGGCCAGACCTATGCCCGTGCCTTCACCGACTTCCTTGGTGGTAAAAAATGGCTCAAATATACGACGCCTGATTTCGTTCGGCACTCCGGGGCCATTGTCCTTCACCTTGATCACAACATGCTCGCTGCCGTCGCTGTAACCGCTGGTGATACGCACGCGACGACTACTGCCTTTCTGACGCAAGGCATGCTCGGCATTCATAATCAAATTGGTCAGCACTTGCGTGATTTGATCCGGGTCAACATTCACGTTCGGCAGGGCCGTTGAGAGATTTGTCGAGACGTCGATATTGGCACCACGCAGGGAATAGCTGGTTAGCTCGAGCGCCAGATCAATCATGTTGTTGGCGTCCGCCTGCACCCGATCCCGGGTTTGTTGCCGGGCCATGGCCAGGAATGTTTTGACAATGCGGGCGCAGCGATCTGCGGCTTTGCCAATCCGCTCGGCCCGTGCTGCCACCTTTGGATCATCTGCAGTTTCCTGCAATAACAAGGTCTGGCCCACGACAACCGAAAGGGGATTATTCAGCTCGTGTGAAACACTCGCCAGCAATTCACCCATTGCGACCATCTTTTCGCTGACATGCATGACTTCGCGCTGGCGTGCCATTTCATCCTGCAAGGCCCGCATCTCCGTCAGATCAAATATGGTCGATACAATGAGTTTTTCTTCCTGATAGGACATCAATCTGGCAGCGTAAGAAGACCAGAATGACGTTCCATCTGCTTTCATGAATTCGATCTCTCTGTCGTTTACTTCGCCATCATTCAGAAGTTCCTGCCAGATTTCCCTGCGCTCCTGAGGGTTGGCCCAATAGTCCGTCGCGACGATGCCCGGCCCCATATCTCCGCGCTGAAAGAGTTCTTTGGATTTTGGACTTTCATAAAGAACAACGGCATCCTCCCCCCGGCTCACTGTGATGGGAATCGGTGATGCTTCCAGAATTTGACGCACAGACTCTTCGCTGTCTCTCAGCGCATTTTCCATAGTCTTGCTTTTGGTGATGTCTGTCAGGGTTATGACAAACCCTTTTTGTCGGGTCGGATGACAGGAATACAGGAACCAGCGGTCATCGTTTTGCAATCGAAATTCAAAGTCACGCACGGACTTTCGGTTGCCGTCCTTGTCAAAGTGCATGGCAAAAAATGATTCCAGCATTTCGCCGTGCGCATAATAGTCGCCCCGGTCTGATCCTTCCCTGATCAGATCTTCATAGCTGGCACCGGGCACAAGGTTTTCGCGACTGGTGGTATTGAAGTCCAGATACTGGCTATTGCAAGTGATCAGTTTGCCATTGTGATCAAAAAGAGCGAAGCCTTCTGACAAGGCTTCAATCGCATCTTCAAGAATATCATTGGCCTTCTTCAAGGACCCTTCCCGTTCCAATTGTTCGGAAAGATCCATGATGCTGGTGATATGCATATCGCGGCCATTGATATTGACCAGCTTCGAATTGCAGGTAATCCAGTAGGTCGATCCGTCTTCACGGCGGTAATGGATCGGATAATCTCTCAGTTCACCGCTTTCCCTCAGGGCCTCAATAAACGCAGGGCGATCATCAGGATTGGCATAAAGTTCCTGAACATGGAAAGCATCATCACTGTATTCATCACGGCCAAACATCCTGGATGCCGCGGGGCTTTCGTAAACAACCCTGCCGGTTTCAAAATCCACAAGGATGGCAGGCAGCGGATGGTTTTCGACCAGGGTTCGGAAATGAATTTCACTGTCTCTCAATTCTTCTTCGACATGTTTTTGCAGCGAAATATCCGTACTGACGGCCGATTGACCACCGAGCGATGTGGCATCAAGGGTGATCAGTATCCATTCACCCGTCGTCATCCTGACTTCGACAGACTTGCCAGTGCTCTCCGTCATGACCTGCAATATTTTTTCAGCCATTTCTTCAGACTGAACAACCGGGCTACCTTCGAAGATTGCAAACTTCGGCATGATGGCGTCGACCAGATGTCGAAACGGTTGCCCCAGAAAATGGGCGCACTCATGTCCGGTAACTTCGGCCAGCGGATTGTTGATCGCAATAATGTTTCCGTCTTTCGATGTCAGAACGAAACCGCTGACCAGACTGTCGATTGCGTCCGTGTAGTCCTGATTCATATCCTCGAGCGCAAGAACGCTTTCGTCATATTTTTGCCGCAGGGTAATCTCGGCGCTGATATCAACCAGGCAGCCCTGAAAAAGCGTTGGCCCGCTGGCAGTGGTATTCATCGCAGTCAGTTGATCCCTGAACCAGATCCAGTCGCCTTTGCCATTCCGGAGGCGATATTCAACGCTGGTCGTTTCGTTCGTCGCAAGATCACGAACGGCCGCTTCATAGGCTGCCCGATCCAGACTATTGATCTGCTGGTTTAACCAGGAGGGATCGACTTCGAAATTTTCGGGATCATAATCAAGTATTGCCCCGGCATTCGGACTGACAAATTGTACGTCGGCACTTTGGCTTATCAAAGACTGATAAATGATGACCGGTGTGGCCGCTAACAGCTGAAGCATATGGGGGCTCAATATGTCCTGATCCGGCATATTATCGTTCACGTCTGAAGAATTTGACGAAGTCATTTTCTGATCCTCTGGCTGATCAACAACAACGTTTTCCAATCAGGATCGTCGCCGGATCAAGGCCCCACAGTCATATGTATTGATCATAAATATACAGGCAATTTCGGTCTCGTGTCCCGGCGCATCTGCAAATGAAACAATTGAAACCATTTCGCATCGTAACGGTCGCAATACAGAAACACACCTTCCCTATCTTCCAATTATCCACTGGGGACACCCTCTTGGGGACAGCATGAGATCAATCTTGAATTCGATCAAAACAGTACGAGGGAACAATGAACTTTTTTGTAGCAGACCAGACAACCGAACGATTTGCCCGATGCATTGCAGCATCACAGCGCGTGAACTGGGACATCCAGACCGATGTTATTCGCGGGCGTAAATTTGACATCGGACATAAATTTTTGCCCGACGGCCTTTCAAAAGTTGAAGACATGGTGTTTCTCACCGAAACTGAAAGACGTTATGTCAGTCAAATTCAGGGCCGCACCTATGCCAATGTTTTTGGCCTGGTCGAGCGCTTTATTAACGCCAAGATTCTCGAAGTAGGACAGGATCACGTGCTTGGTGATCAGGTAGCTATGGAAGCCGTTGTTCGCTTCAGCAATGAAGAGTTGAAGCATCAGGAATTGTTCCGCCAAATTGATCGCATGTGCGAAGAGGTTATGCCTGCGGGTTACAGTTTTGCGCCTGATCCCAACGACGTTGCGAAAGCGGTTCTAAGTAAAGGCACCTGGGCTGTATTGGCCCTGACGCTGGATATTGAATTGTTTACCCAGACACACTACCGGGAAAGCATTGATCCAAACGATACCTTGTCACCTTTGTTCAAGGACGTTTTTTTGTATCACTGGAAAGAAGAAAGTCAGCACGCGATCATCGACGAACTGGAGTGGGTTCGGCATGACGCCAGCGTTTCAGCGGAAGAACGCGACACAGGTGTTACCGAGTTCATTGAACTTGTAGGCGCGGTAGACGGTATCCTCCAGGGTCAGGCTGCAGCTGACGCCGCATACTTCGCTGAGACTTGCGGTCGGCAGATGGCAGCAGAAGAAGTGGTCGCCGTGGAAAGCGGCATGTTGGCGGCGTATCGCTGGCAGTACATTTTCTCCGGTGCCCAGCACCCCCATTTTGGCAAAGTGCTTGGCGGTATGATTACAGCTGAACAAGGCGAGCGCATTCAAAGCGCGCTCGGCAGTATCGGTTAATCCGAAACACATCATGAAAGCCGGCCCGGCAATCAAACCGGGCTGGCGGCCATATCATCTACACATCAAAAGGAAACAAGAACATGTCCGCAATCGCATCTGCAGATTACCCGAATATCGTCAACGGTATCGACGTCGACGCCGTTCAGGCCCTGGCGCAACAAGTGTCAGACGACCCCGCCACGGGACAAACACACTGGCAGGTGACCAGCGCCTGGCAAGGTCAAACCCACAGCCAATCGAAAGTGTCCGCTTATTCTTTGGGCGGCGAAAAGATTGCCCGTGATTTTACAATCGACATTGATGAACCCGAAGAACTCGGGGGCAGCAACCAGTTTGCCAATCCGCAGGAGTACCTCATTTCGGCACTCAACGCCTGCATGATTGTTGGCTACACTGCCCTTTGCGCCCTGAATGGCATTCGCATCGACAAACTGGAGATTACCACCGAGGGCGACATTGATCTTCGAGGCTTTCTTGGACTTGATGCCGATGTGTCACCTGGCTACGACAGCCTGGAATACACCGTTACAATCAAGGGGGATGCCAGCGAGGAAAAGTTCAGGGAGATACATGAGATGGTGACGGCAACTTCACCGAATTTCCACAACATCTCTACACCCGTTGCCCTTCAGCCGACATTTATTGTCGAATAGGCAAACAACTCAAGATTAGAAGAACGGCTGCTATTTTTTATGGTAGCCGTTTTTCATTTTGAACGCCGGAAGTTATGTCGATTGTACCTGTGGATCAAAGGCGATGAAGTCATAGATCGCAGCCTCGCCAGCCTCGGGCGGCGGAGGGTAGATCAGTTTTTCATTGATGTTCCGCTTGAGTGTTTTTGCCTCTTCTCCGGTTTTGGAAACTTCACGCTCCCACCCCGTTGTGAAAACGGCACCCATAGGGCCCAGGTCCATACAGGTCACATAACGTTCCTGCTGATATTTTCGCATGGCCTTATTCGTTAAATCCCGCACAGCATTATGCCCGGCGTGCTGACCCAGCTTGAGCGCATGTTGGCAGGACATCATCGAGACGTGCTGATCATCCGTCATGGCCCTGGCGACATCCCCGGCAACGAACACAGAAGGGAAATCGTCGAGTTTCAGGAATTCGTTTACAGCAAGCCTTCCGGTTTCGTCCAACGGCGTATCAAAACATCTGGTCAGTGGACTGGCTTCAAGACCGGTTGCGAAGATCACCGTGGACGTTTTGATAACTTCGCCGCTTTCCAATGTCAGGCCTTGCGCATCAAGGGACGTTACTGAAACGCCTGTTTTCACCTCAATCGAACAGCTTGCCAGGGTTGAATTAATTATTGGCCTGGCACTGTCACCCAATCCCTCTCCGACATCCGCTGCCTGGTCGAGCAGGACAATCCTTGCACTTTTCCCAAATTGGCCCCGTAGTTCTGTTGCTGTTTCAATACCTGTAAAACCGGCACCCACAACCACAAAGGTCGAAGAAGCTTCACAGCTATCCTTATCCAGATTGCCAAGATGCTTATCAAGCCTGGCCGCCCCTTCATAACTGTCGTTGTCAAATCCGTATTGCAGAGCGCCTGGAATGGGCAATTTGCGCAATTGACTACCGGTGGCAAGGATGAGGCTGTCCCATGACAGGTTTTGGTCGCCGTCATTGTTTTGCAGGTTCAGCATCTTTGTGGATGGATCAATGTTTGAGACTTCGGCAACCCTGAACCCGACATCGATGGCCGCCAATAGCGGCGACAGGGGAACCCGCATTTCTTCCTTTGCCCCTTGATAAAGTCGGGGACGAATGACCAAAGCCGGGTCTTTGCTGATCAAGGTTATTGCCATTTCTTGTGCCGATAGACCCTGGCGGTTGCGCTCGGCTGCAGCACTCATGGCCGCCCACACACCGGCGAACCCACCACCCACAATCACGATATTTTTCATTTCTTCTGCTCCGTCAATTAATCATTGCCAGCGATTACAACATTTGCAAAAATGAAAATCTATATGCAATTTATGCAATTGGATTCGCAAATATGCAATTTACAAACAAATTGTCCTGGGACGACTACCGATATGTGTTGGCTATATTCAGAGCACAGGGGGTAACAGGTGCTGCGGCCGATATGGGTGTGAACGTATCAACTGCTTTTCGGCGGTTGGACAAAATCGAAGCCATTGTAAGAACGATGCTGTTTGATCGCCAGCGCGGCGGGTACGTGCCGACAGCGGCTGGACAGGAAGTTGTCCGGGCTGCAGAGATCATGGAGCAAGCGGCATTTTCTGCCGATCGCACTGTCAGCGGTCATGATCAGGACCTGACCGGTGAATTGCGTATTACAGCAACCGAAACCATGGCTGTTTGTTTTCTGACCCGGCACATGAAATCGTTTCGGCAAAAGCATCCTGGCCTGACGGTAAATATCAGCAGCGAGAACCGGGTTCTCAGCCTGGCCGAGCGAGAAGCCGACATCGCCCTGAGGCCCAGACGCCCGACAGACGAAGCCCTGGTTGGCCGCAAGATCGCGAATTTACGCTGGGGGATATATGGACGCTCTGACCGGATAAAGGAAATTCCCGGAACAAAGAAACTGAAGGACCTGTCTGACCTTGCGGGGCAACAATTCGTTGTCTGGGACGGTGGGGCGCTGGCGAAAGAAACTGAAGACTGGATGGTCGACAATATTCCGGACGTCGACCTGGTGCTTCGATCAAGCAGTCTGATTACCAATGCCCAGGTCGCGGCAACAGGGGCTGCCCTGACATTGCTGCCTTGCATCGTTGGCACGATCTGGCAAGATCTTGAGCCTGTCATCAGTCCGTTAAAAGACAACGAGAAATCCGGCGAACTCTGGCTGGCCTTTCATGAAGACATGCGTCACAACGCCCGCGTCCGGGCACTTGTTGAACATATAGCCGAGGCAGCATCAGAAGACACCGCTTTGTTTGAGGGTCGCTGACGACGATCTTTTTAAAGGCCACTGCATTCCATCTTGCTGCCGAATGCGCAAGGATAGTTTGATCGTCGTAGATACAGTTCGGGAAATGTCTCATGAAAAAAGTTGTTGTCGTCACCGGCGCCGCGCGCGGTATTGGCCTCGCGACGTCTAAAAAATTCCTCGCCGAAGGCTGGCAGGTTATCATGATCGATATTGATGGCGCAGTCCAAACCACGGCCAGAAATTCACTCGACGCGGATGACCTTACACTGGCAATTGAATGTGATGTCTCGGAACCAGAGCAGGTTACACTTGCTGTCGAAGAAGGCCTCGCCAGGTTTGGCCGGATCGATGCCCTGGTGAACAATGCCGGCATCGCCGTCTTCAAGCCTGTTGTTGAAACCAGTTTCGAAGAATGGTCGCGTGTTCTGGCCGTAAACCTGAACGGCCCTTTCATCTGTACCCAGGCTTGTGTTCCGGCGATGATGGCCAATGGTGGCGGCAGCATTGTCAATATTACCTCTATCTCTGGCACCCGGGCATCGATGTTGCGCGTCGCCTATGGCACCAGCAAAGCCGCCTTGATGCATTTGACGAAACAACAAGCGGCAGAACTTGGCAATCATGGCATCAGGGTCAACGCCGTCTCCCCCGGTCCGGTCGACACAGCCATGGCAAAGGAAGTCCATACTGCGGATATACGCGCTGATTATCATGACGCCATCCCTTTGAACCGTTACGGCACCGAAGAAGAACTGGCCGAAGCTGTGTATTTTCTGTCCAGTGACAAGGCCAGCTATATCAATGGTCACACCCTGAATGTGGATGGTGGCTTTGCCGCCACCGGCATTGGACTTCCGAGTATTCGCACGACTTGACGCAGTATCGCCTGTCGCTTTGGCCGATCAGAAATCGCTGATCTGGCTGAGCAGTTTTGCATAGAAAATGTCAAAAATGGGCTGATAAGGCCCTCTGAAGTCATCAAATCAACCTGAATCTGACTTTTTGACCCACGAATGATCATTTCGTGGGGGGCTGATTCCGTGAACAATTCAATATAGTTACCGCACTGCAGCGTAATATTAAGTAATATTATTCGCTTTATTAAATATTATTTATTGACACATTAGATTTTGCCAGCCTATCCTCCTGCCCGAAATCGATTTCAGGTCCTGAAATTTATTTCAGTCGGCAACGCAAAAATAACAGTCCCTGGTTCAGACCGCATTGCCGATCAAAACAAAGGAATTTTGAACCAGGGGGGGTTAAGCGAAATTTATCGAAGGGCGTGCCGGGCTGGCCAAGGGGAAGTTACCAATCAACCGGTTCTGCACGCAGCCAACAGGCAAATTTACAACAGGAGATTAATCATGAGTATTAAAAAAGCACTTCTTGGCGCAACAGTCGCGCTGGTGGCTGGACTGGCCACACAATCTGCAACCGCTGGAACCAAATTCGCATGTGAGCCGGGCGAAACCTACATCATGAACGTGATGGTTTCGAGCCACCCATACTGGGTGCCTGTCTATCAGGGCTACAAACAGGCAGCACAGGCCATGGGCTGTGAAGTCATTTTCTCAGGCACACCTGACTATGACATCACCAAGCAAATCGCTTCTTTCGAACAGGATCTGGCCAAGAAGCCTGCCGGCATCCTGTTGCACCCGATGAATGCTGACCCGTTCATTGAGCCGATTAACCGCGCCATCAAAAACGGCACTCAGGTCGTGACTTTTGCGGCAGATTCGCCCAAATCAAACCGGGTTTCCTACATCACTTCCGACAACCTCGCCGAAGCCAAATATGCGGCCGACGAAATCGCCGGTCTGATGGGCAAAAAAGGTGAGTATGGTGTTCTGGAAAATCCAGGTCAGTCAAACCATGACTTGCGCGTCACAGCCTTCATCGCCTACATGAAGAAAAACTACCCGGACATGAAACTGGTTGGCCGTCAGGCAACAAACCAGGATGCGTCCAAAGCTTATACTGCAGTATCATCCATGATCCAGGCCAACCCGAAACTTGGCGCGCTGTGGATCCCTGAAGCTGGTTCTGCTGAAGGTGCTGTTGCAGCCGTTCTGGAAGCAAAAGCAAAAGTCATCATCATGCATGCTGACGTTACACCCGTAACGCTGGAGCACATCAAAGCCGGTAACATCCACAAGGCCTTGAACCCGAACCAGGGCATGCAAGGTTACATGGGTTTCATGCTGACTTTCATGGCCACACGTTCCGGCCTGATCGACCCCTTCAACGACTACAAGCGTACAGGCTTCAACCCGATGGGCGTGCCTTTTGTTGACAACGGTTTCGCCGTCATCACCAAAGCCAATGCCGACGATTTTGAACTCGGTACATACATGAAGGGTCGCTCTCAGTAAGCGACTTCTTTCGACCGGACTGCTGTCCGCCGGACTTGAACTTCCTCCCTGTAGTTCAATCTGGCGGGCAGCAACCCTCCCCCCTTTATCCATTTACATAGTTCGCGACTTCGGCAGCGATGTTGTCTCCGCGCGAACTTTGCAAATCGAAAGTCAGGGCCATGTCACCGCAAACAGTGTTGAAAATTTCGAAAATCAGCAAATCGTTCGGCGCCACGCAGGCCCTGAACGCGGTTGATTTTGAACTCCGCACCGGCGAAATCCACGCCCTGGCCGGAGAGAATGGCGCTGGCAAATCGACGCTGATGAACATCATTGACGGCATTCATCAACCGGACAGCGGCGACATCTATATCCACGGGAAAAAGGTCAATATCTCGTCGCCGGCAGAAGCCCAGCAAATGGGCATAGGGTTTGTTCATCAGGAAATCGCCCTGTGTCCCGATATCACCGTGGCAGAAAATATCTTCATGGCGCAAACCAACGCCAGCAAATCCATCCTGATGAATTACAGTGATCTTCACACAAAGGCCCGTGAGGTCTTTGCACAATTAAGCCCCATTGATCCGGGAACACTGGTCAAGAATCTTTCAATTTCCAACCAGCAACTCGTTGAGATCGCCAAGGCCCTGACGCTTGATTGTCGCATCCTGATTCTGGATGAACCAACTGCGGCACTGACGGAGACCGAAGCGCAGGTTTTGTTCAGAATCATGAAAAACCTGACCGCCAATGGCATTTCGATCATTTACATCTCTCATCGCATGGTCGAAATTTTTGAAAACTGTGACCGTGTTTCTGTCTTCCGGGATGGCCAGCATATCGTCACCAATGACGTGGCCGACATCACGCCCGATGACGTCGTTAACAGTATGGTCGGACGTGTTATCGACAATCTTTATCCACCCAAACAATCAGACGCTGAGGTGACTGGCGAGGTCATTCTGAAAGTTGACAATTTCTGTGAAGCCAGTCGTTTCAGGAACGTCTCCTTCAACGTCAATCGCGGTGAAATCCTGGGGATGGCCGGATTAATCGGGGCTGGCCGCAGTGAAATTGCCAAGGGGATCTGCGGTCTGGAAGGCGAAGCCGTCACCGGCGATTTATCGCTGGAAGACCAACCCATGGAAATCAGGAACTATCAGGACAGCATTGCCAATGGCATGGTCTATCTATCCGAAGATCGCAAAGGCGATGGTGTTTTTCTTGATCTCTCAATCGCCGCCAATATCTCGGCTTTGTCAGTTGAGCAAGTTTCCACGAACCTGGGCATTGTCGATAATGCCCGGGAAGCCAGCCAGGCACTGACACTCGGGGAACGACTGAACCTCAAATACGGACACATCAATCACCCGGTGTCTTCCTTAAGCGGCGGCAACCAACAAAAAGTCGCCATCGCCAAAATGTTGTCGGTCAATCCGAAGGTGATCTTCCTGGATGAGCCGACCCGCGGCGTCGATGTTGGTGCCAAATCCGAAATTCACAAAATCCTGCGCGACCTGGCCCGCGATGGTGTGGGCATCATCGTTATTTCTTCAGAGCTGCCGGAACTGATCGGCCTGTGTGATCGCGTCATGGTCATCCGGGATGGGATCATCAGTGGTGAAGTCGACGGCGATCAGATGACGGAAGAAAACATCATGCATCTGGCATCAATCGCCCAGACAGAAGCGCTGGCGAGCACACGACCAGAGCAATATAAAACGGGGACACCATTATGAGTACTCTAGAAGCGACCCTCACTGCTGGTCCAGGACAACCAGGCCAATCAGGACAACCGGAGCACAGACAGGACGTCAGTGCCATGGCCCGGTTAAAGCGCATTGCAAGCATGCGCGAAACCGGCCTGATCGTTATTATCGCAATCCTTTTCATCGTGATGTCTTTTGCTTCTCCCTATTTTCTGACATGGGTGAACATGCGAGCCATGACCATGGCTTTTGCGGTTGAAGGTATTGTCGTTGTCGGCATGACCATCTTGCTGATTTCGGGCGGCATTGATCTGTCCGTGGGGTCTGTAGTGACTTTTGCCATGGTCCTTGCTGGTTGGTTATTTCTGAACGGCGTCGATCCGTGGACGGCCTCGGCGATTACGATTGTCGCCTGTGCAGGTGTTGGTGGGGCCATGGGCTGGTGTGTGACCCGGATCGGGCTGCATCATTTTATTGTCTCATTGGCTTTCATGGTGATCGCCCGTGGTGCCTGTTTGCTGATTACCCAAGGTCGCCCGTTGGGCCTGTATACCTTGCCCGCGGAGTTCAAGTTTATTGGTCAGGGCGCCATCGGCCCTGTCCCCTTTGTCATAATATTGTTTGTCGTGTTGGTTATCGTCTTCGACTTCATGCTGCGCCGAACAACAATTTTCCGGAAGGTATTCTACACAGGCAGCAACGAAAAAGCGGCAGCCTATTCCGGTATTCGAACCAAGAAGGTGGTCTTCCTGTCGACCGTTCTATGTTCGACCCTTTGTGGCATCGCAGGCGTAATCTATATGGCGCGCTTCGCGTCTGCACCGCCGCATTTTGGTCTTGGCATGGAATTGAACGTCATTGCGGCAGCGGTCATCGGGGGCGCCAGTCTGAACGGCGGCGTCGGCACAATCCTGGGTGCCATTCTCGGCGCTGTGTTGCTTTCGGTCGTGACCAGTTCGCTGGCCCTGCTGGATGTCTCGGTCTACTGGCAGGATATCATTCGCGGCTCAATTCTTCTGGCTGCGGTATCCTTTGACCACATGCTGAACAAGAAAAAAGCCTGATCAGTAGCGACGACCAGATTATGACTGATGTTCAAACATACGAATCGGCCCGACAGATTTACCGCGTCTTGATGATGCATTATGTCGAGCAAATGAAGCAGTCCGATATTGCTGTCGAAATGAAACTGTCGACGGCCAAGGTCAATCGCCTGATCAAGCAAGGCCGCGATCAGGGTATGCTTGAAATTTCGGTGAACACGCCGTGGCAGCCACAATTTGATCTGGAAAACCGCATCGCTGATGTCAGTGGCCTGGTTGACGCCGTCATCACGCCAACCCTGTCAGAGCAAACCGACATTGTTCTGAAGTCTGTTGGCCAGGCTGCCGCTTTGTACTTACTGGAAAACCTGAAGGACGGGGACACGATTTGTATCTCTGGTGGTCGCGGCGTCAGCGCTGTCATTGAGGCCCTGAGGCCGGAGAGGAAATACGACGTAACCGTTGTTCCGGCAACCGGAGGCGTGCAAGGCAAGCTTTATACAGACGTCAATTACGTTGCCGCACAGATGGCTGAAAAGCTGGGCGGTACGGCCTTCCAGATCCATGCGCCCTTGTTTGCAGAAACAGCCGAACAAAGAGACATGTTGCTTGCCATGAGCCAGGTGAAGGAAGTTCTTGATCGTGCCCGTGAAGCAACGATAGCCATCGTCGGTATTGGCTCCATCTTGCCAGAAAGTTCCAGTTTCTTTGATCTATATGAAGGCGCGGAGCAAGACCGGAAAAGCATCGTGGGCGGTGGCGCAGTTGCAGAAATGCTTGCCCATCTGGTCGACCGGCGCGGCAGTCCAGGTCCCTATGACCTGAATGACCGCATCATTGGGTTAACGCTGCCAGAAATGCACAAAATCCCACTATCAATCGGCGTCGCCGCTGGTGCCGACAAGGCCGTACCAATCCACTGCGTTCTGCAAGGACAACATATCAAGGTGCTTGTTTCAGACGAAGCAACCGCCAACCTGGTTTTGAAAAAATATCATGAGGAAAAGTAGATGACTGATACCGCCACTATGGAAAGACCATCTGTCACCACGCGCAAGCTTGGGCAAACAGATATCGACGCATCTGTTGTCGGCCTGGGAACCTGGGCCATTGGCGGCTGGATGTGGGGTGGAACGGACGAGGACCTGTCCATCAAGGCGATCAAGGCAGCCCTTGATACCGGGGTATCCCTGATAGATACAGCCCCTGCGTACGGTATGGGCCGATCAGAAGAAATCGTCGGCAAAGCAATTGAAGGCCGTCGCGACGAAGTTGTCCTGGCAACCAAATGCGGTCTGGTCTGGCATACCCAACAAGGCAATCATTTTTTCGACAATGATGACAAGCCGGTCCATCGGCATCTCGGCGCTGACTCCATTCGCTATGAGCTGGAACAAAGCCTGAAACGTCTACGTACTGATTACATCGACCTTTACATCACGCATTGGCAAGACCCGACAACACCTGTTGCCGAAACCATGGGTACGTTGATGGAACTGAAGGCAGAAGGAAAGATCAGGGCCATCGGCGTCAGCAACGTCAGCCCCGATGACCTGAAATCCTATGTGGCGGAAGGCCCTGTGGACGCCATTCAGGAGAAATACAGCATGCTGGACAGGGATATCGAGGATACCTTGCTTCCGCTGTGTGCAGAACATGGCATTTCAACGTTAAGCTACTCTTCTCTGGCCCTGGGGTTGTTGTCCGGCAAGATCGGGCCTGACCGTACATTTGACGGGGATGACCTTCGCATTGGCGACCCACGCTTCAGTCCGGCCAATCGAGAGAAAATTGCTTCGCTGTTTGACGAAATCCGGCCCATTGCAAAAAGTCTGGATGCAACCCTGGCGCAACTGGTAATTGCCTGGACATTATCGCAACCCGGCATTACGTATTCTTTATGTGGTGCCCGCAATCCTGAGCAAGCATCGGAAAACGCTGTCGCCGGGTCCCTGGTGTTGTCTCCTGATCAAATTACCAAAACGGGTGCGGCTGTTGATCGATACCTCAAGGATATGGACGCCTAGAGAAGATCCGGACCGAGGAAACAAACGTGGCAAATCTGCAAAGGGCAAAACAACTCACGAACCTGAAGGGCAATACGAACCCTTCGGTTCTGATTGTTGGTGGCGGCATCAATGGCATCGGCCTCTATCGCGACCTGGCCCTGCAGGGTGTCGATGTGTTGCTGGTGGAGCAAAAGGATTTTTGCAGCGGCGCAAGTGCAGCCCTTTCGCGCATGGTTCACGGCGGCTTGCGTTATCTTGAGCAAGGCGAATTCAGGCTGGTGCGGGAATCTCTGGAGGAGCGAAATATCCTTCTACGCAATGCCCCGCACTATGTAAAACCCTTGCCGACAACCATTCCTGTATTTGATTATGCTTCCGGCATCATGAACGCCCTGCTGCGTTTCCTCGGGCTTTCGGAAAAACCCGGCAGGCGGGGGGCCCTGGTCATCAAGCTTGGTCTGACCTTGTATGACTTTTTTACCCGAACCCGACGCGAAACGCCGACCCATAACTTCCAGGGGCAAAAGGAAACTTTTCTGCGCTGGCCGGAATTGCATCCTGACGTCAAATGCAGCGCAACCTATTTCGATGCCTGGGTGACCTATCCCGAACGTCTGGGCCTGGAGATGGTTATGGATGTTGCACAAACCGATACAGCGGCCATGGCCGTCAATTACATGTCTGTCGCATCGTCAGATGGTAAGTCGGTCACCTTGCGCGATGAAGTATCCGGGGAAGAGATTTCGGTTGAGCCCGGCATTGTCGTGAACGCCACCGGGGCCTGGATTGATCTTACCAACGGTGCCCTTCAGGGTGGTGACAATGAACCCGCAAAGAAAATGGTAGGGGGCACCAAAGGCTCTCACCTGATCATCAGGAACGACACTTTATTAAAGGCCGTCGGTCAGCAAATGGTTTATTACGAAAACCAGGACGGCCGTATCTGCATACTATTTCCCTATTTTGGCAATGTTCTGGTGGGATCAACAGACATCAGGATTGATGACCCCACAGATGTGCGCTGCGAAGAGGAAGAACGCGACTACATCCTGCAGTCCCTGGCGTTTGTTTTTCCAAAAATTGTCATTCAACCCGACGAAATTCTCTATACATTTTCCGGCGTTCGCCCTCTGGAATACAGTGACAGCTCTGTGACCGGTGGCATCTCGCGTGACCATTCCTGCCGGACCTTGCCTGATTCACCACAGCGTGATTTTCCTGTCCTGTGCATGATTGGTGGCAAGTGGACCACTTTTCGCGCCTTCGGTGAGCAGGTGGCAGATAAGATTCTAGACATCCTGAACAGCAAACGGAAAAGTCACACGAATAGTATTCCCATCGGCGGGGGCAAGGACTTTCCGCGCGACCATGGTGATTTTGAAAACTGGATTTCTGATCTGAGAGATCGATCAGGTATGGATGAGGCCAGGTTGCGCAGGTTAATCGACAGATATGGCAGCAAGGCAGAAAGCCTGATCGGCTATATGAAACAATCAACAGACAAGGCGCTGATCAGCGACCCTTCCTATAGCCAGCGTGAATTGCTGCATATTATCGAACAGGAAAACGTTACCTGCCTTGAGGATATATTGCTGCGGCGTACGTCCCTTGCCATTTCCGGAGGCCTTTCCACGGCCCTGATTGATGAAGTTCTGGCCATTATGGCGAACGCACGCGGCTGGAACCAGACCCGGACCACATCGGCGCGTCAGGAATTTCTTGCACGGCTTTCAAAACAGCATGCCGTCACGCTTGAGGCCGCCGAACCACAACCCGTTAACGCATAAGGAAAGAAAATGTATCTCGCAAAGAAGGTTCGGATGAACCGTTTGTTTGGCAAAGGAAAGTGTCTGGATGTCGCCATAGATCATGGTGTCTGTAACGAACCATCATTTCTGGACGGACTGGAAGATATTGCCAAGGTTGTCGGGCAATTGGTTGAAGCCGGACCTGATGCTATCCAGATGAATTACGGCCAGTCAGATTTACTGCAAAACATTGATGGCAAGAAAAAACCAGCCCTTGTCATGCGCACAGACATGGGCAACCCCTACAACAAGGTTGCCCACCGCGTGATGTGGTCCCTGATGCAAAATGCGGAGGAGCCCATTTTGGCCGCCCTGCAAATGGATGCAGCTTGTGTCGTCATCAATCTGTTCATGGTGCCGGATGAACCCGATCTTTTCCGGCAATGCGTCAAGAATATTTCCACCATCCGCAATGAATGTGAAAAATACCACATGCCCTTGATGATCGAACCTCTGGTCATGCAGTCCAATTCGGAACGCGGCGGTTACATGGTGGACGGCAATACAGATGACATTGTGACATTGGTCCGCCTCGCCCGTGAAATGGGGGCCGACATTGTCAAAGCCGACCCAACTAATGAAGCAGCAGATTTCCACAAGGTTGTCGAAGCCGCACGCTGTCCTGTCCTGGTACGGGGCGGCGGCAAGGAGGATCTGAAAACCGTATTCAGGAAATCACATGCCCTGATGGAACAGGGGGCCATGGGCATGGTCTATGGTCGCAATATTTATCAGCATGATAATCCCTCTCGCGTTGTCAAATCCCTGATGGCCATGATCCATGACGGTGCCACAGGAGATGACGCCTGGGCCTTGTACGAAGCGTCCTGACCACAGGCAGCAACGGAGACGTATCAGGATGGGATCATATTTACTGGGACTGGATGCCGGAAACACTGTCACCAAGGCAGTGTTGTTTGATACGGCTGGCAACCAGGTCGCCTCCCACGCTTGTCCTGGCACGTCTCAACATCCTGAACCTGGCCACGTTGAACGCTCCTTGCCCGATCTTTGGCAACAGGCCAGCGAGGCCATCAGGATTTGTATCGAACGGTCTGGAGTTGATCCGTCGCAAATCCTGGGCGTCGGCTGCAGCGGGCACGGTAACGGCCTCTATCTGCTGGACAAACAAAACCTGCCATTGCTGGGTATCCAGTCGCTCGACAGTCGTGCGGTCGAAACAGTTGATGAATTTGCAGCGGACGGGCGCGATGATCTGATTTATGACATCTGCCTGCAAAAACCGTGGCCCTCACAGACGGCGACCCTTCTGGCCTGGCTAAAACGCCATGCCCCCGACATTTACGCCCAAACCGGGACAGCGTTTTTGTGCAAGGACTATCTGAGATTTTGTCTGACCGGGACAATCGGCAGTGACTATTCGGATATGAGTGGCTGCGGCCTGCTGCGCCTTCCGTCTCTGGAATATGATCAGGAATTGCTGACGCACTATGGTCTGGAGGATTGCCCGAACCTGCTGCCGCCCCTGTCTCAATCGACAGATATTATTGGCAAGGTCACGCCAGAAGCGGCCGAACAAACCGGCTTGCAGGCCGGCACGCCGATGGTCGCAGGTCTCTTTGATATTGTTGCAAGTGCGCTTGGTGCAGGCACCACACAACCTGGTCAGGCCTCCATCGTCGCAGGGACCTGGAGCATCAATCAGGTGGTTGTTGAACAACCCGTTTCCGATCCCTCAATCTTCATGGCCGCGGCAATTTCCCCTGACAGGTTTGTTGAAGCCGAAGCCAGTGCCACCTCTGCGACAAACCTTGCCTGGATGGTACGCGAATTTTTGACAGATAATGACATGCAGGCGGATGAGAGCACTGTACTGGCGCATTGCAATGAACTGGTTGCTGGCGTCGAGTTAGTTCCAGGTTTGCCGATCTTTCATCCCTTTATATATGGCTCTGGTAGCAATGGTTCAGCCCGGGCCGGTTTTTACGGTATCGGCGGCTGGCACACACGCGCGCACATGATCCACGCGATTTATGAAGGCGTGGTTTTTGGACATCTTCAGCACATAGCAAAGTTGAGAAACGCCGGTGTCGACTTTAACAGCGCCACCTTGTCAGGTGGTGCATCACGCAGCCCGATCTGGCCGCAGATGTTTGCGGACATCCTGGATGTTGAAGTTACGGTTTCCGAGTGTACCGAGACAGGTGCCAAAGGCGCCGCCATTGCGGCAGGTGTCGGACTTTCCCTGTTCGCGGACCTGACTGCGGGTACTGCAGCTATGTCACAAGGCGATCACAGCTATTATCCTGATCCTCTTAAACAGCAGATTTATTGGCAACGCTTTGAAATATTTGAAAAATTGTGTGCTTCCATGACCGCCATCTGGGAAAAACTGGCGGAATAAATCTAAACACAATATCAGCTCTGTGCCGCCTTCTTCCTGTTCAGTTGATAGTTTTCGAATTTCGGTGACCGGGTCATCGACCAGTAATCAACCAACCGCCATGGCATGACCGAAAATACGCGCCCGGCTTTGTTCCGGTAATAGGTCGACATGCCGGGATGAGACCAGACCATTTGCTCATGTTCGGCATCTACTTTGCGCACATAATCATCCAATGCTTCCGGTTTGACATCGATCGATGCCAGATCCTCGGTGACAATCTTCTCAAGGCAAACAGCAATATAATTGGCCTGACATTCAGCGGTGAAAATTGCGCTGCCCCCATGCCCCAATCCGGTATTTGGCCCTTGCATACAAAACAGATTGGGGAAGTCCGGGACCGTTATCCCGATATAGGCTGTGGGGTTCTCGTCGGCCCAGGCGTCCTCCAGTCGACGACCACCCAGTCCCGCAATATTCAAACGTGACGCCATTTCCGTGATCTTGAACCCTGTCGAATAAATGACAACATCAGCCGGATGGTGCTGGTCATCACAGGTCTTTATCCCGGTTTGATCAAAATGCTCAATGCCCTCCGTAACCAGTTCGACATTGTCTTTTCGCAGCGATTTATACCAGCTGTTATCCAGCAGGATGCGCTTGCCATAGGGTGGATAGGTCGGTGTACATTTTCCAATCAGGTCAGGACGGCCTTCCAGTTCCTGTTCGATATGGCGGGTCATCTCCTGACGATGGCGGTCGTTGGCCCTGTTCAGGGAACGTGCGGGATGCGGCCATGTCGGATCAATTCGAAGTGATGGTAACAGACCATCGCCATAGCGCCACAACATTGTAAATCGATACCAGGCGGCATAAAGCGGTACGTTCTTCAGCAGCCATTGTGCACCTTCGGGAAGGGCATCCTGATAACGGGGAATGGGGCGCACCCATTGGGCGCTGCGTTGATATACGGCAAGAGACGCGACATCGTTCGCAATCTCCGGCACGATTTGCATGGCCGATGCGCCGGTCCCGATAATCGCGACATGTTTGCCTTTCAAGTCCGTTCCCGACGGCCATCGCGCCGTGTGAAAACTTGTGCCCTGAAAGTCATCGGCACCTTTCAACGATGGCATGGAAACCTGGCTAAGCTGTCCAATGGCGCTGACAACCGCCATGGCCTCAAGCCGCTCTTCGCCATCGTTCGTTGACAATGTGACCTGCCAGCAAGACTTTTCCTGATCCCAGAAAGCCGCGGTTACCCGGGTCTCGAACCGTATCGCCTGGCGTAAATCCAGTTCTTCGGAAATGCACTCAAGATAATCCTGAATCTCTGATCGCGGTGAAAAATTCCGGCTCCAGGAATATCGGTTGCCAAAAGAATATGAATAGGCGTGATTAGGCGTATCAACAGCGCAACCAGGATATGTGTTTTCAAACCAGGTTCCGCCAACCTCAGTGTTTCGCTCGACGGTAATATAGTTGATGCCCATTTTTTGTAGCCGGTATCCAAGCGCCAGGCCACTTGCACCGGCACCGACAATAACGACTGGCCGGGTCTGTTTCTCATGTCCCGATGTGACCTCGACAGAATCTGTAGCCTCCGGCGTAAATCCCATTTGCTCGCGCATCATGGGGGCATATTCCGGTGGCACGGCTTCGCTGAGACAAGTACTCATCATCTCAACCATCAGATCATCACCAGGAACCTCAATCGCAGTAGCCTGATCAGCCCGTGACAATAGTTCAACCGCAGCAGCCCTGATCTCAGATTGAATATGTTCAGGAAAACCAGCCGCTTCATCTGCAATCAAACTGACATCACGCGCAGGGCGAAAAGGCTCAGATAACCAACGACGATCACCTGATATCTGAAACAAGACCATCAGCAATACCCGTAAATCAGCAGATTGAACTGCCGTTGCTAACGCAGCAGTATACCGCACTTTCTGATCGAGCATATTTGTCACAGTGGCATCATCCCCCTTTAATCGGCTCCTTCAATCCCGAAGCCCATCCGATGCCAACCAGCATGCCACAAGCACAACATGAAGCAAGATGACAAACATTTGTCGATGCACATACTTCAATAGACTGGATGCAATTGTCTTGATGCGACTGACTGGCCTGACTTATGCTGTCTCCACGCAGCAACCCGCTGTCCAGCCAATAAACGCATTCAAGGGAAATAGATTATGTTTGAAGGTAAACCTGTAAAGGAAGACGCCGCCCGTGTGTTTGAAGTAATCCGTAATGGTGGTGTTGCCATTTTCCCG
Organism: Alphaproteobacteria bacterium; assembly: GCA_018654745.1. GTDB lineage: Bacteria > Pseudomonadota > Alphaproteobacteria > UBA2966 > UBA2966 > JABILA01. Next base: position 44,064 of record JABILA010000006.1, read on the forward strand.
GTCAGTGTTGGATATGCCATCGTTGGTCATGCAGACGATGCTATTGAGCGTATGTACAAGGCGAAGGAGCGTTCCTTCGACAAACCCTGTGGGAACTTTGGCGATTGGGAACTGTTCAATGCAATTGTGGAAGTCTCCGACCAGGCCCGCGAAATAGTCCGCGTGATCACACAGGATCATGACCTGCCTTTTTCAATTGTTGGCCCCTTCATCGCCGACAACCCTGTTGCCAAAAGCCTGCCGCCTTTCTCCTTCAAGAATTCAACCAAGCTTGGCACCATGGACCTGTTGATGAATGCTGGCCCCCTTCATGACGAAATCGCCCGACTGGCGCGAGAAAATAATTTTGCAGTTGTCGGATCATCTGCAAATGTCTCTCTGACGGGCAGCAAGTTTGTCTTTGAGGATATCGAGGCCCAGGTGCGTGATGTTGCCGATATCACCATCGACTACGGCCTGGTGCCTTACCATAACGATCAAGGTCTGGGCAGCACGATCATTGATCTGGTGTCCTATGAAACAATTCGCGTCGGCTGTGTCTACGATCAGATTTGTGACATTATCAAGGATGGATTTGATGTTGACCTGAAAGCAATTACAGCTGCCAAAGCTGCTGGCTAGAGCGTTTCCGGGCTTAACGGAAACGCAGTTTTGCTTTTAACTCAAGGTGCGCTCCAAATTTTAATGCAGAAGCGATTCCGTTTAAGTCGGAATCGCCCTGGGTCCAGCTACAAGGTCTGGCGATACTTTTCTGCATCCCAGTTCACCAGCTGTTTTTCTTCCTCTTCCGTGAGGTAACGAACGGCTGCAGATGCGGGCACGCGACGCACGACCTCAGCCAGCGCTTTCAGCATTTCCACGCCGCCAGCGACAAGGGATTTGTGGTGCACAACGCCTACACCCTTCAGGGCGACAGCTTTGGGCCGCAGGGGATCGCCCGACGGAGATTGGACAAACTCTGCAAGTTCACCAAGGGTTTGCGTACCTTCGATACCACTGCCCAGGAAAACAACATGATCAGGATAGAGCGAACCACCGCAGGCCAGATCAAATCCACTGGCGACCAACCCGGACTGATGGATTATCTCTGCATCGGCCACAACAAAATCTGTCCCGGCGCAAGCATCCGACAAAATCTGACGGGACGGTTCGATAATCGGGACTGCCTTTGTTTCAAGTCTGTCTTCAACATCCTGCATTAATTCCCGGGCTTCAACGGGGCTATCTCCACCAACGACCAGTCCGTGGTTCTGGATCACCAGAACGTCGCATTGTTTTATCGCCAGTTGTTTGGCGACAAGCCGGGTAAGCGGCATACCTGGCTGGGAATAAGGGATAAATCCCCAGCGAATGCCATCAAGCTTCCTGGCCAAAATATCTGCGGTATTCTGTTGAACGGCGTGGACAATTGCGTTGATGGAATGAGTGTGAAAAACCACTCGATGATGCATAAGGGAATGTAGCGTCGTTTCGATAGAGGGGCGTAACCCGACCGGGCCAATAGATAATGCGGCACCTTCAACGGGATCATCACAATTGTCTTCGATGTTCCGGTTCACCCGGGCTGGATCAACAGCAACAAAAACATCATCTGTGTCTGCATGTTGCAACCATTTCCCCGACGCCTTAACCCACATCAGGTTGCCGTCAATCTTGATAGACGTATTCCCGCCAGCGCCCTGGATCAGCAAAGGATCAGCCCCCAGGGCCTGTGACACACTTAAGAAATCTGGAGAAATATCAACCATTTACAGTTCTTTCAAATTACAATGTGCGAGAGACCCAGGTTGGCGAAACACCACCTTCAAACAATTCCGATTGTGCAGTGGGCATGATATCGACGCCGTCGAAAAGAGCCTGATGAATGCCGGTCAAAACAAGAAAGGTATCAAAGCCTGCATTATGGGCACCCACAACATCATGGTCGTAAGAATCGCCCACAAACAAAGGCCTGATACACCCACAAGCCTTTAAACGCTCTTGCACGATGTCATAAACAAAAGGATAGGGTTTGCCGACCCAGATCACCTTGCCGCCTGCCTCTTCATATCCTTTTGCAATCATGCCTGTGCTGGCCACCAACTCTGCGCCACCCAGTGCAGCGAAATCGGGATTACTACACAGCAGTGGTTTACCGGCAGAGATGAGATGCGGTAGCAAATCCGTCTGCCAGGTCCCGACAAGATTTGCTGGCATGCCGGACAAATAGACAAAATTACATGCATTGAGATCACCCACGATCTGGAGTCCGTCAATCTCCGCCGACAGTTCATCAGAAGCTTCATTCGGGCTGGCGATGTGGTAACAGTTTGCACCCATGTCTTTTACGAGATCACGCAAGTGGTGGGCTTTCGCGACTTCCCCTGATGTAACGACATCGTCTATCAAATCACCGTCAATGCCGAGAGACACAAGGCGATCAAGATTTGCGTTGGCACTTCGACCGCTGTTGCTGAGCACAAGGATCGACTTGCCTTGACTATGCAAATGTTGAAGAACATTTGTCACATTCGGGTACAGCGCGTTGCCATCGTGCAGAACACCAAATTGGTCAAATACAAAGCCATCATATTGTTCGGCAACCTGCAGCAAACCCTGAACGACGGCACTCACGACCCTACCGCACCGTGCAGGGCGATCAGAGCCGCACCAAACGCAGGTTCGGTTTCTGCTGCCGCGATTACTTTTGTCCCGAGAATTCGTTCTCGAACCTTAAGCCAGACCGGATTTTGACTGCCCCCGCCCGAGGTTTTGATCAATGTCGGGTATGGCACACCATGGGCCTGCATCAGGTCAAATCCTCTTTTTTCGATGCGCGCAATCGATTCGAACAGACCCGCCAGGAAAAGGGCAGGATCATCAGGTCGGGGCTCGGTTCGGCTTTCAAGACCAGCGTCTGATATGGGAAAGCGCTCACCCTTTGAGGCCAACGGGTAATAATCCAGACCCGTGGCAACATCGGGATCGATCTTCAGCGACAATGCGGACATCTCTTCCGGTGTGAAGTGTTTCAATAACGCACCGCCACCAGTGTTGCTGGCCCCGCCCGCAATCCAGTTTTCAAATAGCCGATGGCTGTAGATACCAAAGCTGGGCACATCAACCCTTTCGGGTGAAACCGATTTTATTACCAAAGTCGTTCCTAATGAGGTCACGGCCGTGCCAGGCGAAAGATTGTCCAGGCCACTGGCCGCGATAAAGGCAGCCGTGCCGTCCGTTGTGCCTGTAAATATTCGACAATCGTCGGAAAATCCAAATTCGTCAGACATCATTTCGGTCACTCTGCCAACAGAGGTCGCCGGAGGATAAACAACCGGCAAAGCATCCGATTGGAACGGCAGCGCCGTGGGGTCAAACAGCCAGTCGGCTGTTGATGGATCATAACCCAGCTTCAAGGCATTATTCTGATCACTGAAATCAAAGCGGCCTGAAAGATTTCCGGCGAGCCAGTCTGCCTGGTGGACGACATGAAAATCTGCTGGCTGATCCACTGACCACAAATCCAGCACACGACCGAGCGTTGGCGGAATTTCCTCGCCATCTACAAGCGAACGTCCCTCGAGTAAATCGATGGATTCTTTTGATGGCAGTTCGTTGTAGAACTTCGGTGCGGACAGGGGCACACCTGCGTCGTCACATAACAAGACCGTGCCGGATTGGCCGTCCACCGCGATCCCGTCGACCTGATCCAGGCTGATTTGCCCCGACAGGTTTTCAAGAATACTGTTTACCCCAGCCTTCCAGGCCTGAGGATCACGTGCTTCATCTGCATCGGAAAACCTGATGTCCGCATTGGCAACTGTATTGGCCTGTTGATCAATACAAATGCCACGCAAGCCCGACGTACCAGCATCCAGACCCAAATAGAGTTGTTTGGTTGAAATCACTTAACCTCTCTCAGATTACCCGGTCGTTGCCACCGTCGACAGGTAGCTGTGCGCCGGTTGTTGCGGGCAAGGTGCCATCGATAAATGCACAAACGGCAAGCGCCACATCACGTGATTTTATTTCAGCTTTCAAGAGATTCCGCGTTTTATATTCATCGATTGTCAAACCATATCGTGCCGCCGATGTTGCGAGGGCTTCCGGTGTCCAGAGCCTGGTATCAAATACGGCGTCAGGATGCACGGCATTTACTGTCACGCCTTCCGGTGCCAGTTCCAGTGCGGCAACGCGCATGAGTTGGGTAAGGCCTGCTTTTGATACGGAATAAGCTGCGGCACCACCACCTGGTGCGGCCACATTACGTGAGCCAATGACAACAATCCCCGGATTGATGCCGTGACGAAGGAAGGGCACGGCCTGCTTGATCAACTTTCGATGAGAACTGAGGTTAACAGCCAGTATGGCATCCCAGTCCTCGTCCCCGAGAGTTTCGATCTTGGCCCCGGTTCGAAATATTCCGGCGTTCGACACGACAATATCCAACCCACCATAATTGTCGACAACATACGCCAATGCATTTGCCACAGCGGCTTCATCCGTCAGATCGAGGACAAGACCTTCGTACCCTGGTTTGGACATTGTCTCCGATATGGAGGGATCAATGTCGAGGCCAATGACAACAGCCCCTTTTTCAAACAGAACCTCTGCACAAGCCTGACCAATGCCTGCTGCGGCCCCACTGACGACCGCGATTTTGCCTGTTAATTCAGAAGCAGGTTTCTGGCGTTTGAGCTTCGCTTGCTCCAGTTCCCAATATTCCAGATCCCGCAAGTCCTGTTCGCCAAGCCCCTGCCAATCACCGATCTGATCTGCATAATACATGGCCTCCAGCGTTGTGTCGGCAACATCGGCGGAGACAGAGGCTCGTTTAAGATTGGGGCCAAAACTGCGGCAGCGACCATCTTCAAACAACGCCCAATGAGGAAACGGTGCCAACATGGTTAAATCAGCATCTTCTGCCCGACCAAAATAGCCGACATATTCCGAACGGAATGCCGCCAGTCCACTTTCCGGATCGTCGCCCAGCATCGCGGGGTAAGGCTTGTTGTGAATGACATGTTCCGGGGTCAGCGTACCTTTACGCAACAATGCACCATATCTTTGTACATTGGATCCAGGGATGGACTTTGATTTTCGTGAAATCACCGCACCGCCAGCGAGATCGCTAACCCCTTTTCGGGCTGCAGCGACACCGACCGGATCACCTGCGTCCGTTTGGGTGAATTCAGCCCTGCCGTAATTGTTACGCAACCAGGCTTCTGCTTCATCCACAACAAGGATCATTTTTTCATAAGACCTGAAGGCGTCATCATCGAATGTGAAGACACCGTGGTTTTCCGAAATGACAGCGTCATATGCTGACAGGTCCGTGTTGGCGATGACATCACGGAACTGGATCGCCAGATCGAAGCCCGGTTTGATATAGGGCAGAACCAGAACCCGGTCGCCGTATATCTCTGCGAAACGTTCCTTGCCGCCTGGTGTATTTGAAATCGTCAGAATGGCGTCTGCATGAGAGTGATCGACAAACTTGAACGGTATCAATGCATGCACAATTGCTTCGATGGACGCCGCTGCCGCTGATGCATCCAGACGGGCACAGAGAACTTCATTGACCATGTCAGCGTCACTGAGGCTTTCCAGGCCAGCCAGTTTCAACACACGCCGCAGGTCCAGAGCGGTAAAGCCTTCCGGCCCCATAGACGCCAGATCAAAGCCGCTGGCCTTGACCCATATGATGTCCAGTTTTTCCCCGAACCTGTCGGTGTGTGTCGATTTGACGGAGGTATTGCCGCCACCATGCAGCACCAGCGCCGTATCAGCACCGATCAGTCGTGATGAATAGGCCCGCAAATCCAGGTCAGTTTTTGCCTGTGCTGCGTCTGTGTTGTTCCAACGGGATTGCATTGCTGGTTTACGCCTTGCTGCTATCGATCAATTTGACCAACTCGTCGATACAACGCTCAACAAACACCGGATCTTCGGCACCGGCTTCAACCTCGATCAGAGGAATATTGTTGGGCAGCATCTCCCGCACGGCCTGATGAAAGGCCGCGTCGCTTTCGGCGTCATACAAGACCCCACCTTCAACGGAATAGCTGCTGATACCTTTTGTCGGCAAAACGAAAACGGTATTTGATTTGGCATCTTTCAAACGATCACGAATTTCTTCCATCATTCGGACCAGTTCCGGACCCGTTGTTCGCGGCACGAAAATCACCGGATTATGGTAGCTATATAGACGGTCCTTATAGGCGTCAGGCACCGTATTCGGCTCGTCTAACATAATGCCGATGTGGTCCACACCACCTGGCACAACCACCTGCGGAATACCCAGTTTGCCCGCGACCGTCAGGCGATTCTCGTCAGCTGCACGGATACCGCCAAACAGGGCATCTGTAATGTCACCCAGGGCATAGTCAAAGACGGCGGTGATGAAGCCTTCTTTCATCAATTGTTCCATGGCCCGGCCACCGGCCCCCACAGCGTGAAAGACAATGGCTTCATATCCGCGCTCGGCGAGCAATTCAATTGCGTGCATGGACCCCTGGGTCAAAACACCAAGGTTGGTGATGCCGACCACTGGCTTACTGGCGTCAAACTCGATCTTGATCGCCGCGTCGGCCATGCCAACAATTGCCCCCGCTGCATTTGAGAGTATTTTACGGAAAAACGGGTTCAGGCCGAGAATATCACTGACAGAGAACATCATCGTGATGTCCTTGATGCCGACATAACCCGAGGTGTCACCAGAGGCCATTGTCGATAACATCAACTTGGGGAAACCATAAGGCAACGCCTGCATGACCTGGCAGCAATTGTTCGTTCCCTGAGTGCCACCCAGGCTAATTACACCATCAACCTTGTTGGCTGTAATCAGGTCCAGCATGGTATCCGTTGCACCCCGTACCATGACATCGGAGGCTGTTTCCCGTGAAGGATTATCCCGCAAGACGGCAAGTTCCGTACCACCCTTACTGGCGATTTCAGCATTGCTTATGTCTGCAGGTGCGGCAGCATCTCCAACGACACCAATATCGATTAACAAGGCCTTGCCACCCATGCGAACGATTTCATCCCGCAGGTAAATGCATTCCGCACCTTTGGTATCCAGCGTCGCCAATACTGCAATTGTTTTTGACATGATATTGCTCCCTTGCTGTTCAGAGGACCTATTTGGAGAATTTGAGGGCTGTAAATTCGTTGGCGGCCTCTGTGACGGCGCGCTCAATCGGCAGGCGTTCTGTAGATGACCCGGTCCAGAAACCATGCCCCGACGTGTGATCCAGCATGTACTGGGCATCATCCGGTGTTTCCATCGCCGCACCGTGGCCAACCAGGATCACATCCGGGTCGATTTTACGAACTGCTGCGTAGACATCTTCAGATTCAGCAGCTGTGTCTTCGATGGTCGAGCCATTGTCATAACCGGTCAGGCCACCCTTGGTGGTTCCGGCGTGATAACAAAAAATGTGAGGACGCGCGCCTTCGACGATGGCGAGGCTGTCTTCTTTGGTAAAGGCCAGACCGATGGATACCATGTCCATTTCTTCACGCGCCAGTTTCAGCATCTCGATTTCATTTTGCAGGGTGACGCCCGTGCTGGTCAGGACGTTGTAGATTTCGCTGTCCTTGTCGACGTAACTAATGGAAGGGCCAATGTTGGAAACCGAATTCACACCCATATCCTTGCATTCCTGCAGAACCATCCGCATGTCTTTCAAGGGATCATTTGCATTCAGACAAGCACAAACAAAGGCCTTGCCATCGAGCGCTGGCATAATGTCTTCTCGTGTATAGGTCAGGGTTTGTTTGTTGCTGTCCAGGATCGGCCACATCATCGACATTGTGCCCATGCCGTTTGCACGCAACCGCGCACCTGAAAAAGTATTGATGCAATCTGTTCCCGCGCGCTCCAGCAATTTGGCCACCAAACCGCTACCGGCACTGGAAATCATAATCGGCTCGTGACGATCAACCTTGCCTTTCAGGTTGGCAAGAATTTGTTCTGTCGAAATACGCTTGGTAATCATGGGTCTTCTCCTGAGTTAAGAATGAACCGAAGCGTCCGCCGACAGGCGATGCACTTCCAGAAACTGTTTGATATTTTGGGTGACCGCCGATTTGTGCGCTTCGGGCTCAAGATACTTTGGCGGGGCGTGAAAATAGGTGGCATTGGCCAGGGCACCGCAAATCTCACGGGCGATCATGGCCGGATGCAACGGGTCGGCGTTGTTGCCAACCACAAGTGCCGGTACCGCGATGGTTTGCAAAACACCCAGACGCGAAACGGGCCGGTCGGCAACAAGGGTTGGCAAAACCATTGCTGCCGCCTCTGCCTGAGGTCGCTCCATCGCGCCCACCAAAGAAGAAGCACAGGATGGATTATCGATTTCAGCAGACATATATACCGGATGGGATCGGAGTTTTTCGCGGGCAACGTCTGGACCTGATTGTGCGATCCAGTTGCCAATGTCCTCAATGACACCAAGGTGGGGCCGACCAGGTTGATCCAGCCACGCCGGACGCACAAGAAACATGGCTTGAACCAGGTCAGGCCGCATGAGTGCGAGAGCCAGGGCAATCCCGGAGCCCATGGATATGCCCCCGGCAATGACTTTTTCGATACCAAGGTGATCCAGCAAAGCGGCGGCGATATCGGTGTAGACTTCAAAGCCCACCTGTTCGGACAAGGGCCGCGATGCAGACAATTCGCTGTCGCCGTGCCCGGGCATATCTACCGAAATCAACCGATACCCTTCCAGGGCATCCAGTGCAGCTGATGCCTGGCGGCGGTCGGCTGTCAGGCCATGCATAAACAGCACGTCAGGGCCATGACCAGTTACGTCATAGTTCACATCACTTTCGTTGTACCTGAAACTGGCCACAAATTCCCCCAAGGATGGTTTCCCAGAGTCCGGAGTTTAGGGGTAAACGATGTTTCAGGATTTTACGTGTCGCGGGAGTTTTATAACTATTCGCTCATTACCGCCAAAATTTGAGCCTTGATTATGTCGATGATCACTTTTGGCCCCAGGTTGCCCGATACCTTTTTGGCGATTGCTCAAAAAAACGACTGAACTGTCGGGTGAAGTAGCTCTGGTCGTTAAACCCGCAAGCAAGTGCAATTGTCACAATCGGCTCGTCCGTCGAAATCAACATTTTCGATGCGGCCTGCAAGCGAGTGCGCAAAACAAATTCCTGGGGGGATAGTCGAAATTGTGCCCGGAAGCGTTTTCTGAAATGACTATCCGACAGGCAGGCGATTTGCGCCAGTTCCCGAACATCAATCCTGTCGGCGACATGATCCTGAATATGATCAATAACGTCGCGGAATTGTTGATATTCATCTGGCAATTGTTCCGACCGTGAAAGCACGCGCGTGGTGCCCATCAATCCGGCAACATTCCCTTCCACCCCCGTCAATGGCAGTTTGTTGGTCGAAACCCAGATCAGGTGCCCGGTCTCGTCGACGATCAATTCGGTTCGATTGATGATACGGCGGTTGTTGTCGATGACGTTGCGGTCATCCTGATAAATCATCTCGGCGATACGGGGAGGATAGAAATCACCATCGGTCGCACCGTAGACTTCAGCCTGGTTGCGAAAATTCAACAGCCTTAAACAGGCCGTGTTACACATCACCCAACGGCAATTGCTGTCCTTGATATAGAAATAGATGTCGGGCAGCAGATCGAACATTTCTTCGACGTTGCCGCGATCGCGCAATCCGGACAGGAATCTGGTGACAAATTTTTCCAGGACAGAACCTTTTTGGAATGATTTGTTTATCTGGTCCGCAGTCTATCAGCGCAGCGAGCCGATGCAAAAGTCGATTGTAAGATATCATCACCCCACGGTTACATGTTATCTTCGGAACGTATCCACAACAGCAATCGCCCCTAATTCACAACGGACTCCCGACAAGCGATGAACGACCCGACAATCCGCCAGCGAAAACTGGATCATGTTGATCTGGCCATGAACGACGCCGCGGTTTCTGGCGTTGATGCAGGCTGGTCTGATGTCACCCTGGTGCCGGTTGCCCTGCCCAATCTAAATCCAGGTGATGTGGATCCTGGTTGCACCTTTCTGGGCAAATCACTGGGGGCACCTGTATTCATCGCCGGTATGACGGGCGGACATCCTGATCTTGAAAAAGTTAATCTGGCCCTGGCGATAGCGGCACAGGATCATGGCGTTGCCATGGGCGTGGGAAGCCAACGCGCTGCACTTGTCGATGAAGAGCTGGTTCAATCCTTCGCTGTCGTCCGACAACAGGCCGCTGATGTCTTTATTTGTGGGAACATTGGAATTTCACAAATTCTGGATGGTCAGGCAGGCAAGGATGTTCTGAACAAACTGGTTGATATGATCCGGGCTGATGCCCTTGCCGTACATATCAATGTCTTGCAGGAACTTGTGCAGCCGGAAGGAGAGATCAATCTCGGAAAGGCCTATGAAGGACTTGCAGAAATGGTTGCAACTTCGCCGGTTCCGGTGGTTGTCAAGGAAACGGGATGTGGCATCGACCGGGAAACGGCGAGCCGCTTGGCGGAAACAGGAATTGCTGCACTTGATGTCGGGGGCATGGGTGGCACCAGTTTCACGGCTATCGAAGGATTACGCGCCAGCTCGGCACAGGATCATGAGGGCGCGCGACGGGCCAGGACATTTGCCATCTGGGGCATTCCAACAGCTTGCAGCGTCCTCGAAGTCGCCAATGTCGGACTGCCTGTAATTGCCACGGGCGGCATCTCGGATGGCCTGCAGGCGGCGAAAGCATTATCGCTCGGCGCTCAGCTCGCCGGTATAGGTCGAAAAATGCTGACTGCCGCCATCCAGGGCCCGGAGCAGGCAAGTGCTGAACTCGGTCGTATCATTGAGGAAATCAGAATTAGCCTGGCCCTTTCCGACTGCCGCAATTTGGATGAATTCAATTCCCGGACACCCGTCTTAACCGGCACCGTTGCACAATGGGATGCTCGCGCAAAATAACTTCTGCTGGCTGACATGGCTGAGAGGTTATTAAAATGATCTGGATCACAACCGGATTGAGGTAAACCGGCCATACGAGCAGCAAATCTTCACTTATGGACAAGAGAACCCGCCAATCTGATTGACTGATCAGTGGTTTCCGTCCTAAATATCCGCCAGCTTGAAGGTACCGTTTCCGAAGACATTGTCGCTCGGGGACGGATTAAACGGGAAGACAGGTTTTAATCCTGCACTGCCCACGCAACGGTGAACCTCCTGATCGGGGCAAGTCCGGAACCGGCCTCTGAGTGAAGACCTTTTTGATCGCGCGATGGGTGCGAACGGGGGATCACGCAGCCAGGGTTTTTCCACATCAGGTAAAATATCTGCTTCGTCATCTTGCCGCGTTCCCGGATGACAGACGCCCTGGATGAGCAACGTGATGAACGCTTCGGCAAACAATGAACTGACTTTTATTTTCGGCGGCGCCCGTTCGGGCAAAAGCCGCTTTGCTGAATCGTTTGCGCTGTCACAGGCATCCGAAAAGAACCTTGAACCCATTTATGTGGCGACGGGTGAAATTCGGGATGAAGAAATGCGTCAGCGCATTGAGCATCATCAAAAAAGTCGCGACCCCCGCTGGCAAACACTTGAAGAACCCTTGCGATTGAGCGAATTGATCCTTCGTGAGAGTACGACGGAAAGAGTGTTGTTGATCGACTGTCTGACGCTTTGGCTGAGTAATCAGCAGGAACAACAGGCAAATATATCAACCGAAACGCTGTCCCTTTGTCAGGCCCTTCAACAGGCCAAAGGTCCCATCGTCCTGGTAAGCAACGAAGTTGGCCTGGGGATCGTCCCGGCCAACGAACTCGCGCGCCACTTCCGTGATGAGGCTGGTCGCCTGAACCAGGCAATCGCCGCTGTTTGTCAAAATGTCTATCTCGTCGCCGCGGGATTGACCCTCCCCCTCAAAACCAACAATGTCCCTTTGGGACCGGAGATCCCCTGAATGTCAAAACTTTCTTTTATTTCTGCTGCAGATCTGGCCGCCGCCCTTGCTTCCATGCCCGAAGCAGATGATGCCGCAGCTTCACTGGCCCGCGCGCGCCAGGAACAACTGACCAAACCCGTCGGCTCGCTGGGCCGCCTGGAAGAACTCGCCATCTGGATGGCATCGTGGCAAGGACAGGAAAAGCCGCAACTGGAAAACCCGGCCTGTCTGGTATTTGCCGGCAACCATGGTGTCGCCGCGCGCGGTGTTTCTGCTTATCCCCCGGAAGTGACCTTTCAAATGGTCATGAATTTCGAAGCCGGTGGTGCCGCCATCAACCAGTTGACCAATCTTGCTGATGCAACCTTGAAAGTGACAGCCCTGGATCTGGATACCCCGACCCAGGACTTCACCCAAACCGCCGCCATGACTGAGGCCGAATGCTGTGCCGCATTGCAGGCAGGCGCCGACGCTGTGCCTGACAATGCAGACATGGTTCTGGTCGGTGAAATGGGTATCGGCAATACCACGGCCGCAGCAGCCGTTTGCAACGCTGTTTTTGGTGGCGCTGCCACCGACTGGATTGGCCCTGGAACCGGTGTCGACGACAAAGGTATGGCAATCAAAAAAGAAACTGTTACAACGGCCATTGCCTTGCACGGTGACAATCAAACCAGTGCCTTTGAATGTCTGCGCACAGTCGGTGGACGTGAACTGGCGGCTATTGCTGGTGCCGTCATCGAGGCACGCCATCGTGGTATTCCGGTTCTTTTGGATGGCTATATTTCAACGGCAGCGGCTTCGGCATTGACCCGCGATAACCCTGCCGCCCTGGATCATGCAATTATTTCCCACGTGTCCATGGAACCCGGCCACAAGCGACTGGCTGAAAAACTCAATCAACGCCCTGTACTGGATCTGGATTTGCGTCTTGGTGAAGCCAGTGGTGCAGCAATTGCCCTGCTGATCGTCCGGGCGGCACTTGCAACGCACAATGGCATGGCCACATTCGGGGAAGCCGGTGTCAGTACGGCATCATAACCACCTCCAGGATTTGGCAGCAGCCTTTGTCCTGCTGACCAGAATTCCGCTGCGCTGGGATCGGTTCTCCGATGGCTCACCCGATTTCAACCGGGCCGTCTGGGCTTTCCCTGTCGTCGGCGCGTTCGTCGCTATTGTAGCAGCGGTGACATTTGCCATGGCGACCAGCTTCGGGCTTCCCGGGCTGGTCGCTGGCGCATTGGCAATCGTGGCAATGGTTTTGTTAACAGGGGCCTTTCATGAAGATGGGCTCGCCGATGTTGCAGATGGTTTCGGTGGCGGTAAATCCTTGCCCCGGAAACTGGAGATCATGCGTGACAGCCGCGTCGGTGCTTATGGCGTCATCGCCATCGTCCTGGCCATGATCTTGCGCGTTAGCGGCTTGTCCGTGCTTGCGGCTGGCGATGCTGCCTCTGCCTTGATCGTCTCGGCCATGCTGTCGCGCCTGATGATGGTTTATATCATGCGCTATATGCCCCCGGCCCGTAAGGATGGCCTGGCACATGATACCGGCAAACCGGAAATGCCACAGTTGCTGACAGGCACAGTTCTGACATTTGTTGTCTGTCTTTTTCTGCTGGGGCCATCGACAACGGTTGCCTGCTTCATTGTCGCTTTCGTCGCCTGTGTTGCGATCGGCGGTTTGGCAATGCACCAGATCAACGGTTTTTCCGGCGATGTCCTGGGAGCATCCCAACAGATAACAGAGATCGCCGTACTGTTGTTCCTCGTTGGAAGCTGGGGAGCCGCTGCATGAGCAATTTCGAGAGCATTCAACTGTCTGACGCAGGCCTGAATTTACAGGCGGCATTCAATATCGCCGATCTGCCAGATCATGTTACAAAAACCCTTGGCACCCATTGTGAAGATTTCGGGGCGTTCCATCAGCTTTTGCTTGTGGCTCACGGTGGGCGCGCCATGTGGGAGGCTGTCAGCAACACAGGCTTTACCACGGATAATCCCATAGACGAGCATGCCGTAAACGCTGTTGGGCAATATTTCGAAACAGAGCATCCCGACAGTAATTATGAAATTGTCTATCCCGGCAATTTCCCTATCGGCCTGCGAGATCTGGGTGATCTGGCTGGCTGGCATCACGACAGCCCTTTCCGCGTCGGCATTCACGCCGATTGGGGTACCTGGTTTGCCTATCGCGCGGTCATTCTGACTGACACCAATTTCACACCGACCGTCGCGACCCCAACGATCTCGCCTTGCGACGAATGTATCGACAAACCTTGTATTTCTATCTGTCCGGCTAAAGCGGTGGCAGAAGAAGCTCTTGATCTGGAGAGATGTCTGGATCATCGCCTGCTGGAGAAATCCAGTTGTGTTGATACGTGCCTGTCACGCCTCGCTTGTCCGGTTGGGGCTGAACACCGCTATACGAAGGACCAGGTCAACTATCACTATGGTCGGTCCATGAAAGTTATTCGTGAGTTGCGACGACCCCGGTCCTGACGGAACCGCCGCGGGATATCTAGTATCTAAAAATCGAGACCGCGTGCAGCTTTGATGCCTGCATCAAACGGGTGTTTGACCTTTTTCATTTCAGTGACCAGGTCAGCGGCATCCATCAATATCTCCGGTGCATCCCGTCCGGTGACAATGACATGTGTTCGCTTGCTGCGACTTTGCAATCCGGTAACGACCTCGGCAGCATCAAGGTATTCATGACGCAACACGATATTCAACTCGTCCAGCATTACCAGATCGTAGTCCCCGCTTTGCATCATTTCCAATGAGACCTGCCAGGCCTTTTGTGCCGCCGCGATGTCACGCTCCCGGTCCTGGGTTTCCCAGGTAAAGCCCTCTCCCATAACTTCATATCGGACAAGGTCGCCCAGTTTTGCGAAAAATTGCTTTTCGCCGGTTTTCCAGTTTCCTTTGACATATTGAACAATACCAACCGTATGCCCCCAACCGATTGCCCGGATAACGGTACCAAAGGCGGCTGTTGATTTACCTTTGCCCTCACCGGTATTCACCACCAGCAAACCATGATCCGTTTTGGATTTGGTTTTCATGGTGGCGCGGTGTTCTGCCTGGCGTTCTTTCATCGACTCTGTGTGAGTTTGGTTCACAGCGGTTTCGTTTTTACTTTCGGTCATCTTTCGATCCTTTAGAATTCAAGAACAAGTATCAAGGGCGGATTCAAGGCGCAAGAACTGATCGTTCGTCGCAGGCAATCCAAATCGCAAATATTGATCATCTTCAACAAATGACCGGACGTATATACCGTTGCGAGCCAGCGTCTCGGCAATTTCGGCTGCTTCCTCAGATCGGGTCAGACAAAATAGATCGGTCGATCCAGATATCTGTAACCCGGCCTGAGATAATATATCTCGCAAACGGTCGCCATCCTGTTTCAGTCGTTGGCGCGTCTGAACAATCCAGCTTTCATCTCGCAGCGCATGACCGGCAATCAGCAGGGCCGGGCCGTTTACCTGCCATGGCCCCAGCATATCACGCATTTCTTCCCGTAGAGCCCCGGCGGCCCGGAACATACCGATTCGCAAACCGGCAAGTCCGAAGAACTTTCCAAGAGAGCGCAGCAGGACAATATTTGAAGGCAATGTTCGACCCGCAAGCGATTGTTCTGGCAAAACATCACAGAAGGCTTCATCAACGATCAGGAAACTGTCCTGATCACGTAAACGCGCTGCCAGTGCAATAAGGTCGTCCGGATCAAACAGGTGCCCGTCCGGGTTGTTGGGATTGGTTACGATCAAGACCTGTCGCGCTGGAAACGGCCGCTGGAAAAGCTCAGTTGCATCTATGCGGGATACAGGTCTGCCGGCCTTTTGCCAGACCCTGACATGCTCACCATAGGTTGGGTCCGGCAAACAGACACCGTAATCGGGAAACAGGTTTGGCAACAGATTGATCACGGCCTGTGACCCTGCAGCCAGCGTCCATTCATCCGGGGTCCCGGTTTTCAGATAGCCGGTCCAGGCGTCGTGGCAAAAATTAAATCCATTCTGATTCGGTAAATATGTCGTCGCTGCCATGATGTCATTCGGCGACACATTGTCTTGCCACGGCCAAGGCCGTGGGTTCAATCCGGTTGACAAATCCAGCCAGGGTTTGGGCGCTTCAGGATATCGCACCTGTATTCGAGACAATTCACCGCCATGCCTGATTGCCGTCATGCGAAGCTCCAACCTGTCAGAGCCAAAACCATAATCAGCCATGCGGAAACGGTAATGCGGATGGCCCGCGATAAGGATTGATTATTTGTATCACCACCCGTCCCGAACCACGCCCCATCGACAACCAGATTATCGGGGTAAGTGCGTGGCCCCCCAAGGCGCACATCAAGGGCTCCTGCCATGGCGGCTTCGGGCCAGCCCGCGTTGGGTGAAGCGTGTAACCTGGCTTGTTGCCAGGCCGTTGAAAGCGCCTGTCTGCCGCGCCCCGGAACAATCGCAGCACCCGCAAACAAAATTGCTGTCAGTCGTGCAGGCACCAGGTTCATCACATCATCCAGACGTGCCGCAGCCCAGCCAAAGTACAAATAGCGATCGTTGCGATGACCGATCATGCTGTCGGCTGTATTGACCATTTTATAAACCAGAAGTCCGGGTAATCCGGCCACCAGAAACCAGAAAGCCGGTGCGGTCACGCCATCTGAAAAGTTCTCGGCCAGGCTTTCAATCGCGGCCCGGCTAATCGCGGCTTCATCCAGTTGATCCGTCTCACGCCCTATGATTTTGCCAACAGCGGTGCGCGCCGGGTCAAGGTCGGAAGTTTTTTCCAGGGCCACCCGCACCTCTTCGACATGGTCATAGAGACTGCGGGCAGCCATCAGTATGGCGACGATCACAACGAGGATCAGTGCGCCCGCTTCCAATTGCGACAAGGCAAGTTCAATTCCAAGGCCGATCAGGGTCATGACTAAAATGGCAGCAACAATAACGACGATACCACCCATTCGCCTGGCGTCAGGCTGCCAGTCGGTCCGGTTCAACCAGCGTTCCCCCGTCATCAGGAAACCAGACATCAGAACAACCGGGTGCGGCAGCTTCTGATAGATCCACTTTGGCTCCCCCGCCAGGGCATCCAGGCCAAGGGCCAGAGCCAAAATGAGACTTACGCTCATGACGACATGGCCTTGTACAACGCGTCGATATCAAGGTGCTGTTCCATGGCCTCAGCCAGCACATCCAGAGCCTCGTCTACGCGGTGCCCATATCTGGTTTGATGTTGTACGCCGCCGCGAAACGGGGCCAGATATCGCGCCCGAAACAGATCATCGCTGAACAATCCGTGCATATATCCGCCTGCAACAGTGCCATCCGCCGAGCAAGCGCCGGGGCTGCGGCCATCGACTTGCAGGAAGGGCCGTTGATCGACATCGGGTCCAACCGTCAGCCCCACATGGATTTCGTATCCTGTGGCAGAACAATCAAAGGTCGGACAATGGGCGGTTGTCTGTTGAACTGTTTTCCCGGGCTTCATGGTTGTTGAGACATCGAGCAAACCAAGCCCATTGATTGACATCGGCGCGCCATCCACTCCATCCGGGTCGTCTATACGATGGCCCAGCATTTGATAGCCGCCACAAATGCCCAATACGTGACCGCCGCGTCGATTGTGGGCAAGCAAGTCAATGTCCCAGCCTTGTTCGCGCATGAAACCCATATCAGCAGTCGTCGATTTTGTGCCTGGGATCATGACAATTCGCGCCTCGGCGGGTAGTGGCTGGCCGGGCGGAATAAAGCGGACGGTCACATCGGGTTCCGCTTGCAACGGGTCGACATCATCGAAGTTCGCGATCCGTGACAGCATGGGAACAGCAACAAGAATATCGTTTTGCCCGGTGGCCTGACTTTGTTCCAGAACAACCGCGTCTTCTGCTGGCAGTTCGCGGACGGCAGGGACATGAGGCAACACACCAAACGATGGCCACGCCGTTCGGTCTTCAATCGCCTTCAAACCTTCATCAAACAGGCTGAGGTCACCGCGAAATTTGTTGATCAAAAAACCGCAAATCAGTTTTTGTTCTTCCGGTGCCAGCAAGGATCCTGTGCCCACGAGCGAGGCAATCACACCGCCACGATCAATATCCCCGATCAAAACAACTGGCGTATTGGTCGCGGTCGCAAACCCCATATTGGCAATATCCCCTGCCCTGAGGTTAATTTCCGCAGGACTTCCCGCCCCTTCGACCAGGACAATATCTGCCCGGTTTTTTAGAATTTCAAAACTCTCGATGACAGTTTCTAGCAAAGCCTGACGATGGGAGCGATAATATTCCGCGCCGACAGTGTCGGTCACTTTGCCGCGCACAACGACTTGAGATCCGACATCTGATTGCGGCTTTAATAATACCGGGTTCATATGAACATCTGGCTCGACCTTGCAGGCAACGGCTTGCAAAGCCTGGGCGCGACCAATTTCGCCGCCGTCTGGCGTTACGGCAGCATTATTGGACATGTTCTGGGGCTTGAAAGGCAATACCTTATGGCTCCTGTTCAGAAATACCCTGCACAGCCCGGCCACAATCACGGATTTGCCGACATCCGACCCTGTACCCTGAAACATCAAGGTTCTGGCGGTCATGACGAGCCTGGCAGAACCGTCCTGTCTGATCGATCAATCAGGGTCAGGAAAGATGTTCCGTTATGTTCGGTCCTTGCCATGCGGACACCATAAGCCTGGTCCAGCCGCTGATCGGTAAAGACTTCGTCCGGTGTGCCTTTGGCCAAAACATCGCCGTCATGCAAAAGGAATATCCTGTCGCAGTAACGTTGCGCCAGAGACAGATCGTGAAGCACAATTACGATGCCATGATCCTGTTGCGCCATCTCGGCAAGAATATCGAGAACCTGCAGCTGGTGGTATGGATCAAGTGCAGCAACCGGTTCATCCGCCAGTAAATAAGGTGCGCCAACCGCGATGGCCCGCGCCAGCAAGGCACGCGCTTTCTCACCACCCGACAATGTCGTCGCGATGCGGTGGCGAAGCCCGATCATGTCGGTTACCTCAAGGGCGTGTTCAACCACATCCATATCAGCCTGTGTCGGTTTGCTCCAGGGGGCAAGGTGTGGTGTACGTCCGATCCCCACCAGTCTTTCCACCGGTAACATCCAGTGCATCTCGGCCCCTTGCGGCGCATAAGCGACTTTGCTGGCGATCTGGCGCGGCGTCATCTCTGACGTTGGCTGTCCATCGATGACAACATTTCCTGTCGGGCTTTTAATAATGCCGAGGACCGAACGCAACAAACTGCTTTTGCCCGACCCGTTCGCACCGACCAGGCCGACAAAGCTGCCGCGCTCGACCGAGAAGGATACATTTTCGAGCACCTTGTTATCGCCAAAGGTGACGCTGATATCGTTCGCTTCAAGCTTGCTCACCGGATTGTCTCCCGTGCGCGATATATGATGTAGAGAAATACTGGCGCGCCAATGAAAGCCGTCAAAACGCCCAACCGCAACTGGGTGTGTCCCAAGGGCAAGCGTGTGGCGATGTCTGCAAGGGTCAATAATATCGCACCACCGATGGCACTTGGCAGCAAAATGTTGCGGGGTTCCGATCCGAAAATCGCCCGCATGATATGGGGGACCACAAGTCCGATAAAGGCGATTGAGCCGCAGACAGCGACAGACGCGCCAACACACAAGGCTGTACCCAGAACAATCGTCCAGCGCATGCGGTTAATCTTGACGCCCAGCGAATGCGCCGCATCTTCCCCCAGGGCCAGGGCATTTAATCCTTGACCAACAGTTGCCAGTAACGCCCAGCCAACCAGCACAAATGGCAACATCATCATCAAATCTTCGGTGGTCCGGTTCTCAAGTGAGCCCAACAGCCAGAACACCATGTCCCGCAGGGACATAGGGGTCGGCGCAAAATTCATCACCAGCGAGATACAGCCCGTTGCAAGCGAACTTATGCCAATGCCCGAGAGGATCAGGGTCAGAACCCGGCCGTCCCTAGATGCCAGTGCAAACAGCATGACAATTGCAATAAAGGAAGTTCCCATGGCCATAACCGGTATGGCGTAAATCCACATGGCGGAAAGACCAAGGTAAATAGCTGTTACAGCCCCGAGCCCGGCACTGGCCGAAACGCCAATGATGCCAGGGTCCGCCAGAGGATTGCGCAACAAGCCTTGTAGTGCGGCACCGGACAATCCCAGGGATGCTCCGGCACACAGGCCAATCAGGACGCGGGGTAGTCTGAGTTCCTGAACAATCGTCGTCAGGGCAATATCGGCACTGCCAAATAATCCGGCGATAACCTCACCGCTTTGCAACGGGGCCTGGCCAAAAAACAGTGAACCAAACGCACAGGCCAGAAGCAACATGAAAGCTGCAGGCAATCGAAAATGTAGCCACACCGGGTTTGTCGCCTGGGCCTGGATCACGAGGACTTCCCCCTGGATTGTTGCGCGGCTTTGATCGCGTTGAGCTTGTCGACAACAAATTCTGCCGCGTCAACAAACGTAAAGGCCCGGCACGCCAACAATCGACCCGGCACGAATATAGTCGGAATGTCCTTGAACATGCGTTTGACCACGGGATGGCGAAGCAGGCCCCAGTCAGAATGATGCACCGCTTTGCTGTCAAAAAAAGCGCCGATGATTACATCAGGCGGATCGACGATTAATGCTTCCAGTGGCAGGGTCCGCCAACCTTTCAGTCCCATGTCCGCAACCGCATTTCGCATACCGGCCAGTCTGATAACTTCATCACCAAATGTCCCGGCGGCAGCCGTTGTGCCTCCCGCGGATAAATATATGGCGCGAAGTTTGCCCGTGCTGGACTGCTGTAGTTTTTGCAATCTGGCTTTGTAGACCTTGATGAATTCCTCACCAGCCTTTTCCCGCCCAAAGACCTTGGAAAACATCGCTACATTCTGGAAAACATCATCGGTCTTCAGACCGGTTCTGGCTGAAACAACCTTTATGCCTGCCTGCTTCAGGTACGATCGCATACTGGCATTACCGCCCCAGTAGCGGATGACGACATCAGGCTGCACATAAAGAAATTCTTCAATGCTGCCGGTTGTTCTTGGCAGCCCTTTGGCCCTGGATTTGTAGAAGGAATAATCCTGAATGGCCCGGTGCGACAGTGACGCAATTTGACTTCTGTCCGCCAGAGCCAATGCATATTGGTCCGAACAGTGATCCAGCGAGGAAATCCGTGGTAGCGCGTCCTGTGCCCGTGCAGGTTCCGCAACTAGTACAAAGGCGGTTGCCATCAATGCCGCCATCTGAATTCCCAAAGAGAAATCTATTTTCACCCAAGTACTCCGTTGTTCTTGCCGCTTTTGAATATATCAGCAATCGCTGCAGGACAGGAGGGGAAATAGAAATGCACGTAACTGGCAACAAGGTTACCTACTGAATAGATCGCTTCACCTGGTTTGTTCAGTCGAACGGAAGTGGCACGTGCAACTGATTCAAGCGGTGTTTCCAGGGAGGAATAATGAAAGGTATGTCCGCGCAAAACACCGCTGGACATCGCCAGAGACTGTGCGCCAATTGCCGACAGTTTCGAATTGAGCTTGCCATGCCCAGGCAAAAGGCCTGCCATCTCCGCTTTTTTTCCGTCGACGCCTTCCAGAATATCCAGCAAATACAACAGGCCACCACATTCAGCCAAAATCGGGGTACCGGCTTCGTGTGCTGCCTTCATCGCAATTTTCATGGCAAGGTTTTGAGCCAGCTGATCCAGATGTAATTCCGGGTATCCACCAGGCAACCAGATCGCATCGCATTCCGGCAGCGTAATATCATTCAATGGTGAAAAGAATTTAACCTCCGCGCCCATGGCTTTGAGGCAACGAATGTTCGCAGCATAGGCAAATGAAAAGGCAGCATCATTTGCACAGGCAATGGTCATGCCCTCCAGATGTTGATCTACAACATTCGGCTCACCGGAAACAAATTCGATTTCCTGCGGCAATTCGGCAAGCCGGGTCCCTTCGATCTGTTCAGCCAGGCGATCCAGCCGAACGTCCAGGTCTGAAATCTCGGCAGCCTGGAACAGACCAAGATGGCGGTCAGGCAGAACGGCTTCATTATCTCGCAGCATATGACCAAGATAGGGCACACCATCCGTTAGTGTTTCCGAAAGCATATCTGCATGCCCTGGACTGCCAACCTTGTTCGCCATAACACCGGCAAATGCCAATTCAGGATCATAGGTCGTAAATCCATGCACAATCGCGCCAAAGCTTTGTGCCATGCCGCTGGCATCAACGGTCAACAAAACAGGCAGACCAAATTTCTTTGCAAGATCAGCACTGCTGGGGCTGCCGTCATAAAGACCCATCACGCCTTCCACCAGGATCAGATCTGACTGGCTTGCAGCATCAGCCAATAGGGTCTGACAGGTCTCTTCGCCAACCATCCACAGATCAAGTTGCTCAACTCCGGCGCCACTTGCTTTTTCGAGGATCGTGGGATCGATAAAATCCGGCCCTGTCTTGAAGACCCGGACCCGCCGCCCCTGGTTGCGGTGGTATCGGGCCAGGGCAGCGGTGACCGTCGTTTTCCCCTGATTGGATGCAGGTGCCGCAACCATCATCGCCGGGCAACTTGCCCGGCGATCCGTTGAAGCTTCTTGAGCAGTCACTGACATCGTTAGTCCGCGTCTGGAACGTAGCGCAATCTGAGGAAATAATTGCGCTCGTCCTGGTTAAAGAATGAGGCCGTTTGATAGTCTTCGTCGAAGATATTGTTGGCACTCAATTCGACACTCCAATTGGGCTTGATCGCATAGGCACCGCGAAGATCAACCGTTTTGTAAGCGTCCAGCTTCCGGCTGTTGCTGGCGTTATCATACGCCACACCTGCATAACGCAATGTTGCACCGGCCTTGAAGTCATCAATTTGTCGACTGACCGTCACATTCGTTTGCCATTTGGGCCGTCGTGTCAGCTGGTTATCTCGATTGGATCCGTCTGCGCGATTTTTGGCATCAATATAATTGGCGTTGCCATTTATATCCCACTTGGCCCATGTCATGCGACCTTCAGCTTCGACGCCCCGAATGCGGGCTGAATTGATGTTGCCGGCCAATGATGTGTCTGAATCAAACGCGATCAGGTCTTTGACGTTTGTCTGGTAGGCGTAAACCGCCCAGGTACCAAGGCTTTGTGTACCGCGTACACCAACTTCATAGGACCTGGATTCTTCCGGCCTGTTTGAGGTCGAGCCGAAACCCGGAAAATACAATTCATTGAACGTTGGTGCATTATAGGCTGTGCCATAGCTCGCCAACACTTCCAGATCAGGCCGTATGTTATAGCCCCAGGCAAGACTTCCTGTGTAATGATTGCCAAATTGCTCGTTATCGTCACCGCGCAAACTGAGCTGCGTATTGTGATCGCCAAATTCACCTATGTACTGACCAAATGCACCATAGTTGTACCGCTCGGTCTCTGCATAGGACGTGGTGCTGTCGACTTTATCGTTCAGATAGTCCACGCCAACAACAACCGTATCCGTGTCGGAGACGCTGACGTTGTTTTGCCAACTGACATTGTCCCGCACGGTATTAAACTTTGAGGAAAAGGCACCGTTAAAATAGTTACTGCCCAAATCCCAGCTGCGCGCAGCTGTAACCTTGATGTCCCAGATGTCGTTGATACCTTTATCGGCATTTACACCCAGCAGGCGCTGTTTGTCCTTCGAGGAATTCTGTGAACTGCCATCAAATTCCGTTGTATCGTTGGCAACCTGAGCCAGCAGTTCCAGCTCAAAATCATTTTCGAATTCATGCGATACGCTGCCCGAAAACGATCGTTGTTTATAGCCATCCTTGTCCGTTTCGATAACACGACATCCGCTGGCAGGTTTGGTCTGACCATCGCCACAACTGTTGAACCCGTCCGAACGACGAAAGCCAACATTGGCGGCGAATTGGGTCTTGCCGGAACTGCCGGTTATGCCTGTATTGGCTTCTACAGTGTTGTGACTGCCATAACCGATGGAGCCGGAATGTCTGGTTTTTTTGCTGCCCTTGCGGGTGAATATCTGAACAACACCGCCAATGGCACTTGATCCATAAAGATGCGACCGCGGGCCCCGAACGATCTCGATACGTTCAATCTGGTCAACCGGGATGTGCTGAAGTGAAACCTGACCGGACGTTGCCGATCCGACACGAGCGCCATCAATAAGGACCAGAACGTGATTGTTTTCAGAACCACGCAGGGAAATTGTTGTGGATTTACCAAGGCCACCACTGTTGACCATCGATATACCTGGTAAATCCCGTACCAGATCCTGAATATCCTTGGGCTGCTTTTCTTCGATCGCTTCACGGGTGATGACGGTCACCGGTGACAAACTTTCATCAACGGTTTGGGCGATCCTGGAACCGGTTACAATGATTTCCTTGTTCGCGGAAATGTCTGCCGCCTGGGCAGCTAATGGCAGGACCATGGAACCGGCAACAATTACCAGTTTCCAGCCCAGGCCTTGGGTCGAAATCTTCATGAAGATACTCCGTTCGTTCGCCTTGAATGGCGTTAATTACGAACGGCGATGTCAGGGGTGTCAGGGATGCGGTCAAAAAACCATATCATTCCTGCCGAGCCGCCCCACGCAGCGCCGCAATGAAATACGTTTGGCCGGTCTCCGGACTTGCGAGGTAACCAGAACACTTGCTCTGATAATTGAACCGCACCTTCCCATGACAAATATTCAGTCACAGTGGTCGTCTTGCGGCCCATACAATCGCTTACCGTTGCGGGGGCAGTGCTGGAATTGCGGACCGTATCAAGTGGTCAACTCACCAGCTTCCCGTTTATCGCCGTACTTACGAAAGCATCGACGATCACCAAAAGTAGAGGCAGTATTTAGAGAACTTGCCCTGATATTGTCAAGCGCCATCACAACTGCCCTGGAATGAAACCAATTGACGAAAATATCCTTTGGCACTAGAACCGATGAGTTCATTGGTGCTGGCATATCGGCTGAGCAAGACGATGCCAGATAATCGGGAAGCGGGTTCAAGTCCCGCGCTACCCACGTAACGGTGAGGAATTTGTGCCACGAGGCACAGTTTCACAGTCCGGAACCGGCCATTGAAATTTGATCTCAAACAAGGTGCGTTGGGCGCCAGAGGATTCTGATGAATTGTTTTTCTGACTGCTATTCCGCATCAACGCCAAAGCTGGCGTTACGGATTTGTGCGTCAATCAAGCTGCATCTGTCGTCTGACTGCTTGTCCACTTCAATGGAAGTAACACAGCAATGTCAAAAACGGGATGGCTTGCAGGCCTGATCTCAATATTTCTGATCACTGCGACAGCCAATGCAAAAGAACGCATATTTGGCGTCGTCTCTGATCGTTCTGCAGCCGAACTTGCTTCGGGTGCCGCACTATTTCTGACGCAACAGCCGAATTTTTCAATCGCCCTGAGAACACCAACACAATTTTCGGGCATGAGCGATGCCGACATTGTAAAAGAGATTAAATCTGCTGATGCCGTCTTCAGTGGCGCTGTTTTTGGCGATCAGGTCAGCCGACTTATGCGCCTTGTCAAACAGGCTGGCAAACAAAGACCCTTTCTCGGCATCAATTCAGATCATCGCCTTGTTCGCCTCTCCCAGGATCAAAAAGGGATGCTGTTTTCTGGTGTCTCCAGCAGTGATATCCGCGAACTGGCCAAGGGGCCGAGGGAGGCCGAAAGTTATCTGGCATGGCATGAACGCCGCCGCACAGCCAATCCCCGTCAGGCAACATGGATTGACGCAAAATCCTATTGGCAGGCAAGGGGTCGCAACAACCTGGCGTCATTTTTTGCTGTCATTGCGCGTGCCATCAAACCAGGTGTTGCCCCTGGAAAGCTTGTTCCCCGGGCCGATGTCAGAACCTGGTTTGATGGCCGTATGGTCGAAAATCCGGGGAAGCTATTGCCTGTGAAGAAGCCATGGATTGCGATCATTGACCACGATACCGGGGATCGCAGCGGCGATATCGACACAACGGAACAGCTTTGCAAAAAGGCAAATGATGCAGCATTGAATTGCGTTGCCTTTTTTGCCCGTTGGGGTGCGGCAAGTGGTGAAGCCTTGCTGATGATTGAAAAATTGGCAAAAACCAGCCCCCTGCAAGGCGTTGTGTCCTTGCAGGACTTTGTCATTGGCGGTGGCGACGCGCGTGCAACTGCACTTGAGACAATCGAACGTCTGGATGTGCCTGTGATCAAGGGAATTCGGCTTACCGAGGCGACCGAAGATGCATGGGCTTTTTCTACGGATGGCCTGCCCTGGAAGTCCGTTCACTACAGGGTATCAATGCCCGAACTTCAGGGCGTTAGCCAACCCATCGTCATGGCAGCGGCAACTCCGGTTAATATTGATCCTGTTACCGGCGTTCGTCTTGTCTCGACGATGCCGATTGATGAGCAGATTTCTTTGGCAATAGACAGATTGGCCGCCTGGCAGCGATTGGGGGCAACGCCGAACAAGGACAAGAAGGTCGCCATTGTTTATTACAATCACCCTCCGGGTCGCCACAACATTGGTGCCGACAATCTGGATGTACCGGCGTCCCTGTTCGAGATTCTGAACCGCCTCAAAGCTGCCGGATACAATACCGGCCTCTTGCCAAAATCATCAAAGGACTTGCTCGATCTTATCCAGGACCGGGGTGTGAACCTGCCTGAGGATCGTGCCGCGATTGCGGATATGTCGAACAGGGTCGTGCGCGTATCTACTCCTGAATATCGCTCCTGGTTTGAGAAATTACCAAAAATATTACAGGCAGAAATGGCGGGTGGACCGTTGTCATTTCTGGCGGCACGCGTCAGTGACGCGCTTGAAAAACAACAATTGCAGGCTGCCCGTAAACTGATAGATCGAATAACTGCCGATGTCAGACATGTGCTGGATGGTGCAGATCACCCGGCGAAAAAGCGCGCCATCAATCTGCTGGAACAATTGAATACGGCATACGACGTCTGGCATGAAAACCCGGCTCTGCCTTCTGCGAAGCAGAAAGCCATGAAATTAACCCGGGCGCTCATCAAGACAGGTATCGAAGGCCTGCGCGGCTGGGGAGAAGCCCCGGGTGAGATCATGACCTACAAGGGTGACATCCTTTTGCCGGGAATCACATTTGGCAATGTGTTCATTGGCCCCCAACCCCCACGTGGTTGGGAGCTTAACGAGGAATTGCTTCACGCCAACATGAGCTTTCCGCCGCCGCACCAATATATGGCCTTCTATTTCTGGCTGAAATATGCCCACAAGGCGGACGCCATTGTTCATCTTGGTCGACATTCGACCTATGAATTTTTACCACGGAGAAGCGTTGGCGTGGGACCTGCGGACTATTCCTGGCACATCGCCTCAACCATTCCCGGAATTTATCCCTACATCGTCGACGGTGTCGGTGAGGGTATTCAGGCCAAAAGACGCGGCCTGGAAGTCATGATCGACCACCTGACGCCGCCCCTGAGCGCAACGCCCTTGTACGACGAATTGCTTGAGTTGCGCCAACTAATTGAAACCTATGAGGCCGCCAATGGGGAAGGTCAGTCCTCCGTTCGAACCAGATCCCTGGACGCGATGCGTTTGAAGATCGATGCCCTCAATTTGAAGGAGGAACTTTCAGCTTCCATGGATGCTGAACTGAAAATTCGGGGCATAACCTTTGATCAGGCGGATGGGGAGTTTCTGGTGCATGAGGTCGGGCACTATTTGACCAAACTGCAAGAAGATTTTATGCCGCTGGGTCTTCACGTATTTGGCCGCGACTGGAGCGACAAGGCAGTCAACGTCATGTTGGACTCCATGCTGCAGGGTGATCAGAAGAAATCTGGCGAATCCGATCTCTGGAGAGCCAACCTAAAAAAATCTCCTGCTGCGGAAATCAAATCCCTGCTGCAAGCGCTGGAGGGAAAATTTGTATCACCCGGCAAGGGAAATGATCCCATTCGAACTCCGGAGTCCTTGCCCACCGGTCGCAATTTCTTTGCCCTTGATGGCTCGGTACTACCAACCCGTCTGGGTCATGCTCTTGGCGTCGAACTGGCAACCAAATCCGATACAGGTTCGCGTAATACCGAAGATGGTCGGGAAGCGATAATTTTGTGGGCATCCGATACGGTCCGGGACGAAGGCGCCATGATTGCCTTTGGCTTACAATTGCTGGGCGTTGAGCCCCAATGGAACAGTCGCGGTATCGTCCGGGGTGTAAAACGCATGGCGCTGAAAGACGAACAAGTTCGTAAAGATACAGTTTTCATAACATCCGGGTTGTTTCGTGATCTTTACGGTCAGCAACTGGCGCTGTTGGATAATGCTGTATTGCTGGCCCTCGATGGTGCGTCGCAAACAATCCGGAATACTTACCCGAAACTCGGACCCGCCCTTGATGCAGCCCTGGATCCCCTGGGCACATCGGTTTCAAACGGCGGTGAAAATCTCACACAGAACGAAGTTGCAGCCCACTGGGTTAAGGATGCACTTGCCGAATTGCAAGCCGGCGTTGATGCAGCGAAGGCTGGCAGGCAAGCAGGCATGCGTATCTTCGGAACCGCCCCTGGCAGCTATGGCGCAGGTGTGAACCGGTTGGTTGAACGCTCCGGTGCCTGGGAAGACCGCAAGGAACTGGGTGCCGCCTATATCAAGCGCATGGGACATGCCTATGGTATGAATCGACAAGGTGTTGCGTCGCAGGAAACCTTCAAACGAAATCTGGCGCGAGTGGAAAATACCTACCTGGGACGCGGCAGTAATCTCTATGGTTTCATCGATAACAATGACGCCTTCGACTATCTAGGCGGCCTCAGTCTCGCCGTTGAAACCCTGACCGGATCAGCGCCCAATAATCGCGTCATTCATCATGCAGACCCAAACAACGCGTCCATGGAACCTTTGACGTCGGCCTTGTTGGCTGAATTGCGCGGTCGGTTCCTGAATCCGGAGTGGCTAAAGCCCCTGATGAAACACGACTATGCCGGGGCCCGAACCATGGGATCGGAATTTATGGAATATCTGTGGGGCTGGCAGGTGACCAATCCCGACATCATCACCAGTCGGGTCTGGGACGATGTCAAAGATGTCTATCTGGATGACAAATACGGCCTTGGCCTGGACGAGTTTCTAGAGTCAGGACAGAACATTCACGTCAAAACCAACATGATGGCAATTATGTTGGTATCGGCACAAAAAGGATTCTGGACACCGGACGAAAAGACACTTGATGATTTGTCAAAAGAGTTCGTCGAAAAGATTTTGGAAAACGGTTTACCCGGAAGTGGTCACACCACACCGGATCATCCCATGTTCAAATGGATCACCCCCCGCCTTGATGTAGCGACGGCAAAAGCATTGGAAGAACTATTGGATTCTGCCCGTTTACCAATGCCGGAAGTGACGCCAACGATTACCACTGTTCAGGAAGTTGAAGTTACAGAAATCGAACCCCAACCTCGCGAGCCTGAAGAACCCAAATCCCGCAACCCCGAACAAGGTGACCCCGAAGAAGTGCTGGAGGCTGACATCCCCGACTATGGCATCTGGCTACTGCTCCTGATGTCGGGCGTTCTTGTTTTTGGCGTCGTCAATGGCCGCCGTTCTATTCGCCGTGGAGGCATCAAATGAGCATTTACACATCTGCCATGTTCCTGACAGGCGCGACACACAGTTTTGTCGGCTGGTTGCTTTATCCCGTCATTGCCGCCCTGATCGTGCTGGTCACAATGTCCCTGTTTGAAATCGGCACATCAATCGGTGAACGTTTCTGGGGCCTGAAAGAGATGCGCAAGCAAAGCCTGGATCTTGTCCAGGCACATGGCCGTCGCCGCATTGAACGAGCCGATCTTCTGGCCCGCATCGCACCAATGTTGGGCTTGATGGGAACCTTGATTCCATTGGGACCGGGGTTAGCCGGTCTCGGCCAGGGTGATCTTGGTGCCCTGACGGATGCGATCATGATCGCCTTCGACACTACTGTTCTTGGTCTGTTGGCGGGTGCCATCGGATTTGCCATTGGTCGCTTGCGGCGACGTTGGTACGACGAGTTGATGGACCTGATGGAAAACGGAGAAACACTATGACCGCGCGGAAGTGGCGATCCAGCCGGTTCACCGCACAGGATGACGAACCCCTTGGTCCCCTCGCCAACCTTGTTGATATCATGCTGGTGTTCGCCTGCGGATTAATCGCGGCATTGTTTGCGCTCAGTCCTGATCTGGCGAAAAACCTGTCGCAAAAATCTGTAACAATCAGCGAAGGTCGCGAATTACCCGAGTTGCCTGAAGGATATGGCAAGGGTGGCGCAGGCCTGACACCGCTGGGACAGGTCTATCGCGATCCAAAAACCGGCAAGCTTATTTTGATCGGACAGGAATAGCCGAAGATTGATTTTGGTTCTGGTTTGGGTTTTGGTTCAGGTACTGGACACTCCAGGTTATGCTTTGATTGTCGCTTGAATTTTCGGAAGAGACATAGCGCGTCGTCCGGGTCAGGGACAATGGATCGATCTGAAGGCGCAATGCCTGTTCGGGCGTAAGGTCAAGTGCAAGCGCGACGGCGGCCCGAATAACACCGGCGTGGGCAACGACCACAATATTTTCAACGCCCGAAAAGTCTTCGTGGTCGCAAAGAGCGATTATTTCCTTCTGGACGCGGGATGCCATCGTGGCAAAACTCTCACCGTCTGGCGGCGCGGTATTGCCCGGATCTCGCCAAAATTCGGCGGCATCCCTGATGGCTGGTGTGTCGTAAGACTGTTCTTCCCAGGCGCCAAAATCCTGCTCCACAAATGCCGGGTTGATGTCTGGCACGACATCCGGATTGTGCGAAACCTGTAACAATGCCTCTGCTGTCTGTCGGCACCGGGACATGGGAGATACAATCCAGCTTGCCTTCTCAGGGAGTGACAGGGCAAAACCCTTGAGACATTCCTGGTCAGGCAATATGGCAGGCACATCCGTGGACCCAATCATGCAACCAGACCGGCCTGTGGGGGCATGTCGTATCCACCACCAGTTTAGATTTTGATTCGTCTGACTGTCAGCGCCGCTCACGGGGCGTTCTGCGTCGACTTGCGTGCCAGAAACCTGCCGCCGCCAAGGTGGCCTTTTTCGATTTGATCGACATAAAGCGTGTAGACACGATCCCATCGTCGAAAGGCCTCGATGCCCAAAAGATCAATCGTTTGGGCTTCAAGACCGCGATACATCTCCAGACGCTGGCGTAATATGACACCCCATCGAGCACCCAGGTCTTCTATGTCCTCAACCACACATCCAGATGCTTCCAGCAGCTCCCGATACCCTGCCAGGGTCCCTAACTCGCTATAGCCAAGACCTTGCTCCAGGACTTCCCGGTGATCAGCACGTAACCCTGTGCACTCAAGAATGTCTGTGAAGGCAAGATAGCCACCCACTTTGGTCACACGGACACATTCTGCTATCAATCGCTTTTTATCAGGAATATGGCACCAGGCTTCCTGGCCGATAACCACATCAAATTTCTGATCCGGAAACGGATTTTCGAGAGCATTGGCGACCTGGAAATCGACCTGGCCTGACATTTTTGTCATTTCCGTCAGCCGCTTTGCACCCTCAACCCGGCTTTGCGTCAAATCAATTCCCGTGACTGTGCAGCCGTAATTATGGGCAAGATATCGTGCCGGTCCCCCCATTCCGGAAGCAACATCAAGGACATGACTATCGGTCTTTATGCCCGCAGATTGTGCCAACTTGTCGATGGCTTCAACGCCATCGTAATGGTCCATATCGTAATTCTGGAGAATATCTTCGTTCAAGGTCGACAGGTCGATATCATCCAGTTTCAACTTGTCGACAATTTGCTGCTCATTGATCGGATGCGCGTCATAGATATCCACGACGCTGCGGGCATGCGCTTCAATGCTCATAGGTGCTCCTGAAAATCCCGAAGATAATGTTCAAACGTGCTCAATACATAATCGATCGCTGGATGCGACAGCATGAATTGAGATGACCATAATCATATCCGTGTTCGACGGAAAAACGAAGCCACGCTTTTTTCAGGGAAACAGAATTACGTTCTGGAAGCAGGGCTTGGCTATCTCTACTATGACAATTAATCGCCAAACCCTGCTGATCAGAGCCTTAGTCCAGAGTGATGTTATATTTGTCCAGCATCTCCAGAATTTCAGGGTCATCGTAATAGACCCTCAGTTTTCCTTTTTCGACACAAATTTCATCGTCGATATAGATCGTTGGCCGTTGAATCCACTGGTCAAGGTGGATGCCCGGATTGACCGTTCGGTTCCTGTCGACGCTCATGCCCACTGCTGTGTGCAAGGCTCCTGCGTGACGATGCGCTTCCATATGCGTGCCGTCTTCCAGGAAGATGCGGGTCTTGGGGTTCAGCCCGATCATGAATTCACCAATGTGAAGCGCGTCCGGACCGAACTTGTCTGGCAACTTGCGGAAGAAATCTACAACTTCGTCATCACCTTCCATATCAACAACACGACCGCCTTTGATCACGAACTTCAGCGGCGTCTTCAAACGGCCTTTGAAAGTGTGGGCAGCGTCATAATACATGACACCTTCGGCGGTCCATTCAGGCCAGACACCAACGACGCCAAAGCCGCCGGCGAAATTGCCAAACTTGTTCATCCATGAATCCGCACCCTGCGCGAATGATCCAAGCGGTGCTGCTGTACCATGCCAGCCAACAACATTTTCATCAGGATTATTTATTTCGCCGGTGACATTTGTGCCCTTGTCACAAGTGATTGTGATGCGTTTGCCGCCGCACCATTGGGCCGCAACTTTCTGCGTCACCTTGAAGATAATTTCTGCCGGGAACCGGGCACCTTCGGACTCAAGGGCATCCGTCGTGGTAGAGGCATACATGCCCAAATACCGGGCACCGGCCGCATTGGCAGCAAACCGCGAATCCGTATGGCTGATGGTATAATTAAGCGGCGCAAAAATGACATCGGCCTTCAGCATCGCAGCCGCAACGGACGCCGGTGGCTCCTGGTTCGGCAGGGTCTGCATAGGAATGATAACCGTCGTTACATTTGCACCGACCTGAGCACAAACTGTTGCAACAGCCTCAGCATTCGTAAAGTCGCAGGAAGTATCCGTGATAATCAGAACTTCTTCGCCTCGTTTCACGTCGACCCAGTTGATACAGGCATTGTGGGCACCTTCGATTATCCGGGTTAATTTCAGGGGGTTCATTAATAGCTCCTTGTCTGGATTTAGGGGCGAAGAGGACTTTAATCTTGCCAAAATGGCAAAAGAGCCTCTTAATGGTAGGACCTTTTAAAGATTAGCCCATTAAAGCCAGGTCGAATTGGAGAGTCAAACGAAAAACTGCTGCCTTCAGAATGTTCAATGCTTTTGAAGTGATGCCACAGGTCAGTTTCAATGGATTTGACCCAGGCACTTTACCTTTTACCTGTTCGTATCTATTCCAGATACAAATTGGCTGATGCATAATCGATTTCATCTGAATTGAACGACGCAGTTAATATGTTACTTCTCAAGGGCTTGCCGCCAATCCGTGTTTCTGCATCAGCCTGAAGCACAAAAACAAGAGACACTGAAAATGTTTGAACCTCTGGAACGTCGCAAAAAAGCCTACGAAGAAGTGGCTGACAAAATTCGCGACCGAATACTGCAAAAAGAGGTTAAATTGAATGATCGGCTGCCATCCGAACGGGAAATGGCTGAACAGTTTGTAGTCAGCCGTGTGGTTGTTCGCGAAGCCATACGATCACTGGAACTGACCGGGTTTGTCATCGTCAAAAAGGGCGTCAAAGGCGGGGCTTTTGTCGCTCAGGAATATGACCGACCCCTGATCAGTTCCATACGACATATGGTCAGCGCAGGCGAAGTACAACTGGACGACCTGTTTGCTGTACGCCTTCTGGTCGAACCCTTTGCAGCAGAGCATGTCGCCAGAAATGGATCGGATGAAGATGTTTCGAAACTCGGGGAAATACTTGAACTGGCCGAGGATGCCTCAAACAAGGGAGAGCTGGTACGGCCCTTGAATTTTCGTTTTCACCGACAGATCGTTCAGCTATCCGGAAACGCCATTCTCAGTGCGGTTGGTGAAACAACGCTGACGTTGCTAACCGACTTCCTTCAGGATCTTCCATCCTCGGAAGTCTCGCCACAGCACCTTTCTTTTCACAGTGATATACTGGCAGCGATCCGGGAAAAGGATGAAAAAACCAGCGGCGAGCTGATCCGCGCTGACATAGATATGCTCTGGCAAAGTGTGCGGTCCCTGATCAAATCTGACCAGTTACTTGCAACGGCCTCGCGGAGGTAAAACTCATGCTGGCGCACTTTGTTGCCGCCAAATACCAGGTCCGTGCAGAGCGCCGTTTTCCCGATCAATCAATCACGAACAACCAGAACCGAGCAATTTGCATGGCGGACAACCCGCGCCGCATTGGGACCCAGCAAATAGTCTTCCATGCTTGGGCGATGAGATCCCATAACGACAAGGTCAACGGACACTTCTTCGGCAACCCGGAGAATTTCTTCATAGGGTGTCCCGGTTCCAACGATGTGCTGGACCGGTATGCTGTCGGGAATATTGTCGGATGTCCAGGCATGCAGCTTTTCGATGGCCAGGTCCTGGGCTTGCTTCTTGTGATCTTTCGGAAAGAAACTTCCAACAATGCTCATGCCAAAATCTGGAACCACGACCATGGCGTGGATAGTGGAGCCAAATGCCTGGGCATATTCGACAGCGGTGGGCAAGGATTTTTGCCAGGTGCTGTCATGTTCCAGATCAACGGCCAGAAGGATGTGTTTATACATGTGTCTGATCTCCGTTCAGGTTGCCGGTGCCGTTGCGGTATCGACCGGGATGACCCTGCGTCGGCGCTGCATGACAATGATAAAGCCCAGCAACAACAAGGCTGGAATGAAGATGAGTTGCTTGGGTGGCTGTACCGCTGGGGCCATGACTGTCAGGATTTTCTGCTCAAAGTCCAGTCCGGCTTTTTGGGCCGGGCTGTCGAAAGCAGCATTGTCGATGACAACGGCACCGTCTTCAACCAGCAATTCCAGACCATAAGCCTCGAGACGTTCCTGGCCGGTTGCTTCTTGCCCAACGGTCATCAGGGCCGTGAAGACAATAGGATCACCCACATCATTTTCGCCCTGAACAATCAGGCGAATTTCTGATCCCGGCGTCGCTTTGCCCACGACTTCAGAAATAGCCGCCGGTTTTTCTTCCGTGAATGGCGCCACGATCATATCCATCCAGAAACCGGGTCTGAATAAACTGAAGGCGACCAACACCAGGGCAACAGATTCCCATAATTTTGATCGAGCCAGAAAATACCCCTGGGTCCCGGCCGTGAACAAGAGTATCGCGGCCGTCGCGACAATGAAGACAATAACGCCTTGAACGATCGTCACATCAATCAACAAAAGTTCCGTGTTGAAGATGAACAAAAACGGCAACAAGGCCGTGCGCAAGCTGTAGACAAAGGCCACGACGCCGGTCCTGATCGGATCGCCACCGGAGACAGCTGCTGCCGCGAAGGAGGCAAGACCCACCGGCGGCGTCACATCAGCCATGATGCCGAAATAGAAGACGAACAAGTGCACAGCGATCAGAGGAACGATCAATCCGTTTTGCTGCCCCAGGCTGACAATCACAGGTGCCAACAAGGACGACACAACGATATAGTTTGCTGTTGTTGGCAGTCCCATGCCGAGGATCAAACTGAGGATGGCCGTAAATATCAGGATCAGCAATATCTGGCCCTGAGCCAGAAATTCAACCAGTTCAGCCAGCACAAGTCCGACACCGGTTTGCGAAACGGTGCCAACGATGACACCGGCAGCAGCTGTCGCAATACCAATGCCGATCATATTGCGGGCACCTGCAATCAAGCCATCAATCAGTTCGGAAAATCCTTGTTTGATCCGGCCATCCAGCGCTTCCTTGCGGAACATGGCAAATATTGTGCGCTGGGTCAGCAAGATGAAAATCATCAAGGCCACCGCCCAGAAAGCTGACAGCTCCGGCGACAGACGCTCAACCATAAGACACCAGATCAGCACTCCAACAGGTAGCAAGAAATGCAATCCAGCCATAACGGTCGGGCCGGGTTCCGGCAAGGCCACAATCGGCGCATTGGGATCGTCAACGACCAGGTCCGGATAGGCGGCGCACTTTGAAATCAGCGCCACATAAACCGCCAGTATTACCGCACCCGCAATCCACGGTGTTAATTGGGCACCGGCCAATTCGCGGACAGTATTGATTACATAAAATGTTCCAAAGGCACCGATCACGATATTGCAAAGAATGATGCCGCCCGTGGAGATCATCTTCTCGCGCGTACCTGC
Organism: Alphaproteobacteria bacterium; assembly: GCA_018654745.1. Lineage (GTDB taxonomy): Bacteria > Pseudomonadota > Alphaproteobacteria > UBA2966 > UBA2966 > JABILA01. The sequence goes on from JABILA010000006.1 coordinate 80,332, forward strand.
CTCCGCCTTGGAGGCAATCGTTTTCAGCACACCGAATTGCAGCAAGACCAGGGCTGCAATAACAAAGACCCGGTTAAGATTGCTTTCCAGCAGATTGAAAGCCTCGGATAAATAGTAAAGCCCACCGCCCATGGCGATGATCCCCGCAAGGGTAATGCCCAGGGACATCAAGGCCAGTTTTGCCGGTTTGGGCTCCGTCGCCCGTGGCAGGCCCTGCATGTTCATCTTCATGGCTTCAAGGTGTACAATATAGACCAGAGCGATGTAGGAAATGATCGCCGGGACAAAGGCATGTTTGACGACTTCGAAGTAACTGATGTCGACATATTCAACCATCAAAAATGCAGCAGCGCCCATCACTGGTGGCATAATCTGTCCGTTGACGGAGGAGGCAACTTCCACTGCACCACTTTTTTCAGCTGAGAACCCAACCCGCTTCATCATCGGAATTGTAAATGTTCCGGTGGTCACAACATTTGCAATGGATGATCCGGAAATCAGACCTGTCATTCCAGAGGCAACCACCGCTGCCTTGGCCGGACCACCGCGCATGTGGCCCATAAGTGAAAATGCGACCTTGATGAAATAGTTGCCAGCACCGGCTTTGTCGAGCAAGGCACCAAAGAGCACAAACAGGAAGACGAGCCCGGTTGAAACACCGAGTGCAATTCCGAATACACCTTCAGATGACAACCACTGATGGTCTGCGACAGCACCAAAACTGGCACCTTTCCAGGCAAGAATGCCTGGCGCGTAAGGGCCAAGAAATGTATAGCCGAGGAAGAATATTGCGACCACCATCAAGGGTGGACCCAGGGCCCTACGTGTCGCCTCCATCAGCACCACAATGCCTGCACAGGCGACAAAAATATCAAGCGTATTTGGATTTCCGGGCCTGTCCGAGAGGCGCGTGCCCAACAGATTGTCGATGAAGACGCTGTCGAAGACGAACAGATACATCGTCACGCAAATACCGGCGATTGCCAGTAGCCAGTCCACCAGCGGAATTCGATTGCGCGGTGAGTTCTTGAAAGCCGGATAGGCCAGGAAAGCCAAAAGAAATGAGAACGCCAGGTGAACCGGGCGGGCTTCCTTGCCGGAAAACACGCCAAAATGAAACATGAAGGGCAGCGGTGAGGCGATCCAGATTTGCCACAGAGACCAGATCAATGCGGTTGCCGCGAGAAACTTTACAATATTCGGATTGTCAGGTACCCGCCCACCAGTATCGGTCGAGGCAACCAGATCCTCCAGTTCTTCCGAACTGAGCGGTCCGCTTGATTGTTCCGTATTACTCATGAGCCTTATTCCCCCGGTCTCAAATTATCGTTTATGTCATCAAGAAAAACGGGGTGGCATTAACGCCACCCCGTATAAAGAACCTACATCCAGCCCTTTTCCTTATAGTAACGCAACGCACCTTCATGAAGAGGTGCAGACAAGTTGTTTACAATCATCTTCTTTGGATCAAGGTGAGCAAATGCCGGATGCATCTTGCGGAAACGTTTGATGTTTTCGAACACGGCCTTAACGATCTGATAAACCGTATCAGCGTCAGTGGCTGTTGAAGATACAAACGTGGCACCAACACCAAAGGTGGTGACATCTTTGTCTGTTCCCTTGTACATACCACCCGGAATTGTCGCCATGGCATAGTAGCCATTATCAGCGGCAAGTTTCTGGATGACCGCGTTGTCGACATTGACGATCACTGCGTCACAGGATGTTGTGGCTTCCTTGATGGAACCGTTCGGGTGGCCCACTGTGAAAACCATCGCATCGATCTTGTTGTCACACAAGGCAGCTGACTGCTCGGATGATTTCAGTTCTGACGCGAGGGCAAAGTCGGACATTTTCCAGCCCATCTTTTCCATCACAACTTCCATGGTGCCACGCTGGCCAGAACCCGGGTTACCGATGTTGACGCGTTTACCTTTCAGGTCATCAAAGTTCTTGATTCCGCTACCGGCGCGGGCAACAACTGTGAAGGGTTCAGGGTGGACCGAAAATACAGCCCGCAAGCCTTTGAAGGCACCGTCCGGAAACTGCTTGGGTGCCGTACCATTGTAACCGTGATACTGCCAATCAGACTGGGCGACACCCATATCAAGGTTTTTAGCCCGGATGCCATTGATGTTCTTGGTGGAGCCACCGGTCGTGTGGGTACATTTGATGTCGTGCTTCTTGGTGCCCCGGTTTACAAGTTTGCAGATCGCGCCGCCCACTTGATAATAAACACCTGTCTGACCACCGGTACCAATCGTAATAAACTTTTCAGCCAACGCTGCAGGTGCCAAGGCCATCACACCCAGTCCCAGCACAGCAGCCAATGCAGTATTTTTGTTAATTCCTGCCAGTTTCATTTTATTCCCTCCCTGGGAGTTTCGTGTCGTCTTTACTTCCAACAGCCAATCCGGACCTGGTCTGAAACCATGGCTCGAGACAGCTGCAGCAGGTTGCGACATAAACACCTGCCTGTTCAAATTTTCTCACGCCCCGTTCAGGCAGCAACCCCGCTGCCCTGCCAGTCTGTCACGCCTTGTTCAGGGGACAGTTCAGCTGTAACCGCTTCAACGGCATCAGCGAGACGATCGGCAAGGTCTTCAATCTCCGCCTTTCCGATGATGTAAGGTGGTGCCAGCAAAACATGATCCCCATGAACCCCGTCAATCGTGCCGCCCATGGGATAACACATCAGCCCACGCGCCATGGCAGCAGATTTAATAGCCGTATGCAACTTCAATTCTGGATTAAAAGGTGTTTTTGTATCCCGGTCCGCAACCAGTTCTATCGCCTGGAATAGGCCACGGCCTCGAATATTTCCGACAAAACGGTGATTGCCAAAACGTTCCGTCAAGGCCTTATCAAGATCGCGACCGCGCTCATTAACCGCTGTCAGCAAATCGCGTTGTTCTATACTTTCTTGCACCGCCATGGCAGCAGCGCAGGCAACGGCGTGCCCCATGTAGGTATGACCATGTTGGAAAGCCCCTGTTCCAGACTGTACTGCCTGATAAATATCACTTGAGACCAACAAGGCACCGATCGGCTGGTACCCAGCCCCCAGGCCCTTGGCCACAGTGATCATGTCAGGCACAACATCTTCCTGATCGCAGGCAAACATTGTTCCGGTCCGCCCCATGCCACACATCACCTCATCCAGAATGAGTAGCAGACCGTGACGATCACAAATTTCCCGGATTCGCCTGAAATAGCCCGGCACTGCAGTTGCAGCACCAATGGTCGCACCCACCACAGGTTCGGCGATGAAACCGGCAACTGTTCCGGGGGGCCGTTTTTGGATCGCGGTTTCCAGTTCGTCAGCCACACGGTTGCCGTAATCGATTTCTGTTTCGGACGGTTGCTGCCCTCTCCAGGCGTGGCAAGGTGAGATCAAATCGACATCCATCAACAACGGCTCATAGGGTTGGCGGCGAAACTGATTGCCCCCGACAGACAGAGCACCCAATGTGTTTCCGTGGTAACTCTGACGCCTGGAGATAAAGTGCTTTCTTTCAGGCTGGCCAACCTCAAGAAAATATTGCCGTGCAAGCTTCAAGGCGGCTTCCATCGCTTCAGACCCACCTGACAAATAGTAGACATGGTCAAGATGACCTGGCGCCTTACCCGTCAGTTTGTCAGCCAGGGCTTCCATGACATCAGTAGTGAAAAATCCGCTGTGGGCAAACGGCAAGGTATCCATCTGTTTGTGTACGGCATCGCGGACGCCTTTGTCAGAATGACCAAGGGCCGATACGGCGGCACCGCCAGAGCCATCAAGATATTTGTTGCCTTCAGAATCGTAAATCCAGATACCCTCGCCGCGCACAGCGACCGGCAAGGGTAATTTTATCTGGCGATGGAAAACGTGGCTCATCAAAATGCTCCACCAGAACGCGATGTGGTTTCATCGTCATCCCAATATGTGCCAAAGGACTCAAGCAGGTTTTCAGTACGGGTAAGCTGTTTGGCAGCCGGTTCACCGCCTTCGGCCACCAGGTAAGCAACGATTGCTTCGGCCAGAGCCATGGCGGCGGCAAGTGATCGAAAAAAGGACGGGCTGTCGTTTGCGACCAGAAATACCTGGCGCGCATCCCGCGCCAGAGGCGATATCGAACTGTCTGTAATGGCCACAACATCGGCACCAACCGAGATACCGTGTCGGGCAGCGCGCACAGTACCGCGGGTATAACTGTCAAAACCAATGGCGATCAAAACATCGCCTTTTTGTATATCTCGCAAATCGTCTGCCACTGTCGCAGCGACACCGTTCGCCAGCACAACATTGTCCTGAAACATTCGAAAGGCATAGTGCAGATAGTAGGCAACGGGATAGCACTTGCGCATGCCTACGACATAAATCCGTCGCGCCTTTTCCAGCAATCTCGCGAGTTCTGAAAGTTGTGCAGGCGAAGTCGCCGCAAATGTATTTTCCAGATTCAGGTTTCCGCTTTGCAGGACTTCGCGCAGTAGTCCGCCACCGTCAGCGTCATCCGGCAAGTTGCTCTGGGCCTGCAGGTTGCGCGCACGGTCAGCATATCGATCCCCATGGGTGCGCAGTCGCTGGCGGAAGGGTTCCCGAAATTCTGCATAGCCGGAAAATTCCAGCTCCCGGGCTAGCCGAACCAGAGTTGATGGATGAACACCTGCATGGGAGGCCACGGTCCGCATCGAATTTAGTGCAATGTCGTCTGGCGCATCCAATACATAACGGGCCGCCAGTCGCAATTGCGGACTGAGCGCTGGAAAAACTTCCTGAAGCTTTGCCGTCAAAGCTGAAGCTTCACCCATATGTGACACCCCCCGGTGTATTCAAAGTTCCCTGTCGGGCCTGATGGCTTATGATTGATTTGGCTTCAAGGCTCTGATGCGACCCTACAATGCAGAAACTGGTTTCGCAACAATTGATTCATAAAGACCAATAATGAAACATTTGTGTTTTTACTTCCCGGAGACAGACGCCTGCACCTGTCGCATGGATATGAGTCGCATAGTAAGATAGGCACAGTCCTTGTCAGACACGGCAAGATCATCTTTTTCATCCGCCCCTTCAAAAAGCCGGATCCATGACATCAATTTTGCCCGAACAACTGTTGCGTACCCTGTTTGAGCAGGCCGTCGCTGCAGCCGACCCCGTCAAGGTGATACCTGAGACCTTGCCGCCAAAACCGGAGGGTCGCGTTGTGGTTATCGGGGCTGGCAAGGCATCCGCCCGAATGGCGGAAGCTGTTGAACAACAATGGGGCCCTTGCGAAGGCCTGGTCATTACGCGTTATGGTTATGCCCGTCCGTGCAAGCAAATCGAAATCGTTGAAGCTTCCCACCCGGTACCGGACCAGGCAGGCGTTGAGGCAACAACTCGCCTGTTGTCACTGCTTGCGGGGCTGGGCAAAGATGATTTTGTCCTGTGCCTGATTTCGGGTGGTGGTTCTTCATTGCTGGTCAGCCCGGCAGGCGAGATCAGCCTTGAGGAAAAGCAGGCGATCAATTCTGCCTTGCTGGCATCCGGCGCACCCATCGGCAAGATGAATATCGTTCGCAAACATCTGTCCAGGGTCAAGGGTGGCCAGCTGGCTGCAGCAGCCTACCCGGCAAAAATGCTGACCCTGATGATTTCTGACGTGCCAGGTGATGATCCAGCAGGCATTGCATCGGGTCCAACAGTTGGAGATTCAGGCACGACAGAACAGGCCCGTGCGATCATAGATGAATACGCCCTGCAATTACCGCAATCTGCAAAAGATGTGCTGGCTGCGCAAACCGGCGTTCTGCACCCGGATGCGGAAAGTCTTTCCCGGGTTGAAAACAGGATCATCGCAGCACCGTCACGGTCCCTGGCAGTTGCCGCTGACTTCGCAAAAGAACATGGCGTTGAAGTTCAAATTTTGGGGGATGCGCTGGAAGGGGAAGCCAGGGATCTGGGGCATGAACAGGCCAGGCTTGCGCTGCAAATCAGGGCAGATATGAAACCGGGCCAGCCGCCGGTTTTGTTGTTATCCGGTGGCGAGTGCACGGTCACCAGGCGCGGCGACGGCGTTGGTGGTCCGAACGCAGAGTTTGCGCTTTCAGCCGCGATCACATTGCAGGGACAAGACGGTATTTTCGCCATTGCCTGTGATACGGACGGTGTAGACGGCGCTGCCGAAGTTGCCGGTGCTGTTATTGGGCCGACGACGCTTGGCAAGAGTATCAACCAGGGCCTGAACGCTGAAGATTATCTGAACAGAAATGACAGCCACAGTTTCTTTGAGGCCATCGGCGATCAGGTCATCCCGGGACCAACACTAACCAACGTAAACGATTTTCACGCCTTCCTGATCCAGCCACGCAAGGACTGAGTAAAACCTGGTCACGCTACCATGATCCAGAATTTGCTTATCATGGCTCCTTGAAACTTGAGTCGAATGCACGCACCAGCGGATAGACGAAGTAGGTGATGATCTTTCGCTTGCCCACTGTAATATCGGCACTACCCGTCAAGCCTGGTGTCAGGCGGAAGCTTTCGGGAACTTCGCGTAGCTTGCGTTCCTTGAGTTCAATGCGTGACCGGTAGACGGTCTCGGCAGCACGCCCTTCTGTGGCGACAGCGTCTTCACTGATCAGACGGACCACACCTTCAATAATACCATGCTTCTGGAAAGGCAGGGCTTCCAGTTTGACACGGACTGTGTCACCAACCTGGATCAGGCCAATATCCTTGGGCAAGATATCGACTTCCATTTCCATAGGCACATCGGCCGGAACGATCACAAACATCTGTTCTGCCTGTTGCACGACCGATCCGACAGAGCGGTTGGCAACGCTCAGCACAACACCAGGGGCTGGCGCAACAAGACGCACCAGGCTTTCACGATGTTCTGTTTTCAGCAGTTGCTCAGCAAGGCCCTCCCGCTCTCCACGGACCCTGACCAGTTCAGTGGAAATCTGCGATTGCCAGCTTGCAACCATGGCTTGCCGGTCTGCACGCAAGGCTTCCAGCTGGTGGGTCAGACGGGTGCGGGCGCTGACCAGTTGACGCTGCTCACGATTAACTGCCAGACGCTGGTGTTTTGAGCTGAGGTAATTAACCCGTGAACCATGTCCCGATTTAAGCAGCTTGGTGCGCATCTTTTCGATTTCGCGCAAGACCTTGGCTTGCTCTTCAAGATCACCGGCATCTAAAAGGGTTGAATCGATATCCCCCTTCAGTTGACTGATTTGCTGGTCGAAAGAAGACAGTTGTTCCTTGAGTGAGCTTTGACGACGCCGGAACAGTTCAACCTGCAGAGCATTGATCGCGGTATCATTAGAGAATTTCGATGGTTTGCGATCACCCCGGCTCTCGGCTTCAAGTCGTTTTTCTGTTGCCGAAATGCGGGCCAGAGAGGCCCGGCTGACATTCACATCCGCCTTCGCAAGCGTAGCGTCCAGGGTGGCCAGGACAGCTCCGGCTTCAACAAACTGTCCTTCCCGCACCAGAATGGATTTGATAATCGCTGTTTCAGATGGCTGGATAATAATATTAGGCACTTCTGTGGTAATCCGGCCCTGGGCCATAACAGCGGTGTCGATGGTTGAATAATTTGCCCAGATAAAAAGGCCCGTAATAAAGAAGAAGATCGAATAAAGCAGAACCTTGGCGACCAAAGGCGCTGCCTGGCGCTCAATTTCCACGGCATCCGGCTGAAAAGCGATCAGATCAGCGTCGGCACTGAAAAATGACTTCAGGCGTCCAAACATTCCCTCTGGCTCAAGCTCGAGAACATCAGCAGAATCGGCGGCACGTTGCAGTGTCAAAACCTGCTCGTGCGCCAGACGATTACTGGTGTCGCGCAACTGGTTCACCAACTGTGACAAAACCGGGGCGGCGAAGTCGCTGTCCTGGCGCAAGCGGGACATCAGGTGAGACCGCCGGAGCAATAATCCACCACTGAAGCGGCCAGATCGTCTGGTTGTTGGCCGGAGTAGATTACCGGTGGTGTTAAGCTTTCTGCTTTTGCGGAGGGCGGGGATGAAGCAAGTGGAACTCTACGCGCGCGTAC
>JABILA010000016.1 GCA_018654745.1 Alphaproteobacteria bacterium
CCGCCTCACCCGGGCGCTGAACGATTTCTCAAGGATTGTCGATCAACTGGATACGCACGGGGTTTCATTTGTCTCGGTAACCCAGCAGTTCAACACCACGACTTCCATGGGCAGGCTGACGCTCAACATGCTGTTGTCCTTTGCCCAGTTTGAGCGGGAAGTCACGGCAGAGCGGATCAGCGACAAAATCGCGGCTTCCAAGAAGAAGGGTCTTTGGATGGGTGGGCCACCGCCATTGGGTTACGACAACATCGACAAGAAGCTGGTCATCAACAAAACAGAGGCGGCCACCGTTCGCAAGCTGTACAACCTTTATCTGGAACTGGGCACGGTAAGACGCCTCAAGGACAAAGCAGATGATCTCGGCATCGTGACCAAACGGCGCAAACAACGGAACGGAAAGCTGACGGGCGGCAGACCATTCTCACGCGGCAATCTTTATCAGCTGCTTTCCAATCCCCTGTATATCGCCATGGTTCCGCACAAGGGCAATACCTACCCTGGGCAACACAAAGCCATCATCGATCAAGTGCTTTGGGATGATGTGCAGCAAAATCTGTCTGGTAATGCCGTTGACCGGATTTGCGGGACAAACAGCAAGGCGCCGTTCTTATTGACCGGGAAGGTCTTTGATGAAACTGGTGATCTGCTCTATCAGTCCCAGGCGGACAAAATAGGCAAACGCTACCGCTATTACATATCCAGACGCCTTGTGCATGAAGCCCATCGCCATGATGACGGATGGCGGCTCCCGGCAAAGAATCTGGAGACAATCGTCATCTCGGGCATCAAGGAATTGCTGGGTGACACAAGTCAATTAATGGATGAGCTCCATCCGGGTCAGGAAAACCTGACCGACATAAAACAACTGATGGTCCGATCAAAACATCTTCTCGGTATGCTCGCTGATGGTGAACATGCCGCCACACTTGAGTTTCTGCAAAATGTCGTTGACCGGGTCGAGCTGTCACGCAACCAGGTTGTCATCACCATGAGTAAAAAGGCATTGGTGGCACTGTTGAACGATGGTCACGATCTGAACGATCAGGTCGGCGATGGTAAAGTAGTCATCACTGTTCCCGTCACGCTACGGCGGCAAGGCGTTGAGGCCAAACTTGTGATCACTGGTGTAAACAACAATCAGTCCCAACCCGACAAACAGCTTTGCCAGCTGCTCGCCAGGGCACGGCTCTGGTATGACCAACTGGCCTCTGCTGAAATTCCGTCCGTGCGGGCAATCGCCAAACGCGATGGAGTCGTTGAATCAGAAGTGACCCGTATCCTGCCTCTCGCCTTTCTCTCTCCCGAGATTATTGAAAGCGTACTTCGGGGAAATCAGCAGGACAGCATGAGCGTTGAACGGCTCAAGCGGCTGTCACCTCTGCCAGGCGACTGGAAATCCCAAGATATTCTGATCGATAATCTTCGCTAACTTCCCCTATATACCCATGGTCTGGCGGTCGGATGCAGGCACCAGAGACTTTTCGCCAATTCGGGCATACTGGTCTCTGTTCGCTAGTCTCCGTTCAGGGTAGATACGGCCAAAGGCCCCGGTACTGCGGGGTTTGGCGGCAATAGTGGTCTGGCGGCGGGTTTGCCTCAAGGGGAGTGGTGGTGGACGCAGTCTGAGGCGAACTCGTCTCCGCGTTTTCCCTGATTAACAGGGAAAATACAGGGAAAAATCTACATTTTGGCCCATTATTGGTAGTCACGACGTCGTATTGTCATGGTTTCCAAGGCTGACAGACCTTTTTCCCTAAAAATGGAAACAGGGAAATAACTTAAGTGATCAGGGAAAATTTTCGGACTAGCAGGGAACTATTCAGTTCCGAAGCTGCATGTCAGGTCCTGATTGCCGTGTTCCGCAAGTCCGGGCAAGCCTAAGTTTTGCGAGACCTTTGGCTGAAAGAACAATGGCTTCAGACAATTCGGCCATAACTAAAAATGCACCACAGACCAACAGTGTGGCAAACGTTCACGCGTCCAAAAACCGTTCAATTGATTCCCAGTTTTTCTGACTAGTCGTAAGGAAGCAGTTGATCGACAATTTCCAACATTTCAACCAACTTCTTTCGAGCGTCCGCAAGTTTTTTTGTTACCAGAATATCTTCTCGACCAGACAGCAACAAAATGATCTCCAGGATTTCATCCGAGTGACGCATCAGCTTAATCAGGTTTTCTCCATTCGGGCTATTCTTCGCCGCAAACCAATTCTTGACTGTGCGTTCACCTGCGCCTGTGTATGCCATCACGGCTTTAATTGCCCCGCCGCTGCTACCAAACTCTTTCATAAGTGTTTCAGCTATGGCCGTCTTACTATCAGAAGAATTCTGAAAAGAAATTCCTGATTTGGGCCGAAAATTTCGGCCCTTTTTACGAAAAGACATTCTTGATCTCCATGCTCTAGGTTCAGACGCATCAAGAAGATCACCAGCCGGTTAGTGGCACCCTTGAAATTCATCAGGTGAACCAACAATCGGTATTGGTATGCGTATGAGCACGAACATCTGGATAGTAATTTGGAAGAACCAACAAGCGAAACCCGAGAGGTCGTAGACAACACAAAAGTCACCACGATTCGTGCTGCTGAATACGTACGCATGTCTACTGAGCATCAGAAATATTCCACCGAGAACCAGTCGGACGCGATACGTGCCTACGCGACCCAGCATCAAATGGAGATCGTTAGCACATATTCAGACTCAGGTAAGAGTGGCTTAAAAATAGAGGGTCGGGCTGGACTTCAAAGCCTGATCACCGATGTCGAAGAAGGAAACGCCAGCTTCGAAGTTATACTCGTTTATGACATCAGCCGTTGGGGGCGGTTTCAGGATGCAGATGAAAGCGCCTATTACGAACACGTATGTCGTCGAAATAACATTTCCCTTCACTTCTGTGCCGAACAGTTTGAAAACGATGGCAGTCCTGTCTCAACGATCGTCAAAGGCGTCAAGCGCGCGATGGCAGGTGAATACAGCCGGGAACTTTCTTCGAAAGTTTTTGCCGGCCAGTGCCGCCTTATTGAACTCGGATTCCGGCAGGGCGGAATGGCAGGTTACGGCTTGCGCCGAATGCGCGTCGATCAAAATGGTCATCCTCAAGGTGTACTTCGATTTGGCGAGCACAAGAGCCTTCAAACGGATCGGGTCATTCTCGTTCCAGGGCCTGACGACGAAGTCGAAACTGTTCGTTGGATATATCGCCAATTTGTCGATCAAGGGATGTTCGAAAGTGAAATCGCTGCATCCTTAAATGAACAAGGGAAACTATCGGAACTAAGGCGTAAATGGACTCGTGGAACCGTTCATCAGGTTTTGACCAGCGAAAAATACATTGGCAACAACGTCTATAATCGTCGCTCCTACAAATTGAAGAAAACTCGTGTCGAAAACAGTCCGGAAACGTGGATACGATCTGATGGTGCCTTCGAGGCCATTGTTGAAGCACATGTGTTCTACACCGTCCAGGGAATCATACGAGAACGCAATCGCAGGTATTCGGAGGCCGAGATGATTGAACGCCTCAAAGGCTTGTACCAACAGCATGGTCATCTTTCCGGACTGGTAATCGATGAAGCTGAAGGGATGCCCTCCAGCGGCTCTTACCATCGGCGATTTGGCAGTCTCATCCGCGCCTATCAGCTTGTTGGCTTCAAACCTGATCGCGACTACCGCTATATCGAAATCAATCGACACCTGCGTCAGCTATACGATGTAATCGTATCTGACACGATTTCGTCTATCGAGAATCTTGGAGGCAAAATTTCTCGAAATCCGGTTAACGACCTCCTGGACATAAATGGGGAAATCACTGCATCAATAGCGATCGCCCGATGCCAACAAACACCCGCCGGATCATTTCGTTGGAAAATTCGTCTCGATACCGGTTTAACACCCGATATAACAATTGCAATTCGTATGGATAGTTCCAACGAAACTCCTTTGGATTACTACCTTTTGCCGATGTTCGACATGACAAGCAACCACCTAAGACTGGCGGAAGAAAACGGTCTCATACTTGATGCCTTCCGTTTCAATACGCTCGACTATTTTTTCGCAATGGCGGAGCGTGCGAGAATTTCGGAGATCGCAATATGACCAAATCCTCAGAAACCATCAGCGTGAGCATGATACCGGTAAATCTCATCGCAGTCAGGAACCCGCGCATCCGCAACAAAAAAGTATTTAGACAGATAGTGGAAAGCATATCCAAAGTCGGGCTCAAGAAACCTATTACCGTCCGTCGTTCCAATCTAGAAAAGGAAGACCCAGCCTACGATCTGGTGTGCGGCCAAGGCAGGTTAGAAGCATTTTCGGCCCTTGGTGAAATGGAAATTCCCGCGATTGTCGTTGATGTCTCAATCGAAGACAGCCTGATAATGAGTCTCGTCGAGAACCTTGCACGGCGACGCCATCAACCACTTGAATTACTGCATGATATTGGCGAACTAAAGAGACGCGGATACTCAGATAAAGAAATCGCAGTGAAGACTGGGCTTTCGTATGCCTACGTTCGTTCTATTGGCCATCTACTTGATGATGGGGAAGAGCGATTATTACAGGCAGTTGAAACAGGAAACCTGCCCGTCAACGTAGCAATCGAAATTGCTGAAGCAGATGAAGAGGGGGTTCAAGAGGCTCTGGCCCATGCCTATCAAGAAGGGCATCTTCGCGGGAAGAAGCTGTTTCTGGCAAAACGGCTGGTAGAGCAAAGACGGAGGCGCGGAAAATTGCTCCGGAGCGGACCAACCGGACCAACCGGACAACGTCGCCAACGAATTTCATCAGAGACCCTAGTTCGTGCCTATGAAAAGGAAGTCAGTCGGCAAAAGTTAATGATCAAAAAAGCCGAAATAACCCAAAGCCGATTATTGTTCGTGGTGGAAGCCATGCGAACACTCGCCTCAGACACAAATTTTGTTACCTTACTGCGTGCGGAAAATTTATCAACCATGCCTCGCCCGCTTGCTGATTTAGTCGCAGCGAGGGAAATACAGTAGCTATGCGCGAGCACGTTAAAATGGCGTTCAAGCGCAAAAGTATTTTTCTGAAGCTGGAAGACATCCTTCCTGTGAAGCAACTCCCGAAAAGCGTCCAAAAGACACGGAAATACCAGCAAATAACCGCTTCAATCCTGGCAATTGGAATCATCGAGCCACCCGTCATCTCACGGCCAGCAAGTGGCAAAGGCAAATTTCTTTTACTGGACGGACACCTTCGTATTCAGATTTTAAGAGACCTTGAAGTGAACGAAGTCACCTGTCTTGTTGCAACTGATGATGAGGCTTTTACGTACAACAAGCGCGTAAACAGATTAGCCACCATTCAGGAACATAAAATGATATTAAAGGCTATCAAGGATGGCGTTCCAGAAAAACGTATTGCGAAGGCCCTTGATATCAATATTTCCAGTATTCGCCAAAAGCGTCGGCTTCTTGAAGGGATATGCCCCGAGGCAGCTGAGTTGCTCAAGGACAAGCACTGCCCAATGAACTCGTTCGAATCGCTACGCAAGATGAAACCCCTGCGGCAAATCGAAGTGGTCGAATTGATGATTGCCATGGATAACTATTCGGTCAATTACTCGAAGGCGATCCTGGCTGCTACTCCCCAGGATCAACTTGTCGATACCGGAAAACCGAAGGCTGTGGCAGGTATTTCTGCTGAGAAAATTGCTCTTATGGAGACAGAAATGGCTGGCCTTCAACGTGAGGTCAAGCAGATTGAGGATAGTTATGGAACAGATCACTTGAATCTGGTTCTGGCGCGTGGCTACCTGGATTCCCTTATTCGCAACGAAGAGATTACTCGGTATCTCGAGCAAAATCACAGTGAAATCCTGGGGGAGTTTCGGAGAATCTCAGACGTAATGTCTATGGGACCGCAAGAACCAAGATGACGTGCACTAACTACGTTGGCGTAATCTTGGAGGGGACCGGGACCCGTTAATCGCCGGGAGCGTCGGAGAAGCCGTCGGAAGGGGCGGATCAATGGCGGTGATGGGAATGTCGGCGAACCCGACCGGAGCCCATTAGGTTTACCGCGATATGGTAGACCGCAGGGTGATCCGATTGGCGGTACACTCTGAATTTGTGGGGCGTGCTTCGGCTTTCATTGCGAGTCTCCTGATTGGATGCGAGGCGCGCCCCTTCACCCTCAAAATTTCCTAATTAAGAAAACAAGGAATAAGAAGGCACAATTCAGTGAGGATCTTTCTGGGTTTGGCCAATCAAAAATCCTCTGGTTGCTCCATTTGGAGCTCGTTCTAATAACTCTAGAATTTGGACCCAAGGGATCGTAATTAGGGCTTCATCAAAAGCACCAGGCTGTTCGGGGCTCCAATCTTCATCAATTGAGCCGAAGAATCCATCCTCATTAATCCCGATCAGAGTGGCAATATACAGGCATTC
>JABILA010000029.1 GCA_018654745.1 Alphaproteobacteria bacterium
AAAGTTATTACTGGAATTGAATTTAAAGACGGTATCGAAGTCATGCAAAATGATCAGGTCGCCGCTTGATGAAAATGCCCAAACACCAGATTTGACAATAACTCGGGGTTTCAACGACATGTTCGTAGTTGCCAAAATGAAAGACAGGTTCGTCGCTGTATCCTTCGAACAGGGAATGCGTCTTGCCTGCTTTTGTTAGAATAACAGTGTCACTTCGTCCATTAGCACCGTTTGAACGCGGAACCACATCCACTCCAGCCATACTGCACATCAGTTGATGTCCTGCGCAGATCCCGAGTGCTGGACGACTGGTTTTTTGCCAATCTGCAAGCCAACGAACAACTCTTTTTTGCCAGGGCTGGTTTTCGTTCATCGAATGGAAGCTGCCTCCCACAATCACGGCATCAAAATCATCGCGATCAGGTATGTCATCACCAAGCGTGACGTTGACTGAACGATAGTCGATTTGATCGAGTACACCCCACTCCTCAAGCCTGTTTGCAATGAACAACTGATCATCACCGGTATCCGGTAAGTCAGCGTAGAACGAAGGATCATAGATATCCGGCGTTCCCAACATCGATATGTAGAGCAAACGGTTTTTTGACATGTGGAACAATTGGGCTGCAACTGCTCCACCGTCAAGTCCAATTATAATCGAAAACCCGGATGGTTCAGGATTTAATCTTTATCTTCTTCGCCTTATCAACGACCGCGGCAGTTTTTGCGATCTTGATGTTTAGTAAGCCATCTTTGAAAACGGCTTCAACACCGCTCTCGTCGGCATCCTCAGGCAATCTGAATGTTCGTTGGAAAGCCCCATAACTGCGTTCGGAGAAGTAGAAAGTTTTACCCTCTTCTTTTTTCTCTGTGCGTTTTTCACCTTTGATCCCCAGAACTCTGTCATGGAGTGTGACGTCGATATCTTTCTCTCCCACGCCGGGCAACTCGACATTTATTTCGTAGAATTCACCTTTTGCGGATGCGTCTGCGTTCGGTGTAAAGAAATCAGCAACCTTGTTCCCGAAACTACGTAAAGGGTCAAGAACACCAGGCCACCACTCAGTTCCGTTTCCACCATGTGCTGTATACGATTTTTCGACCATGATCACATCCTCCATCAATGAGTTGGTTCAACAACGGACACTAAATATGTAGGCAATGTGATCAGAATGATGATGTGGCAGGTCGTCGCAGATCAGCAACGCCTGGAAAGTCCTGACTGTCGTTGGCTCAATCCTGGAATACCGAAAATATTGAGAGTTTGTAGATCCGGTTTACTATCATCGATTGTGGATCATCAGTTTTGCGACAGGAAATCCTTCAAAGCGCTGTTGAAGACTTCCGGCTGTTCAATATTCGAAAGATGCAAAGCATCATCAATGACCACAAGTTTGGCACCAGGTATATTGTGCTGCATTTGCTCGGCTGCAGAAACGGGCGTACCCGGGTCATCTTTACCGACGATAACAAGTGTTGGTGTCTTTATTTCAGGGAGTTTCGCTGTCATTTGAAGTTTCGAAATCGCAAGACAGCAACCCGTAAATCCTGCGACGGGAGTGGTGCGGATGAGTTCACGAATTGGATCAACCAGATCTGGGCGTTTCTCGCAAAAGCTTTCAGAGAACCAACGTTCAATAGTACCGTCAACATGAGCACCCATTCCCTCTGTTTCAGCCAGAGCGATGCGATCTTGCCACATTGATCCTGCAGCGCCGGGTATCTCACACATTGTGTCGCAAAGTGTCAGCGACAATAAACGCGTACTATGTTCAACCCCTAGTACCTGACCAATCATGCCGCCCATGGAAAGTCCGACATAATGGACCTTTTCAAATCCGAGATGGTCCAACACGCCAATAAAGTCTTCAGCGAGAGCCTCGAGAGAATATGGACCTTCAGGTGCGTCACTTGAACCATGCCCACGGGTATCTACTCTCAACACACGATAGTCGGCCAGGGCATTCATTTGAGCATCCCACATGGCGTTGGAACACATTAATGAATGGCTCATCAAGACAACTGGCGCCTGTTCCGGTCCTTGTAGATTGTAATAGAGTTCAATACCGCCCACTTCAGCTTTCATGGTTGTTTTTCTCTTCCCTGCTTTCAGTCAGCGCCTTCACGCTCCACCCTGTACCTCTTGCCACTGCCGAGTTTATAGAGCTTGGCATAGTTCGTATTATCGAAGCGTTTGTGTTCAAGCACAATTCGGATATAGCGGACCTGCTCCATTGTCAGTTCAAGTTTTAGCGCAATCTCATCGTCCGTCAGACCAGTACCCTCACGTTGTTTTTCTATTTCATCATGATCCTGTTTTCTAACCGAATCGCCGCGACGTGACTGGTAGTTCAGGCCAAGTGAAAAAATTTCATCGCTGAATTCTTCCATCATCTCATCGGTGACGCCGAACCTTTTCTTGCTCATCAAGTTTCTCCCGCACTGGATTCACGTCTGGCTTTGGCCCTGCGAATTGGATCAGCAAGTTCAGATCTGGTCGCTACCGGACATACACGCATACATTCGAAACACTGCGCCAGTAACCCGCCTGACCCCACCGACATTTTGTACCAGAGAGCCTTGTTTGAACCACCAAACAAGGCGTCATCACGATCTTTCGGATTATCGGCAGCAATGGCCGCCGCGATTATCTGCGGTACGACTTCATATTGCTGGGTCATCTCAGCGCATTTGGCCATGTCGTAATCCATCGCCGTCTGGTTACCATCTTCATCAATTTCACCGTCCAGGCATTGTGCAGGGCAAAATTTCATACAAGGCGTCCGCCCTGTGCTTTCATACATGCTGACACAACTCGGCGCGGGGCACGGATTTTCCGCCATTGGTTTGTCGGGTTCCAACTCCAGTTCAGTAAAGACAGAACCAAAATACATGTAGCCGTAATCGGGATGCAGCAAGATGTCTCCCGCCAATGACCTGGCACCGATCCCAGCTATTTCAGCATGCAATTTCAAACTTTGTAGTGGATATCTGGCGCCCAGTTCAGGGTCCAGATCAGGTGGACAATAGATGGACCGGACTTCAAATTTGTTTTCGATATAATAGGCCATGCCATACGCAATTTTGTAGGCAAGAGATTCCGTGCTGCCGAAGAAGGTCAACGCCTTGGCGGTAACACCCCAGGCTCCCTGTGTTTGGCCCCCTACGCCAATGGAGATAACTGACTTAACTTTCGGCATCAAATCAGATGGTCGATGCCCAGCAGGTGCAATCCGTTCAATTTCAGCCAGATCGGCAACTCCGACCGCCAACGCTCCTTTTTTCCGGGCATAAGCGAACAGACTTTCCTTTGTCTGGCTCCGGTCAGGTTCAGCAACGGTCTGTTTCATCTTATGGGACTCCAATGTTTGTAACGAATGGAATATTGCCGTGCCTGTAGTTTGATATCAAGTTGATGTCATTTTCTACCTGCGTAGGCTGCGCAACAAAAATCGTCCGTGTCCTGACGCAAGCAAACCGCCGAATACTACGATCCCGGCACCAACAAATGTCAACATATCCGGCAAATCAGAAAACACGATGTAACCAATCAAAATTGCCCAAAGCAGAAGGGAATAGTTGAAAGGCTGGAGTGTTGCAGCAGGTGCGGCATCCAACGCCTTGAGCAGTATTATGTGGCCAATGCTTCCGACGACACCATTGAGTATCAATAATCCCCACTCAGACGCCGTTGCTGACTGCCAATAGAAAGGTGAAATCAGACCGAAAACGATCATCCCAATAAATGCTGTGTACAAAGCAGTCGTTTCCGGTCGATCGCCGAGTGAAACCCTCCTGGACAAGACCTGGTAGCCAGCCCACAGGAACGCACCGACCAGGGGTAGCAGCGCCGTCCATGACATCACGCCCATACCGGGACGAATAATGATCAGTGCACCAATAAAGCCGATGGCAACACTGATCCAACGCCTGAGTCCTATCGCCTCCCCAAGTACTAGTCCGGCCAACATTGTTCCAATCAGGGGGGCGATTGCTGCGATGGCATGGGCATCAGCCAGAGGCATCAAGCTGAAGGCCAGAATGAAAACACTGACTTCTACTGCCAGGACAAATGAACGCAGAATCTGAGCACCCGGCATCCGGCTCTTATAAATGCCGCGGTCCCTTAATCGTAAAGCCATCGCAAGAGCAAAAACAAAGAATATTACAAATCTGACAGCGAGTATCTGCATGATCGGGAAGCTTTGTGAAAGGAACTTTCCCGTCGCGTCCATTGACGCAATGAACAGCATGGAAACAACCGTCAGGGCAATCCCGGTGCCTATTTTTTCCTTACGCATGTGTGCCAGCTTAGGTGCAATTGGCAGACATGTCGCCACCACGTCAGAGCTTTTGTCAATTTCACCGGATTGTCATCACACGCCAGTTGTCCCTGCCCTTCATTTTGGCAATAGTAGCGTTCACAAAACCAAAAACCGGGACCAGAAGAACTTATGGATGATTTTGATTCTATCTTTGAGCGTGCTGCAGCAAGACATGGCGGCGCAGGAGCCGTTGAGGAGCGCTTGTACAAAGTAAAATCCACACGGCAGCTAAAAGCGATCAAAGACGATCGTTGGCTGGCGGAAATTGCCAAGCGTGTCTTCCAGGCTGGTTTTGTGTGGAAAATAATCGAAGCCAAATGGCCTGGCTTT
The DNA here is from genome assembly GCA_018654745.1 of Alphaproteobacteria bacterium. Lineage (GTDB taxonomy): Bacteria > Pseudomonadota > Alphaproteobacteria > UBA2966 > UBA2966 > JABILA01. Next base: position 4,656 of record JABILA010000029.1, read on the forward strand.
GAAGAGGCCTTCGGACAATTTGATGTCCAGTATTTGGCACACCTTTCGGACGATGATATCGACAATTTGTTATCAGACACCCGTATCGTTCGTAACGGTCAAAAAATAATAGCTGTTCGTGACAACGCAATCTTCCTGACCAAATTGCAGCAGGAGCATGGATCAGTAGCCCGTTTTTTTGCTGAATGGCCATCAGATGACCTGATTGGTTTGTTGGAAGTCATGAAAAAACGAGGCAGCAGGCTTGGGGGCATGACGGGTTGTTACTTTCTGCGATTCATGGGCAAGGAGTCTTTCATCCTCAGTCGCGATGTGAACGCCGCACTGATTGGCATGGGCGTTGTCGATAAAGCGCCGACTTCGAAAGCGGCTTTGCAAAAGGTTCAGGCCGCCTTCAACAAATGGAAAGAAGAAAGCGGTCATAACATAACCCACATCAGTCAGGTCCTGGCGATGTCAGCAGACGGATAGCCTGAAAATTCAATGCGCGAGATGCGACTATATGACACCTGTCAGCAGCTGTGTCTCACGCTTATGTTGCATGATAATGCTAGTTGATTTTTGAATAGTTTCCGGGGTCCGAAATGTTTTTCAATATCCTCGTGATCGCGTTGGTCACGATCACTGCTTTTCCTGCATTTGCAAAATCAGACATAGCATGTCCGGAGGCATCAGCCACCCCGTGGCGTGCCGCACTTGAAGAAACTGATATCCAAAAATATGTAACAAGCCGCCATGATGGCAATTGGTCAGCATATATCGCTCATTGGGAACGTCAGATTGATACGGCACGGGATGTGCAAAACCGTAAAAAAGCCTTGGTCGTTCGATTTGGCAAAAAGCGAAAGGCTTTGCAGGGTCAAAATCTGGAGAATTATATTATTGGAATGTCACAGCGAGTTGACGTTGCTTACTGCCTTGCAGAACGTCAACGAGTTGCCAAAAGCCTTTCCAAAATTGAGGGTCAGAGTGCCGCCGAAATGGCAAAACGGAAGAAAGAAGGCAAGCGCCTTTCAAGCCTCATTGGGTGTCCGAAATGCCACGGGGAAAGTGGAACATCAGACAAACCTGAAGTTCCAAACATTGCCGGTCAAAAAATTGGTTACCTTGTCAATCAGCTGAGGGCTTTTCAAAAGGAACATGCAGTCAATACATCGCCTTTCGGAAGCACACTTCGAAGTGAAAAAGCCATGCAAAAATGGGCCAAGTCCCTGACCTCTGACGACAAACTAAGCTGAAGTAGTTTCGACCTGATCTGACACCGCTCCTTGCAAAAGGAGAGGGTTACCGGTTTTGATAACGGTGCAAATAAAATTATCGAAACACAATCGAAAGGTAACCCTCATGTTACAGAATAGCGAAAAGATCATCAG
>JABILA010000091.1 GCA_018654745.1 Alphaproteobacteria bacterium
CCAAAGGGGGATGTGCTCTCCTAACGGTGTGGATAAGGCCTTGCCAAGTAATTGCTGCATATTTTGAGACTTTCTTTGGTCGGAGAATCTCAAAGTATGAATCACTTCAGGGCTTTATCCTATTAAGTCGGGTACTGTGGTGGATGGCATAAAAGTGCATGTAGACGTCAGCAAAATACAGATTCAATGTTGGCGGGAATATTTGCGGCAGGAAGGTATGTTGAATATCACCAGGATTTCCACAGGCATTGATTGGTAGGTACCGATTACGCCTCAAAAATACCTGTTAGCATCGTCAAGACCGGATCATATGGCAAAAGCAGCAAAAAAGAAGTCTGCAAAGAAGAGACCTGCGGAAAAGAAAAAGCAATCCGGTGAAGGATTGGTTTCTCGCCTGCGCGGTATGTGGTCCTTTGGGCATAACAAGAAGGAGGAGCACGGCTCGCCTTCTGACGATCTTTTCTTTGAAATGCTTGAAGACGGTTTGCTGGACGATGGCAAAAGCGGCAACCCGGAACCTTTTGACGGAAATGACGCCGATGAGGGTGAACCGGAACAGCCACCTGATGAAATGGTGCTGCCAGACAGCTGGCCCGAAAGCCGCTTACATATTGTGCAAAGGATCTGGGGCAAGGATTTCCTGAAGCCGGGTGGCGAAAAAAATGTCTCCGAGCTAATCAGGCCTCTGGCCTTGAACGGGGACCATACCGTATTGGACATCGGCGCTGGTCTTGGCGGGTCTTCCCGGACCATCGCACGGGAAACCGGCGCCTGGGTCAGTGGCTTTGAAGCGAATGCCGATCTTGCGACTGCCGCGATGGAGCTCTCCAAAATGGCCGGAATGGCGCGCAAGGCCCCTATCAGGGCCCTGGCACCAGAAGGCCCTGATCTGAAGGCCAGAAGTGTTAACGCCATGTTTTCCAAGGAAGCCTTGTACAAGATCGAAGACAAGGAAGCGATGCTGGCTGCGGTTCAGGAGACCCTGCGGCCCCACGCACAGATATTGCTGACGGACTATATTGAAGTCGGTTCGGGCAAGATTTCACCTGAAATGGAGGCCTGGACAACATCGGAGCGTTCGCCGGCCCATTTGTGGCGGATTGAAAATTACAAAGACTACTTTGAAAGCCGGAATTACCGGGTGCATGTGGCCGAGGATATTACCGAAAAATATTACCACGACGTCGTCACCGGGTTCACAGAGTTTTCCAACACCATCAAGTCCTTCCGCGGTAACAAGGAAATGGAGGAATGGTCGGTCAAGGAAGCAGAATTCTGGGTGCGTCGAATGGCACCGTTTGAATCCGGGGAACTGGGTGTCTGTCGTATATTTGCCCAGAAAATGGACTGACTAACCGGAATTCCTGAGTGAATCGGGTGAATCCTGTGTTTCCTGGAAAAAAACGTTGTTTTCTGCTCTTTTCAGCCCGGAGTCAGCGGTTGACAACCACCGGTGCCCCCCCTATGTTCCGCCCTCGCAAGTTTTCGCGCAAGTTTTGATGGCCGAAAGGCCTGACCAAGAGGCAAGTACGATGAAAATCGCTAATTCTTTGAAGTCCCTGAAAAATCGCCACCGCGACTGTCGCGTTATCCGGCGTAAAGGGCGGGTCTATGTGATCAACAAGACCAACCGTCGTTTCAAAGCCCGTCAGGGCTAAGTTCGGCACTTCACATCCCTCAGGGGATGTCGGAAATTCATGACCGCGCCTAATAGGCGCGGTTTTGTTTTGTCCGGGGCCTAATAGGCGCGGTTTTGTTTTGTCCGGGGCCTAATAGGCGCGGTTTTGTTTTGTCTGGCGCATGAGATCGTAAAAATATCATCCAAGGTCCGGCGTCGAGCCGATACAGAGTTGACTCCGCGCGACCAGGCTTCAAAATCGCTGGATTGATTTTCAAATCCTGCATGCATCGGTTCCACTTATGAAAATGCCAGCTCCAGACGAGGCTGTACTCGCCCGCCGCGACGAATTGATTGTGGCGTTGCAAGCGATTGTACCTGGCGAAGGCGTGATTACCGATGATATGGAACTCAGTGTTTATGAATCTGACGGACTGACAGCTTATCGTCAGCGGCCCATGGCGGCGGTTTTGCCTGAAACAGTTGACCAGATCTCGCGCATTTTGCAGCTGTGTGGTGAATTTGGCTGCAAAATTGTGCCCAGGGGGGCAGGCACATCGCTTTCAGGTGGTGCCTTGCCGGTCGCAGACGGTATTGTCCTGGGTCTCGGGAAATTTAACCGGGTTCTCGAAATCGATTATGACAATCGCTGTGCCGTGGTGCAGCCAGGTGTCACCAATCTGGGGATTACCAACGCCGTATCTTCCAACGGGTTTTATTACGCACCTGATCCTTCCAGCCAGATTGCCTGTTCAATCGGTGGCAACGTTGCTGAAAATGCCGGTGGGGTGCATTGCCTGAAATATGGCCTGACAGCCAACAATGTGCTTGGCGTTGAGCTGGTCTTGATGAACGGCGATGTCATGCGCCTGGGCGGTAAACACCTGGATGCCGAAGGCTACGACCTGCTGGGTATCCTGACAGGCTCGGAAGGTTTGTTGGGCATTATCACTGAAGTCACCGTGCGCATCCTGAAATCACCGGAAACAGCACGGGCCTTGTTAATCGGCTTTCCAACAATTGAGGCCGCTGGCGAATGTGTCGGCAGTGTTATCAACGCCGGTATCATTCCCGGTGGTATGGAAATGATGGATAGATATGCCATCGAAGCCGCCGAGGCTTTTTGTCATGCAGGCTATCCGCTGGATGTTGAGGCGTTGCTGATCGTTGAACTGGATGGCCCCGAGGTTGAAGTTGATTACCTGATTGCGGAAGTCGAGCGCATGGCAACCGAATGCGGTGCCGTGAATGTTCGGGCCAGTACCAGTGAAGAAGAACGCATGACATTCTGGGCTGGCCGCAAGGCAGCCTTTCCGGCCGTTGGAAGACTGTCGCCGGATTATTATTGTATGGACGGCACGATTCCCCGCTACCAACTGCCCGTCGTCCTGCGCCGTATCGCCGAGCTTTCTGAACATTATGGCTTGCGGGTGGCCAACGTCTTTCACGCCGGTGATGGCAACCTGCATCCGCTGATCCTGTATGATGCCAACAATCCGGGGGAGCTGGAAAAGACTGAGGAATTCGGTGCCGAAATTCTGAAATTATGCGTTGAAGTTGGCGGTGTGCTCACAGGAGAACACGGCGTCGGTGTCGAAAAGCGCGACCTGATGGAAACCATGTTTGATGAGGACGATCTCAAACACCAACAACGGGTGAAATGTGCTTTTGATCCGGACAGTATTTTAAACCCCGGCAAAATGTTTCCGGTGTTGCATCGCTGTGCTGAACTTGGCCGAGTACATGTTCATCAGGGCCAGCATCGCTTTCCCGACATTCCCAGGTTCTAGACGATGAATGACATGATCAAACCTGCTGATCAGGATCAGGTTCGCGAAGCTGTCAGCTGGGCGCTGGCGGAAAACAAGACCTTCGAAGTGCGCGGCATGGGTAGCAAACTGACACTTGGTCGACCTTTGGCCGATATACCGGTTCTGGATCTGTCCGAATTCAGCGGTGTGTCGCTGTATGAACCAGGGGAACTGGTGTTGACGGCGGGGGCCGGAACGCCGATCAGCGAAATCGAAAACCTGTTATCTGAAAATACCCAGCGTCTGGCGTTCGAGCCGCTGGACATGGCAGCCGTACTGGGTGCCCAACCCGGTGCCGGCACGCTTGGTGGTGTTATTGCCTGCAATCTGGCCGGCCCGCGCCGGATCAGTGCCGGGGCTGCCCGTGACCATATTCTGGGTGTCAAAGGTGTCAGTGGACGCGGCGAAGCGTTCAAATCCGGTGGCCGCGTGGTGAAAAATGTGACCGGCTATGACATGTCGAAATTGATGACGGGTGCATACGGCACGCTGGGTGCCCTGACGGAAATTACGCTCAAGGTATTGCCGCGACCGCAAAAGGCCTGGACTGTTTTGCTTATGGGCCTGGACGACGCAACCGCCATCAAGGCCCTGGCGCAAGCTGCCGGTTCCAGTCATGAGGTTTCAGGGCTGGCTCATTTACCGGAAGATGCGGCAGCACGATCTGGTGTTTCCTATGTGCAGTCTGCGGGGGCAGCTGTGACGGCTATCCGGGTCGAAGGACCTGGCCCGTCCGTGGAACACCGGGTTGCCAGCCTGCGCAATGAATTGTCCGCCTTCGGTAAACTGGAAGAATTGCACAGCCATAATTCAGCGATGCTATGGCGGGAAATTCGTGATGTTCAATTATTGCCGGCAGACGATCAATTGTGGCGGTTCTCGGTGACGCCTTCCAAAGCCGCCGATGTTGCACAGCATATGCGACGCGAGGTTCCGGGGATCAAAACAATGTATGACTGGGCCGGGGGGTTGATCTGGTTGTCGATGCCGCCCCGCGAAGACGCCGGACATGAAATCGTCCGGGCCGCGATCAGGGATGTGGGCGGTCATGCCATGCTGATCCGTGCGGATGCAAAAGTCCGTGGACAGGTGCCGGTCTTTCAGCCGCAGGCAAAGGCCGTTGCGGATCTCAGCCGCCGGATCAAGGAAGCGCTCGACCCCCATGGGATCTTCAATTCCGGCCGCATGGTCGAAGGGTTGTAGGGCTCTCATGCAAACACGATTTTCAGATGCGCAATTGCAGGACCCCGGTATCGCCGAGGCCAATGATATCTTGCGCAAATGCGTTCATTGCGGATTTTGCACGGCGACGTGTCCAACCTATGTAACCCTTGGTGACGAACTCGACAGTCCCCGTGGCCGGATCTATCTGATCAAGGAAATGCTGGAAGGCGGCAATCCCGCAACCGAGGCAACTGTTCGGCATCTGGATCGTTGCCTGACTTGTCTATCCTGCACGACAACCTGTCCTTCAGGCGTTGATTACATGCATCTGCTGGATCATGGTCGCCGACATATAGAAGAAACCTGGCAACGCCCGCTGACGGATCGCTGGCTGCGCGCCCTGCTGAAGTGGTTGTTGCCAAAGCCTGCCTTGTTCCGGTTGGCCCTTGTCGGTGCAAAACTCGCACGCCCGTTTGCACCCCTGTTTCCAGGGCGTCTATCGGCCATGCTGAAAATGTCGTCAGCATCCATCAGCTCTCCGTCTCCAGTCGACCAACCCGGTATACATAACGCTGATGGCAAGCGTCAGATGCGCGTGGCGATGTTAAGCGGTTGCGCCCAACAGGTCGTGGGCGGGGACATCAATGAGGCAACCATTCGTTTGCTGCGGCGCCACGGTGTGGAAGTTGTGATCGCCTATGGCATGGGATGTTGTGGTGCGTTGACCCAGCATATGGGGGATGAAGCAGCAGCACAAAAATCGGCACGGGCCAATATCGCGGCCTGGCTGACCGTCAAGGAAAACGGTGGTCTGGATGCTATTGTCGTCAATGCGTCGGGCTGCGGTACTACGGTCAAAGACTATGGGCATCTGCTGAAAGGCGATGCCGACTGGGCGGACAAAGCCGCTGAAATTTCTGATCTGACCGTGGATATCAGCGAGCTGATGATCAAAGTCGGTTTGCAAAATGTGAACTTGCCAGCAGAGGCAGCGACACTTGGTGTTGCCTATCATGCGGCTTGTTCCCTGCAACATGGCCAAAAAGTTGTTTCACCGCCAAAGGATCTGTTGCGGCAAGCAGGTTTCACTATTCGCGACGTTGGTGAAGGACACCTTTGTTGCGGTTCAGCCGGGACCTATAATCTGTTGCAGCCCGAAATTGCGGATCAACTGGGCCAGCGGAAAGCCGGGAATATCAAGGCAACAGGCGCAGACATTGTCGCCGCCGGAAATATTGGCTGCATGGTTCAGATATCCGCCCACAGCGGTTTACCGGTCGTACATTCAGTGGAATTGCTCGATTGGGCCACGGGTGGGCCTCGTCCCGCTAGTCTTGATCGCTGATCTTTAAACCGGCTTCACAAATTTGCGATTTGCCCCGAGCGGCCCGGCGACCTATCTTTTTACCATGTTCAGAAAGCTTGCCACATTCCTGTTGCTGGCGGGGCTGATATTGTCAGTGCCGCAAGCCGCAACTGCGCGTCAGGACGACCCCAAACTGGGTGAGCTGTTTGATCTGCTCTATGACGCTGAGCACCCCAGCGAAATCGGCGCGTTAACGCACTTGATCTGGCAGATATGGAGTAAATCAGGCAGCGAAACCACGGACTATTTATTCAAGGCCGGTGTGCGCGCCATGGCACAGGGTGACCTGGCAAAGGCTCTCAAGCGGTTCTCGGCAATTATCGAAATTGATCCTGAATTTGCAGAGGCCTGGAACAAAAGGGCGACCGTTTCATTCATGATGGGGGACTACAAGGCTTCGGTTCTCGATGTGCAGAAAACGGTATCGCTGGAGCCCCGGCATTTTGGTGCCTGGTCAGGTCTCGGGATGATCTATATGCGTCTGGAATATCATGAACTTGCGCTCAAGGCCTTTCGACGTGCCCTTAAGGCAAATCCACATTTACCGGGTGCGCGGGAACAGATCATCGAATTGAAGACGATTATTTCCGGCAGCAAAACCTGACTACAGCGCATCCCGCTGATCACCAACCCAGGCTATGCGCAAAATATTGGTCGCACCTGGTGTGCCAAACGGGACACCTGCGGTAACGACGATGCGCTGTCCCGCCTTGGCAAATCCATCACGGAAGGCTATGCGACAAGCGCGCTCAACCATGTCTGCAAAATTGGTTGGATCATCGGTGTGCACACTATGCACACCCCAGGCAAGTGCCAGTCGACGCGCTGTCTTCGCATTCGGCGTCAAACCCAGAATAGGAACCACCGGTTTTTCACGGGCAGCACGCATGGTTGTCGAGCCGGTTGTCGAGTAGGTCACAATGGCAGCAGCACTGATGGTCTCGGCAACCTGGGCTGCGGCTGCCGTTATGGCATCAGCTGCGGTCGCTTCGGGCGTTGCATGCAAGGCGTGAATGATCGTGCGGTACCGCGGATCTTTTTCAATCTTGCAGGCGATGCCATCCATCATGGCCACCGATTCAACAGGATAATCACCTGAAGCAGATTCTGCGGATAACATGACAGCGTCCGCGCCATCAAAGACGGCAGTGGCGACGTCCGACACTTCTGCGCGTGTGGGTACGGCAGCGGTAACCATGGATTCCAGCATCTGGGTGGCGACAACAACCGGCTTTCCGGCGGCGCGGGCCTCGCCGATAATTGTCTTCTGCAAACCGGGCACTTCCTCAACCGGCATTTCCACGCCCAGATCGCCGCGGGCAACCATCAGGCCGTCACTGATCTCGACGATTTCTTCCAGCGAGTCGATGGCGGCCGGTTTTTCAATCTTGGCCATCAAGGCAGCGCGTCCGGCAATCAGTTTGCGGGCTTCGGCAACATCAGCAGGTCGTTGCACAAAGGACAGGGCAACCCAGTCGACGCCCAGGTCCAGGGCATATTGCATGTCAGTACGATCTTTGTTCGTCAGTGCTGCAATATCCAGAACGGCGTTTGGAACATTCACGCCTTTACGGTCGGAAATCTCTCCCGCTGTTATGACGGTACAATCGGCGGATTCTGTTGTCAGTGTATCGATACGCAATCGAATGGTGCCATCAGCAATCAGCAGATCGGTACCGACCTCAACCGCCTTGAAAATTTCGGGATGCATCAGGGATGCACGATTTTGATCACCTGGCGTCTTGTCCATATCCAGACGAAAAGACTGGCCAACGGTCAGCATAACCGGCCCAGCTGCAAATGTGCCGACACGTAATTTTGGTCCTTGCAGGTCGGCCAGGATCGCAATCGGTCGACCAACCTCTGCCTCCAGCGCCCGGATCGCGTCGAAGCGTTCCTTGTGATCGGCATGAACTCCGTGGCTGAAGTTCAGGCGAAAAACATCCGCACCGGCATCAAAAAGAGCCCGGATCATATCCGGGGTTGAGCTGGCTGGGCCTAATGTCGCGATGATTTTGGCGTTTCTGAGTCTTCTCATCTTTATATCATAGCCGGATGGATGAATTGTTGCCACCTGGGGCTGATGAATTGTTTGTGTCAAATCCACAAGTTAGCTCCCCGGGAACCGATCGCGTTCAAGGCATCAAGAGGGTCGGGGTTTGATCGAGCATCGACAAACTTCACGCGCGGCCCTAGATATATTCTTGTGATTATCCAAAACATTTTCCGAACTGTAGTATCTGAATGACCGACACCCCGCTTGATCCACCAGCCTTCGAAGTTGTTAACCCGGACGGCAAGGCCGACGTCTTGTTGATCTGTGACCATGCCAGCTCTGCCTTGCCGCCGGAATATGGAACCCTTGGGCTCGAGCCTGATATCCTGCGGCGTCACATTGGCTGGGACATTGGTGCGGCGGATGTGACAAGACGCCTGGCTGAAATGCTGGATGCGCCGGCGGTCCTGTCAGGATATTCCCGCTTATTGTTTGATTGCAATCGCCAGCCCGGTAATCCGATGGCGACGCCGGAAGTCAGTGACGGCATCGTCGTGCCGGGGAACCAGGGCCTGGACGAAGAAGAAATCAGCAAACGCCAGGCCTTGTATTTCGAGCCCTATCACAGCGCCGTCGAACATCAGTTGAACGCTTTCGCCGAACGAAATGTTATTCCGGCCCTGATATCCATGCACAGCTTTACGCCGATCATGGACGGGTTCGAACGACCCTGGCATGCTGGCATGCTTACAAACAAGGACGTGCGTCTGGTGTCCGGAATGCTGGATGCCCTGCAGGCACATCCGGGCATTGTTGCGGATCACAATGTGCCATATTCAGGCGATGACCCTTCGGGTTACACTGTGCATGTTCATGGTGAAAAACGTGGCGTGCCTTGTGTGGCTGTTGAAATTCGTCAGGACTTGATTGATACGCATCATGCGGCACAAACCTGGGCCGGGTTGATGGCAGGTGCCGTTCAGGAAACACTGAAAACGGCCAGACCATTTTCGCTGCAGCCCATAACAGATTGGCGCGGTGCCTTGAGGGAATAAATGTCTTGCGGGAATAGCCTGCCGGACCGTCGGTCCAGACAAATTGATATCGGGAGAACGTCAACATGGCTGTGAAAGATCCACCCTTCACAATAGGCATTGAAGAAGAATACCTCTTTGTCGATCTGGAAACCCGAAACCTGGCTGTCGACCCGCCAAAGACCATGATGGCTGACTGTGAATCATTGCTGACTGGTCAGGTCAGTCCGGAATTCCTGCGTGCCCAGATCGAAGTTGAAACCCGCGTGTGTACCAGTGTTGGCGAGGCCCGGGATGACCTTGCGCATCTCAGGTCAACCGTTGCCGGCGTTGCCAACAATCATGGACTTGGCTTAATTGCGGCAGCTACCCACCCATTTGCCAAATGGAACGAACAGCAGCATACCGACAAGGAACGTTACAACGAACTGGCGAAGGATATGCAGGCGCTGGCGAGGCGCCTGTTGATCTGTGGCCTGCATGTGCATGTTGGCATTGAAGATGATGACCTGCGCATCGATCTGATGAACCAGGTGCGCTATTTCCTGCCCCACCTGCTGGCGCTCAGCACATCGTCGCCATTCTGGGGCGGGGAGGATTCCGGTTTGTTGTCATATCGCCTGTCGGTGTTTGACTCCATGCCACGCAGTGGTCTGCCGGACGTCTTTGATTCTGCGGCAGAATATGATCGCCTGGTCGCCCAGATGGTGAATGCCAATTTGATAGAAGATGCGACCAAATTCTGGTGGGATGTGCGCCCCAGTGCCCGCTATCCGACACTTGAAATGCGGATTACGGACGTCTGTACCCGGCTGGATGATTCCATTGCCATCGCTGCCCTTTACGTTTGTATTCTCAGCATGCTGCATCGATTGCGTAAAAGTAATCAGCGCTGGCGCGTCTATCCAGGAACGCTGATCAACGAAAATCGCTGGCTGGCACAACGCTATGGCGTATCGGGTCAGATGGTGGATTTTGGTATCGGTCGGCCTGTCCCCTTTTCAGACTTGCTGGAAGAAGTGCTGGAACTGGTGCGGGAAGATGCTGAACGAATGGATTGTGTCGCCGAAATTGAACATGCCCGGGAAATTGTCCGCCGCGGCACATCAGCCCAGCGTCAGCAGGAGGTTTACCAACAGGCCGTGTCGGCTGGCGCTGAACCTGCCGAAGCCCTGAAGGGTGTTGTCGACATGTTGATCAAGGAAACAACAATCGGTCTTTGAATGATTTAACGGGCAGATATTGAACCGCCCTGTCAGTCCGGGTAAGGTCCGCGATCAGATTTCAGAGAGCTTCCAGCTCTCAAGCAATAAACAGAGGATAAAGAGCTATGTCAGACGATGTTGGTGGTATCGCCGCAGATCAATTACGGAGCCTGATCTCCCGGATTGAGCGCCTGGAAGAAGAAAAAGCAGCATTGGCAGCAGATATTCGGGAAGTTTATGCCGAAGCCAAAGGCAACGGGTTTGACCCCAAAGCCATGCGCCAGATCGTCAGCTTGCGTAAAATGGATGAGCCAAAAATGAAAGAGATGGAGGCCATACTGGATCTCTATAAAATGGCGATGGGCATGGAATAACGCCCTTCCATCACAAAAACAGGGGCGGCAAATGAATTGCCGCCCCTTTTTTTCTGGTGCGGATTTGAGGACCAATCCGTCACCACTGCAGCTCGTCCGATGAGAGGAAGAGTTGCCACCATTTCAACTACATTCCCGGTGCTCCCGCAATCAGCAAAGGTGCGTATGTTGAACGTTAATCTCCGTATTGCTATTCAGCAGCGCTGACGATGGGGGCTGGATTGTTAAACTCTGCCAACAATTCTTCTTCGCGGGTCTTTGCCGTGGCCAGCTGATCCTGTTTGACGCGACCAAAACCCCGAATATGTTCGGGCACGGATGCGATCAATACAGCCAGGGGATGGTTCACCGTGGTCAGACCATCCAGCAATTTTGCTACAGTATCCTCATAATCTGTTATCAACTGCCGTTCGGTCTTGCGCTCTTCGGTATAACCAAACAAGTCAAAGGTGCCGCCGCGCAGGCCTTTCAGTTTGGCCAGCAAGCCAAATGCCTTCAGCATCCACGGACCAAATTCCATCTTTTCGATTTTGCCGGTCAGAGGGTCGGGGCGGGCGAGCAGGGGTGGGGCCAGATGAAAGCGCAAAGTGTAGTCGCCGCCAAATTGCACCCGGATTTTTTCTATAAAGGCCGGATCACTGTAAAGCCGGGCAACTTCATATTCGTCCTTATAAGCCAACAGTTTGAAGTAATTTTTGGCAACAGCCTCGGCCAGGCCAGCCAGACCTTTACCTTTTTCTTTTTCAACTTTCTCCACCCGGGATACAAAATCGCGATAGCGCGTGGCGAGTGCCTCGTCCTGATATTTAATCAACTCGGACGCACGCCGTGAAACGAGATGTTCCAGGGTTGGTGAAACCGGTAATTCCTCGACCACGGGCATGGCAGGGGCGGCGGCGGCTTCAGCGGCTTTGAGATCAAAGGCAGCTGTGCGACCCCAGCGGAACGTGTCGAGACTGGTGTCAACAGAAACACCGTTCAGCTCGATAGCTTTTTCGATGGCGGCACCGCTAACCGGCACCATGCCACGCTGATAAGCATATCCAAGCGTGAACAGGTTCGTGGCAATGGAGTCGCCGATCAGCGCAGTCGCCAGTTTGGTGGCGTCCACAAAATCAACAAGATTGTCGCCCGTGTTTTCCCGGATCATTTGTTTGAAATGATCGCCCGGAAACTGGACTTCGTTGTCCAGGGTAAACCCGGCCGTAGGTGTTTCGTGGCTGTTGATGACGGCCCTGGTGGATCCGTTTTGCATCTTGGCGAGGGCATCGAAACTGCCCGCAACGACCATATCACAGCCCAGGACAGCATCTGCCGATCCGGCACCCAGTCTTGCAGTATGAATATCGTCAGCGTTGTCGGATATGCGCACATGCGTGATGACCGCACCGCCTTTTTGCGCAAGGCCCGTCATGTCCAGAACAGAAACGCCTTTGCCTTCAATATGGGCGGCCATGCCCAGCAAGGCACCAATGGTTACCACGCCCGTTCCTCCGACACCGGTTACCAACATGTTATAGGGCTCGGTTGTTGAGCAAGCCTCCGGTTCCGGCAGGTCCATCATCGGGCCTTGGTTACTGGCCACTTCCGACTTTGGTTTACGTACGTTGCCGCCGTGGACTGTCACAAAGCTTGGGCAGAAACCCGTAACGCAGGAATAATCCTTGTTACAGGAAGACTGGTTAATCACGCGTTTACGGCCAAACTCGGTTTCCAGAGGTTCTACCGACAGACAATTGGACTGGACCGAACAATCACCGCAGCCCTCACAAACGGCATCATTGATGAAGGCCCGTTTTGCAGGATCCGGAAACTTGCCACGCTTGCGACGACGACGTTTTTCGGCAGCACATGTCTGGTCGTAGATCATGACAGTTGTGCCGTCTGTGTCGCGCAATTCGCGTTGCACAGGATCCAGGTGTTTGCGGTGGTGGAATGTCACACCCGGCGGAAATTCTGTGCCAAGTGTATATTTTTCCGGCTCGTCAGAGACAATGACGACCTTTTTGACACCTTCAGAATGGACCTGCCAGGCGATCTCCGGCACAGAAACTTCACCTTCATGCGGCTGGCCACCAGTCATGGCTGTGGCGTCGTTGTACAGGATTTTGTAAGTGATGTTGACGCCGGCGGCGACAGATGCCCGGATCGCGAGATAGCCGGAATGGAAATAGGTGCCGTCGCCCAGATTCTGGAACATATGCTTTGTCGAGGTGAATGGTGACATGCCGATCCAGGGCGTGCCTTCGGCACCCATATGGGTTGCCGTCAGGGTGCTTCTGTTCATCCAGACCGCCATGTAATGACAACCAATCCCAGCCATGGCAAAGCTGCCATCCGGCACTTTGGTCGACGTGTTATGAGGACAACCGGAACAGAAATAAGGCAGACGTGCAAGTGTGGCCGGATCGCCAGCCAATACTCGTTCCTTGTTTTCAAGAAAGGCCAGGCGTTCGTCGATGGCCTGGCTGGTGTGAAATCTTTTGATGCGACTGGCGATGGCACGAGCTACCTGGGCCGGGGTCAATTCGGTTTTGGCATCCAGCAGCCAGTTGCCGTCTTCATCGAATTTTCCAACCACACGAGGCCGGGTGTCTTCTTTCCAGTTGTAAAGTTGTTCCTTCAACTGGTTCTCGATGAATGCGCGTTTTTCCTCGACAACCAGAACTTCTTCCAGTCCTTCCGCAAAAGCACGCGCGCCTTCTTTTTCCAGCGGCCAGCTCATGCCAACCTTGTAGACCCGAATGCCTATTTTGGCTGCTGTTACCTCGTCAATGCCAAGATCGTTCAGGGCCTGGCGCACGTCGCCATAGGCCTTTCCCGTTGCCATGATTCCCAGTCGCGGATTGGGGCTGTCCAGTTCGATCCGGTCCAGTTTATTGGCACGGGCAAAGGCAAGAACGGCATAGAGCTTGTGATGCAGCAAGCGGCTTTCCTGCTCCAGCGGCGGATCCGGCCAGCGAATGCTGAGGCCACCTTCCGGCATTTCAAAATCATCTGGTTCGACAATCTTGACCCTGTCCGGGTCTACCGAAACGGATACCGAACTTTCAACGGTTTCGGTAATCGTTTTAAAGGCAACCCAGCAACCGGAATAGCGCGACATGGCAATCCCCATCAGGCCCATGTCCAGATATTCCTGAATACTTGAAGGGTTCAGGACCGGAATCATGGCACCCATGAAGGCATGTTCACTTTGGTGAGGCAGGGTCGAAGACTTGGCAGCATGGTCGTCGCCAGTCAGGACCAATACGCCCCCGTGTTTTGAAGTGCCGGCATAGTTACCGTGCTTGAACGCATCGCCGGTTCTGTCGACACCAGGTCCCTTGCCATACCAAAGCCCGAAGACGCCATCATATTCGGCGCCGGGGAACATGTTGACTTGCTGGCTGCCCCAAATGGCGGCGGCCGCGAGGTCTTCGTTCAGGCCTGGTTGGAAAGTAATGTCATTTTGCTTGAGGAATTTGTTCGCCTTCCACATGGCCTGGTCGTAGCCCCCGAGCGGAGAGCCACGATAGCCAGAGATGAAACCGCCGGTATTCAGACCGGCAGCCCGGTCACGCTGTTTCTGTAGCAAGGGCAGGCGCACCAGTGCCTGGACACCATTTACAAATATACGACCTTCTTCTTTTGTATATTTATCATCCAGCGAAACTTCAGCGAACGATGTTGCAGCAAGCGACATGGCATAACCCCTGGTTCATACTGTTTAGATGAAATAGGTAAGCAATACTGACGTAAATAGCAATAAAATTCGATATCTGAAATATGATGCCTGTTGGCGCTGTCTTCAATTCACAAGAACGGGATTCTGCGCCAGTAAAATCAACGGATACGTTCTACTGGCGGCAACAAGTCTGGAACGAGCCAAAAAGCTTCAGTCGACGCTGTATTCGTCCAGACCGTACTGGCGCACCTTGCGGTACAGGGTTGATCTGCCAATGCCCAATTGGCGCGCGGCTTCGGACATTTGACCTTTGCAACGCTCCAGGCCCAGTCGAATGGCATCGCTTTCAATTTCCTTGAGCTCCCGTCCTCGCCCGTCCTCATTGGATGTCAGAATTACGTCAGCGGGCAATTCAGCGACTGCAACTTGTCCGGATTGAGGTGAGGCAACGCCCTGTGCCTGGGCAATGTGTGGGAAATCTCCAATATTCAACACATCGCCATCGCACAGTACAACACCCCGGAAAATTGCGTTTTCCAGCTGCCGAACATTTCCAGGCCAGTCATATGAGACCAGCAATTCCAGTCCTTCGTCGGAAATGGCGCGAACGGCTTTGCCTTCTGAACTGGCATAATTCGAGATAAACCGGTCGGTCAATGCCGCGATGTCATCTTTGCGGTCTTTCAGGGGTGGCACATGAATGGGAAAAACGTTCAGCCGGTAATACAGATCCTCGCGGAACGTACCTTCGGTGACCAATTGTGCCAAATCCCTGTTGGTGGCTGAAATAAGCCGCACATCGATCTTGGTTGGTTTTTTGGCACCGATGGGATCAACTTCACCTTCCTGCAAGGCTCTTAACAGTTTGACCTGCAGGTCGGAGCGCAGTTCACCAATTTCGTCCAGAAAAAGGGTGCCGCCATCGGCTTCCTGAAACTTGCCGATATGCTTTTGGTCTGCACCGGTGAAAGATCCTTTTTCGTGTCCGAACAAAATACTTTCGACCAGGTTCTCAGGGATGGCACCGCAGTTAACGGTGACAAAGGCGCGCCCGGCACGCTCGCCCACCCCTTGAATGGCCCGGGCAATAAGTTCCTTGCCGACGCCGCTTTCGCCTTCGACCAGGATGGGAATAGTTGAATCAGCTGCGCGCTCGGCTAAATCCAGGGCCCGCTTCATGGCGGCACTGCCACCAATAATATCTGCAAAGCCGAGGGTGCCGTCTGCGCGTCGTGTCAGGCGTGATACTTCGCCGCTCAAGGCCGAAATCTTCAGGGCATTCTCAATTGAGACCTGCATACGTTCGGGGCTGGCCGGTTTGATAACAAAATCAACCGCTCCGGCGCGCATCACATTGACGACGGTTTCGACGCCGCCTTTCATGGTCAACACAATCATCGGCAGGGAAGGGTGCACGGGGTGAACTTTTTCGAGCAAACCAATGCCATCCAGATCCGGCATAACCAGATCCAGTACCACCAGATCAACCTGTTCGCGCTCCGGTCCCATCAGGATTTCCAGGGCTTCCGGTCCGCCAGGCGCCGTCAATACACGGTACCCTATACGCTGGACCATCAATTCAAGAAATCTGAGCTGGGCCGGGTCGTCTTCAACGACCAATATCGTTGATGCCATATTCCATTCCCCTGGAAAAGCAAACGTCTATACAACCACAAAACCAATAATATTGGATAATTGTGCCAAGTGTTTCGATCCGATACAACAGCTGTATCAAAATAAAGCGCTTCCAGGGGCGGGAATAGGGAATTATTGATTAACTATTGCCTTTGCCGGGGGGGTTTTATTATGTATCCGGCACTATTGTGACTGCCAAAATAATGACCAGAATTATTGCACGTGTTCAGTTCCGAGCGGAGACTACCCTTAAATGACTATATTGGTTACAGGTGCAGCCGGGTTCATCGGCTCCCATGTTTGTATTAAATTACTGGAACGCGGCGAAAAGGTTCTGGGACTGGATAATCTGAACGATTATTACGACGTATCGCTCAAGGAAGCGCGGCTTGCACGCTTTCAGGATCATGAGAACTTTACGCTTGCCCGAGTGAATATCGCGGATCGTGAAGCTGTTGAGGCAGCGGTGGCTGAGTTCGGTCCCATCCATAAAGCCGTACATCTTGCAGCACAGGCAGGCGTCCGGTACTCGCTGACTAATCCCTATGCTTATATCGAGACCAACTTGATGGGTCATACGGTTATACTTGAGGCCTGTCGCCACGCGCCGGATTTTGAGCATCTGGTTTATGCAAGCTCCAGTTCGGTATATGGCGGCAACAAGAAACAACCTTTTTCCGTAGAAGACAGGGTCGACAATCCCGTATCACTGTACGCCGCAACCAAAAAAGCCGACGAACTGATCAGCCACAGTTATAGTCATCTGTATCGGATTCCGGCGACAGGATTGCGGTTCTTCACGGTATATGGCCCGTGGGGGCGACCGGATATGGCCTTGTGGATTTTCACCAAAGCCATTTTTGCCGGTGAACCTATTCCGCTATTTAACGATGGCGATATGCGAAGAGATTTTACATATATAGACGACATCGTTGACGGCACAATTCGGGCACTCGACAACCCGCCAGTGGCTGAAGGTGACAAACCGCCCTATCAGGTCTTCAATATTGGAAATCACCGGTCGGAAGAACTGATGACACTTGTTGATATCCTGGAAAAAGAGATTGGTAAAAAGGCTGAACGGCAGTTGCTGCCCATGCAGGACGGGGACGTTCAGGAAACCTATGCGGATATCTCTGCTATTCAGGAAGCAACAGGTTATCAGCCGCGCACGTCAATTAGTGAAGGTATTCCGGCCTTTGTAAAATGGTATCGGGACTATCACGGGGTCTGATGTCAGTATTTGAAGGCGCAGATTTTTTTGCTTTTGCCACGCGCTTTGTGGAGGCGATCCCGCATGTGAAAGAACTGGGGATCAGCGTTGTTACAGCGGCCCCCGGCACAGCGGTTATCAAACTGCCCTACCGTGAAGATTTGATCGGAAACCCCGATACAGGTGTTTTGCATGGCGGTGTGATTACGACATTGATTGATACGGTTTGCGGCTTCGCGGCATTTTCAGATGTGGGAGACGGATTTGCGCTCGCGACACTTGATTTGCGCATCGACTACCTGAAACCGGCCACGCCAAAACTTGATTTACTGGCGGAAGGGCACACGTACAAAATAACGAAAAATATCGTTTTTGTCCGGGCAACGGCTTATCACAGTGATCCTCAGGACCCCATTGCGAATTGCGTATGTACTTTTATGCGGGGAACAAAGGGCGTCGAATTCGTCAATTCGGCCAGCAAGATGAACTCCCAGTCATGAGTTCGCTGGTAGAAATTATCCGGCACGCCAAGGCCGAGGGTGATCCGGAGTTGATGGCAACGGCGTATCCCTATGCGGTCTATCTCGGTTTGCAAATGTCGACGATTGAAGATGAGTTACATTGCAGCATGCCGTTTGACGAGAAGCTGGTGGGCAATCCATTGTTGCCTGCAATCCATGGCGGCGTTGTCGGTGCCTTTCTTGAATCAGTCGCGCTCGTGACCCTGATCTGGGAACTGGATATCGAACAACTGCCAAAAACGATCGATATTTCAATCGATTATCTGCGTTCTGCGGGACCAAAAACAACATGGGCCAAGGCGGTTTTGACCAAACGGGGCCGCCGGGTGGCCAATGTGCGCGTTGAAGCCTGGCAGGATAATCCCTTGAAGCCGGTTGCAGCTGCCCACGGTAATTTTTTAACGGGCTGATCCGTCGCGGGCTTGGCGATTGTACCATTCGCGCCCATATCATCATCATGTTCCGGGGAGAACCTTTTGTTCTCCCATGCCAAATTTCCAGATCAAGGACCAGATCAAATGAGTACTGCCGACGTCGCTACCGAGTTAACTGATCTCCCGGGCTGGGACCTGACGGATCTTTATCCTGGACGAGATTCGTCCGAACTTGCGGATGCGCTCAAGGATGTAGCGGCCAGGGCAACAGAGTTTAATAGCAAATTTTCCGGCAAACTGGCGACGCTAAGCGGCGATGAACTGGCCGGTGCTGTCCAGTCATACGAAACCATGCAGGAAACAATCGGGCGCATTGGAAGCTTTGCCTTTTTGACCTATGCGACCGATATGTCGGACACAGAAATTGGCCAGTTTTTTCAGAATATGCAGGAAAAACTCAACGATGTGACGACAGATTTGTTGTTCTTCACGCTCGAGCTGAACAGGCTGGAAGATGACGCCTTGCAAGGGCTCTACGCTTCGTCAGAAAAATTGGCTCGCTATCAGCCCTGGATCAGGGATGTTCGCTCGTTCCGGCCACATCAGCTGGATGATGAAATCGAAAAGCTGTTGCATGAAAAGGAAGTTGCCGGACGGTCTTCGTGGGTGCGTTTGTTTGACGAAACAATGGCTGGTCTGAAATTCCCCTTCGATGACAAGATGTTGTCGTCCGAAGAAATCCTGCATTTACTGTCGGACAAGAACCGCGATACGCGCAAGAAAGCGACTGAGAGTCTTGGCGCTGTTTTTGCTCAAAATGTTAAACTGTTTTCGCTGATTACCAACACGCTCGTCAAAGACAAGGACATTGAAGACCGGTGGCGCAGTTTTGCGGACCCTGCCGACAGTCGTCATTTGGCAAACCAGGTCGAAGGCAAGGTGGTTGATGCCCTCAGTCAGGCTGTGCAAGACGCCTATCCAAAATTGTCGCACCGCTATTACAGCCTCAAGGCGAAATGGATGGGCAATGGCGACAAACTGGATTACTGGGATCGCAATGCGCCTTTGCCAGAAGACGATGACAAGCTGGTCACCTGGCCAGAAGCCGTTGATACGGTGCTGAATGCCTATCGTGCCTTTTCGCCTGAGCTGGCTGATCTGGGGAAACGGTTCTTTGACAATGAGTGGATTGATGTACCGGTGCGTCCAGGCAAGGCGTCGGGTGCCTTTGCCCATCCGACAGTACCGGGTGCGCATCCCTATCTGATGCTGAACTATCAGGGCAAGTCCCGTGATGTCATGACCCTGGCACACGAGCTCGGTCATGGTGTGCACCAGATATTGGCCGGTGCCCAGGGTGCCTTGATGGCAGACACGCCCCTGACCCTGGCCGAAACGGCCAGCGTATTCGGCGAGCAACTGACCTTCCGGGCCATGCTCAACAACGAAGACGATCCGGCACGTCGACGGATTATGCTGGCCAACAAGGTTGAAGACATGCTCAACACTGTTGTTCGCCAGATCGCTTTTTATGAGTTTGAAAAACGCGTGCACGCCGAACGAAAATCAGGTGAACTGACACCGGATCAACTGGGCGAAATCTGGATGGCTGTGCAAAGCGAAAGTCTCGGGCCTGTCCTGAATTTCGATGATAATTACAAGCATTTCTGGTGCTACATTCCGCACTTCATTCACTCGCCATTTTATGTCTATGCCTATGCCTTTGGCGACTGCCTGGTGAATTCCCTGTACGCCGTTTATCAGGATGCAGAAGCCGGATTCCAGGAGAAATACTTTGACATGTTGCGTGCAGGGGGCACCCTGCAACACAAGGAATTGCTGGCACCATTTGGTCTTGATGCATCCGATCCAGAATTCTGGGGACGGGGTCTGGGCATGATCAGCGATTTAATCGACCAGTTGGAGGCTGCAGACGAGGCAGCCGGATAGGAAAACCGAATCGTGTCGGGAGACGAGAAAAATTCACTGGGTGGGCGCGTGCGCAGATACGCGCGTGTGTCTGGCAAGGTCGGTGGCCTGGCGGCGCGTCTCGCCGGTGAACGTGTTCTCGGCCTGCCACTGGACCGGGCGAAACATGCCTCTGCCTTGCGCGAAGCCCTGGGGGGACTGAAGGGTCCCTTGATGAAAGTCGCCCAGATCATGTCGACCATCCCGGAAGCCTTGCCAGATGAATATGTCGCCGAACTGACGCAGCTACAATCCAACGCGCCGTCCATGGGATGGCCCTTTGTCAAACGTCGCATGTCTTCAGAACTCGGCTCTGACTGGCAGTCACATTTCAGCGACTTTGAAAAGACAGCTTCTGCCGCCGCATCCCTTGGTCAGGTCCACCATGCCACAGCGGTGGATGGTCGCGATCTCGCCTGCAAGCTGCAATATCCGGATATGTCGGCTGCCGTAGAAGCAGATCTTGGGCAGCTCAAGCTGATTTTTTCCATATACCGGCGCTATGATCCATCCATCGACACGTCGCAAATCCACAGCGAGATTGCAGCCCGTCTGCGTGAAGAGCTGGATTATGATCTGGAAGGCCGACACATGGCCTTGTATCGTCAATTGTTGGCAGACGAAGATCAGGTGCACGTGCCCCAGGCGTATCCCGACCTTTCGACAGACCGGTTGCTGACCATGGGATGGGTCGACGGGCAACCTTTGCTGACCTACAAGGAAGCTGATCTGGAAGTCCGCAACACACTGGCCCTGAACATGTTCCGTGCCTGGTATGTTCCTTTTTATCAGGGCGGCGTCATCCATGCTGACCCGCACCTGGGGAACTATTCTGTCCGCGATGATTTATCGATCAATCTTCTGGACTTTGGCTGTGTACGCAGTTTTGAGCCTAAATTTATCGGCGGTGTCATCGATCTATATCGGGCGCTGGAAACAAAAGACGAAGCCCTGGCCGTGCATGCCTACGAGACCTGGGGATTTGTTGATCTTTCCAGGGATGTCATTGATACGCTGAACCTGTGGGCTGAATTTGTTTATGCCCCGTTGCTCGAAGACCGACCGCGTCAAATACAGGAATTTGATGCCGGTGGTGTGTACGGAAAGGATGTTGCCGCCGAGGTTGCCCGGCGACTGCGGGAGCAAGGCGGGGTAACACCGCCGCGTGAATTTGTGTTCATGGACCGGGCGGCAATTGGACTAGGCGGTGTTTTCCTGCATTTGAAAGCCGAAATTAACTGGCATCGGACATTTCATGAACTGATCGCAGGCTTTGATCCAGGGAAACTGGCTGCCCGACAGAAAAAACTTTTCAAGGCAGCGGGCGTTCCACTACCTTGACATGCGTAGCCTTCAAACCTGATATTCACGGTATAGTTTGATAGATTTGATTTTTGCATGGGGGCAGTGGTGGCCACTGATCATGTTAAACGCGCCGAACGCAGGGATGTATCCCTGTCTGCGAAACTGCAGATGGGCGGGGAGCTGTTCGCCTGCAGCATGCAAAACTTGTCCATTGGCGGCGCCAAAATCATTTCCGACAAACCCCTGAACAGGGGAGACACCATCAAACTTGTAATCGGTGATTTCCAGGCAATCGATTGTGAAATTGTCTGGGCCCGACCACCCTTGTTCGGCATGAAATTCGATGTCGATGCACAGGAAGAGGTTGCTGAAATTCTGATGTCGGTTGCAACCTACGCTGCAAATTAGGACGTTTTCAGCTCTCAGCTTTTGAAAAAACTGTCTGCGCTGGAGCGCGCTTGTTCCTTGTTTGAAATCACCTCACGAATGAGTGCTATTTCAGTTTCCAGTTCTTCGATGCGTACACCCAGGGCTTCAATGGACATGGTTTCCAGGTCCGGGCGTTCTTTGGGGCGCTCCGGTGGTTCCAGGTCATCCGTGTCCATGTTAGTCTCCCTCGCTTGTCCTGAATGTCTCTATCGATGCACTCCAGGGCAATTTTGATATTATCGATATCTTTTTGGCCCTGAATTCTATTGCCTTGCCTTATTTTCAGGGCACCAGTGTTTCAAATAGAACTTGAAACGCTCAATACTTGCAAGCCCCTCTGTGCAACGTTCAGATGGGCAACAACAGATTTATCCAGAGGATCGCCTTGATGACCGAGACAGCCCCCGCTTTACCAGACACAATGAAAGTCATCGAAATTTCCGAGCCAGGTGCGCCAGATGTCCTTGTGACGGCTTCTCGCCCGGTGCCAGAGCCCGGGCTTGGGGAAATCCTGATCAAGGTTGTAGCCGCTGGTGTCAATCGCCCGGATGTGGCGCAACGCCAGGGCAACTATGCGCCACCTCCCGGAGCCTCAGACCTGCCGGGCCTTGAAGTTTCAGGGACAGTGGCCGCTATTGGTTCCGGTGTCAGTGAATGGAAAGTGGGTGACGAGGTTTGCGCTCTCACACCAGGCGGTGGTTATGCGGAATATTGTGTCACACCGGCCGCTCATGCCTTGCCGATCCCTGCAGGCATCAGTTTGCTGGAAGCCGGTGCCATGCCAGAGACATTTTTCACGGTCTGGACCAATGTCTTTGACCGGGGTGGTCTGCAGGCCGGAGAGCGGTTTCTGGTTCATGGGGGATCATCGGGGATCGGAACAACGGCCATCCAGCTGGCAAATGTGCTTGGTGCGCGTGTTTTCACCACGGCTGGTACACAGGAAAAATGCAAGGTTTGCGAAGACCTCGGTGCTGAGCGCGCCATCAATTACCGCGAAAAAGACTATGTTGCGGTGCTGCGCGATTTGACAGACGGAGAAGGTGTTGACCTGATCCTGGATATGGTTGGCGGTGACTATTTCAATCGAAATCTCTCGGCGCTGAGAACAGAAGGTCGTCTGGTGCAAATAGCCTTTTTGTCGGGACCTAAAATGGAAGTATCCCTGGTGCCGATCATGATGAAACGCCTGACGGTAACGGGTTCGACATTGCGGCCACAATCTGTTGATGCCAAGGCAAAAATTGCGGATGGCTTGCGTCGAACTGTATGGCCCCTGGTTGAGGCTGGTCGGGTCAAGCCGGTGATGCATGCGACTTTCCCGCTGAACGAGGCCGCCAAGGCCCATCAAATGATGGAAGATGGTGATCACATCGGGAAAATCGTCCTTCAGGTAAGCTAAATTTCGTATTTATCGATATTTACAGCCGGGATGTGTGAGTTTCTTTGACCTTTTGCGCAAAACCCTCTATATGCTGCTCATCGTGCGTTATCGTTGGTTTCGCACATTCCCAGTTTTCTTAAGACCAATAATTGCCGGGTGACTGACCTGGCTGCGGAGTGAAAATTCCGCGAAGGAGAAATATTATGTCTTTGCCAATGATGCCCAAGGCCACAGCTGTCTGGCTGGTTGAAAATACTGCTCTGTCATTTGACCAGATCGGTGAATTTTGCGGATTGCATTCCCTGGAAGTCAAAGGAATTGCAGATGAGGAAGTGGCGATAGGCATCCAGGGGGCAGACCCCATTGCCAACAGTCAGTTGACCCGCGAAGAAATTGACCGCTGTGTTGGCGACGATGCCGCCAGCCTGACAATGAATATCAGCACCAGCGTGCCAAGGCCTGCCTTGCGTACAAAGGGGCCAAAATATACGCCTGTGACCAAGCGCCAGGAACGTCCTGCGGCGATTATGTGGCTGATCCGCTATCATCCGGAATTGTCTGATGCCCAGGTCGGTCGTCTTGTCGGCACCACCAAGCCGACAATCGCTTCTGTCCGGGAACGGACCCACTGGAACATTTCGAACATCAAGCCAAACGATCCCGTGACCCTTGGCATGTGTACCCAGGGGGAGCTCGACGAATCTGTTACCAAGGCCCGTCGTCGTCAGGCCACCAAGGAAAAACGCGAGGCCAAGGAACGTGCGAAGGCTGGCTTGCCGCCGCTGGAGAAGAAAGAATCTCCGATCGAAAATGCCTCACCATTTGCGCATCTGATCCGTGGTAATCGCGACGAGCCGGATGAGCCTGAATTGCCCGCCGGTTTCGCTGATGCTCCAGCTGCAGCGCCTGCAGCTGAGCCTGAACTTACCGCCGATGACGTCTTCGGTAAGGCACCAGCAGCGAGCGATAGCGAATAATCGATCAGTCAAAACAGAAAAAGGGCGGGAGTGTTATCTCCCGCCCTTTTTTGTTATTCAGCCTCGAAAGATTTATCCTTCAGGCCTGACAGAAGTTTCTGCATAGCCGTTGGCTTTCAAAGCTTCAGTGATCTCATCCAGAATAACCGGGTCGTCAATCGTTGCCGGTAGCTTGTATTCCACGCTGTCGGCGATCTTGCGCATGGTGCCGCGCAGAATTTTACCGGACCGCGTTTTGGGCAGGCGTTTGACGACAATCGATAATTTGTAGGCTGCTACCGGGCCGATGGTTTCACGCACCCGGGTGGCCAGTTCAGCGATGATTTCTGCGTCCGGGCGATTGACCCCCGCGTTCAGAACCACCAGGCCGATAGGTAACTGGCCCTTCAGTTTGTCTGCGACACCACATACCGCACATTCCGCCACGTCCTTGTGCCCGGCGAGAACTTCTTCGATCCCGCCCGTCGACAGGCGATGACCGGCGACGTTGATGATGTCGTCAGTGCGGCTCATGATATAGATGTAGCCGTCTTCGTCCTTGTATCCTGCATCGCCGGTCTGATAATGACCGGGAAATTCTGTTAAATAGCTTTCGACATAACGCTGGTCTTTCTGCCACAAGGTTGGCAGGCAACCTGGTGGGAGCGGTAACTCAACGACCACAGCCCCGCTTTCGTTGGCGGCAACTTCGATGCAGTTTTCGTCGACAATTTTCACGTTGTAACCTGGGACAGCCTTGCAAGGTGATCCGTGTTTGACCGGCAACAGACCCAGACCCGCAAAGTTTGACGCAATCGGCCACGAGGTTTCGGTCTGCCACCAGTGATCGATGACCGGCACGCCCAGCATATCCTCGGCCCACTCCAGGGTTGCAGGGTCTGCACGTTCGCCCGCGAGGAAGAGCATTTTGAATTTTGACAGGTCGTATTTTTTCAGGAATTCACCCTTGGGATCATTGCCCCGAATGGCCCGGAAAGCAGTTGGTGCTGTGAACAACACACTTACATTGTGTTCGGAAATGACCCGCCAGAACACACCGGCATCCGGCGTGCCAATGGGTTTGCCCTCAAACAGGATTGACGTACAGCCATGGAACAAAGGCGCATAGACGATGTAGCTGTGACCCACGGCCCAGCCAAGATCCGATGCTGCCCAGTAGACTTCACCAGGCTCAACACCATAGATATTTGACATGGTCCATTTAAGGGCCACGGCGTGGCCACCATTGTCATGTACAACGCCCTTGGGCTCGCCGGTGGTGCCTGAGGTGTAGAGGATATACAGAGGGTCCGTCGCCTTTACAGGCACGCATTCATCAACCGGTGTGGCGCTGTCCATGGCGTCTTTCCAGTCGACGTCACGCCCTTCAATCAGATCGGCCGTCAACTCCGAGCGCTGCAGGATCACGCAGGCATCCGGCTTGTGGACTGCGGTATCAATGGCAGCATCCAGCAAGGGTTTATATTCGACGATACGGCCAGGCTCGATCCCACAGCTGCCAGACACGATGACCTTGGGTGTGGCGTCGTTAATGCGGGTGGCCAGTTCGTTGGCCGCGAAACCGCCAAAGACGACAGAATGCACAGCACCGATCCGGCTGGTGGCGAGGATGGCAATAACAGCTTGTGGCACCATCGGCATATAGATGATAACCCGGTCACCTTTTTCGACGCCAAGACCCCGCAACACACCAGCAAATTTGGCAACCTTCTTTTGCAGTTCGGCGTAGGTAAATTTTCTTTGCTTACCGGTAATCGGGCTGTCGTAAATCAGTGCCAACTGATCAGCGCGGCCTTCTTCGACATGGCGATCAACGGCATTGAAGCAGGTATTCAACTCCGCGCCTTCAAACCAGTTGTAGAAATTCTCCCGTGGATTGGTCAGGACGTGGTCCCATTTTTTGGTCCAGCGCACATCCTCCGCGGCTTTTGCCCACCAGGCTTCCGGGTCTTTTTGCCAATCGGCATATACTTCTTCATAGCTGCTGGACATGGTCTTCTCCTGGCGGTTTTTGCGAAGGCACAATTGTTATGCACCGGGCCTGCAGTTTCAAGCGGCGTTAACGAATTCAAGTGCGACAAATAGGCTTTTGTCTACAAAATCCGTGGTATCCAGGTGCTCAGACAAGGGGCGTCAGCGTTACTTCCATCAGCGGCAACATGCGCCCGGCAAAAACGGTGGAAGGGCACTGGCCAATAGTGACGGCGCCCATGTGTCGGTAAAAGGCTTCCGCGTGCGGCTCTGCCTCGATTTCTATTCGCCTGGCTTTACGCAGTCGGGCCTGGCGCAAATACTCGGTCCACATGACTTTGCCAACTCCGTGGCCTATGGCATCACGTTCAACAAAAAAATGTTCGACATGGGCTGTCTCACCCTCAGTACTGATTCCGAAGAAACCAACGACTGTGTTCTCTCGTTCGGCAACAAAGCCAGCATTCTCCCTTAGCCAGTCCGGCGTAATCGTCAGGTCTGTGCGACAGGCTTCGATGAAATCCGCATCATAGTCCCAATGGGCCTTTGATCTCAGCATCATGTCGGACAGGGCAGGGCATTCTTCATCACGCGCAGGGCGGAAGCGGATTGAATTCAACGGGCTTTTCCTTTTGTATGCGGGAGCCGTAATCTTCGAAAAAACGCTGAAGCACTTTGTACTGCCGTTATAACTATCTTACCCGGTTATTTCGTTCCTCACATATCATCGTACTGCAAATGCCCCTTCGTCCTCTCAAAACGACTGAGTTTGTTCTTCTTTGCTCGTCATTGATTTCTTTGACGTCATTCAGCATCGATGGCATTTTGCCGGCCTTTCGCCAGATCAGTCTTGAATACGGCCTCGCCGAGACATCTGACACCCAATATCTGATATCCCTGTTTTTCTTTGGCATGGTTTTTGGCGAACTGACAGTTGGTGCCATTTCAGATGCCATAGGTCGAAAAAAGACCCTGGCAGGAGGTTTGGCTATTTTCTGTGCCGGGACCATTGTCGCCATGACGGCACCGACCATGGAACAGATGTTGGTCGGGCGGTTTATTCAGGGCGTGGGTGTTTCCGGATCCAAGGTAATAACCCGGGCCGTGATCCGTGATTTATACGAAGGTGAAGCCATGGCACGGATAATGTCCTTCGTCATGATGACATTCATCCTTGTGCCAATGATTGCGCCGGCTGTGGGGCAATTGATCGCAAATACTTTTGGTTGGGAGAGTATCTTTCTGGCCTATCTGATTATGGCAATTGGCTTGATGTTCTGGATGGGACTGCGTCAACCGGAAACACTGGCTGTCAAAGACAGGTTACCGCTCTCGGGTCCGATATTGATACGAAATGCCCTGGCAATATTTACGCATCGACGTGTTATTGCCTGCGCCGTGTCCTCTGGCCTTATTTTTTCCGGGACTCTGGTTTATCTCAGCTTCGCGCCGACCATGTTTTTTGAACTCTATGGCATAGAAGACGATTTTCCACTCTATTTTGCGATCCTCGCCTTGCCTATTGGCCTTTCATCTTACCTGAACGGCAAGCTTGTTATGCGCTATGGCATGTATCGTCTCTGCATGCTGGGCCTGTTTTTGATGACATCTGTGAATGCGGTATTCTGGATCGTGGCCTTTGTCTATGAAGGGGTGCCGCCGTTCTGGCTTTTCATGTCCCTGTTTTTAGCGTCCTTCGGCTGTATCGGTTTGTTGTTTGGAAATATCAACAGCATGGGGATGCAGTCTCTGGGGCGCGTCGCAGGATTGGGCTCATCCCTCATGTTCTCCCTTTCCAGCCTTGTTGCGGTCGGGGCTTCGATTTTCTGGGGTCAGTTTTATGAGCAAACAATTGTGCCATTCATACTGGCCTATCTTTGTGCCGGAATTGTTGCGATGATTTTGGTGTATGTGGCCAACAAATCTCCCATAGCGCCGGTTTGAATTTCGTCAGGAACGCTTTCCATCCATGATCGACATAACCTTGTTCTACATTATTGCCGTTCCGGCGGTTCTTGTTACTGGCATCTCGAAAGGTGGTTTTGGCTCCGGCCTGGGCGTGCTGGCGGTTCCGGCCATGGCGTTGGTGGTATCGCCTGTGCAGGCTGCGGGTGTGATGTTGCCTATTTTGTGCGTCATGGATGCCGTTGGCATCTGGAATTATCGGCGCTCCTGGGACCTGCCCAACATGAAGATCATGGTCCCAGCGGCCGTTATCGGGATCGTCGTTGGCACGCTGATGTTTGACTATATGAACGAACAGGCCATCCGCCTGTTGATCGGCTCCATTGCCCTGATATTTGCCCTTGATCACTGGGTCGGTCGGCGGCAGGCCGAACCTGCAGGCACAAGTGTCATCAAGGGAGGGTTCTGGTCTGCCGTCGCAGGTTTTACCAGTTTTGTGGCCCATGCCGGTGGCCCGCCGATGTCCGTCTATCTATTGCCCCAGCGCCTGGACCGGGCCTTGTTTGTGGGCACCACAGTTGTGTTTTTTACCGCCGTTAACTATGCCAAATTGTTGCCATACTGGTGGCTGGGACAGCTTGAAGCTGGCAACCTGATGACATCCCTGGTGCTGATGCCGCTTGCGCCCATCGGGGTCTGGTTGGGAATCTGGTTGCGGGACAAGATTTCACCCACAATATTTTACGAAACCTGTTACGTGTTTCTGGCGATTGTCGGTGCCAAACTGGTGTGGGATGGATTGGCTCTGTAAACCGTCTCGGACCTTGCTCCCGCAGGTCACGTCCGCTAGTTTTTTCTCTCCCTGGAACAAACCCTGATGCCCGGAGAACCCTTGATGACGAATGCCTACGAAACCGGTCTGGATAAGACTGCTGCCAATTACGCGCAGTTGTCTCCGCTGGGATTTATCGAGCGTGCTGCCGCCGTTTACCCCGATCACATCGCCATTATCCATGGTCCCTTGCGGCGGACATGGGCAGAAACATTTGCGCGGACACAACGTCTGGCATCAGCCCTGACAAAACGGGGTATCGGATACGGGGATACAGTTGCAGTCATGGGGGCGAATTCCCCGGAAACCTTTGAATGTCATTTTGGGGTGCCGATTACCGGGGCTGTTCTGAATGCCCTGAATGTTCGTCTGGATGCGGAAAATATTGCGTTCATTCTGGACCATGCGGAAGCAAAGGTGCTGATTACGGATAGCGAATTTTCGCCGACGGTGGAAAAAGCGCTGACCTTGTGCAAGGTCAAACCTGTTCTGATTGACATTAACGATCCCATGGCTGAACACACCGCCGACAGTGGCAAGTTGTTGGGCGAAATGGATTTTGAGGCTTTCCTGGCCGAAGGCGATGAGACATTTCCCTGGGCCATGCCCGCAGACGAGTGGCAGGCCATCAGTCTGAATTATACCTCAGGCACCACGGGCGACCCGAAGGGCGTTGTTTATCACCACCGCGGGGCCTATCTCAATGCCATGGGCAATGTCGTTTCCTGGAGCATGCCGCACCATCCGGTTTATCTCTGGACCCTGCCCATGTTCCACTGCAATGGCTGGTGTTTTCCCTGGACCCTGGCAGCCATTGCCGGGACCAGCGTTTGTTTGCGTAAAGTAAACGGTGCCAACATTTACAAGGCCATTGATGAACACAAGGTGACCCATTTTTGCGGTGCGCCGATTGTGCTGTCCTTTGTGATCAATGTGACAGACGAGGAAAAAAAGCCATTTGATCACGCCGTCAATGTCATGACAGCTGCAGCCCCGCCGCCAGCTTCGGTACTGGCAGGTATGAAGCGGGAAGGCTTTGATGTCACGCATGTTTATGGCCTGACGGAAACCTATGGTCCGGCTGTGGTCTGTGCCTGGCATGACGACTGGAACGCCCGTTCGGATGAAGAACAGGCCCAGCTTAAATCCCGTCAGGGCGTGCGCTACCATGTATTGCAGGGCATGACAGTGATGAACCCTGAGACCATGCAGCCCGTTCCCCACGATGGTGAAACCATGGGTGAGGTTATGTTCCAGGGTAATATCGTCATGAAGGGTTATTTGAAAAATCCTGCGACGACCGAGGCCACATTGGCCGGGGACTGGTTCCATTCCGGAGACCTGGGTGTCATTCAGCCCGATGGCTATTTGCAAATCCGTGATCGATCCAAGGATATCATTATCTCAGGTGGCGAAAATATCTCTTCGATTGAAGTCGAAGACGTATTGTACGGACATCCTGCGGTGGAGGCCGCCGCCGTTGTTGCCAAACAGGATGACAAATGGGGCGAAACACCCTGTGCATTTGTGGAATTGAAAGAAGGTCAGACCCCGACCGAAAAGGAAATCATCGATCATTGTCGGGACAACATGGCGCACTACAAATGTCCGCGGCACGTTGTATTCGGGCCACTGCCGAAAACATCGACAGGCAAAATTCAGAAATTCAAATTACGCGAAGCAGTTCAGAACGCTTGAAATTCTCAGAACGTTTGAAATTCCCAGTACGCTGGAAAATCAAAGTACTAAACGGCAAAATGGCAAAACTACAAAAAAGGCCGGGGCGTTTCCGTTCAATCGGAATCACCCTGGCCATTTTTATATTCAGTGATGCGTTTCGAGTTCGTGAATTTGATCTTTCAGCGCAAGCTTTTGTCGTTTGAGGTCATGTATGACCAAATCATCGGGGTGAGGTCGATGTTCCTCATCTCTTATCGCTTGTTTCAATGCTTTCCGTTCGTTGGCCAGTAGTTCGAGTTGAACCTCAGAATCCATTCGATAACCCTCCAGATGCAGTTGAATACAATTTATTTAACCATATTCATGTCGGTCCTGTCACATAAGAAAACAAGGCTTATGCTGCGTCATTTGTTCGCATTCTGAAAGAGTCCCGAAAATCATTGCTTTAGGTGCGTGTTCTGCGGTGAGATTTTTTATGTCATCTGCTAAAGTACTTGCGGTTTTGACGAAAACGGGCGGTGCGGTATCAGCATTAAACGCAGCCGGAGAGATATCACCCGGAACGCTTTCGTTCTATTGTGGCTTTTCATCAGGCAAAGCAGCTTTTTAAGTGTAATCAGACAGGTTCAGATACGTGGATAGCAGTGAAAATGAAGAATTGCGCCAGCGCCTGGAAGAGTTGCGCCTGGCCCACCGCGATCTGGACGAAGCAATTGAGGCGTTGATGTCTTCGGGGCGGGCAGATGTCATCCGGATTCAACGTTTGAAGAAAAAGAAGCTCGGCCTGAAAGACAATATCGCCAAGATCGAAAATGCCTTGTTGCCGGATATTATCGCCTGACAATCAACAATCATCATCAAATGTACAAATCTATAAGGAAGTAACTGATGACCGCTGATACCAACCCCGTGGTCGGGATTATTATGGGTTCCAACTCCGACTGGCCCATCATGAAGAACGCGGCCGATACGCTTGAGAAACTGGGTATTCCGCACGAAGCGAAAGTCATGTCCGCGCACCGGACCCCGGATCGGGTCGAAGCCTGGAGCAAATCGGCAAAAGACCGCGGGATCAAGGTTGTGATTGCAGCTGCGGGAATGTCAGCAGCACTGCCTGGTGTCATCGCGGCCCAGACCACTCTGCCTGTGCTGGGTGTGCCCATGGAAAATGCCAAGGTCGCCAGTCTGGATGCGGTGTTTTCAATCCTGCAAATGCCAGCTGGAATTCCGGTTGGTGCCCTGGCTGTGGGTCGCGCTGGTGCGGTGAATTCTGCTTTGCTGGCCGCAGCCATTCTGGGTTTGTCGGATGAGAAAGTCGCCAAAGCCGTCGACGATTTCCGCGCCGAACAATCCGCCGCAATTCAGGAAGAACCGTCACTTTAGCGCATGGCATCTGCGCGTCACATTGAAGTCGTACTTTTTGATGTTGGTGGCATCCTCATCCGGTTATCGGATATTGACGTCTGGTTGCAGTTAACTGGTGATGCCGACGAACAGGCGTTTTGGCGGCGTTGGCTTCATTGCCCTGCAACCAAGGCTTTTGATAGGGGGCAATGCTCGATTGACGAATTTGCCCGACAAATGATCAAGTCCCATGATCTGCCAATTGATGAAAGTGGTTTTCTTGCCTTGTTTTGTAACTTGCCAGGAGGGCTGTTTGAGGGGGCTCTGGAGTTGGTTGACGATGTCGCGGAGCATCTACAGGTGGGGTGTTTTTCAAACACAAACGAAGTTCATTGGTCGCAACCTTGCAATCAAATTGTTCACAAAAAGTTTGAGCAC
This sequence comes from Alphaproteobacteria bacterium, assembly GCA_018654745.1. Classification (GTDB taxonomy): domain Bacteria; phylum Pseudomonadota; class Alphaproteobacteria; order UBA2966; family UBA2966; genus JABILA01. The sequence continues at coordinate 32,212 of JABILA010000091.1, forward strand.
CATTTCTTGTCCTTTGAAATTGGCCTTGTAAAACCGGATATTGAGGCGTTCCAATACGTTGCCAGTGCATTCGATTGTGCGCCGGAAGCCGTTTTTTTTGTCGATGATAACGTTATCAACGTTGATGCCGCGAGGGAATTTGGTTTCCAGGCATATGTTACAAAAGGTCCCTTGGAAACCAGACGAGTTCTTTCTGATCATGGGTTGATGAAAATCTGATTTTTGCCGCTAGTGCTGCGTTGATGCCGCATTCAGAAAAACGTCCAACAAACGGAAGTTTCTCGGCGAGGTTGCCCAACTGCGCTTTGGTCTTCTGGATTTTGATGACGACTTCGTTGCGATGGTTCAGAAAGGCCCAGGCTTTTTCAAATCCGGGGAACAGTCTTGCAAGCAGCCACGTATCACATGTTGTTCTTGCGTCGGTTGAAGATCTGTTGGGGCCTACCATATAATAGTCAGGGCGATTCCGGTCTAAACGGAATCGCTATTACTTCGCTTGTTGGCTCATACCAAGGGGCTTGAGGCAACGCTGCGTTTCCGTGAAACCCGGAAACGCTCTAGGTGCCAAATATGTTGTTGAGGGTTTAGCGGATGTTTCGTTGGAAGCCGATCTTGATGGGAAATACGCGATGGAATATCAAGATCAGCAGACTGCTTCTGATGTTTATCTTGACTGTTCCTGGCGGATGTGAGGCCGCAAGTCCTCATATCGAAGGAACACCTTATCACCATGTCACCAATGGCTTCCGCAATCCTCCCGGAAGTTTGATATACACTGGCAGCTTAAAAGAGACCATCTCCGGCTACACCGATCGGATCATGGAAGGTATCACCGGTTACGCACCGGTTTTGTCGCCAGATTATGTGCTTTCGCCCGAGAAAGTCAGAACAGGTCGGGCGAAAATCAAAGGAAAGAACGCCTTGACCTGGTTGGGACATGCAAGCTTTCTTATCCATCTTGGTGGTAAGACGATCCTGACCGACCCATTTCTAACCGACTACGCCACCGGGATGCCGCCATTCGGGCCGAAGCGCGCAACGCCCCCGGCATTGTCCATCGGGGAATTGCCGCAAATAGATATCCTCATTGTATCCCACAACCACTATGACCACCTTGATGCCAAAACTATCGAAGCGTTGACGGGAAAGACTGAAATCCACGTCATCGTACCTCTTGGCATGGGGGCCTTTTTCACTGAGAGAGGGTACACCCTGGTAACGGAACTCGACTGGTATGCCACGACAGAGGTTGAGGGCATCACCGTAACCGCGGTCCCTGCCATTCACAATTCGGGTCGCGGTTTGTTTGACCGTAACGCAGCGCTCTGGGCTAGCTACGTTTTGGAAAACAGTAGCAAGCGGATCTATTTTTCCAGTGACACAGCTTATGGGCCAGTCTATTCAAAAATCGGTCAGGAAATTGGGCCAGTGGACTATGCGCTTCTGCCCATTGGTGTCTACGAACCACGCAGACGAATGAAGTTCAATCATGTAAATCCTGCGGAAGCAGTCAGGATCGGACTTGACCTCCGCGCCAGGACGATCATTGCCATGCATTGGGGAACAATACGACTAAGCGACGAAGCATTTGAGGATCCGCCGAAACGGTTTCGGCAAGTCGCCGATAAAAATGGGTATGACTATGAAACGGCATGGATCCTGAAAATTGGAGAAAGTCGCATTCTTGACTGATGGCGTGCAGGGGCTAAAAATTTCCAACGGCTAATGTGACATCGACGCCGCGTTCATTAATCGTCCAATAAATGGCAGTTTCTCGACTAAATTTCCCAACTGTGCCTTGGTCTTCTGGATTTTCATGACGTCTTCGATGCGACGGTCCAGAAAGGCCCAGGTGGCACTGAAATCATCGCTTTCATCCTGCAGCCAGAACAGGACCGTTGACGAGACTACGCCAGCCAACAAGGCACGTTTGGAATAGAAATTGAAATCCACCGATGTATCGCCGATGCCGTGCCACATGTTGTCGACAGTGGCATACAGAAGGCGCCCTGCAGTGACGTGGTGACCAGGCAGAGCCAGCCAGGTGGCGGCACGCGCTACAGCTTCGCGGTGAGGCACATCGGCCTGGAGGCGTAATTTGACGGCCAGGGCAATGCGTTCGCGGATCTTCAAGGACCCAAGGTCCGTCGCGCTCAATCCCTCCAGCATCTGTTGATCTGCGCATTGGCTGGAATAAGTCAGTAACTCTCGCGGGCCGCGCGGGAACAATCTGTGTACGGTGCCTGGGGGCAATTTCAGGTCATCATTGGCCCGGTCCATGGACAGCTTGCTCCAGCCATCAAAAGGCACGTGATCGAGGGCAGCCTGCAGCAATTCTGACCGGGTTTTGGCGTCGTCACTTGTTGTGTTCATGCGTCAGCCTCCTCTTCTTCGCTTGCCGTGTCACTTGCCTCTTCTTCGGCCTGATGTGCCGCGAAGATGTGCGGCATTTCGCTTTCGAATATCAGGCTGGCCATGTTGCTCATGCGCTGGGTATACAGCACGCCGTCCAGGTGATCGCATTCATGCTGCACCACACGGGCATGGTGGCCACTGATATCTTCGTCGATGGCGTCGCCGTTGTCGTCCAGCGCCGTCAGGTGAATGTAATTGTGTCGGGGCACCATCCCGCGCAGGCCAGGGACTGACAAACAGCCCTCCCAGCCCGGTATAATTTCTTCGCCAATGGCGGTGATCACAGGATTAATCAGGATACGGGGATCACGCTCATCGTCGTCTTCGGATGGCGGCAAATAGACCACCAGACGGACGGATTCGTAAACCTGTGGTGCCGCCAGGCCCTGGCCTTGCGCATCGTACATGGTCTCGATCATGTTATCGATCAGGCGCTGGACTTCCGGGTCATTGGGGTCTGCGACCTCGTCAGCAACTTCCCGCAACACCGGATGGCCCATACGGGCAATTTTCAGAATGCTCATGGCGCTAATATGGCGAGGAATGGCATGCAGGTCCAGTGTGTCCGGGATATGCTGGCGTGCCAGCATTGGCATAATATCAACTTGTCACCCCGCCCTTGATGCGGGGTCTATGCTTCTGGATCAAGCGCTGCTCTCAAGGCATAGGCATGGATGCCGGATCAAGTCCGGCATGACGGCGTGAGGGACTGGCATCGGGTGCCAAAAAAAGGGCCGCACCCTGAGATGCGACCCTTTGATCAGATATTTTGCTTAAGCGTCACAGCGCCTTGACGATGTCGTCGACCATCTTCTTGGCGTCGGCAAACAGCATCATGGTGTTGTCAGCATAAAACAGATCATTATCGATTCCGGCATAACCGGCGGACAGGGATCGTTTCACGAACAACACAGTTTGCGCCCGGTCGACGTCGAGGATCGGCATGCCAAAGATCGGGCTTTGTGGGTCCGTTTTAGCGGCCGGGTTGGTGACGTCGTTGGCACCGATGACAAAGGCCACATCACTGGAAGCAAATTCGGAATTGATTTCTTCCAGTTCGAAGACGTCGTCATAGGATACATTGGCTTCGGCCAGCAGCACGTTCATGTGACCGGGCATGCGACCGGCGACGGGATGCACTGCATAACGAACCCTGACACCTTCTGCTTTCAGGGCATCGGCCATTTCACGGACAGCATGCTGGGCCTGGGCGACAGCAAGGCCATAACCCGGCACAATAATTACTGAACCGGCATTTTTCATGATGAAGGCCGCATCATCGGCTGATCCAGCCTTGTGTGGACGCTCGCCTTTGTCGACCGAAGCGGCTGCAGCGTCGCCACCAAAGCCGCCCAGGATAACGCTGAAGAAAGAGCGGTTCATGGCTTTACACATGATGTAACTCAGGATCGCTCCGGAGGAGCCCACGAGGGCACCAGTCACAATCAGGGCCGAGTTTTGCAGGGTGAAACCAATGCCTGCTGCGGCCCAGCCTGAGTAGGAATTCAGCATGGAAACCACAACCGGCATATCAGCGCCGCCGATGGGGATAATGATCAGCACGCCCATGACAATACACAGGGCTGTCACCAGCCAGAATGTCTCCTGAGAGCCGTTCATGGCAAACATGGCGATGCCTGCAACAATACCCACACCACCTGCCAGGTTCAGCATGTGCTGGCCCGGGAAAGTGACCGGGTTGCCGGAGACAAGGCCCTGTAATTTAGTGAAGGCGACGATGGAGCCGGTGAATGTGATGGCACCAATGGCCACACCCAGCGCCATTTCAATGCGCGAGGCCACAAAGATGTTACCCGCTGCATCGGCAATACCGAATGCACCAGGATTCATCAGGGCGGCACCGGCCACGAGGACCGCTGCCAGGCCGACCAGACTGTGGAAAAATGCCACAAGCTGCGGCATGGCTGTCATTTCGATCTTGCGGGCAACAACGGTACCGATGGTTCCGCCAATGACCAAGGCACCAATGACCCATTCGTAGGATAAAACGCCCGGACTCATGATCGTGGTCAGTACGGCGATGGCCATACCGATCATGCCGAACATGTTGCCCTTGCGGGAACTTTCAGGTGAGGATAAACCCCGCAGCGCCATCACGAACAGCACCGAGGAAATGAGATAGGCAATTGCCGTTAAATTTGCTGACATGATACTGACCTACTTCTTTTTAAACATGGCCAGCATGCGCTGGGTAACGACGAAGCCGCCGAAGATGTTGATCGCGGCCAGCACCATGGCGATGAAACCAAGGATTTTGGC
>JABILA010000005.1 GCA_018654745.1 Alphaproteobacteria bacterium
GATTCGTAATCAGTAGGTCGGAGGTTCAATTCCCCCCTGCGGCACCATTTTTCTTCAATAAAATCAGTGTATTACAGCGTATCTGGAATTTCAATTTCAGGTGTAAATCTTTCATGGTGCACTCATGGTGCACTTCGTGTTAATATTCAGGGACAAACCACGCCAATTCGCGATCATGGAGGATCAAGGGAAGGGGTAGGGCATTGGCCTATATTGAAAGACGTGAAACCAGCGACGGCAAGGTCAGTTATCGGGTGCAGGTCCGCAAGAAGGGTTTCCCGATACAGACCGCTACGTTCGCGCGCAAGACAGACGCCAAAAAGTGGGCTCAATCCACTGAGTCTGCTATTGAAGAACGCCGATACCGAAACGTTGCTCAAGCCAAACGACGAACCGTCACCGAACTGATCGACCGCTATAAGGATGACTACCTGCCTCACAAGGCCAAGGGTGGCAGCGATCAGAAACATCAGCTGAACTGGTGGCGAGATGAAATAGGCAGTTTGACGTTGGCTGACTTGACGCCCGACCTGATTGCGGAACTCCGCAACAAACTTTCCAAAACTGAGACCCGTCGCAAAAAACCAATGTCACCTGGAAGCGTCAATAGGTATCTGGCTGCTTTCAGCCATGTGCTGACAATCGCGGTTCGTGAACTTCGTTGGCTCCCTGACTCACCGATGCGTGACGTTTCCAAAATGAAGGAGCCCCGTGGTCGCGACCGTTACCTCAATGAAGATGAGCTAAAGGCTCTGCTGAAAGCATGTGAAGTCAGTGACAGCCCGTATCTCCACACCATTGTGATACTGGCCCTTTCCACTGGGATGCGGCGTGGTGAAGTCCAGACCCTCAAGTGGGAAGCAATAGACCTGCCTAACGGAAGGATAACCTTGCGCGAAACCAAGAACGATGAAATCCGCGTCGTCGCGTTGACTGGTAAAGCCCAAGGACTTGTAACTGAGCTTTCGGAGACCAAGAGCAACCAGTCGCCCTATGTGTTTGCCTCCAACAACCCGGAGAAACCGGTTGATATCAAGACTTCTTGGTATACCGCCGTAGAGCGCGCCAAGCTGTCAAACTTTCGTTTCCATGACCTCCGCCACACTGCTGCCAGCTATCTCGCCATGAACGGCGCAACCCTCCCCCAAATCGCTGCCGTCCTTGGGCACAAGACCTACGACATGGTCAAAAGGTATGCTCACCTGAGCGACGATCACCAAGCCAGCGTTGTGGAACACATGAATAGCAAGATGTTCGGGCAAAATAATGGTTAATGACGACAAGCTTGTTTCACTCGTTTTGCAATCAACTTGGTCGCTGGAAGAAGCGGCACATTTGGTTCACAGCATCAACCCGATCGCAAATCCAATTGCGCTTGAGGAGAACTCTGTTGCGCCAGTAAGCAGGACTTTCTACTGGCTAAAAAAGGAATTCGGTAGAAATCGCCTTTACCAAATAGCTGGAGATGATTCCAGCCCCCGTTTCTCGCCTGGTACCATAATGCGTCACCTTGAAGAAAGAGGGCACTTGGTTTCACCTCCTGTGAGGCACATTTACGATGCCGCTCACGGGCATTTCGGTATGTCCAACGTTCTCCCCGACCCAAAAGAGATATACATTGCCGCTGCGAAATTAATATGGCTGGACTATCCCGATAGACCATCGTCAAAAATTGCGAAAGACCTGGTTGGCCTACCCCAATTCTTTTCCAAAAACACTCTTCAGTGGGTACCAAAAGAAACAATTCGGAAGTGGCTGACAGGGTTAGGTCCCCGGAAGAAGGGACGCCCAAGATTGAACCAGACATCAGAAGCAAACAAACCCGACATACGGGCTATCGGAAAAAAGCTGTCTGAAAAATGAGCTATCCCATTTATTCCTGACATTACTCTTTCGTTCGACTGTCATAGGTTCTCTTCATCTTTCACTGTGAGACGGAGAGAATGAAATGGATTATCAGATGCACGGCACGCGCTATGTGACAGTCAGGCAACTGCCTGAGATGCCTAAATATGATTGGCTTACAGTGCCAGCATTGAGGCACATGATTTTCAATGCCAAAGACCGCCAAAGCAGCACCGGAGAGCTATTAGCAGGGAACGGGCTCGATTGCGCGATCATACGAGTTGGTCGCAAAATTCTTATCGATATTCACGAGTTTGACCAGTGGCTTGGGACGCACCGGGACAATATTGACGATATTGGGAGCCATTAATGCAAAAGAAAAATTTCTCTGGAAAGGATTGGGGTTCGCCGGGCGCATTTGCGATTTCTAGGAACCATGCAGATGGGGACATCGCAGCGGGAATACTTTTGTATCGTATTCAATACCGCTGGAACTTTTCCAAACGCAAGTTACATAGGCACGGAAAAGAATGGGTGGCCATGTCGCGTTCGAATTGGGCGCGTGAGGCTGGATTGACCGATGCCGAAATGAAAAATCGTGCATTACCTCGTCTTCGGAAATGTGAATTCGTCGATATCAGACAAATGAGACTAAGTCCCAGAGAGCCCAAGTTGCTTTGGGTGAGTTTGGACCTAGACCTTTTGAAAGCAAACACGACGCCATGGGATATGTACGATCCAATTATGAAGGGTATGAAAGTGATCGGACAAGAAAAGAAATCTGCTTATCCGTATGGAAAGAGCGATGAAGCCAAATAGGTCTCAGGATTGCAATACCAACATGCTATTATTGAGTGGGCGGAAAATCGTAAATTAATGCATATGTGACAATCATTGAAAATCATGGAGCGGTGACGATTATTGGAAGTCTAGAATAGTGACAATCTATAAGACTGGAGTGAAATAGACTGGAGTTAAATAGACTGGAACAATACCTATACTAAGAGTATAGGGTGCCACGCAGTGCGTGCCACGATCATCTCCCTGAGATAAAGTAGTAGAGAAGGAATAGATAGAACAAGATGGTTTCGCCTGTGCAATTTGGTGCAAATGTTTGAACGGAAAAGATAATGGCCGTCAGTCCGGGACATTCTTTCAAAATAAAACCTTCAATGGCCAGTGACGGTCAAACGCGCTTCTATTCGAAGGTTAACGAGACCGGGCCAATTGCATTCGGGATGGAAGATTGTTGTCATATTTGGACAGGATCATTTGATGCCGCAGGGTATCCAAAGTTTTGGCTAGACGGAAATTCGACAACAGCCA
>JABILA010000004.1 GCA_018654745.1 Alphaproteobacteria bacterium
CCCAGGTTTCCCAGGTTTCCCAGGTTTCCCAGGTTTCCCAGGTTTCCCAGGTTTCCCAGGTTTCCCACAATCAGGGCGGCTCCCTGTAATATTTCCACAAACAAGGCGAACCATGATGCAGTCGAGTATACGTGCGTGAGTAGTTCCGGTTTTTCACCTGCATTGCGCATAGCATTCTGGATGACGGTTACAGCTGTGGCTTTCGGAACACTGATGGGACTTGTCCGCCACACCGGCGAAGATCTGAATGTTTTTGTAATATCGTTCTGGCGCTTTGTTTTTGGCATGCTGGTCTTCCTGCCATGGTTCATCAAGGTCGGTGTTGAAGGGTTGAAAACCAGCCGTGCCGGGCTTCACGTTATTCGCGCCCTTTTCCTGATTGTCTCCAGCGTGTGTCTGATGTCGGCGATTATGCTGATGCCGCTTGATGAAGCGACAGCCCTGAGTTTCACAACGCCTTTGTTTACGGTTATTGGCGCAATCCTCTTTCTGAAGGAAAAAGCAGGCTTTCAGCGCTGGATTGCTTTGATCATCGGTTTTGTCGGTATGCTGGTTATTTTGCGGCCAGGCGCAGAGATGGTCAGCTGGCCGGCACTTCTTGTCCTGATTTCCGCTCTTACTTTTGCCGGTGTGGTTCTTTGCGGCAAGGTTTTGACCCGAACTGATTCACCTGAATTGCTGGTTGCGTCGCTGGCCCTGATATCTGTACCGCTGTCATTTATTCCGGCGCTGCTCTATTGGCAATGGCCAACGGCTGAGCAATTTTTCTTTCTGGTGTTGATCGCTATAACGTCGAACCTGAACATGTATGGCATCGTAAAGGCTCTACAGGCTGGTGATGCAACGGCGACACAGCCCTATGATTTTTTGCGGTTACCAACGACGGCAGGTGTGGGCTGGTTGATCTTCGGCCAGACCAGTGATGCCCTGACCTGGATTGGGGCCGCGATCATATTTGCCAGCACCATTTTCATTACCCACCGCGAAGCACTGGCGCGGCAAAGGGAAGAAGCGGCGGCAGCAGAAGACTAAAGCGTTCAGAGATTGACGTTGAGTGTCAAAGCTTCAGGCCTGGATCATGGCCGGAAAAGTCACTGTAACATTCGTGCCGACGCCGACATCACTTTCAAGTGCAAGTGATCCATGTTGTAGCTCCGCCAAACGGTTTGCCAGGGGCAGTCCCAAACCGGTCCCTTCGTATTCCTTGCTGTCAGACGATTCTGCCTGGCCAAAGGGTTCCATGATCAGATTCATATCACGTGACTTGATGCCGATACCGGTATCACTGACGCGAATAGTGACCTCACGATTAATTTCGGAGGACGAGGTTATCGTGATCGTGCCACCTTCAGGTGTGAATTTTACGGCGTTTGACAGAAGGTTCAAAATGATTTGACGGAAGGCTCTTTGATCACCAAAGATCGCCGGTGAACCGTCATCCAATGTTTCTGTCAGCGTGATGTTTTTACGTGCTGCCCGATCGCGGATCATACGCAAACTTGAGGAAATCGATGAATTGACGTTCACGATTTCTTCTTTCAGGGCATACTGATGCGCTTCAATTTTTGACAGATCGAGAACGTCATCGATCAGACCCAGCAAATGGGTTCCTGACTGATTGATATCGGTGGCATATTCCCGGAATCTGTCATCGCCCAGCGCGATATAATCCTTTTTTTGCAGGACTTCGGAAAAGCCCAGAATAGCATTCAGGGGTGTGCGCAGTTCGTGGCTCATATTGGCAAGAAATTCGGATTTCGCCTTGTTCGCTGCTTCGGCGACATCCCTGGCGTCTTTCAAGGCGGATTCCGAGCTCCGCAAATCTTCGATAATAGCTTCGTTCTGTGTTTGCAGTTCCAGACTGCGGGTAATGAAGTGGGTCAGATCGCGGGAAGTGCTGATGAGCAAACCGCCATAAACCAAGGTCATGGGCGCAAAGGCAATCGGCAAGGTGCCATCAGATGTGAATCGGATTGCCAGGGGCAGCAACATGGCCGTGACGAAGATGATAACGGATGGGAGATGGGCCGCGAGGCTGAAGGCACCTCCGGAAGCAATGCCAGTAATGACAAGTATGAACAGTACCTTGTCAGCTTGTTCTCCTTGCGGATAAATCAGCAGGTTTGAAGAGCTGTAAAGCAACGAGTGAAGGAACAGGGTTGAAACGAACAGCATCAGCCAATAGCGGCTATTGGAATGTGCCGTCGGGCTTTTCCTATAGGCCAGATAAATTCCGGCCCTGCCAACTGTCAGCGCTGTGTTCGCAGCGCACCAGAAAACCAGATTATCAAAGGGAACTGCGTGGCGAAAAACGACAAATATCACAGCCGTGATCGCCAGAGTCGCAAAAAGTGCGAAAGGCAGGGATTTGAACAGGAGAGCGACCTGTTTGTCCTGGGTATATGCGTCGGCCATCCTGTGTCCTGGCTATTATTGACCTCAAGCCGAAAACGGCCTGACATTAAGGATTCACCAACAACCAAACAATGGGATGCAGTAGATAACTGACTGAGGGGAAAGGTCAATGCGCTATATTGGCGCAACCAGGGCTGATGTTCGGTTCCGGTATTGTTGTCTCTCCCGCTTTTCACTAAGGATAAAGCAGGAGGACAACATGTATCCAGGTAAATACCTTAGGCAAAACCGCGATAAACCGGCTTTCATCATGGCTGAAAGTGGCGAAACCGTAACTTATGGGGAATTTGAAGCACGAACGAACAAACTCGCCTGGCTATTGCGTGACCAGGGCATGAAGCGGGATGACCACTATTCCATCTTTATGGAAAACAACAAATATTACCCCGAAGCGTTGGGAGCCGGTGAGCGTACTGGCCTTTATTATACCACCGTCAATTCTTATCTGACCGCAGAAGAAGTGGCGTACATCGTCAACAACAGCGAAAGCAAGATATTGATCACTTCTCAGGCCCGTCGGGATGTTGCCCTGGCTGCCCTTGAGATGTGCCCGGACGTCCACCTGTGTGTGATCGTCGACGGCCCTGGTGACAGCGAAACTGTTGTCAACCTTGCCGATGTCGTTGCATCGTTTCCGGATACACCTGTTGCCGATGAAAGCATGGGAACAGCCATGCTGTATTCATCTGGCACGACAGGTAAACCCAAAGGCATAATGCGACCTGTACCAGATGTTGATCCTGCTACAGTGCTGCCCCGGACCCGGTTTTTGCTGGACCTCTGGCAATACAGAGAAGGCATGATCTATCTGTCGCCAGCCCCGATTTATCATGCGGCACCCTATGCCTCGATCAGTCTGACCCTGCGCATGGGCGGAACGGTGATCATCATGGAGAAATTCGATCCGGAGGCCTATCTGGCTCTGGTCCAGAAATATCGGGTCACCCACAGTCAGCTGGTCCCGACCATGTTTTCGCGCATGTTGAAAATGCCTGACGACGTCCGTTTGGCCTATGACATTTCCAGTCTGGAAACCATTATTCATGCAGCTGCCCCGTGTCCGGTTCAGGTCAAGGAGCAAATGATTGACTGGTGGGGGCCCATTATCCACGAATATTATGGTGCCAGCGAAGGCCTGGGTTTCACCGCCTGTAACAGCGAAGACTGGCTGGTGCGCAAAGGGACAGTTGGTAAACTGATCCTTGGGGATATGTATATTCTGGATGACGACATGCAGCCTTGTCCGAGTGGTACACCAGGCGGGGTCTGGTTCAAGGCAGAGGATGATTTTGAGTATTTTAACGACCCTGAGCGCACTGCCGAATCGCGTTCGGCGGATGGTGTATATTGCACGGTCGGCGACGTCGGCTATCTGGACGACGACAATTTTCTTTTTCTGACGGATCGTTCCACTTTCATGATCGTATCGGGTGGCGTGAACATTTACCCCCAGGAATGTGAAAACCTGTTGATCACCCATCCCAAAATTGCTGACGCGGCAGTGTTCGGCGTACCCAACGAGGAAATGGGGGAGGAAGTCAAAGCGGTTGTCCAGGTCATGCCCGGTCAGGTGCCGGGAGAACAACTGGCCAACGAACTGATTGCCTGGTGCCGGGAAAATCTGTCGCACCAGAAATGTCCAAGATCAGTTGATTTTGAGGATGAACTACCGCGCTTGCCGACGGGGAAATTGTACAAACGCGCGCTGAAGGACAAATATTGGCAGAGCAAGGAAAGCCGGATTTTGTAGTCAGGGTTCTATCGGATTTGCCTGGTTCGCATATATAACCACGTGGCGCCGACGAATCCTGCGAGGCTGAGGACCATCATCAACACAAAGGCGTCGCTGGTGGCGCGTTCATAGATCCAGCCAGCGGCAGCCATAGAGAGGCCAAAAAACAGGCCCATGGCCAGGCTATCGAATAGTCCTTGCGCAGAGCCTGATTGTTCTTCGGGTATATTTTGCATGACAAAGGCAAAGGCAGCGATGTGGGTGCAGGAGAATGTCAGACCGTGTAATGCCTGAATGGCGATCAGAACATTCAAATCTGTGCTCAGACTGAGAATTCCCCAGCGCACCAGTCCGGCCAGACCTGCCAGCATTAGCATGCGGGCAGGCCCCAGTTTGGCCACCAGAAAACCACCCGCCGAAAATATGATAACTTCGGCGACGACACCCTCAGCCCACAAAAGCCCGACGGTATTCTCATCAATACCGGCATCAATCCAGTGACGCGATGCGAAGCCATAGAGTCCGGCATGACTGGACTGCAACAAGGCAGCTGTGATGACGAATATCAGGAAGTTGGGTGATTTAAGAACGTCCAAAAGTGCCGGTCGTTTGCGACCACGTGGCTCGGTCCGCAAATCCGGCATCAAAAAGGTTGCCCCGACCAGGATCACAGCTCCGCCGATCAGCAAGAACAAGACTTCGTCGCTGGCTCGACCTTTGAGGTACCAGCCCCCCGCGACCGAGGCAATGATAAAGGCGATGGACCCCCAGCGACGAATGATGCCATAGCGAACGCCATGCCTGTTTGACGCCAATATTGAAAGACTGTCGGCAATAGGCATGGCTGTCGTCAGCAAAGTCCCGACCACCAGCCAGACCAGCAGTATGCTGACGAAACTGTTGGCATAATCCATGGCAATAAAGGCAACCAGTGAGATCAGCGCTATCAAAATGAGAGAACGCCGACGTTTGCCGGACTGATCTGTTTCTCCGGTCATGAACAGGCCAACGGGAATTTTTGCCCACAGGGCAACAGCCAGCACCAGCCCGATTTGTTCATTGCTGAGGCCGCGCCCCCCCATCCAAATCGGCAGATAAGGCACAAAAGTCCCCACGATCAGAAAAAGCGCCAGATAGTATAAGGACAGACGCAGGGACAGAGATTTTTTCGACATGATTTTCCTGAAAAGGCGTGCCCGAAGGCTGACTCAATTTCTTGACAATAATCTATTTTCCGACCATTGTTGAAAAAATTTGCATTAAATAAAAAAAATCACAACAGGGACTGTTTTCACGACAGTAACAGAGGCGTGGCTGGCAAAAAACGGGATAATACGGATCAGGATCTGGGACTGGCTGCGCGGGCAGCCTGGTTGTCCTATATCGGCGGTCACACCCAAAGTGAAATAGCTGCTCGTCTGCAAGTTTCACCGGCAAAAGCCCATCGTTTGATTGCCCAGGCTCTGGATCAGGGGCTGGTCAAAGTCTTCATCGAAGGTGCACCGGAAGAATGTCTTGAACTGGAAACCGAACTGGCCCGGTCATTTGGTTTGCGCTCCTGTCACGTCGCACCCGATCTGGATGACGAAGGCAACAGCCAGCCAGGCACATCTTTCACCGCAGTAGGAGCTTCGGCAGCCAGATATTTGCATGGATTAATCGAACAGTCCGGCCCGGCGATGATCGGTGTTGGCAAAGGACGCTCCCTGGCCGCCATGGTCCAGAATTTACCGACCATCAGCCGCCCCGATATCAAGTTTGTATCCGTATCCGGCAGTTTGACCCGAAACCTGTCAGCCAACCCCTATGATGTTGTGCACAAACTGGTCGAAAAAACCGGGGGGGAAGGCTATTTTCTACCGGTTCCCTATATCGCTGGCAGCGTCAAGGAAAAGCAGACCTTGTTAACCCACTCCAGCGTCCAGGACTTGCTCGATCTGGCCCGGCAGGCGGATATATATGTCATTGGTGTTGGCACCCTTGAGGGAGACGCCCATGTGCGTCAGGTCGGCATGGTGTCGGAGGAAGAATGGAAGGAACTACGCGGTCTGGGGGCCGTTGGCGATGTCATGGGCAGTTTCGTTGACGCTGATGGCGTGCCCGTCAACTCGGAAGTTAATGAACATTCTGTTGGTCTACACATTGATGATCTCAAGGGACGTCCGGTCGTCGCCGTCGTCGGCGGAGATTCCAAGGGCGACGCCGTGATGGGTGCCTTGAACACCGGCATTATTACGGACCTGATTCTCGGCGAACGCTCTGCCCGGCATATTTCCAGCAAGTTGCAGGCGCAAGACAATCTGAAAAGGCAGGCCGGATGAGTGCGAAGATCGGACAACTCAAACCCTTGAAGGCGGCCAACAGGTCCCGAACAACACCGCAGGTTATTGAACCAGATCGCAATCCGGGCACTGCTCTGGACCTGGATTGGGTTGAAAGCCTGCGCGTCAATCGCAGTGCGGTTGAACGCCGGACTTCATCTCTGGGGGGCAGGCGCACCGTCAAGAAAGCCTGGCAGGCAGCGTGGTTGTTAAAAGCCATATCCTGTATTGATCTGACGACCCTTGCGGGGGACGACACGCCGGGGCGAGTGCGCCGATTGTGCGCCAAGGCAAAACAACCCGTACGCCAGGATGTTCTGGATCAACTGGGTGCAGGCGATCTTGACCTGACAACCGGTGCCGTCTGTGTCTATCACGCCATGGTGCCAACAGCGGTCGCGGCCCTGGAAGGTACCGATATTCCCGTTGCAGCAGTTTCGACAGGTTTTCCCGCCGGACTTTCACCCATGGACACCAAGCTGCGCGAAATAAAGGCATCAGTGCGGGCAGGAGCCGTGGAAATCGACATCGTCATCACCCGCGGAAACGTCCTGACCGGGAACTGGAAAGCACTGTACAAGGAAGTTTGCGCTTTCCGCGAAGCCTGTGGTGAAGCCCACATGAAAACCATTCTGGGGACCGGTGACCTGGTGACGTTGCGCAATGTGGCAAAGGCGTCTGCTGTATGCATGATGGCGGGCGCTGATTTCATCAAGACCTCGACCGGCAAGGAAGGCGTCAATGCAACGTTGCCTGTCAGCCTGGTCATGATCAGGATGATCCGCGACTATTACGAACGCACCGGTGTGAAAATCGGCTACAAACCTGCCGGGGGTGTCAGCACCGCCAAAGATGCCATGGCCTATCTTGCACTTATTAAAGAAGAACTGGGCCGCGACTGGCTGGAGCCTGAGTTGTTTCGCTTTGGCGCTTCCAGTTTGCTCGGCGATATTGAACGACAGCTTGATCACAATGCCAGTGGCCGCTACGCCGCTACTTATCGCCAGCCAATGGCATGAGGGGATTAATAACGTGAGTGTTCTGGAAATCCTCGACAGCATGGAATACGGGCCAGCCCCTGAGGCGCGCAACCAGGCTGATGCCTGGCTTGCCACCCACAAGGCCGGGTTCAAGCTGTTTATTGGTGGCAAATGGCGTGCGGCGAAATCCGGCAAATCCTTTGCCACGCATAATCCAGCTGATGGCAAGAAACTGGGAACCCTGTCCCAGGCTGGCAAAGCTGACATAGACGCTGCGGTCAAGGCTGCGCGCAAAGCTCAAGCGCCGTGGGCTGATCTGAGTGGCCATGCCCGGGCACGCTATCTTTATGCCCTGGCGCGGTTAGTGCAAAAACATTCGCGCTTGCTGGCCGTGGTTGAAACCCTGGACAATGGCAAGACGGTACGCGAAACCCGCGACATCGATGTGCCTTTGGTGGCCCGGCATTTCTATCATCATGCTGGCTGGGCACAGTTGATGAAGGCTGAATTTCCCGATCAACAAGCCGTCGGCGTTGTTGGTCAGGTCATCCCGTGGAATTTCCCGCTGCTGATGCTGGCCTGGAAAATTGCACCGGCATTGGCGGCTGGTAATACCGTGGTGATGAAGCCCGCTGAATATACCTCACTGACTGCCTTGTTGTTTGCAGAAATCTGCGAAGAAGCCGGATTGCCCGCTGGTGTGGTGAATATTGTGACCGGCGACGGCGCTACAGGTGAGCTGATCGTCGAACACAAAGGTGTCGACAAGATCGCCTTTACCGGATCAACAGGCGTAGGGCGTAGAATTCGTGAAATCACCGCTGGCAGTGGCAAAAAACTGTCGCTGGAGCTGGGTGGTAAATCACCCTTTATTGTTTTCGAAGATGCCGATCTGGACAGTGCTGTTGAAGGTGTTGTTGATGCAATCTGGTTTAACCAGGGCCAGGTCTGTTGCGCCGGATCGCGGCTTTTGGTGCAGGAAGGCATAGCTGATCGTTTCCTGACCAAATTGCGTGCACGCATGGCGACGCTCAGAGTCGGTGATCCGCTGGACAAGACCATGGACATGGGTGCCATCGTGGATCCGATCCAGAAAAAGCGCATTGCAGCCCTGGTCGAGGCAGGTGTCGATGAAGGGGCCGAACTTTGGCAAGCCGATGAAGGCATGCCGAAGAAAGGCTGCTTTTATCCGCCAACTTTGCTGACGGGGGTCGAGCCTTCTTCAACTGTCGCCCGTGAGGAAATTTTTGGACCCGTCCTGGTCGCCATGACCTTCCGCACGCCGGTTGAAGCTGTGGCCCTGGCGAATGATACCAACTATGGCCTGGCCGCCAGTGTCTGGAGTGAGAATATCAATCTCGCCCTCGATGTCTCGCCCAAAATCAAGGCTGGCGTTGTCTGGGTAAATTGCACCAATCAGTTTGATGCCGGTGTCGGCTTTGGCGGCTATCGCGACAGTGGCTTTGGCCGCGAAGGTGGCCGCGAGGGTATGTATGAATATATGAAGCCAGTTGCTGCGCCCGCTGCTGTTACTGAAAAGATGACGGCCCTGCCTGCAAAAACCAAAACATCGGATGGCATGCCGGCCATTGATCGCACAGCAAAATTCTATGTTGGTGGCAAACAGGCCCGGCCTGACGGTGGCTACAGTTTACCTGTACAGGGTGCCGATGGTTCTGTCCTCGGTGTTGTTGGAGACGGCAACCGCAAGGATATTCGCAATGCCGTTGAAGCCGCTCGCAAGGCCACGGCCTGGAGTGCCGCCAGTACCCATAACCGGGCCCAGGTTGTTTACTACATTGCAGAAAACCTGTCGGCCCGTGCCGATGAATTCCGCGACCGTATTCGCGCCATGACCGGTGCCAGCCTTAAAAATGCCACAAGGGAAGTCGACACTGCTGTTGAACGATTATTTACTTATGGCGCCTGGGCGGACAAATATGATGGGGCTGTGCATTCGCCACCCTTGCGCGGTGTGGCTATGGCCATGAACGAACCCCTTGGCGTGATGGGTCTGGTATGTCCGGACGAAGCGCCATTGCTGGCCTTTATTTCGATGCTGGCCCCCGCCATTGCCATGGGCAACAGGGTTGTTGTTATCCCGTCACCGGCTCATCCGCTGGTGGCCACAGATTTTTACCAGATTATGGAAACCTCCGACGTTCCAGGTGGTGTTGTGAACATTGTGACCGGCGCACGCGATGATCTTGCAAAAACACTGGCTGAACACGAAGAGGTTGACGCCGTCTGGTATGCAGGTTCCACTAAGGGAAGTGAAATGGTTGAAAGGGCTTCGGCCCACGACCTGAAGCAGACCTGGGTGAATAACGGGCAGGCGCGAAACTGGTACGATCTCGCGCAGGCCGAAGGTAGAGAATATTTAAGACGCTCAACACAAGTAAAGAATATATGGATACCCTATGGGGAATGACCGACGGGGCCGGCATTTTCCACAAATCATGAATGCCTCTGTTATAAACTATCCGGGAGGAAGACCTAAATGAAACACTTTTTGAAAACCGCGAGTGCGGCTGCTGTATTGCTGGCATCGTTCTCGGCATCTGCGGCGGACATCAAACCTTCTGTCGTTTTCGACATGGGCGGCAAGTTCGACAAATCTTTCAACGAAGGCGTTTACAACGGCGTTGAAAAATTCAAAAAAGAAACCGGCATCAAATATCGTGAATTTGAAGTCACCAACGAAGCTCAACGTGAACAGGCGATCCGTCGCATGGCCAAGCGTGGCTCCGACATCGTTTTGGGTATTGGTTTCGCCCAGTCTGACGCTGTGAAAAAAGTCGCTGGTGAATATCCCAATGGCCAGTTCGCCATCATTGATGGATTTGTCATTGCACCGAACGTCAACGCCATTTTGTTCAAGGAACATGAAGGCTCGTTCCTGGTTGGCATGATTGCAGCCATGAAGTCCAAGACCGGCACTGTCGGATTTGTTGGCGGCATGGATATCCCCTTGATCCGTCGTTTTGGTTGCGGCTATCTGCAAGGTGCCAAGCATGCCAATTCAAGCGTCAAGGTTATTCAGAACATGACCGGTACAACACCTTCAGCCTGGAACGATCCGGGTCGTGGTGGTGAATTGACCAAAGGCCAGTTTGCACAAGGTGCGGACGTCGTGTTTGCGGCTGCTGGTGGTACCGGCGTGGGTGTTTATCAGGCGGCTAAAGACGCTGGCAAATTTGCCATCGGCGTTGACAGCAACCAGAACCATCTGCACCCGGGCACCATGCTGACATCCATGATCAAGCGTGTCGACGTGGCTGCCTACAACACTTTCATGAACGCCAAGAATGGTACCTGGAAAGGTGGCATCACCTCTTTGGGTCTGGCCGAAGACGGTGTTGGCTGGGCATTGGACAAGCACAATCGCTCGCTGATCTCTGCCGATATGGAGAACAAGGTTGAAGCTGCTCGCAAGGATATCATTGCAGGCAAAATCAAGGTTCACGATTACATGGACGGCAACAAGTGCAACATGTAATCAGGAACAATTGTTCTTGATCAAGTTAAGACGGGGGAGATGGCAATGACATCCAGCACCGATGACGCGGGTGTTCAGCCGGGGGGGAGCAATTCCCCCCCGGTGGCCATCGAACTTCAGGGCATCAGCAAGGCCTTTGGTCTTGTGCAAGCCAACAAGGATGTTTCCATCAGGGTTGAGGCCGGAACAATTCACGGCATCGTCGGCGAAAATGGCGCTGGTAAATCGACTTTGATGAGCATTCTCTACGGTTTCTACGAAGCCGACGCCGGTACGATCCAGATCGACGGCAAACAAGTTCAAATCAAAAATTCAAACGACGCCATCGCCGCCGGTATCGGCATGGTGCATCAACATTTCATGTTGGTGGATACCTTCACGGTTCTGGAAAATGTCATGATGGGGGCCGAAAGCGGTGCCCTGTTGCGCGACAGTGTGGTCGCTGCACGGGCAGAACTGGAACGGCTGGAATCAGAATATGGTCTCCACGTGGACCCTGACGCCCTGGCCAGTGAATTGCCCGTGGGCCAATTGCAACGTGTTGAGATACTGAAGGCTCTTTATCGTGGAGCCCGTATCCTTATTCTGGATGAACCAACCGGCGTGTTGACGCCGCAGGAAGCGGAACAATTGTTCCGCATTTTGGGTGCCCTGAAAGACCAGGGTGTCACGATCGTCTTGATCACCCACAAACTACGCGAAATCATGGATGTGACCGACAATGTCGAGGTCATGCGACATGGTCAAATGGTCGCCCATCGCAA
This sequence comes from Alphaproteobacteria bacterium, assembly GCA_018654745.1. Taxonomy (GTDB): domain Bacteria; phylum Pseudomonadota; class Alphaproteobacteria; order UBA2966; family UBA2966; genus JABILA01. Next base: position 11,712 of record JABILA010000004.1, read on the forward strand.
GACATCGGAAACAGATAAAGGCGAACTGGCGGAACTTATGGTCGGGCGCAAGATGCGCACGGACTTGCAAAAACAAGATGCAAATCCAGGTGAAACAGCCTTGATTGTTGAGAATCTGACGGTGCGGGATTCCTACGGGATCGCCAAGGTCGACAATGTGAGTTTCGAGGTAAAGACCGGTGAAATCGTCGGCATTGCAGGAGTCTCCGGCAATGGTCAAAGCGAATTGCTGGAAGCCTTGTCGGGTATAACCGGTCTGGATGAAGGTCGGATTGTCTATGGTGATCGTGAGGTCACACCCTCAGCACCCGTCAATCCGGAAGAGGTGCGAAAGCTCAGCGTCGCCCATGTCCCTGAGGATCGGCAAAAACTGGGACTGGTAACGGACTTCCCGGCATGGGAATCGTCCATCCTCGGGTATCACCGGGATGAAGCTTTGCAAAAAGGTCTGTTCCTGGATCCGGAGATCGTCAAGACCCAGTGCGTATCGCTGATGGAGCAATTTGATGTGCGACCACCAACACCTGATATCAAATCCGCAAACTTTTCAGGTGGCAATCAGCAAAAGCTGATCCTGGCTCGTGAAATAGATCGCAACCCCAAAGTCCTGCTGGTTGGACAGCCAACACGGGGTGTCGATATCGGGGCCATCGAATTCATTCACCGCCAATTGGTTGACCTGCGCGACAAGGGCGGGGCGGTCTTGCTGATATCTGTGGAACTGGATGAGGTCATGACCCTGGCAGACCGTATTCTGGTCATGTTCGAAGGTCGGATTGTGGCGGAAGTTGCCGGTGACAAGGCAGACGAAAAGACGCTCGGTCTAATGATGGCCAATGCCTTCTCGGAGACGCCATCCAGTGATGAAAATGTTAGCGGAGCGTCGGCATGAGCAGTTCGCCAGTTAAACCATTGCCACGCTGGATCGATGTCGGACTTGTTCCCGTCATTAATATTGTCATTGCCTTGCTGGTATCCGGCTTGATCATATTTGCCATTGGTGAAAATCCGTGGGAAGCCGTCAAAATCATGGCTTATGGTGCTTTGGGATTTGATGAAGGCATTGGCTACACGCTTTATTACATGACCAACTTCATCTTTACCGGCCTCGCGGTTGCCATCGCTTTTCATACCGGTTTGTTCAATATCGGTGGTGAAGGCCAGGCCTATATCGGTGGTCTTGGCGTTGGCCTTTGTTTGTTGGCCCTGGATACAGCCTTGCCGATCTGGATTTTGCTGCCGCTTTGCATTCTGGCATCCGGCTTGTTCGGGGCTGCGTGGGCGGCGGTACCGGCTTATCTGCAAGCCTATCGTGGCAGCCACATCGTTATTACCACGATCATGTTCAATTTCATCGCCTCGGCCCTGATGGTTTATTTGATGGTCAATGTGCTGATCAAGCCCGGTCAGATGTCACCGCAAAGTGTCACCTTTGCCGAGCAGTCCCACCTGCCTTTCATGAGCGAAGTCTTTGCCTGGTTCGGCATGGAAATCGCGCAGACGCCTCTCAACGTTACGGTTTTCTGGGCCATCTTCTGTTGCATTGCCTTGTGGGCCTTTATCTGGCGCACAAAGTGGGGGTTCGAAACTCGTGCCGTCGGCCACAATGAACCAGCCGCCGTCTATGGTGGCGTCGACCCGAAACGGACGATCATGATTGCCATGTTCATCTCCGGTGGCCTGGCAGGTTTTGTTGGCCTGAACGAGATCATGGGTGTGCACCACAAATTATTGCTGAACTTTCAATTTGGGTATGGCTTCACAGGAATTGCCGTTGCCCTGATGGGGCGTAACCATCCCTTCGGTATCGTCCTCGCCAGCTTGTTGTTTGGTATTCTTTACCAGGGCGGCGCTGAACTGGCGTTTGAGATGCCCAAGATCACCCGCGAAATGGTGGTGACGATCCAGGGCCTGGTGATCCTGTTCTCCGGTGCATTGGCCTATATGTCTGTGCCGTGGGTGTCGAAAGTCTATAATATTCTGGCTGCCGATAAACCGGTGCCGTCTGATTCAATAAGTGCAGAAGGGGAGGCCTGATCATGGAAGATGCCTTCGTCTTTATCACCCTGACCGCCAACGCGACTGTACGTGTGGCAACGCCCTTGATCCTGTGTGCCATGGCCGGTCTGTTTTCAGAACGTTCCGGCATTATCGACATCAGCCTGGAAGGCAAGATGCTGGGCGGTGCCTTTATGGCCGCCAGTGTTTCCTACGCTACGGATTCCGCCTGGCTGGGACTGATGGCGGCGATCATGTTTTCCATGGTGCTGGCCATGCTGCATGGCTTCGCCTGTATCACCCACAATGGCAACCAGGTCGTCAGCGGCGTTGCCTTGAACATGTTGATGTCGGGTCTGACCGTGGTTATGGGCATTGCTTGGTTCTCTCGTGGAGGTCAGACTCCCGGTGTCTCACCCGATGGCCGGTTCCTGCCGATCAATTTGCCCTTCGCGGAAGCGCTGAGCGACGTGCCCATTATCGGTACGTTCTATAGTGGGTTTCTCAGTGGTCATAATGCTCTTGTTTACCTGGCCTTCCTGGCTGTGCCCGCAACCTGGTGGGTGGTCTATCGCACACGCTTTGGCTTGCGTCTTCGCGCTGTGGGTGAGAACCCTCATGCCGTCGATACAGCGGGAATCTCCGTCGCCTGGTTACGCTATCGTGGCCTGCTGATCTGTGGTGGCCTGACCGGTGTTGCCGGGGCCTATTTGTCCATAGCCCAGAACGCATCTTTTGTGCGGGAAATGTCGGCAGGGCAGGGCTATATTGCCCTTGCCGCCATGATATTTGGCAAATGGCGACCGGTACCAGCCATGCTCGCTTGCCTGATGTTTGGTTTGCTGGATGCCATCGCTATTCGTCTGCAAGGCGTTGTTGTGCCGGGAATTGGCGAAGTGCCTGTGCAATTGATCCAGGCACTGCCATATGTCCTGACCGTCGTCTTGTTGGCCGGGTTTATCGGTAAATCAGTCGCGCCAAAAGCCATTGGCGTCCCCTACGTCAAGGAACGTTAGTAATGCTTGAAAAAATGATCAACCTGGCCCGGGACGCAATGGGCCGGGCCTACGCACCCTATTCAAAATTCCAGGTCGGTGCCGTTATGCGTGGTGCTGATGGCGGCTTGTACGCCGGCTGTAATGTCGAAAATGCAGCCTACCCACAAGGTTGTTGTGCCGAGGCATCCGCGATCTCGGCCATGGTCATGGCAGGCGAAAGTCGCATTGCCGAAGTCGTGGTCATGGGACGGGGCGACGGTCTGGTGACGCCGTGTGGCGGTTGTCGTCAGCGCATTCGTGAGTTTGCCGACGATACCACGCCTGTGCATGTGTGTGGTGAAGAGGGGCTTCGCAAAACACTGACGCTGGGCGAATTGTTACCGTTGTCGTTTGGCCCGGAAAATCTGAATACTGATGACGAGGGATAAAAGCTTGTGAGCACGGATATCGAATTATCTGCCAATGTTATTGCCGAACGGGCACCTGGATTTAAACCGGCTGTTGGCATGGTTCTGGGATCAGGTCTTGGCCCCTTTGCTGAAACAATCCAGGACCCTATTGCCATCTCCTACGCTGATTTGCCAGGTTTTCCAAAGCCGGGTGTGGCCGGACATGCAGGGCAACTGGTGTTGGGCGCTGTTGGCGGCACAGCCGTTGCCGTCATGCAGGGGCGTGAGCATTTTTATGAAACCGGCAAGGCCGACGCCATGAAGACCCCGGTGCGGACATTGCACGATATCGGTTGTGAAACCCTGGTTGTCACCAATGCGGCAGGCAGCACGGTTGAGGCCGCGGGGCCGGGCAGTGTGATGATGATCACAGACCATATTGCCTTCACCGGGCAATCCCCGTTGTTTGGCGAAGAAGGCAATGACCGCTTCGTCGATCTTTCGCAAGCTTATGATCCGGCGCACCAGACAGCCTTACGTGACATTGCCAAAGCCAATGAGGTATCCATGGCCGAAGGCACTTATATGTGGTTTTGCGGTCCGCATTTCGAGACGCCTGCAGAAATTCGGATGTCGCAAATTATGGGTGCAAGTGCGGTGGGCATGTCGACCGTACCGGAGGTTATCCTTGCCCGTCACGTTGGCATGCGGGTTGCCGCCCTGTCGATCATCACAAATCTGGCTGCTGGCATGAGCGACGTAAAACTCAGTCACGAACAGACCATGACCATGGCCGCAAAAGCAGCAAATGATGTGCAGGTTTTGTTGACCGGGTTCCTGGAAAATTACGGAAACGGGTGAAGTCATGTTGCCTCAGGAAATCATTCGCAGAAAGCGCGACGGTGCCAGCCTCGACGAAGAAGAAATTGTTTTTATGGTCAAGGGCCTGACCGACGAAAGCATTTCCGAAGGACAAATTGCGGCCTTCGCCATGGCGGTCTTTTTTCAGGGTATGTCCATGGACGAACGCGTTATCCTGACGCGGGAAATGATGCAATCTGGCACCGTGCTGGACTGGACGGACCTGGATTTACCCGGTCCTATTCTCGACAAGCATTCAACAGGTGGCGTCGGCGACAAGGTCAGTTTGATGCTGGGACCTGTTGTTGCAGCATGTGGCGGCTATGTGCCGATGATTTCCGGTCGTGGCCTTGGTCATACCGGTGGCACACTGGATAAACTGGATTCTATCCCCGGCTATACGACCGTGCCTGACAATGCCTTGTTTCGCAAAGTGGTGACAGACGCAGGTTGCGCCATCATCGGTCAAACCGCTGACCTTGCCCCTGCGGACAAGCGGTTTTATGGCATTCGCGATGTCACTGCGACTGTTGAATCCATTGCCCTGATCACCGCATCGATCTTGTCCAAGAAACTGGCAGCGGGACTGCAGGGTCTGGTGATGGATGTGAAAACCGGATCGGGTGCGTTCGCGGCCAAAATGGAAATGGCGCAGGAACTCGCCACCAGCATAGTCACCGTGGCCAACGGCGCAGGTTTGCCGACAACAGCCTTGATTACGGATATGGATCAGGTCCTGGGGCGGCATGTTGGTAACGCACTGGAAGTTGCTGAGACCGTGGATTATCTGAAAGGTGATCTGGATAGTCGTTTGCACGACGTGGTGATGTCCCTGGCAGCCGAAATGCTGGTGCTGGGCAAGATCGATGACACCATCGAAGCGGCCCGAAACCGGGCAGAGCAAAGTGTCTCAACGGGTGCAGCAGCAGAAGTATTTGCAAAAATGGTCGCGGCCCTTGGCGGACCCACTGACTTTATGGACAAGGCACAAAGTTACCTGCCGACGGCACCTGTTGTGCGGCCTTGTTTTGCTGAAACATCCGGCTATGTCACTGGCATGGATGCACGCGATGTTGGTGTTGCTGTTGTTGGCCTGGGCGGTGGACGGCGGCGGGCCAGTGATGGCATTGACTATGCTGTGGGTCTGAGCGACGTATGTCATGCAGGGGATGAAGTGAACAGTGAAAAACCATTGGCCATGATCCATGCCGCTAGCGAAGATGCCGCTGATGCCGCCGAGGCTGAACTGCGGGCTGCCATCCGGGTTGGCGATGCTGACGCAAATTCCTTGCCTATTGTTCACCAACGGATTGCAGGATTCGGCGCATGAGCCGTGCCTTTATTCTTGTGCTGGATTCCCTCGGATTGGGGGGGGCCGTCGATGCCGAAAAGTTTGGCGATACCGGCGCTGATACATTTGGACATATCGCCGAGGCTTGCGCTCTTGGGCGCGCCAACAAAGATGGTTTGCGCGCAGGCCCTTTGGTCATTCCAAACCTTACAAGACTTGGTCTTGCACATGCTGCGGCGGCCAGCAGTGGCAAGTTCGCGCCGGGTCTGGATGCCACAGTGGTGCCGACCTCAGCCTGGGGCTTTGCAGGTGAAAAAAGTTTTGGCAAGGACACGCCAAGCGGTCATTGGGAAATCGCCGGACTGCCGGTCGAATATGACTGGGGTTATTTCCCGAAAACAGAACCCTGCTTCCCGCCTGATCTGATTTCGGCTCTGGTGTCTGCCTGTGATCTTCCTGGCATTCTTGGCGATTGTCATGCGTCCGGAACTACAATCATCGAACAACTTGGGGCAGAGCATATCCGCACCGGCAAGCCGATCTGTTACACCTCGGCTGATTCGGTTTTTCAGATTGCCGCCCACGAGGAACATTTTGGTCTTGAGCGTTTGCTGGATGTTTGTGCCGAAGCGCAGCGCCTGCTTGAGCCATGGTCTATTGGTCGTGTTATTGCCCGGCCCTTTGTCGGGGACAAACCTGACAATTTTAAACGGACAGCCAATCGCCGTGATCTGACGACACCGCCACACGACAACACTCTGCTGGATCATGTGGCCAATGCAGGGGGCGAAGTTGTATCTGTCGGCAAGGTCTCGGATATTTTTGCCGGGCGCAGTGTCTCGCGAACCGTCAAGGCTGGTGATACAAACGGTTTGTTTGACCTGATGTTAACCGAAGCTGATACGGCCCCTGAGGGTGCTCTGGTGTTTGTCAATTTTGTCGATTTTGACAGCTTGTTCGGACATCGCCGGAATGTCTCCGGTTACGCAGCCGAACTTGAGAAAATTGACAAACGCCTGCCGGAATTTGAAGCCCGGATGAAGGCCGGGGATATGGCCATAATGACAGCAGACCATGGCTGCGATCCAACCTGGCCTGGCAGTGACCATACCCGCGAAAACGTTTCCTTTTTGATGTTCGGTCCGGATGTCAAACCTCGCGAACTTGGTCGGCGTGAAAGCTTTGCCGACATGGGGCAGACCATTGCACAGCATCTGGAGATCGAGCCCCTGAAACACGGGGAGGCTTGCTGATTATGACCACGAATGTTCGCTTCCCGGCCCCCGGTGATGGCCATTTGACTCCTGAAATGAAGCTGGCCTGGGACGATTGCGGTGTCTTGTTGCTTGAAGGCTTTAAAAGCGAAGCCGAATGCGACGCCCTGACAGAAAGGGCCCGGCGCATTGCGCGAGAGGCTGATTTGTCAGAGGCAGGTGTCTTTGCCTCAAGCCAGCCAGCCGCCAAACGCGACGAATATTTTCGCAACTCCGGCGATACTGTGCGCTGTTTTCTGGAAGAAGAAGCAATTGACGAGGATGGCAACCTGCTCGTCGACCAGGTCGAGGCCATCAACAAGATCGGTCATGCCATGCATGATCTGGATCCGGTATTTGACGCCTTCTCCCACAGCCCCCGCCTGGCCACAATCGCGCGGGAAGTGGGCTTGAAAGATGCCCGTGTGCTGCAGTCCATGTTCATTTTCAAACCGCCCCGTATTGGCGGCAAGGTGATCTGGCATCAGGATGGCACTTATCTTTATACAGAGCCGCAAAGTGTTATCGGTTTCTGGTTTGCACTCGACGATGCGTCGAAAGAAAACGGCTGCTTGTATGCCATCCCGGGCGGTCACGACGAAACCTTGCGCAGCCGCTTTGTCCGTAAGGGTGACGGGTTCGATACCAATACGCTTGATGACAGTGATTTTGATGTCATGGCCAGTATTCCCCTGGAAGCAAAAAAAGGTGACATGGTCATCCTGCATGGCCGCTTGCCACATGCCTCTGAAAGCAATCGAAGTGACCGCTCACGACATGCCTACACTTTGCATGTTGTTGATGGTGCCTGTGACTATCCGGAAGACAACTGGCTGCAACGCCGTGAAGATATGCCTCTCAGGGGCTTTGAAAGGTGAGTAATTTGTCGTCCTTGAAATCAATACCCAAAGCCGAAATCCATTGTCACCTGGAAGGGGCGGCGCCGCCTGATCTGGTCCGGCGCATGGCCGAACGCAACAATGTCGAATTGCCCGAAGCGTTGTTTACCGACGACGGCACTTTTCGCTGGACCGATTTTCCCGATTTCCTCAATACCTATGACATGGCGTCCAGTTCCATGCGCAAGGCTGTGGATTATCGCGATGTGACTTATGAATATCTGCGTGACTGTGCGGCAGAGGGTGCCATATATGTCGAGGTGTTTTCTTCGCCGGATCACGCCGCCACCATGGGCATGTCTTACGGCGATCACCTGACAGGCATGGTAGATGGCATTGATGATGCCTTTCGCGATTTTGGCATTGTCGGGCGGATCATCGTCACCTGCGTGCGTCATCTGGGACCTGAACGGGCTGTGGATGTGGCCCGGGCGACCGTTGCAGAACTACATCCCCATGTGGTTGGCTTTGGCATGGGTGGCAATGAGATGGACTTTACCCAGGCTGATTTCCGACCCGCTTTTGATATGGCAGCAGCGGCCGGTTTGCCCTGTACGACCCACGCGGGCGAGGTCGACGGCGCACAAAGTGTACGCGATGCAATGGACCATCTGCCGATTACTCGGCTTGGACATGGTGTGCGCGCTATTGAAAACCCGGATCTGGTGGCTGAAATTGCCGAAAAAGGGATCGTTCTGGAATGTTGCCCAATCAGTAATTTCGCCACGGGTGTATACAAGGACTACAGCGATCATCCCTTACCAAAATTGATGGCGGCTGGCTGCAAGGTCACACTCAATTCAGATGACCCGCCTTATTTTGCAACGACCATTGGCCACGAATACGAACAAGCTGCCGCTGGATTTGGTTTCACACCTGCGCAATTGCTGGATATTACCCGAAACGCAATCAATGGTGCCTTTGTGGATGCCGCAACAAAGGTAGATTTGTTGCAGAAGGTTGACGCTTACCAGATCGAAACATGAGTAAATTTGACATCATCGCCTTTGATGCAGACGACACTTTGTGGCATTGCGAAAGCCTGTTTCAGGATACCCAGTCGCGGTTGATTGAAATACTGGATCAGTATGCCGATCACGAAAGTGTCCAGGCCCGGTTGCACGATACCGAAGAAGCCAACATCCGGTTGTTCGGTTTCGGCATCAAGGGTTTCACCTTGTCGATGATCGAAACCGCCATTGAAATTTCGGACAAAAAGATATCTGCCGAAGACATTCATGAAATTACCATGATGGGCAAAGCCATGCTGGATAGCCCGCTGGAATTGTTTGACGGGGTCGATGATGTCCTGGATGACCTGGCTGGTCGCTATTCCCTTCATCTGATTACGAAGGGCGACAATATGGATCAGTATAACAAGATCGAAAAATCCGATCTGGCTCATCATTTCCAGAAGATCGATGTCGTTCTGAAAAAGGACGTCCCAACCTATCGTGATTTGTTTGCCGAACATCAAACAGATCCACATCGCGCCTTGATGGCCGGAAATTCCATACCCTCAGATGTGTTGCCGATTCTTGAACTTGGCGGCTGGGGTGTGCACATTCCGTACTATGTTGTGGCTTCATTTGAACAACATGATGATGATCCTGTACATGATCGGTTTCACCGCGTTGACCGATTGGCGAAATTACCTGATCTTCTTCAGTATTTGGAAGAAAATTGATTTTCATCAAAAATAGTATGATATTTTACAGTTTGTAGGACTATTCAGCCTTCAAATTCCTGCCACAACAGCGTAAATTACGCGCTTCGTTGTGGTTTCCCGGTTTCAGTTCAGAGACAACAACTTCCCAATTTTGATCGGTCCTGCAGAACAGGGGCTGATAATTCGTGGCCGGTGACCTGGTTACCGGTTTTTTTTGAGCCTTGAAAGGAACAAGAATCCGATGCGGTATGAAGCTCCGGAATCGCTGGATGCAGCGGTGGCCTTGTTAAACGAAGAAAGTGGTACGGCCCGTGTTTTGGCTGGTGGAACGGATTTGATCGTTCAGATGCGTGCACAAATGGTCGAACCCGATCTTGTCGTTGACATCAAAAAAATTGATGAATTACGCTCAATCTCGCAAGTAGATGGCGGCTGGCACGTAGGTGCGGCCGTCACTGGCGCAGAAATGAATGAACATGCAGCCTTCAAGGCCGCGTGGCCAGGTGTGTGTGAAGGCACGGATCTGATCGGTTCAACCCAGATCCAGAGCCGGGCGACCATTGGCGGAAACCTCTGTAATGCCTCACCGGCTGCAGACAGTGTTCCGGCTATGATCGCAGCTGGCGTGGTTCTGACAATCGCAGGACCTGGTGGCAGCCGTGAGTTGCCAGTAGAAGAGCTGAATGTCAGCCCTGGCAAAACAACCCTGGAAAAGGGTGAAATTGTTGTGTCATTTGCCTTCCCGGCACGCGGTGCAGTGGCGTCAGACGCTTATCTTCGCCTGACACCCCGGACTGAAATGGACATCGCGGTTGTTGGCGTTGGCGTCAGCCTTGAGCTGGATGGTGATGGCACTTGCACTTCGGCCCGTGTTGGTCTGGGTGCAGTTGCGGTCAAGGCTTTGCTGGTTGAAGAAGCAGCGAAGGCATTGATCGGCACCAAGGTCGATGAAGCGGCCGTAGGTGCTATGGCTGCGGCCACAAGTGCTGCTGCCAAACCGATTGACGATAAACGCGGTACCAAAGAATACCGTATCAAGATTGCCGGGGTCCTGGCCAAACGGGCGGCTGGTATTGCTCTGGAACGTGCGAGGCAGAACTGATGGCTAAATATCACATAACAGCTGAAATCAACGGCGACGAAGTCGAATATCTTTGTGAGCCGGAACAGACATTGCTTGATGTCCTGCGCGATGAACTTAACTTTACAGGCACCAAGGAAGGTTGTGGCTCCGGCGACTGTGGCGCATGTACGGTGATGATGAACGGAAGACACGTCTGTTCCTGTCTGGTCATGGGTGTCGAAGCCAACGGTGCCAAAATCGAAACAGTTGAAGGCTTGGCCGACGGTGAACAGCTGCACCCGTTGCAGGAAAAATTCATCGAACATGCGGCCCTGCAGTGCGGCATTTGCACACCAGGCATTCTGGTTGCGTCCAAAGCCTTGCTGGAGCGCAATCCCGATCCGACTGAAACCGAAGTGCGGTACTGGCTGGCGGGTAACCTTTGTCGTTGCACAGGTTATGACAAAATCATTCGCGCTGTGCTGGACGCAGCGTCTGAAATGAGGGGGAATTAAGATGAGCGTTGCTGAATCAGACCGTCCCGAAGGGAAAGAATTCAAGCAAATCGGCAAGCGTATCAAGCGCCCCGATGGAGTCGACAAGGTCACAGGTCGTGCGCGTTACGGTGCTGATCTGAATTTGGCCGGCATGCTGCAAGGCGCAACTTTGCGCAGCCCCCATGCCCACGCCAGATTGATTTCCATTGATACGTCCAAGGCCGAAGCCCTGACGGGTGTCAAAGCCGTAGTTACGCGCGACGATTTTGCGGAACAGCCAGACGAAATGGCAGCCGCGGGTGAATTGCCTATCAACTACATGCACGTGGTACGCAACGTCATGGCGCGGGAGAAAGTCCTCTATGACGGCCATCCTGTAGCGGCAGTTGCTGCCACATCCATGACCATCGCCCGCAAGGCGTTGAAATTGATTGAGGTCGAATACGAAGTCCTGCCGCACGTTATCGAGCCGGACGAGGCCATGAAAGATGATGCGCCTTTGCTGGACGAAAATCTGTTTACAGAAGGTGTCGACCCCAAACCGACCAAACCTTCCAATGTTTCCAAGATAGCGAAAATCAAGAAAGGCGACGTTGAGGCCGGTTTTGCAGTGGCGGATGTGATCGTCGAGCGTACCTACCACACGAAACC
>JABILA010000003.1 GCA_018654745.1 Alphaproteobacteria bacterium
CAAAGTTCTTGTCGCCAATATTGTGGAAAGTGTATTGAATTATCCACGTTAAAATTATGCAAAGGTTGGATATTCAGAGCTACGCTTGAATACTCTTTAATATGAGGAGACGGTTCAAATCGAGGTTCTCTCCCTCCGCCATTTTCCTGTTCGCACACGTTCATAGAAAACCGGAAACGTTCACTAAATATAAGTAGTTACAATGAGGATACGGCGTCTGTGTGTCGTGGGCAATCGCTTGCGTTCGCCTAAAATCATGTTTATAGTATGGGTAGAAATGTGGTTATGATTGAAGGCGGACGTTATGGCGCGCAGTATTAACCGTTTGTCAGCAAGAGCAGTCAGCACATTGGCCAAACAAGGTCTTCATGCGGACGGTGGCGGGCTGTATCTACAAGTCAGTCGGTTCGACACCAAGTCATGGATTTTCCGGTTCACGCTTAACAAGAAGACCCGTGACATGGGACTTGGCCCGCTACATACAATCAGTCTTGCGGAAGCCCGTGAAGAGGCTCTGCAATGTCGTAAGATGGTGCGCGACGGCATTGATCCTATTGGAGTTCGAAGAGAGCTTCTTGCTAAACGGTTAAACCAGGCATCGTCGTTCATCACGTTCAGACAATGCGCAGAAGCTTACATTTCTTCACATAGTGCAGCCTGGAAGAACGTCAAACATTCCACCCAATGGCACAACACCCTCAATACATACGTCTATCCGGTTTTTGGTGACTTATCTGTCCAAAGCATCGATGTTGGCCTTGTGTTGAAAGTACTGGAGCCTATCTGGCAAACGAAAACTGAAACGGCCAGCCGGGTGCGGGGACGGATTGAAAGTGTGCTGGACTGGGCGGCCACCCGAAAATACAGGAAAGGTGAAAATCCGGCTCGCTGGAAAGGACATCTGGACAAGCTGCTGCCCCAGAAATCCAAGATACAGAAAGTAAAACACCATGAGGCTTTGCCTTATGCCGATATTAACCCATTTCTTGTTCGCCTTCGTCTGCAGAACGGGATTTCAGCTTTTGGGCTCGAGTTCCTGATCCTTACTGCGACAAGAACCAGTGAAGTAATGAAGGCGAGTTGGAGTGAGATCGATCTCGACGCCAAAGTCTGGACGATCCCGGCGGATCGTATGAAATCTGGAAAAGAGCACCGTGTCCCTCTTTCATTGCGGGCGATAGAATTGCTTGGCGAAGTTGGAAAATTTCAAACTGGTGAATTTGTATTCCCCGGCCAGAAGCCTAAAAGTTCGCTGTCAAATATGGCTTTCCTGCAACTGCTGAAACGCATGGGGGAGCGCGTGACGGCCCACGGTTTTAGATCCACCTTCAGGGACTGGGCGGCAGAGCAAACAATGCATTCACGTGAAGTTGTGGAAATGGCTCTTGCTCATGCCATTGGCAATAAAGTTGAAGAAGCTTATCGCCGTGGCGATCTGTTTGAGAAGCGGAAGAGACTGATGGTTGATTGGGCAGTGTATTGTGATCAAGTCCTCGCTGAAGATTCTGCCGATGTGGTACCGATTTCAGGTTAGATTTGTTTGCGCGATAGGTCCGCAATGTCGTTGTAGATTTTGGAGGAACGCCAATGTCAAAGGATCCGTTCGGGCCTAAAGGTTATTCGAGGCTAAAACATACCCTGCCGGATGATTTGAAGCAGGCGATTTTATATGCGCTTTGCTCTAGAGAGGTCGTCAAAACATTTGATCAAATCTCCCAACTATTGGCTGAAGAGAAAAAAGGGAAGAAACATGAAGATCGAAACGAAGAAGTCAGAAAAATCAAAGCGTTTCTGGCAGCCCTTGACGACTCTGTAAGCATTTTTCACGCCGTCAATGAGATTTCAAATAGTAGTAGTAAACTAAAAGAGGTGCGGGCGAGATTAAAGAAAATTCAAAATACGGCGATGGTTTTGCACGCCAACTTGGAGGACGTAAGTTTCGGGGAACGCGACTTTTTAGGAGAAGAAATTTCAACGTTGATTGATACGCTGAATGCGGTGAGCGTTAGGGTTGCTCAATTGCTGATATTTCCAAGAAAAGTGGCAAGTAAACTCAAGCCAGGTAGAAGGCCTGTCGACTATTCTACATTGCAAATGGCTGCACACGTAGCGGAGGCTATGAGGCATGACTTGGGGGAAATACCTACGTCCACGAAAAATGGCTTGTTCATTGAATTGCTTGAAATCGTATACCAAGCTGCGACAGGCAAAGATCCGAAAGCCCTTCATGGACTTGCTGGGCGGGCGCTGAAAGTCAAGGTCAAACGAAACCCAGATGGATCTATTATATTCGATCCATCCAGCCCCATCTAATTCGCACGATACATCACAATTCCATGGGATAGCACTCCTCTTTGGCCACGCTATAAGATGCCCAGTAGTTGGCGCACGTATCCGTTTGAACGTGCATGAACGAGGGCAGGATATGAATATCAAACCACAAGATCCAATCTTGGTTTCTATCTCCGAAACCAGTCGCATCATCAATCTCGGGAAAACCAAAACCTATGAGTTGATTGCTGGTGACGACTTGGAGACCGTCAAGATTGGATCGCGACATCTTGTGACAATGGAATCAATTCGTCGGTTAGTGGTGAAGCTTCTAGCAGAAGCAAATCAGAATCCCTCCAGCGTACAACTGCGCAAGCGCGACATTACTAAAAATCTGGAACCCAACCAATCCCGGTTGCGTTAGTCCGAGACATTTCAGTCCCCGAATTTTGAGCAACCCCTGTTAAAAAAATGGAAAACAAAATGACAAATCTAAATATCGGAGCAAGCGGCAATTTCACCCGTCACACGAAATTTAACTCAAAGGCAAGCAAGTGGTTTGTCCGCAGCGACGACGAAGACGTTGAAATCGGTAATCCTACGTTTGTGATCGATTTTCCAAACATACGAACGGGCTGGCACTGTTTCCGCGAAAACCAAGCGCCCGAAAGATTGATCGACCCCTCGCTAGATCGCGCAGCGCCCAGTCCCGGTGAGGGTTTCAAACGTGGCTTTGTAGTTCGAGTCTATAGCCAAAAGCATTTTTTTGGACTGGTGGAGCTTTCTAGCGCCTCGATCCACATGGGCAACGCAATCCGTGAGATGTTTCAAGCTTACGAAACCGATCGCGATAAACACCCCGGCGAACTGCCTGTGATTGTTTGTACTGGCTCGGAAGCGATGAAAGACAAATATGGCACAAACTACAAGCCAATTCTGGAACTGGTGAAATGGGTTCCTCGACCAGCGGAAATGCCGGATCAGAGCCCGGTCGATCCTGCTGACGTTTGGCAGCCCGAAGCGCCAGCAGCACAACCTCAGCAACAAACTCACGTTCAGCCGCCTTCCGCTGACAGCCAAACGCTTCCGGATCGCGATATTGAGTATTGATAACACTCTTGATTGGCCCCGCCACATGCGGCGGGGCTCTTCTTGAGAGTCTTCGGAAATGGCAACATGTCTCCACGCAACTTCCAATCTAAACTCGAACCCGACGCCGATCAGATGCTTCGCCACATGGAGCATCTGTATGGTGGCGATCTCGACGGTTGTCACGAGGGCAAAATCGAATTGGCGTGGACGAACGCCAAGGATGGACGGCTTTGCAATGCGGCCATATTTGGCACCGATCAGATTGAAGAAATGGTCGAACGTGCTGTGATGGAAAATAGGGTCCCGGGCCAGAACGTCTACATCGGCCAGGCGCTTCGCAAACATGACATTCCGCCATTTGGTCGCTGTAAAGACGAGGATTTTCTGTCCTTGACCGCTTTCTATGTCGATCTTGACGATGACGGCGCCGCGGCGACGGCGTGCTCAATTTATCGCATTCGCAGATGCCCACCCACTGCCGTTGTCGTCACTGGTCGTCATCCGTATGAACGGGCACAGATGCATTGGCGACAGGAGACCCCTGAACGTGATGCGGAGGTCTGCCGCCAGATGAACAAAACTCTGGCAGATGCGCTCGGTGGCGATCGATCGGTAATCAACCCAAGCCGTGTCATGAGGCTTGGCGGCTCAATCGCGTGGCCGCACAAACCCGGTCGAATTGTCGAGTGTACCGAGTTTGTCCTGTTTGATGACGACAGACCAAAGATCTATTATCCGGGACAGTTGGCGAAGGCATTTCCTCTCGTCAATCCTGGCGGGTCGCCATCCAACGCCGGTTCACCAATCATTTTGCCTGTCGTCCATTCCACCGTCTCCCTCGACATTGGTTCTGAGTTCGAGGGCGTAACCGTAGAGGCATGTTTAGCTGCCATTCGTTCTGGCCAGCAGTGGCACAACAACATGGTGCGGCTGACGGGCCATTGGATCTCGAGAGGCTTTTCCGATGAAGAAATTCTTACTATTTCCATGTCTCTTACCCTGCCTGGATACACCGTCGATCAAACCAGGTTGGAAGTCACCAAAATGATTGAAGGTGGGCGGTCCAAATGGAATACGCCCAACCCAGCACACGAACTGGCAGAAGCCTCCCATGGCACACTGCCGTTGGTGCCTGCATTCATTGAACACTTGAACATCGCTATGCTCCCGCGCCGACGTTGGATTCTCGGCCGCTTCCTTATACGTGGCAATCTCACCATCAACGTGGCACCTCCAGGCGTCGGTAAATCGATTATGAGTATTGAGCAGGCGGTCGCAATTGTGAGCGGTGTGGAGGTCACGAATCAGGTTGTCCACGAGCAAACAAAAGTGTGGATTTACAACAACGAGGATGACGCTGACGAACTCAAGCGCCGGCTCGGCGCGATCCTTCAACAATGGAAAATTCCAATCGAAGATATCGAAGCCCGTTTGGCTTTGAACAGCGGAGCCGACCGTCCCCTCCTTGCCGCGCGGACGGATCGGAATGGAAATGTCGTTCGTCTGCCTGATGTGGATGCCTGTATCTCACATATCCGCGAACACGGTATCGGCGTTTTTATTGTTGATCCCTTCGTAGAAGTCCATGAGGTCAGCGAAAACTCTAACGAGCAGATCAAGGCCGTCGCCGTCATGTTCCGTGAGATTGCACAAAAAGGGAATTGCGCTGTTCTTCTGATCCATCACACGAACAAGCCGCCACAGGGATCTGGTGACAGCCATGCCGGAAACATGAATACGGCCCGTGGTGCAAGTGCGCTGGTCGGCGTCGCCCGAGTCGTTCAGACGCTATTTGCCATGAGTTCTGCGGATGCAAGGTTAACAGGGACCTCAGACGACGAACGACATCTGTACGTCCGTCTAGACGATGCCAAGGCTAACCTCAATCTTGCCACTAACAAAGCTCAGTGGTTCAAGAGAACCAGCATTGTTATTGCCAACAGTGACGAGGTTGGCGTTTTAGTGCCAGTGGATATGGAGGAACTCAGTCCGGGCAATTCACGGGATGTCGCTGATCTGCATCATGCAATTATCGCTTGCCTTCTGGCACAAATCTCCGAGGTGAAAATCACCTTGAATGCAGCGGCGAAAAAGCTGGCATGGAACGGAGACAAGCGTTTTTCAATGTACCGTCAGACCGATACGCGGGGCTACAAAAGGGTTAATCAGACTCTTCGTGATGCTGTTTTGGCTGCATGTCGAAGCAACGTTACTATCATCAGCGACGATTTATCCCGAGGCTTCACTTGTAATGAACTAGAAAGCCCACTGACTTTATTGCGGTTCGAAAATGCCACATCATCTACAGACACAGACCTCTTGGCTTCAGGCCCTAATGATGAGGAGGAAGACTATTGACCACATATAGAAATCCTTGTGCGAGGAGCCGCACACTGTCGCACACCACGGGTATCAAGGGTGTGCGGGTGTGCGGGAGAATTTTCGCACACGGTTTCGCACACGCCCGGTTTTCTAGGGTGTGCGAGTGTGCGGCATGTGCGTCCCTTAAGGGGACTGTTGGCGCCGCACATGCGGTCGCCATGTCTTCCCTTAGGAAGTGGTCTGCCATTGAAATCCCGTCACATCACGTCGGGACGATTCAACTGCATTGTCATTTCCATAACACTCATAAACTACGAAATCGGCCCCTTACTCGACTCATTTTCTGGTGTCTTGGAGAGCGTCTAAATGATCGTTCGGTCGCTGGTTTGGAACGGAATTCATGTGAGCCAATTTTCGATACCCAAATTCTGAAACAAAGGAGATCCCCAGTCAGGGTCCAGGCGAGAAGTGTAAACGAAGGAAGCCAAACGAAGATCATCTCGCTTCTTGTTCCCTTTGCATCAGGACGCGGTGCCTCATGAAAAAAGATATGAACAAGTCGAAACTCTCCCCGGGGGCCATCCGCATGCGCCGACTACGTAAACGCCGCCGGAATGGTTGGACAAGAGTTATCGCCGTTGAGGTCAGCGCGATTGATGCAATAGCACTTCGAGAAGCCGGGTTTCTACGACCAGGTGAGTCGGCCCTGGGCGGACTGCCGAAGGCGTTGAGGAGATTAGTGGTCTCGATTCGGTGACGCGTTCCGTTGAAATCGACGCTTCGGAACGCCTGTCGCCGTCTCATTCCAGCCCACGTACGCGCGGGCGGGCGCACGCAACATGGAGTTAGATAACATGGTCAAAAGACGCAAATTAGGTGTGCCTGTCACCCCCAAACCCGAACGTCCCCGGTGCGGTGCCAAAACACGTGCTGGCGGACGCTGTAAGGCACCCGCTGTCTGGAACCGCCGCAACGATGAAGTCCGCAACGGACGCTGTCGAATGCATGGGGGCCTATCTACCGGCCCACGTACTGAAGAAGGCTTGAGACGGACGTTAGAGGCGCTAAGGGCAGGTCGGGCCAGATGGTTGGCAAAGCGAGCGGCCAATTCAAAATACTAGTGGGGACGCTTTGTGTTACACTTTTCCACTCGTTCATCGAGTACGACAAGTTTGTTTGGGAGAAAAGTCTTTATGACAACAGTTAAAATACGAGGCAGTATAGGAAGCTGGTTCGCTACTGCCGGGGATAAATCTTTGCCGATTATGTGGGCCGACCAGATGACCAGGAAGGCAGAGAAATTTGTGTTGAGAACAGACTGGCTGGAAAATTCCCGCGAGACGAACGCAACGAAACGAAATCAGCTAATTGAATATTTCGAACCTCACAGGGGTGAAGTGGCAGAAATAATTCTTGCAAATGCAAAAAACCCTGATGTAAGGCCTCGCGAGATTAAGGATTATGTTGCTGTATTCGAAGTAGATGTAATTAACGTCACTCCAGAAATTGAGTTGGTAATCAGAGAAAGAATTGCTGACGCTAGGTAATTCTTCGGCTGTACCAATTGGATAGGTAAATCGCGCATCGACCAGATGAAGGGGTCACGCGGCCTGAGGCTCTTTCAGTACCCGCATGACTGTCGATACCCCTATCCCCAATTGTTTGGCGATCTTGCGTTTGCCAGTACCGGCTACTCTAAGGCGGTAGATAGACTGTTCGACTTTTCTGGTCACCTTGGGCCGTCCCAGTATCTTCCCCTGCGCCCTCGCACGCGCCAGCCCCGCCTTGACCCGCTCCTGTATCATCGCCCGCTCAAACTCAGCAAATACTCCGCACATCTGGAACATGGCCTTTCCGGCAGGTGTGGTCGTGTCGACGCCTTGCTGATGACAATAGAGGTCAACGCCTTTTGCATGGATCTCACCCAGGAACTCCACTAGGTGCTGCAATGACCTTCCGAGCCGGTCGACGCTCCAAGTCATGATCACATCGAACTCGCGGCGCACCGCACCTTTCAAAAGGCGATCAAATTCAGGGCGCTTGTCCCGTCCCTTGGCACCGCTAACACCGGCATCCTCATAGATCTCAACTATTTGCCAGCCCGTTCGCTTGGCAGCAGCGAGCAACTCCAGGCGTTGGTTCTCTGTGGTTTGCTCTCCGGTTGAAACACGGAGGTATAAGGCTGCGCGCTTGGTCATGGCTGGTCTCCCTTGTTTGACGCCATCTCCAAGTTAACGATTAGCGGTTCCATAAACAAGTAATTATCGAACCTATGTGTATTCGAAAAATAGTCTCACATTATCATGGTGATAGAGTTACTGAATTCAGGGGGTTTTTGGAACCACATTTAAAATACTGGAGGAATGATACCTAGGCGTTTCCAGCACGGGTATTGACGAGTGGTCATTGCTTAACGACATGTTCGGTTCTGGCACTTTGGCAGGGGCGACGCCGTCGAACAAAATTTACTTCTCGTTCAAGGGTATATGATCGGTTTGGGCATGTCAGCGAAAGCGGGCAGGGCGATGAAAGGGGTCCCACGCTGACAATGTGATTCGAAAAGGGGGTATAGGGCGCCCACGAAGTAAGAGGTATAGGGTTGATTTTGAAGTATAACCTTCACCGTAGGGGGACGCGAAAATTCCGGCGCTCAAGAAGCGAAGTTAAAGCGAAGTTGACATACCACGAAGTAGGGTCAGTGATATGAAGGGGGCCTATATACAGGAGTTGTCTAAATTGGTGGGCGCAAACAAAAACTGGAGCGAACACCATCTCTCATCGCAATTGTCTTTTATTGTCCCTAAAGCAGACCTCGTGGTACGCAACAGGAAACTACCAATATTGATCCGTTTCGGAAATTTCGTAAAGCGGTTCAAATGTGCTTAAGAACGCTTTGGTGATGTTGTCACTATGGGTTCAGACTTGGGGCAATCCATTTGGTGGAACTAGAAATTCGGGCCAACGCACTCGTGATCGCATGGACAAGATTCTGTAGTTGCCTATCCTGAAGGCCATTTCTAATTCGCCACTTACCGGTGATATGGAGATATCCATGCATGAAAATAGACTGCCCATTACCATTGTACCGGGCAATTTATATTGTTTCTGACTTTTGCGGCCATGCTGGCCTGGCTATATTCTGCTGATTTTGATTTCGTTCCCTGAAGCACTTACATGCGCTTTCATTCCGAGATGACTAAACATTTTTCGTATGTTCCTCAACAACCGCGAATGTTTTGAGTGAGTGGTGTACCAAAATTCAGCACGACGGTTTCCCGTATAACCAGGCCTATGCTCTTTATAGCCTGTGAAGACAACCAAATATTCTTCAATATCTAAAATCTGGTTTGGAGAGAATCCAGAAAATATCAACGAGTACGAATCAGGCTGGCCTGCATTTTCACCAGCACCCCCATCTCCCACAGTTTCGCGTAGTTTTTCACCTAATACAGACGCAACCTCCGCTCCAAGTATTTTGCTGTACTTGCCAACGGCTTCTAATAGGCAATCACGTTGGCAATTTCTTGGTGCATACCATTCGCGAGGCGATTCATATTCAAAGTTACCATACCTTTGTCCTGTACGAATATTCAGCAAACGGCCGCTCACCCTGATTTTTAGATTGGTTTTGTAACTTTTATCTTTCGCGCTACCGTAGATTTGGAACAAAACGCCAATATCAATTGGCGGCCTTGATATTGATTTTGCTATGTCGATAAGCTCGTGATCAGCTCGACGCGATCGACCTTGTGCCATATCCATGGTGACAGCAGTTTCATCAAAAATCCTAAATCCTTGATTGTTTAATTCGTCTGCCATGGCATCCAGAGTTCGCTTGAATACTCTACTATTCCGCGGAACAGTATCTGTGTCAGCATCTTCCCCTAAGATCAGTATGTTGGCATTTTCCAACGCTTGGGAAGTTCCAGGGACGCCTGCACAAGAAATCAACATCAAGGCAGACCCAAACGCCATAATTAATTTCTTCATCATTTTCCCTTTTTTGGATATATCATGAACATTGCCCAACAGGTTAGGCAGAGATTAGACGTGTTTTTCATAACATTACAAACAACTTTATAGACGTTGACCAGATTTGATGACAAATATTTCGCAAAATTAGGGAGTATCACCGGAAATAATGCCGACATTAAAGCTATTTGCTCAAAAACTAATCCTCTGATCTCGCCGTTGCAACAAGGTGGTGCTGGAGAATACTCAGATAATTCATACTTTCAATTTCTGGACTGCCGCCTACAATATTATTGTACTCAATGTTATGCTATTATTAGGAAATATGCTTCCCGCTAATTCATAGAAGTCGGAGCTCATAATGCGAACTTCCATTATTGCAATATTTACAACCTTAATCATGTTGCCTACCCAGGCGTATGCAGTGTGTGAAACACCGATAGATTTCTCCGGAAAATGGGAATTGACGGAAAAGCAATTTATTTCAGAATATGCCTATTCAATTTCCATCATCGGAGAAGGCAACAAAATACAAATCTCCAGGGTCAAAAAAAACGATTACGATTTTGAGAGCGCCAAAATCACTTACGAAGATTCGATAACTTCCGACCGAAGTCTCAAGGTTCATGGGCAACATCCTGATCGAGGGATGTTTACACTGTCCGTCAAATTTGATGATAATATTTCTACTCTTCAAGGTTCCATCAAATACCAAAATGAACTGCAAGACATTGATGTTTCTGGAACCTTGCTAGATTCTTCTATGAAGTCCCGACAAGAAACCAGGGTTGAATGCCTCGAAAGATCAATAGTTGAAGCGAATAAACAAAGAGATGACGCGGTACGACGGTCCAATGAACTCGAAATCAAACTGAACAGGGACATGTCCCAGCTTTTAGAACAAACGGAGAGTAAAACGACGCTCCTCAAAAATCAGTTGGACAGTAATTCAAAAAAGATGAACCAACTTCTTTCTGCAGAAAGGGATCGCCTCGAGCAGTTATTATCGTCTGAAAAGCGGGCTTCACAGAAAAAAATCGATAGGGAAAGGGCAAAAGCAGATAACTTAAAATCAAATTCCGAAATACTCTCGGTGAACATCCGCGAGCTTACTTCCCTGACGGAAAGGACAGCCGAAGAAGTAGCACGTTTGAGAGTTATGTTGAGGACTTCTAATAAAAACCTAGAAGTAGCAAGAAATAAGCCTCCGAAAATCTATTCTACACCTCTCCCGAAGGACTATGTTGCGAATAGAAAAAATTCAATTTTCTCCAAACCTGACAAGAAATCAAAAAAATTGGTTACGATAAATCGCAATGCAATCCTTGCCAATATTGCTGAACTACCAAGCCAAGGCTGGGCTTTGGTCGCAACAGAAAACGGAATTGTTGGCTATGTTCCCTCAGATATTCTTCAGCAACGAAAGGGCGCGTTAACAATATCTATTACGGAGCCTGAGGAAGAGACCGCAGAGCAACCAGGACAAGGCATTATCATCGATACACCGTCCTGGGATAAGGGTCAGGAGAACAAAGTCATCACCTTACCCAGCGTCGGTTTTGTCTCATTACTAGGCCGTGTGAGCAATAAAATTGGTATTAAGTCAGTTACCGTAAACAAGGTTCCTGCTGACTTGTTTGGCAGCAACAAATTTGGTGCTTCTTTGAGTATCGAAAAACCCAATAACAAGATCAAGATTGTTGCCGTCGATAATAGGGGAAAAGTTTACACGCGTGATTTTTTAATCGTCGTCACTTTACCTTGAAGAAGCACTTGGTAATTGAACGACTCCCAATTTGCTTATCAAAATCCCACCTGAAGGAGATGTTTTTGATGCCTCGGCAGGTGATTGGCACTCGAACCGTTTGCCGCTGGCTATATTGAAAACACCTTTAAATTCTCGTTGGCCAGCCCTGCCATCGTCGGCGACCAGTGTTGCAGCAGTCGTCATTTGTTTGCGACCCGGGAACACCCACCATATGGAGCCTTCTGTGCTAGGGACGCCCCAATAGTCGCTTCGGTCAATAGTTTGGCCATTGTCTGGAATAAGCACAATATTTTCGTCTGTGGCCGTCCGATTGGCTCTTTCGAGCCCTATAACGTTTCGCGATGTTCTAAATGCAGACATTTTCCCTGAGTCGAACAGTGCTTCGGCATATTCTTGAAGGACATCCTCTTTACTAACAAGTGGAACGACAAGTGCCGTATCGACAGGCCTTTCATAAACTCGCGCCATATTTGAACTAGCAGAAAATTGCTCTTTAGCTTCGCGATCATCCATACGTTGGCGTTCGGCAGCAGATCTTTCGTAGGCGATTTTCTTCTCCAGTTCGGCAATTGTGTTCCGGGATTTATCCAGATCATCGATCATGCCGCGATGCCGTCGATATACAGCGTGCCCGGCAAAACCTAATCCGAGAACTCCAGTAATCGAAACAATGGACCCTACAATCAAATACAGTACGAAGTCCCAATCTGTTTTTTCTGTTTCCGCTTGGACACCTTTTGGATCTTCAACCTTGGTTGGTATTGGTCGTTTGCTGGATCTTGTTTTTGGGGCTGGAGAGACAGTTTTAGCTGGTGTTGGAGGTTCTTTCTGCAATCCATTTTTGTCAGGCTCACGAATTGCAGAATCATCATTCTTACTGTTTTGAAGATGGATTAATTCTTTTTTCACTGCATCTCGTTCGGCCTGAAGTTTACTGACACTTGCCTTCAGCTTAGACACTTCCTTGTCAGCTTTCTCCTTCGCAATTTTGATATTTTTCATCGCGATCAAGGTACTAGCTATCTCTCTACGAGCATCTCGGTTTTTTCTAGCTTCATTTCGATATTTTGATCGGAGTGTTTTATTGTCAGTTGTGAGGTCTTCAATTTCGGCCTCCAGGGAATCACGCATCTGTATGCTCGATAAAATCTCTGACCGAAGTTTTTGGACGTCACTAGATTCTGCCGCGTCATTTTTTGAAATGGCAGAATCGTCCGTTCTGCTTTCAGCCTCTATTACTGGTTTTGATTTAGGCCGTTTCGGCAAATCAGTTTTCTTCAGCTCGCCCAAGAAGGATTTAGTTGTCGCACAAACAAGGTTATCGAAATCCCCTTCAATCGATTTGTTCGATGAGCAGCCGACACGATAGGCATAAGTCATCTTGTCTCTACCTGCGTTCGGAAAAATAGAAAGGAATCTGACAAATGCCGCTCTGTTCGTCTCACTCTTAAGTTTATATCTCTCCCAATAGTTTTCAATTTCCCCTTCAAGTGGAGCCAGGAATTGTGACTTTATATAGACCCATCTTTTATCTTCTTTCTCACCAAAAGATCTTCCGTATTTGTCAATATCGGCCTCCTTTTTTGGAAGGTGTTTCATGTAGACCCCAGACCATTTTCCGGATATTGAGTCTAAATCCTCAAGCTGGTATCCGACATAGACAGTGTCTCCCCTATGAACTTGACCCAACTTTTTACAGATATCATCAGCTGAATTTTCTGCCGATCCTGCTGTATGACATTTGCGAAACCAAATGCCGTCAGAATTTACAATGAACTTAGCGTAAATCTCGTTCGAACCAGGCTCTGCCACACCCTCCCCTGGCGCTATTAAAAAAAGAGTAAGGGCAAATGCAAACAGTTTCATAGAGATTTTGTAAATTGAAAGATAGTCGCTGAAGATCCGTGCTCCAATCTCATCCTTCATGGTCCATAAAACTATTGTACGCATGTGATTTCATTTCCGTTGTTGTTCATCTCGCGAAGAAATCTTAGTGATGCGACTTCAAAACTACGTTTCCTTTAATGACTAATTTGAGCAACGATCGAAGAGTTGTCACAAAGACTGGTTCAACGAGCGCACTTTCCCCCCGGACACTAGTCTCGACAGCATCTACGCCATCGGCATTCTCCTTAATCAACCGTTCTCGCGTATCAACCAGTGAACTGTTCACCATGCCCACTAATTCAGTTTCACTTTCGGCAGTGATCGGCACTTCAATTCCGCGATACTCTCTGAGTTTAAAAAGGAAACCTTTAAGGGCTGGCAATGAAGCAACTCGCCATTCCTTATTCGGATTGAGACCTGAAACAATCGCTGTCTCACGGATCATTTCGCCATCAACAGACAGCTCTTCTCCAAGAATAACATCCTTATATCTGTTTTCTGTATCCAAGTTGGCACTTCCAGCCGCCTCTACCAGAAGACCATAAGCCACCTCATGCTTGGGATCTTCGGTAAAAACCAAGGATGCCCCTTCGACAGCATTTTCAGATGCGTTTGTGAATAACTCGAATAGCTGCTCAGCATCTTTTATGTCGGTCGAGTTGTCACCAAGCAGCACTTTGTAAAGCTGGCTTGTTCGACCACCAAGGCAAATTTTGATATGTGAACGGTCGTGAACATTAAATAGATCTTGCCGCGCAAGGTCTGCAATTACCCTGCCGGTGTAGTGTAACAATCCCGCCATTGCCAGTTCCGAAAGATTGCGAAGAATCTTGCCTTCTTCGGTTCCGTCAACCTGAACAAACCCTTCAGAAAAAGCTCTCGCAAATTCTGAATTGTTGACAAGTACCTCAATGCCGGAACCAAGTTTGTCAGGGTCTTCCATGATTTCATGCAAGACATCCACACTTTCTTGCAACACCGGATATGATTCTGCCAAGGCATTAATAAATTTTGTATGCGTTTTCAGAAATTCAATGAAAATATGACGGCCCCCAATTTCAACCGAATTCCGCCATATCAGTCGTCTAGATTGCCAAATTGATATGTCCGTCGTATGGCCGCCAATATCAAAAGTTACAGCATTTTCTGTAAACGCAGCACTTTTTTTACCAATGAAATATAGAGCGGCTGAAAGACTTTCACTTCGTGAACGACTGTTCAAAACCGGCTCGTCGGAGTTTTCAACACCTCTCATTACCTGACGCACGGCACCACTACAAATTTGATGGAATGACCTTAAATGCGAAGGCGAAAATGCTTCCGGATAGGAAAATGACCAATCAACGTTTTGTGGCTTGGCTCCTGTGGACATCGCTTCCGCCAAGGCTTCCAGCACAACCTGACCGAGGTAGAGTTGTACTCTTTGTCTGTCTTCAGGCCGCTGTGACCATTTTAGATTGAATTTAAGCATCCGGGAAGCATCACCCACAATCTCTTCAAGAGCATTTACAGGTCGATTGTAAAAATAGATATGAGAACTCAACAAAGGAAATCGAGTTGACGATGATCCTACTGCGGCACGATCCCTTAGAATTGTCATGAAAGGTACAGGGACTTCTCGATCGGGTATAAACTCCAGCAATGCCCTATCGTAGGATTCTTTCTCGGATTGATACGGCTGTAGCACCCGATTGCTAAAACCAAGTGGCCGTGGGCCGCCGTTTTCTTCCTTGTAATAAACTGAAGTATTTGTTGTGCCAAAATCAATTCCAAATGACCACTTATTGTCATTGATGGGCGCGCTCTCAATTTTTGGGAATAACATCACTCCCAACGTCGTTCTTTCGCTTGCAGGCACATAGTCCTGAAGTTCATCGTCCAGCGCGGCATCACAAAAGACTGCTTCCGGAGGCGACAACATCATGTGCATTTCAATTAGGGCTGCGGTCTCTTTGAGCCCTAAGCGAGTTGTCGTTACCCCTCCCCAACTTTCCATATTTGCACAGGCATCGGCCCTCGATATTTGGTTCTGTCGTGAATCCAGATAATTCAAAACATTTCCAACTGAAAATATTTGATGGGGAGCAAAGTGGATGGGTAAGTATCCTACATAGTGCAGAAAATAAGAATTCCAGTTCGGATGTTTGAAGTTTGGCCAAAGTGAAAAGCTATCAGGAAGCTCTCTCTCCACGACGTCTTCAGGCGCGTATTTGCGAGAGACGACATGTTCAATTACACTCCCATGGCTCGACTGTAGAGCAAGGGAAAGAGAAACTGTAAAGCCATCGTCATTCGGCTTTATTCGAATTCGCTGACCGAGTTCTGTTGGATTTAAAAGCATCAACACGGATGGGGACACTGGTAACAAGAATTGCTTAAGCTCCGAAGGGTGCTCATCTATTTCGCTATCACCTCTGATTTTACAAAGTTTGGAGGTAAATATTTCTTCGGGCGTTAGACAAAAATACCCCTCGTTCAATGCCTTGGTTCTCACATCCGCCAGCATTTCAGAATTATCTGTCAAACGATCCAGTGAGAGCATGTTCCAAATACGTATCTCTGCAGGGGAACGGCCACCGTAACTGGCAATTTCTTTGTCAATTAGCAATGCGCCCTTGATTTGATCTTTGAATTCACGTCGGGCTGGTAGTGCCGTGTCAAACACGACTGAAGTACCCGTATCGACTTGCCATGCACTCGCAAGAGCAATGTAAGCAGGGTGATTCGGTAATGGGACGCGCTGTTGATATGGGCTAAATCCAGATATCGTTAAAGACGCCCGCTGACGATTGCTTTCCTCCTTGAACCTCTTCTCACTTTCGTCACGAAATTGACCGAGTGCCTTCAACACACCGTTCATTAAATCCTTGTCGCTGAGAGCAACTTGTTCAATCCCGTCAATAAGCTTCCCCAAATAGTGGTTCAAAGCCGCGTATTCTTCTGGCTGCAAATCCACATCTGAACAGGGGTCTATTAACCGGCCATCTCTGACCCATGGGATCTGCGACATGTTCCCAAGATCTAGACTTCTACTAACGCAAACAAGTGTCGTAGGTATAATCGTAGCTACCACGTTTCCATTTATAAAAAGGAGCGCAATCTCGTCCCATCGCATCCCCTCAGACATCACCCTTTTGGGTGCCATTTCCTGTACTAACTGGCCAAAATGACGCTCATTGCTTCTGCCGGATTTGCCGCTTGCAATACGATTTGGTGAAAGGCTTTTCTCTTTGAGAGAAAAAACTTTTGTGGAAAGCGAATAGTCGTGAAATGACTGAAGAGCAATGAATGCCAAAAGCGCCCGCCATTCAGCGACTACCCTTTGGTTCATTTGGTGTTTTCTGTCTATGAGTGCACTGGCAACAGTTTCAACCTGAGCCCAAATATCCGGGATGGACATGAGTTCGTCAGCTGTCGCCGAGCTTTGCGTAACCTTCAGACCGTCAGCCATCCGACTCAAGATCGAATAGCCTTCATTATTGGTTTCGCCCTCCCACTCCCCCGCTGTCCGAAGTTGTCTGACTTGGTGATCCTTGCTCATGGGCGGCAAGACGTGTTTGATATTGCTCATCTTTTGTCAATCCTGAATACGTCGACCATTAAACGTGGCTGCTTGAATAAAGAGCAGATACAAACTCACCCAAGCCCCTGCCATCCTTGATCCGTTTGTTGTAGGTCATTTCCTCAAAAACTTTACCCAATGAAGGAGTTACTATTCCGGTTACCAGGGAGCCAAAAGATTGTGTCTGCTGGCCGGTCAATCTTTCATGGAGTTGAGAGCTGTTGGTCGGATGGTCTGGGGAATGACTAGCGAAATGGTGGACATCAAATAGTTCAACCAAAAATGTTTCTGTCGAACTGGCGTAGATCATTGATGAAAGCCACAACAAAAACTCGTTTGTGTAGTCCTCAAGTGCTTCAATCGCTGCTTGCGGAGCATCATCATCAAGGTCTACGCCCAATCTCTTAATATGTTTCTTGAACCATTCTTCACCGGAAATATCTTTCCAACGATCTCTCTTTAAATGAGGTGAGTAAATGTATTTGAATGCAATGCAAAACCGAACCATTTGGCCCAAGTTGTTTTGCAAATCTTCCTCAGATCCGCATAGGGTTGGAAAGTCCTCCCAGGTCATCAGTTTTTCTGATTTTCGTCCAATCTGGTACACAGGTGACTTGGGTATTTCCGGAGACTGGAAAAATTCCAAGGCTGCCATACTTGCATAAAACTCGGGAAGCAATGGGGGGTTTCGCTGTTGATTTCCTCCTAAACCGCCGTTCTTGACCTTGATCAGGGGATCCCATCCGACAAAATACAAGTTATCAAATACATGTTCGCGCTCAAACATTTTTTCGTAATAGTATAGTGCGCCCTGTGCTTGTTCGAGAAACACTTGAGAATGCACAACCGTTTCGTTATCTCCATTCTCGTCTTCAGGCTTTGAATAATCAAAATATGGAAGAAACAATGCGCCACTAATGTAAACATTAGAAATCCCCTGATCTTCCAAATAGTTCCGTATTCTTCGGGCAATCGACGGAAATCCAGAAGCACCAGTGCCACCAAAAATGGATGCAACCAAAAAAATTCGAACTTCTCTCCCACTTTTCGCACTATCAATTTTGCTAAACAGATTGTCCCAAAAAGTCTGGCCTTCGATAGCTTGAGAAAGAACTGTTACAGCGCCCAGACTGGGTCGACCTCTGAACCCTTCATCAAGAGGGAGTTGCTGTTCAATTCGCCGGTGATACAAACAATCCATCAATCCCTGCAGTTCATCAGACAAACTGTCGTAACCAAAAAGCTCATCAATTGTTTTGGCCGTTCCGGGCAAAGGGCACCAAACAGAACCATTGTCAGGAAAATCAATTGCCGTCTTGAGATAAGAGCAGTTCGAACCAACTGTATCCGCATCCAAACTTCTGACTTTCTCGCGAGTTGAAAGATATTTCGTCGTAGTTTGCTTTGTCTTTGCAACATTCCCGTTCGACTGGTCCTGGTCTACCAAGCCAATGGATACATTTTCCGGCCCAAGCCCTGCAGCACAAAGATGAACGAAACTTTCAACACATTTACTACCAGATCCACCAATTCCGATAAGATAAGATTCAGTCATTTTCTGCCCCTAGCGAAATAGAATTGAAATTATCGGCACCGCAGGTCTCATCAATTTCGGGGTAGCAAAAAATGTCCCAAAAACTGTATACCCCGCGATAAAAACAAGCGCACCCATTGCCGGGAACATCGATCTCATGCTGGTAGAAATCAGGTCAGTTACTTCGAAAGCAAAATAGGCCGAATAGAAGATGCTCGCAAAACATCCGATCCCAATTCCAACAAGCCAGACCCAAATATATCTTTTTGCAATTCCCGGCCTGCTAACCCGAATCAGATTGGCAAATACAAGCCAAACAAAGCTGGCTACCGCTGAAATGGACAGGAGCACCAGTGCCAGAATATCAATCTCTCCCAGCAGTTCTTCTGCAAACTGCAAGTTTGCTTGCAAATCGTCTTGCGTCACAAAATCTTGATTCAGAAGCACAAGAAGGACCCACTCATCACTTTGACCCAAGGTAATTTTGAGGCCAAAGAAAATAGCCAGATACAAAATTGTCATGCACAATAATATTACCAAAGATTTTATTAATCGAAGCAGCATTAGATTTACCTATCAATATGGAATATGGCGTCGAACCGAGCTAAACGTTCGGGTTCAAAAGTCTTCAGAACAGAATCAGCCAGTACCTTAAGTAGTCGATCCAAGTTCAAAGTTGGAAAAAAGCTTGGCTTTTCTGCTATCAGCCTCTTCTCTGAAAGATCGTCGTAACTCCATTCCTTAGCCCAGCTACTTAGGCTGGCGTCCAGTCCAATTTTCTTGATTAGGACCTCAGAAGAAAGAAAATATGTTCGTCGGGAAGGTAGTTTTTTAGTTGATTTTTGTTTGTTAAATACATTGAGTGAAAAATCAGTTTCTGATTTTGATACAGAGATCAAATCGTCTCGACCTTTGAGTTGCAGCCACTGCTTGCTGCACTTTCCACTGTCTCTACGCCGCTGCCATAATTTTTGCTCCAATTCAAATTCAGTTGCTGGCAGAGAATATGGTAATTGAACTTGGTCAAGTCCTATTTTCGCTTCAAGTTTATAATGTTTGCGCTGCAGTATATATTTTCGAATTCTTGGCATTCCTGTTTCATGTGTGGAATCAGTTTGAATACCTTTACCAACATTGAATTCATCGTCTTTCCACTCAAGATTTCCGATTTTCCTTTTCACAACCCTCTTGGTGAAAATGACCAATTTCTTGTCGGATGTAGGCACGTTTGATAATACCTCCCGTTCAATATTACCAAATAGCTTTAAAAGTGAGTTTCTCTCTCCGAAAGCCATTAAGTAAAGGGGCCTTTTGTTGGCCTTTGAATATCTGCCTCCGCTAGGCAAATCGTATACTACACCTTCGAATTTGCCTCTAACGGCCACAATTCCTATCGCGCGTTCCGATCCAAGTATGCGTTCTATCGATTTACGAAACTTTGAGCCAGCACCACCAATAAATTCTTTCCCGTCTAACGAAAGGTCGGAAACCAGGATATAGACATCATCTTTGGATCCACTGGCGACAAAAGGAAGCACTATTGATAGCGCGCTTTTTCCAGAGAGACACTGGCTGAGCGATTTTCCTTTTTCACACTGGTACAGGCTTCTATCAAGAAGGTCCGAACCTTCGTGAATTGCTTTTGGAGTAACGCTGCCCTGGACCTGATGATAGCGGACTTTTTCACTTAAACTTGACAGAGCGAATGGAAGGTTAAAAAGCATCCTTTTTGTACCGGACGGACCATCAGCCGAATCAGCAGCGTTTACCAATCCCACCATATTCGGCGAACTATCGATAAAAACATAGGAGTTTTTTAAAGACGCAACCGCTGGCACATCAGTCAAGTTTGTGGAGGTCGCAGATTCTGATTGGGAATAGCCTTGGGGGAAACAAATCTCTTCGGAAGCGAACGCAGATCCGGTGTTCAAATACGAAATAACTAAACAGATTGATGCCCCAAATACCAAGCGAAAAACCTTTAGTTTGGATCGATGATATCTAATGCCTTTTTGACATTTGGTTCTGGCCGGATAGTTTCCTATCTCAAACTTCATTTTTGCAAAATGTTGCCTAATCATTCTATTTTTGACCTATCCGCGTAATTATGAAGTCTCTCTCAGTAGATTGGGGAAGAATACGAACATTCATTTCCCCCACTATCCGGGTGACAGTTTTACGAATTTGCATGCGGCTGTGTCCCGTTTCAAAAAAAAAGCGAAAATATGTATTGCCCCCTTCAATCATTTTTGAATTGCCATCCAAACTCTCGTTCAATCTTTCGATGAAGTCTTGTTGGATTTCTGGATCAAAACCTTTCAACATGAAACTAACACCAGCTAGTCTTTTGTTTTGCCATTTGGAGATTGAAGTCGCAAGTTTCAACGAAGCTGATTTAGCTAGTCGTGATAATTGTTCTCTTACAGTTCTTGAATTCTGATGTCGCCTTGAATCCTCTTGAGCTTGCCCAACAAACGCACCCGATAGGCGGTCTATGGCGATGACATTCATGATAGTCGAATCATTTACGGATTCCTTTACAGAAAGGATCGCAACAACGTCGATAGGTCTCGACATTCTGTACGCCATATCCATGATTTTATTTTGATCACGACATCCAATGCCTCCTTGAAAATCATCAAGGTCTCCGTGTTTATCGCCGAATACTCGATAGCCCATGTTTGTCAGATTGTCCTGAAAGTGAAGGCTCATACTCACAATAGGATCCGATTTTCGACTAGCCTCCCCGTTACAATCTTTGACCATGACCAATATTCTGATGGTTTCGGACGGCTTCGATGGCTCCTGCGGCTTGGGTAATGGTCGTCCAGCTAATTGCGAATTCAAACAATTATCGTATGACCGCAATCCAGAAGGAATCGACCCTATGCAATTTCTTTTTATGATTTTTCTGGAAGTATTTGAAATTCCAGTAAGGTCAGTCAATCGCCTTTCACTCAACAAACTTCTCTTGGTATTTGTCAAGCACCGCCTAAACTTGGCTCCAGTTGATTGGCCGGTTCGTCGTTCACATTCTGATGATAACGCTTTGCGGTGTTCCCTCGAAAAACTAGCTGCTTGAGCTGATGAAGCGGCGTATAACGTCACGAATGCAAACACCGTGAGCAATGCCAACATCGGGTTTGAAAAAGCTCCAATCCCAGAACGTCCTTCTTCAGCGAAGCCTGTGAAGTTCTTCAACATTTGTATCACTTTAGTTGCATTTTTAAGTCACAATTCTGAAGGGAAATATTTCCGAGTTGTTTCTACTGGCACCTTTACTGCCAATTTTGACGATTTGTCTGCGCAAGTAGCCACAGGTCCAAAATAAAACCACTGTGCGCGGCGTTTTACAACCCTAACTTCTTGTGTCTCATAACTTCATCTACTCATCAAGGTAATAAGTAGGGGTGTATCTGACCTGTATCCGACAAGAGCAACTTTGGCTGATGTATGAGGTTTTACGTGCTTTTCCCGTCCAACAAACCTGACGACACTTTGAAACAGCGGGTGAGGATTTGTCTAGCGGCTACTTCGTGTCCGGTTCGGGTTTCATTGGCGTCGGCAGACCAGACTTTCGCCATCCGGCATTCTTGGCGTCAACCTCAGTGCAGAACCATTGTTCACCTTTGTCCACACTGACGACCGTTTTGGAGTACCATCGTGAACCTGGTGTGTGATAGATGCGGTCTCCCTTGGAACCGATGTTCCCCTTGATCTGACAGTCTGTGGCGTTGCTTTTGTTATCGCTGGCAGCAGTTTTGGTCGAAAGCCGCTTCCCCCTTCGCCATTCCCATGGCAACACGAATTCACCGGACCACAATCCAAGTCTAGCAGCCTTAGCTGATGCTTCATGACCAATGTAGTCCTTGCTGTACTTTCTATAAGCTACAGCCATTCCAAGTGAGATCATCTGTGCATTAAGACATAGGCCCTTGCTAAAACAGGTGGCAACGACGCGACCATAACGATCCACATCACGTTTCACACATGCGACCTCCGACGGGCCGATCAGTTCCGTCAAGGTGATAGTTGACACTGAACCACAGGACCATGAAGTGTTGTCACGAGTACACCTTTGGTTTGCCTCAGGTGCATCTATACCGTGAAGACGAATGCGGGTGCTGTCGAGGGCTATGGTGTCCCCATCAATGACGCGGGCGGCTCCGAAGATAGTGGGGTTTGATTTGGTTGAGTCTGCTTTGGCATACGTTGCGATGGCATTTGATACTGCAAAAACAGCTAACAAAATACGAATTCTTACAAAAGGCGACACGGCAATGAACTCAGTTTTGAGGAATTTTTGGACTCCGGATGGCAATTTATTACCTTCGCACAACCGACCTGTCTAGCCTATCTTGTTAGTGGTATCTGGTCCATCCTCACTCCTATAACGGACATTAAGATGACCAGAAATCCACTCTTATGTAATCCCGCTAGTTTGTTCTATATGCGCTGACGTCAGACAATATTTCCAGCCCCGGAAAGCCACAGCAAAATGCATATGTGGGACGCTACAACTGGACGCTCTGCCAAGAACGGATGGACAAAAATATCTTTGAAACGATTGAAGAGGCTCAAGAGCAAGCCGCCAGATGTCTCTGGACTTCTAACCATGAACGGCTCAATATCGCGATAAGCGGGGCCACCGCAGCAATGAAACTGGAAGTTGCCGCGTAATTCTACGCAAAAATACCTCTAATAATGGGGGGATTACATTTATGGCTGATTCTTCAACTCAGAACGGAAAGGATGACGAATTAATTGCAGTTCTCTCTGAAAAGGGGGCGCTGGATGCGATACTTTGGTTCCTAAGAAGGCGTTGGATTGAAGTTAAGTTTGCTGACAAATTCTCGGTAGAAGATTTGAACAAACTATCTCCAGTAGAAAATTTTGTAAGTGAACAGCATTCCGACAGGT
Organism: Alphaproteobacteria bacterium; assembly: GCA_018654745.1. Lineage (GTDB taxonomy): Bacteria > Pseudomonadota > Alphaproteobacteria > UBA2966 > UBA2966 > JABILA01. The sequence continues at coordinate 23,329 of JABILA010000003.1, forward strand.
ACTATCGGGTCACGAAGTTTACGTTTGGAGAAAATTTTTACGAATTGAAGGAAACATACCCGACAAGGGTTCATAAGTTTTCGATATTCCAAAATGGCAAACAAGTGTTTTTTGCGATTGACGAAACTGAGAATTCGGAAAACGCGGGTTCGACAAAAAAAATACCAGAATCAGCGACAAAAATTGTTTTGGGTGATTGGGTTGAAGACCTTCCGGCTATAGAAAGTAGCGAGAGGACAATAATAGGACAATTGCGGGAGCCAGACGGCAGCGTCAGTAAAATTGCTTTTGCCATAGGTTCGAGCAATGAGCCAGAATTGGATCCTCCGAGGGGGAAGGCCCAAGAATCCAGCTTGAGGGATGATTCCAGTTCGATCGACCAAAAGCTGCAAGGGAATTTGACAAGCAATTCCAACTTTCAAATCGCTACTGATGAAATCCCGATGAATGGGACGATTAACCCTACATCGAATGACAATGTCCTGCAGTTGGGTAGTAGTCAGGAGGTTTCGACGGAGAAACACATACCACCTGTTGCGATTGTCCCAGCGTCGAATGACGATGTTTTGCAGTTGGATTCTAGCCAGGAAGTTTTACAGGAGAAACTGAAACCAGCTATTGCCGTTGATCGACATGTAATGACCGGAAATCATGAATCAAATTCTGCGAAGTCTGCAATAAGTATTCAGGCAGAGAAAAAGCCTGCCCAGCAAAGGGCAAGCCATGAAGCAGAAACGATCTACGACTCCAGAACCGGGACGATGATAAGAGGCAAGCAAGTCAAAAAAATTCAAGGGTATACAGCATTCAAAACAAATTCAGGAAAATATTTTGTAGTTTCGCCCGCGGGCTATGTTGAAGAACAAGATTTGCTGTCATTAAGTGCCGTGGAAAAACGCATAGGAATATTATCCGATAGGTCTAACAAGGAAGACATATTCGAGAGCGAAAGTAACAAGGCGTCTGATCTTGGAATAAAAGTTGAACCCAGTCACAGACTAGATGATTCTACAGAAAACACCCATCTTCGTGATGAGAGTAATCGTACATTTATCGGCAAGATATTCTGGCTATTTTCGTCGCCTGAGGGCCGTATCAGTCGCACTACATATTGGACTGCTATGTTCGCGGCTGTGATTATGTTTTCTATTGCGAATGTTGTGGTGGAAGGCTTTTCCGTGAAATTGGGAGCAGGCGGAGGAGAAGGTGCTTCAAACAAGGGGGCATTCTATTATATCAGTTTTATTATGCTTGGTTGGTCACAAATAATGCTGGTAGTTAAACGGTGCCATGATCGTAACAAAGGAGGAACAATAGGGGTTATATTAATGCTGTTTCCAGGGATTGGTTTTGTTTGGATAGTTGCCCTTGGTTTGTTGCCTGGGACAAAAAGAGAAAACCAATTTGGATCTCCAGATCAGTAAATCTGAGCATAGAGGTTTTCACTATACAAATTGTGACCGTTGACGGATTTTCGGTTTTCTATCCGAAACTAGATAGGGCCCACTAATCTCAGTACCAATAAGGCGTTCGCTTCGCTGCTCTCGGATAAAGTTTGTGCAACCGCCTGAACCATGACCTGCGTGCGACGCTGGACGTATCCGCCTCACTATTGCGGACACAGGAGAGCTGATTACCCTTGAAACAGTAAATCATTATGCGTAGCAATCTTGCTTCTGAAGGTTGTCTCTTGCCTTCTTTCTTGAAAATCGACAAAGCCCTGGCGAACATGTCGAAGGGTGATACGCCTCGTGAAGATATCTTTTTGCATCCACCTAGATTTTCCTCCCAAAGCGAAACCTTGCTCGAAATTCCTTCCCGATATTCGTCGAAGGAAACAAAACATCTAGGGAACCTATGTTTCTCATACAAGAAATACCCAAGGTCAGTCATTGCAACTGCATCATCAGGATTTTCAATCAGTTTGGTAACTGACGTCTTGATTGACAGATACGAAGCGATCAACCGGCGATCTGACACAAAATGAACTGGCTCCATATTCATTCTAAATCTGGAATCGAAGACCTCCTTCCAGACCATCAGAAAACTTCTATACTCTCCCACGAGAAGATGGTCCCTCATCACCGGTTCGGCTGCCAAAAATCGAATTATTGGCGGCAATGATTTATCTGCATAGATCAAACGAGCAGTCTTTGGTTCTACAAATGCTTCGAAACCTCTTCGCAACAGATTCAAGTATGGTCTTGTGGCCTCAAAAAATGTTTTTGGGTTGAAATCGAATTCATCACCATGATAGCCGAGGCTATTCGAAGTATTCCATCTATCGCTCAGGTCTGTCATCCACCCTGCCCGATAATAGGCGAAATCAGCAAAATTTCCTTTTTTAAAATATGAATTTGCGATTTCGGTGAGCCCGTTAAAGGTCGGCTCTTCAAGAGATAAGGTCTCCCAGGCTTTGATAGCCAGATTATATTTCCCCAACAAATAGTATGAGCGTGCCTGCATAAGTTTCGCATCTGAAACAAGAACGCCATAATCTTCACGGCTAATAGAAAGCTCGATTATGGCCTTGAAATCCCTGTTCAGAATCAACTCCAAAATTTTTGTATATGCTCTGAGGCCCGGGAAACCATCAAATTGATCACCTTGTTTCAGGATCTCTGAAGACCAATCTCTCGTCGAAACCTCGTTGCTTCCGGAGATCCCTGTTACTGCGCGCATCATTTCATATGCCAGCCACAGCGGCGAACCGGACATATTTGAAAAATCTCCGAGAAATGTCATCTCCCTGTATATAGACATGCGTTGAGAAACAGTGTCCACGGATAAGTTGGGACGAAAATATTTTGAAAAATGTGCAGCCAAAATTTCCAGATAAGTATTGTCACTGTGTAAGCTTGATTGGCAGCGGCTCCAGCTAAATTGGGCTTGTTCTGCGTTGCAGTTGGCGAATACTCTGGCCAGACGTCGATAACCTTCGACAGTGTCAAAATACCTGCTCCGCGAATACTCTGCCTGGTGTTTGTCAATTAGGTTTTCAAAAGACTCTGCGGGCAACTTTCCTTCCTCCATAAGGAATTTGGCAATCCGCACCAGCATGTAATTTGATGTGTCATAAAGCCAAGAAGATTTATTCCGGGCTACAGAACTAGCACCTGAAAACAGTTGTGCCGCTTCTCGCAGGTTCGAAGTGTAATAATGCATTGTCCCCAAAAGATATTGGACCCACGGCCTGAAGTTCTTATCGAAGTTTTTGGGTGCAACCCTGAGCTTGATGGCCTTGATGTTTTTGTCTCTTTCAGTCCCATCCAATTCACATGTGAATAGCAGGTTATGGCGGCCCATTATCAAATTGTCTGTGGCTTCGCCCTTCCCTAGCGAAACAACAATTTGTTCCATAAATGACAGAGCCGCCGGGTAGTCATTGGTTGCACAAATTCCGTACGCATAGTGATATCCTTCAAAAGGCGCAGAGATCTCGTGTTTGAGCTTCTGCGATGACAGCAATTTCTTCACCCGATCCAGATACTGGGAATCGGATGGGCGTGTATCACTGCTCTTCTCATCTGGAAGAAGCTTGTAGCGGCGTAATAATGTTTCCAGCAAATAAGTCGAATCAATGGCGTACGGGTTTGCCGGATCGAGTAGATTGGATCTATATCCAATGCCGTCTTCTAACGCATATGTCGAAGTTTCGGTGCTGGCCTGTGCGGAAGTATTCGCAATAACGGAAACGACCAAACTGATGATATTCCACCATCTCATTTCCTGTCCTCCGGTAGAATGAATTGAATTGCTCCCAAATATCCGGGCGCAGATCGTACGTTTTTGAAAGCTTCACTGTTCCACTGGCTCTTCAGCAGTCCAATTTTGAAACGACTCTTTGTGTTGGAAAGAACTGCTGTATACGGCAAGACCGGTTCAAGTGGATTCCGGCCATGATACATCATGAAAGCAATATGGTTTGTTCGCATGAACAACGAGGCGAGGTCGCCGGGGGCTGCCGACACCAGCCAGTCTCCAAGGCCAGTGACAGAAATCTTGGCTCCACTTTCTATAGAGTTCCTCAATCGACCAATCCAATTCGCATACATCAGAAGTTTTGAAGTAGGACTGTCATAATCAATCTGTATTCCTTCTACCTTGACGCCACGCTTCCTCCAGGCTCTTGCATGAGCGCGGTATCGGGAAGCCACCATTTTCGGCGGTACCAATGATTGGAGCCGGTAAGTGAGTACTAAAGGCGGCGCATTTTCGTCCAGTTTTTGAGGAGGCGACCCCTCAAAGTCATATCGGTATCGACCCTTCATCGAGAACTGCCCCTGAAACACATATAAAGCATCGAAGTCATCCTGCACGTGAGGTGACTGACCTACCCAAACCCATAAACTGGAACTGGCAGAAACCTGATCTGGAACCATAACCAAAATTGCTGTCACCATCAGCGCGCTTATAATTTTTGTGGAAAAATTGAGCATTTCGGGTACCGCTTTTAACAGGCTAGCGCGATGGAACGCATGAAAATATGGAATATTCGATTGGAAATCCACTGTTTGCTGGAGGGGTTGCAGCGTCAAATATCGTCGCTCTTTCTCTCTGGATCGCAAATCAACTTTCTCGGCCAGAGGTGTGCGGTAATAGCGTTGAGAGTGCGACCTCAAAAAAGATCCCGCCAAAGCCAGCCGTCCAGAACCGGCGGTGTGATTCAGGTAGTCGTCCCAAAAGCGTCACCATCTGCCGTAATCTCCCTATAGGCGGTTGCTTGTGTTGAGCGATAGCCTTAGCCAAGGATATGTCAGTAGTAGGGCGGGATTAAGGCGGAAATGGGGTGGGTATGAGCCCAAGCTCCAGAACGCCGGGGACTTTCTGGAAACTTGCCCCGCCAGCTCTGACAACCACTCCATGGGGGAGCTGAGCCGCTTTTCGTTCTGTATGGGATTGGTCAGGAGTATTCTCCTGGCACCAGGCGGAAGGAAGTCCGTTTGTATGCCAAGCGGGCGGAGCCTGTTTGAAGCAGTGGATGTGATCAGGGAGTGCGTGAAAGTGAATACGAGGGTGAGGAAGATGGATGTTAGGCGGGTGCTCAAGCGCAACAATGACTTCTTCGATCCGGATGCTGGCATTGTTGGGAAAGACATCATCGAGCTCTTTGACGGGAACTCTCCTGAAGCCGGACAGCTATATTATGGGCAAGGACACCATCGATCTCGACGACTGGAAATCACCTGAATACAGCGGCCCTCATAAAAACCACGCAAACCTGATCTACAACCCCATCCTGTTTGACTCGCGGAACGAGCAGTGGATTACTGTCGTTCCTGGTACTGGAGGAAATCCTTGAACATTAAACTTGGGCGTTGGAGCCTGATGTGTGCTTTTGTGGGTACTGTAGTTCCTCTCGCTATATTTATGCGACTGGCCTAGGCGTGGAGCAGAGCTACGATAAAAAGCCTATGTTGGCGATAGGCACTGTTCAGGTCTCTGGCAAATTCCACATGTGTGCCTGGGTGAAGAAGATGACAGGGTGGCGTTCAGCGGGGTAGTGGTTCAGGACGAATACATGGAACCGAAGAGGTTGTTTCACATGAATGTAGAGGCGAAGAGACTGTTCCCGATGAAGAAGCCAGAGGAGAGACGGTTATGACTCGTTTGATAATCCTGGGCATTTTGTTGGCCGCTTTTATGGCCCATGTTGGAACCAGCCAACCAGCCAACGCCCTCTCCTGCAAGAACAGACAGGAAATCAACAGTCTCACGTCAAACGTTGCGGATGAACGGTTTGGGCATGGGAACATTGTGGAAGTGCTAGTAGAAGATGTGATAATAACAAATCAATTGACCAACCTCGAGAAATCAATTGGCCGCAAACTAAAGGCAATTAAGCGCCTCGAGGAGAAAAGAGATAAAGCGGCAAACGGGGAGAAGTTGTGGGAGTTTCTCCTGAAAGAACGGAAAAACTTGTTAGAAATGTATAAGCAACGCGCTGAAATACTAGAAGAGGGCAGACGGCGAAGAAGTGACAGCCCACATTTACACACAACAGAGGAAATAAGGGCACGCCATCGTGAGATCGTTTATGGCCGCGTGGCGGAAATAGAGACACATATCAACCGGTTAAAGAAGGGGAACAATGCGGTAGAGACCGCTAAGCATATGAGCCGACGCCAACAAGAGATTGATCAACTCAGAGAGCTTCAGAAAGAATTGATCCAGCGTATTGGACTATTTGATCCTCGGCCCCCAAAACGTACGGGGGTATTAATAGTCCTAAAAGTAAAATCATTGGAGGTTTACGGAGGCGTGGCCATATCCCAATTTGCGCTAAAAAACACTGATATGGATGTCGCAGGTGCACCTGACATAGGAAGGTGTGATGCTGGACAGGACATGCACTTCAACCTGGACAGGACATTCCACGATAGGCCTAAGCCTGTTCCAGGGTTGTATAAGAGTGGTGATAAACCAAACCCACTATCTGGATATCCGTGGCACTCATGCTCCCATTACAAGAGCCTGAAGGGACAGCGCGTTATTCTTCTGGGGAAAGGTAGTGAGGTCCTTTGTACTGATGGTATTATTGAAATTGAAGCCCTCACTAATCCCGAGCTACTAAGAGAGTTCCTAAGGTGTGCAGGCCCTGCTGTGGAGAGGGCGGGTACGCAGAAGTTTGGGGACATGAAACAGTCTTTGATGAAGTCCTGCCTAGACCCGTTGTCTGTCAATTGAGGTGAAGTAGTTTCGACCTGATCTGACACCGCTCCTTGCAAAAGGAGAGGGTTACCGGTTTTGATAACGGTGCAA
>JABILA010000002.1 GCA_018654745.1 Alphaproteobacteria bacterium
TAGCCATAACCGGAAGTTCAAAACGATCAAACTCTGGCTCTGAACATGTCCGCATTCGCTCCGATGCATACTTTCATTTCATGGTTTTCCAAACGCCCAGTGTAACACAAATGGGTGCCTGGAATGGCGTTCGCAGGATCCTTCTCAGGACCGAAGTCTTCAACAAACAAAATTTCAACTCCTGATTCGGCCGAAAAGAATCGTTGACAGGTCTTATCATTGTCATTAGGAATAATGAAACGTCGTTTTACTCAATGAAATAAATCAAGCGCTACCAAAAGGAGATCGCTAATGTCATCGACCAATTTATCAAAGAATTTTTTTAGAACAACAATGCTCTGCGGCGTGTTTGCCGCAGCACTAGCCAGTGGACCAGCTGCTGCTGCCAGCGAGGTTGTGTTTTCATCCTGGGGTGGGTCATTTCAGGACGCATTGCGCTCAGCCATGCTGAAGCCCGCAGCCACGGCTTTGAAAGTGACGGTCAAGGAAGATACGACAAACGGCATCCAGGATGTGCGCGCACAGATCTCAGCGGGGGCAGTTGCCTGGGATGTGACCGAGCAGGATTTGCCATCCTGTGAGACACTCAAGCGCGAAGGCAAACTTGAGCCGATCGACTATTCGATCGTCGATACCACCGGTATTCCGGAAGGGCTGATCAACAGCCACTATATAGGCTTTATCAACTTCACCAAAGTGATCGCCTATCGCAAGGATGTCTTTGGTGACAAAGGTCCGTCCAACTGGGCAGATTTTTGGGATACGAAGAAATTTCCTGGAAAGCGCGCCATGCATGGAAAGGTGAACTACAACCTTGAGGCCGCGCTGATGGCCGACGGTGTGCCCATGGGAGAGGTCTATAAGCTGCTGGCAACAGATGAGGGCAAGGCCCGCGCATGGTCCAAATTGGCAGAGATCGCACCCAAGGTAACTGTTTGGTATCGTGGCGGATCGCAGTCCGCACAACTGCTGCGAGATGGTGAGGTGGATATGATCCACATGGGCCATAATCGCGTGGAAAGCGTGATGGGTTCGGGCATCGACGTAGCCTATGCCTTTGACGGCGGCACAATGGATATCGACTGTTTGCTGGTACCCAAGGGCGCGCCGAATAAAGCCAACGCCATGCGTCTGATCAACCAGTTGTTAAGTGCCAAATCGCAGGCGCGTTTGGCGATGGCGATGCCTCTGGGCCCGGTGAACGCCGGCGCGTTTGACACTGGCATTATCCCCAAAGAGACGGCCATCAAAGTTAACACGCACCCCAGCAACTATGACAAACAGCTTTTGGTCGACCCGAACTTTTACATCGGGCAGTTGGGTGAGTTGACCGAAAAATTTGATACTTTGATCCAGCAGTAATAAATCTGGTCGCGGTGTTATTTTTACATCGCGACCAGTTTTTTTAAACGTCAGGAGCTGTTATGTCATCTGCTACCCAATCACTTCCCATCGAAATATCCAGCTTGTGCAAGGCCTACGGATCGGTCAAAGCGCTCGATGATGTGTCGCTGAATATTGCTGCAGGCGAATTCCTGACTCTGCTTGGTCCTTCCGGCTCAGGAAAGACGACGCTACTGATGGCCCTTGCAGGCTTTTCACGGCCTGATAGCGGGTCTATTCGGTTTGGCGATCAGGAAGTGATTGCAACGCCGCCGCACAAACGCGGGCTTGGCATGGTTTTTCAAAGCTATGCGTTGTTTCCATTCATGACGGTGGCAGAAAACGTGGCCTATCCACTGAAAATCCGTGGGGTTTCCAAAAGCGATCAAAAGACCCACGCCGAGCGTGCGCTGGACACCGTCCAACTTGGCGGCTATGGAGATCGGCGCATCACCCAATTGTCTGGCGGCCAAAGGCAGCGTGTGGCCCTTGCCCGCGCGATGGTATTCGAGCCGCAAATTATCCTTATGGATGAACCTCTATCCGCGCTCGACAAACAGCTGCGCGAACATATGCAAATTGAATTGAAGGCGCTCCATCAAAAATTGGATGCAACCGTTGTATATGTGACCCATGATCAGCGCGAGGCGCTGACCATGTCGGACCGTATTGCGGTGGTCAATCATGGGCGAATCGAGCAGGTAGAGACGCCAGAGCGACTGTACCGCCAGCCCAGCAGCTTCTTTGTGGCTGATTTCGTCGGCGAATCGGTGTCGTTGCCGGTGAAGGTGGCCAACGATACGGCGCAACTTGGCGAGCGCGCACTGAAATCCGATTCACCTATTGCTCAGGGTAGCGGTGGCCATCGCCTGGTGATCCGGCCCGAGTTGCTGGAGGTTACCTCTGGTGCCGTGCCTGAAACTGCCAATGATTTATCCGGCCATGTCCACGACATCATCTATCAAGGCGACAGCGTACTGGTTATCGTTCAGCACGACAGTGCAGGTCAGATAAATGTACGCGTCCCTGCCAATCGCGCTGGCCAGACTGGCCTGCCCTCCAAGGGTGAGCGAATTGGCCTTGCCCTGCATCCCGAAGACACGATCATCGTGCCGGAACATGCGTCATGAGCGCTGTCGAGGGCTATGAGAGTGCTGAGGCGCTTCAGAACGTAAGTACGCTCAAATCCGAAAACCACCGCGAACGTCGCACGTTTCTGGGACTTTCAATGCCCGCAGTTCTCGTTGTTCTCGTTGTCGTCTTCCTCCCGGTTCTCTGGCTATCATCGCTATCCTTCTTCAATGCTGCGGGTGAGTTGAGTTCGGAAAACTACGCGCGTATCTTCAAAAGTGAGCTGTATCTGCGAACCTTTGTGGTGACTTTTCAGATCAGCGTTGCTGTAACAGTGATCTGTGTCCTTGTGGGCTATCCGCTGTGCTACTGGCTGGCCCGGATGTCGGACAGGAATGCTGCCATTCTAATGGTTTTCGTACTTGTGCCGTTCTGGACTTCCGTTCTGGTGCGTACTTACGCTTGGCTGGTACTTTTGCAGCGCAACGGGATCATCAATGAATCAATGATATCAATGGGCATTATCGACGAACCGCTGCAACTGGCGCACAATCTGACGGGATCGATCATTGGCATGGTACATATCATGCTGCCGTTTCTGGTTTTGCCGCTTTATGCCACTATGCGCAGCGTGGACACAGATCTGGTGCGTGCGGCAGTAGGTCTTGGCTCCAGCCCGCGCGGAGCATTCTGGCGGGTGTTTTTTCCAATGTCGCTGCCGGGGCTTTTTGCCGGGATCGTGCTGGTTTTTATCCTGTCTCTGGGCTTTTTCGTCACACCTGCTTTGCTGGGTGGTGGCCGGGTACAAATGCTGGCGCAACGGATCGAAAGCACCATCACAATCTATTCCAATTGGGGCGCTGCATCGGCCTTGGGCGTTGTCCTGCTGCTAATGGCACTGCTGATGATCTGGCTGATGAACCGTGTCTTTGGTCTCGACAAACTATTCATGCGCTGAGGATCTGAAAATGGAACAAGTCGGACAACGCAAAATTGACGGCCTATGGCTAACTGTGGTTGGCATAGCGGTGCTGTTTTTTCTGATCCTGCCCACGCTGATCGTGATCCCGATGTCGTTTTCAGGCGCTTCATTTCTGGAATTTCCGCCGACATCGTTTTCTTTTCGTTGGTATACGGCCTATCTCACGTCCCCGGAATGGATGAGCGCGACACGCACCTCGTTGATCGCCGCTATTCTCACCACCTTGATTGCCACGCCTTTGGGATCGCTTTGCGCTTATGGTCTGCATTGTTCCGCCCCTCGAATCAGAAACGCAGCACAGATCCTAGTGATCATGCCGATTGTCGTGCCGGTGATATTGATCGCGGTGGGGGTGTTCAGCCTTTATGCCAAGCTGGGTCTAAACTACACACTGGCAGGTGTTGTGATTGCCCATACCGCATTGGCGCTGCCGTTTGTGATCGTGACTGTGATGTCGGGCTTGCAAAACTATGATTTTGATCAGGAATTGGCCGCCCGCAGCCTGGGGGCTTCAAGAGCGTATGCTCTGTGGACGGTAACGGTTCCGCAAGTCAAATTTTCGATCCAGACAGGGGCCTTCCTTGCCTTCATCACGTCGCTGGACGAGGTGGTGATTTCGATGCTGGTCTCAGGTGGCGACAATGCCACAATTACACGCCGTATGTTCAATTCACTGCGAGATCAACTCGACCCCACCATTGCCGCGATTTCAACCTGCCTGATTGTCGTATCTGTTGTGGCGTTGGTCGGCGTTCAGCTGATTGGCCGTAGCAAGAATGTTGACAAATGATGTGTTCCTTATATTTCGCCAATCTCGACCAGGATCTGTTGGGCGGCATCAAGGACGGCATCGCGATAGCCTTCGACAACGGTTTCGCTAAAGCGAACGCGCAGACCCGACAGGCTGACGGCGCCCAGCAGCTCGCCCTCAAGCCCAAGAACCGGAACAGACAATCCAGCAACGTCCGGATCGCGTTCGCCGAGACTAAGATAATACCCGGCCTTTCGGATGCTGGTGGCCTTTTTGCCCTGTCGGATGGAATAGGCATCCAGCACGCGGCCCGACGAGCCCATGCTCAGCGGAATGATTTCGCCCTCCTCGATATGGTCGCGCGCAAGGCGGTGGGAATTGACGCGGTACAGACACACGCCGGAATTACCTCGCCGGACATAAAAAGACGCGCTTTCCCCCGTCGCTTTCACCAGGTTTGCAAGGACCGGACGCACGGCAGGTCCCATACGAAGGTTCTGACGAAACACCGATCCCAGACGCCACAACGACGGGCCCAGGTGAAACAGCCCGTCGGTGTCACGTGTGATGTGTCCAAACTTCTCAAGCGAGACGCCAAGGCGCAAAATCGTCGCTTTGTTAACGCCACTACGATCCGCAATCTCTTTCAAAGACAGACCCGTATCACCGGGGACAAAGCTGTCCAGCACACGCAAGGCACGTTCAACGGCTTCTACACCACCTGTTGTGTCTTTGGATTTGGGTGTGTCGGGCATTGGCAGTCCTTTCAACGAAATATTCTGGTTGTTTGTAGCCAATTTGGAAGCAATTGGAAACCGCAATCTATGAAGGTGCCTGGCAATGATTAATGCACAGAGACGTCCGATGCTGACTGGCTTTGCCGGCTTGCCGCTTGGCGAAATTAAACAATGCAGCAGGGGTGACGTCGGGATCCTGGGTGTTCCAGGTGAAGTTAAAACCGGGTCGCGATTTGGAACCTCTTTGGCGCCGGGTGCGTTGCGCAAAATGGCTGAACGACTTGAAGTCAAATTACCTGGGAGTGGTTATGATCTCGGGAACATGGACATGTCGGGCGATTGGTCTGGCACGCTGATGCATCTTGTGACGCAGATGACTGATCGCCAGGTCGTGCCAGTTGTGTTGGGCGGAGATACGGATGTTGCAACGGCAGTGCTGGAGGCTTTGCCCGAATTGCCCGTTGTCGCTACCATGCCGCAAGTCCGGCGCGATGTCGCTGCACGGCCGGCGAACACAATCTGGGTGGGCTTGAACGGCGAGCAACCTGTCGAGACCTGGGACCAGATCAGCCAGCGCGAGATGATTTGGCGTACCGCCCGGCAGCTGGATGAGGGAGCAACGGATATTCCCCTTGAGTCTGATTGTGCCGCTCTCTGGATTGACTTGTCGGTCGTTGACCTTGGGCATGCAGCGGGTGTTGTCGGACTTAACCCCGGCGGGATGAAACCCGAAACGCTGGTTTCCGTTATTGGTTCGATGCCCTGCTCCTGGCGGGTAATTGTGATCACCGGGCTTGCCCCTGCGCTCGACACGCGTGGTATGTCGGAACTGATAGCGATTGAAACTCTGATAGCAGCTTTGCGCAATGGATGACGCGGAGCAGACTCAATTTTTCCAAATTCCCAGTTTTTTGGGCGCAACTGTTGGCGATCTGGAAGACCTTGTCGCTGGTCAGGTCGCGCTGGCAGGGTATTATTGCGACAATCTCGAGCGACCTTCAGCGGGTCAGCGATATCTCGCGAGGCAACTACGGTACGCATCCGGGCCCGAGAACACGCAGGGGAACGCCATCGATCTGGGCGATGTGAATGTCTTTCCACTTGAGACGGAGAAGCATTTTTCCGCCGTCGAGGCGCAATGTAGATCGGTTCTGAAAAAGGGTGCGCGGATGGTTCTGGTTGGCGGTGACTCCAGCGGTCTAAAGGCGCTTGGCATTGCGGCGCAGCATGTCATTGGTACAGGCGTTCGCGTGGTTTCGCTAGCCGCGAGTGCCCAGGACGACTTATCCAACACCACTCCGATCATTCTCTCTGTGGATTTACAGGGCCTTGCTGGCGTCTGGATGTCGCAACCACGGCGCTTGGGTGGGCTGTCGCCCGCACAGATGGTCGCGCAAATTGAGGCTGTCGCAGGCAATGCCATTGCCGCTGCTGTTTTTGGACTCGCCCCGGCTATGGATGATCATGGCAGGACGGAAACCCAGGCGGCACTGGCAATTTTGCAAGCAGTGAAAAACAGACTTGAGAAAGGAGTGCGCTGATGCCTTTGCGTTCGGCACCATTACCGCGCATGGCGGGGCACCTGTCGTTCATGCGCTCACAGCCCAAAGCAATCCACGATGTGCGGCCCGATCAACTGGCAGTGCTGGGTCTTCCGTTTGAGGACACAAGCGCGCCCTTTGCGGGTCAATCTCTTGCGCCACGCGCGCTGCGTGAAACCTCGGTTTATTTTGGCTGGCATGCAAATCCCCAATTCAGCCATCCGGTTGATATTGATGCCCGACAGGACATCAAGACAGATGGGTTACATGAGCGGTTGTGCGATCTTGGGGATATTTCTCCGGGGTCTGAGGAAGCTGTCCACGCAGCCTTGATGACGGCGACATGCCAGATCAATCGGGCAGGGGCTTGTGCGTTGCTGTTGGGTGGCTCGGATCGCCTGTCGATGACCGTGCAGGATGCATTGCAGGGTTGTCAGACCGTGCAACTTGGTGGAATGCCAAGTGACGCTCGCGACTTTCATATAGCGCCCTTGCACAATGGAACTGATCCCACTTTAAAAATCGACACCGCCGTTCATCTTGCGTCTTTTTCCCGGTGGCGAGATTCGACCAGACCATTGTTTGTGCGATTTGACCTGTCTGTGTTTGAAACATCGCTCAGCGCGCTTTGCGACCGGCCCCGTTTGGGCGGCTGCAATCTTGATACAGTGACGCAATGGCTCAGCACCCTGGGACAGCACCGGGTCAGCGCCATCATGCTGACCGGTTTAAACCCGACCAGACCAGGTATGGGCGTTGTAAAAGTCGGTCAACGGCTAATGGTTACGGCCTTGCTGGCGTTTGTCTATGCGCGTCTGGGGTTTGGGGTCATGGATTCCAGTACAGTAGCTTCTATGGAAAATGGACTGATATGACTACAGCAATCAAGACATCTCACTTACCCTTGAATCAGCCGGGTTTTCGGCTGTTTGATGGCCCCACATCCGACGTAGCCGATGCGACCCCGGGCCAGATCGGCGTGGTGGGCATGCCGAGCGATTGGACTCATTCCAGCCGTCTCGGTGCCCGGTTCGGCCCGGAAGCGTTGCGCAAGGCGACAACTCTGTTGCAGTCCATGCGCCCTCAGGGGGCCAGTTTTAATCCGGATACAGGCAACCGCACCGTACCTGCAAAGAACTGGTTGGTCGATTGCGGGGATGCCGAGATTACGGCGGACGACGTCGATGCAACGACCCAGGCCATCGCCGCGATGACCGAAGAGTTGTCGGTTTCGGGTGCGATCCCTCTGGCGCTGGGTGGTGATCACTACAACAGTTATCCGGCTTGCCTTGGGTATTCGCGGGGGCTTGCAAGGCGTGCTCCCGGAGCGCGCTTCGGATATATCCAGATCGACGGGCATCTGGATTTCTCAGACCGCTTGGGTGCATGGGGCAAATTCAACCATGCAACGAATGCCCGTCGGATTTCAGAGCTACCAAACGTTGATGTGCGTAACATGGTCTGGATCGGCATCTCGGGCTGGGTCGATGGTGGTGATTTGGCCTTGATCGAAAAGGAGGGCGGACGCGTGTTTTCAGCCGCTGATGTGCATAGTCTGGGCACTGTGGAGGTCGTGCGCCAGGCGCTTGCCCATGCGATGCAAGATTGTGATGAGCTCTATTTGTCGATTGATATTGATGCCATGGATGCGGGTTACCTTCCCGGAACGGGCTCTGTCGTACACAGCGGTATAACACCACGCCAGTATTACGAACTATTGGACGGCTTTGCTGAGGCGCCTTTAGGCGGGTTGGATATAGACGAGGTTTCCCCGCCCCTCGATCCCTCAGAACGAACGGAAATCATTGCTGCAGAAATGCTGTTTCGGGTTCTACACCGTTTCCGCACCAGACCAGTGGCTGAGAAATAATGGAGTACGTTGGAACCCGGCAGTTGGGCGGGCTATTGCATGGAGGGCAAATTCTTGCTCCGGCAACGCGCCCCTGGATCACGGATCTTGCAGCACTTTGTCCTTACGAGGGCCTGCAACTCGGTAACATCCCAGAATTTGAGCGTGACCCGGATTGGGATAACTGGGCCCTCACAGACAGCCCTAAAGACCCGCTCAAACGCCTGAACTGGCATGTGTTTCAACAGGGAGGCACCCAGTATCTGGTGGCCGACCGGATGCTTATGACCCGCATCAGCTGGCAAGATCTGGATGATGCCGGGTATGTCTTTGGCACAAAAGTGTCCATTGATGGCAGGCAGTTTCGCTGCCGGTTGATGACCGGCGGTGATACGCCCCATGATGACCCCTATCAGGGAGCGACACTGCCCAATGAATGGGATGCGTTGGTGGGCGGTACTGCGTCGAACGCACCAAAGCCTGAGGCAACGGATCATACGACCCCGCTTGGCCCGGATCATCTGAATTCCACCCATAACCGTTTGTGGAATTGGTTCGGAGCGGTCAGCTGGACGGCAGAGCCTCTGGCCAGCCGCGCGGATGGGCGGGTGTGCCGTGGTTATCACGGGCCGACCTATTTCTACGTCAACACTGTGGACCATCGGCATGAAGACATCGGATGGCGACCAGTTCTGGAGGTGGTGCTATGACTGTCGATGCGTTCCCCAACTATATCGCCGGAACATGGGCCGCTGGCAGCGATGCTGCCCCCAATATCAACCCATCTGACCTGAACGATACGATTGGTCATTATGCACAGGCCAGTGCCAACCAGACCGCTGAAGCGATCGAGTGCGCGGCTGCCGCCTTTCCTAAATGGCGTGCAACATCGCCTCTGGTACGGTTCGAAGCGCTGGACCGCATTGGGTCGGAAATCCTCGCCCGTGTTGACGAGCTGGGCGACATGCTGGCCCGCGAAGAAGGCAAAACCCTGACCGAGGCCAAGGCAGAAGCGCATCGCGCCGGGCATCTGTTCAAATATTTCGCGGCCGAGGCGTATCGCACAACCGGCGATATCTACCAATCTCTGCGCGAAGGTGTGTCGCTTAAGGTTTTGCGCGAGCCAATTGGCGTCGTAGGCGTGATCACACCGTGGAATTTCCCACTGGCAATTCCGGCATGGAAAATCGCGCCCGCACTGGCCTATGGCAATACGGTTGTGTTCAAACCTGCCGAACTGGTACCCGGATCGGCCTGGATGCTGTCCGACATCATTGCCCGGGCTGGCTTGCCGGAGGGCGTGTTCAATCTTGTGATGGGCATGGGTCCAGAGGTGGGGGGTACGATCATTGCGCATTCGAAGGTCTCAGGCGTCACCTTCACCGGCTCAACGCCGGTTGGTCGTAAGATCGGTGCCGCGCTATTCGCTCGTGGGGCTAAAATGCAGCTTGAGATGGGGGGCAAGAACCCATTGATTGTGCTGGATGATGCGGATCTGGATCTGGCGGTTCACTGCGCCATGCAGGGCAGCTATTTCTCAACCGGCCAACGATGCACGGCCTCATCCCGCCTGATCGTCACAGAGGGAATACATGAGGTATTTGTGGACCGTCTTTGTGCGGCAATGAAAGACCTCAGGATCGGTGATGCGCGCGCGTCTAAAACCCAGATTGGCCCGGTGGCCAGTGAGGCGCAGTTGGCCATCAACAAAAGATACATCTCACAGGCTGTGGCAGACGGCGCGACACTTGCCGCAGGCGGCAACCAAGTGAAATCGAAAACCCCCGGACATTACTTTGCTCCGGCCCTGTTTACGGATGTGTCACCACAGGCCGCAGTGGCGCGTGATGAGATCTTCGGCCCAATCGCCGCTGTATTGCGGGTGCCGGACTATGACGCAGCCCTAAACGCAACCAACGACAGCGAATTCGGTTTGTCAGCGGGCATCATCTCGCGGGATGCTGCCAAGATCGACCATTTCTCGCAAAACGCTGAGGCAGGCATGGTACAGGTCAATCTACCCACTGCAGGCATGGATTTTCACGCACCATTTACGGGCCGAAAAGGATCATCCTATGGCGCGCCGGAAAAAGGCAGCTATTGCCGCGAATTTTTCACTGCAGCCAAGGTTGTGCACGAGGGACGCGGATAATGACGCAGGCACCCCTGAAGGGCATTCGTATTCTTGATCTGACCAATGTACTAGCCGGCCCGTTCTGCTGCCATCAACTGGCCCATATGGGGGCCGACGTGATCAAGGTCGAAACCCCGGGCACAGGTGATCTTGCGCGCCAGCTTGGGGCTGATCCCGTGCGCAACGCCGATCTGATGGGCGTGTCCTTTCTGGCGCAAAATCCGGGCAAACGGTCAATCACCCTGAACCTGAAATCGACATCCGGAAAACGCATCCTGAGGGAGTTGGTTCAACAGGCAGATGCGCTGGTCGAAAATTTTCGCCCCGGCGTGATGACCCGCCTGGGCCTTGGCTATGATAAGTTGAGCCAAGAAAACTCCCGCCTTGTCTATTGTGCCATCTCGGGGTTTGGGCAAGACGGTCCTCTGTCCAAACTGCCCGCTTATGACCAGATCGTACAGGGGATGAGTGGCGTGATGTCGATCACAGGCGATACCGACACCGCTCCCTACCGAGTGGGCTATCCGATGGCCGATACCATTGGAGGTATGACAGCGGCCTTCGCCGTTGCTGCCGCCCTTGCCAACAAGGCGCAGGATCGCGGCACCTTCATTGATGTCTCGATGCTCGAAGCCGTGATTGCGACGATGGGTTGGGTGGTGTCGAACCACCTGATCGCCGGGCAGGCCCCCACCCCGAACGGCAATGACAATTTCACCGCCAGCCCGTCCGGCACGTTCAGGACCGCCGATGGCGTGATGAACATCGCGGCCAACAAGCAGGAGCAGTTCGAGGTACTTTGCGAGATCATCGGCAACCCGGCCCTGGTACAGGATCCACGCTTTGCCGACCGAAAGGACCGACTGGCCAACCGACCCGCCCTGACCGCCGAACTGGAGAAGGCCTTTGCCACCGGTCCCACCCTTGACTGGGTCGAGAAACTGACAGCGCAGGGCGTTCCGGCGGGCCCTGTCTGGTCGGTGCCCGAGGCGCTGGCGCATCCGCAACTTGCTGATCGGGGCCTGCTGCAAACCCACCGCATTGGCCCGGAGGATCTGCAACTTGTCGGGATCGGTGCCAAGCTTGATGGCATGGCCCCTAAAGTCGATTCTCCGCCCCCTGCATTGGGCGCACATACAAACGATATACTGACCGAGCTCGGCTATGACAATGCCCAGATCTCGGACCTGAAAAAGGAAGGCGCGATATGATGGACCCCTCAGGACGCAAAGAGGCCGAAGATTGGTGGCAGACCGCCCTTATCCGGATGGAGCCCAATCAGATCGATATTCGCGGCCACCCCATTGAGGATCTGATCGGCAATATCGGGTTTGTGCAAATGATCTGGCTTTGCCTGCGTGGCGAACTGCCATCAAAGGATCAATCGCGGTTGCTTGAAGCGGCTCTGACGGCAGCCGTTGATCACGGTCCCCAGGCACCATCCATCGCGGCGGCCCGTATGGCCGCGACCTGCGGGGTCGGCCTGAACAACGCGATGGCGACAGGGTTGAACATGCTGGGCGACGTACATGGTGGCGCGGGCGAGCAGGCAGTCTCTCTTTACCGGCTGGCATTATCCTTTGTTGATGAAGGTGACACCCCGGACGCCGCGGCGGGGCGCGCGGTCGAGCATTGGACAGCACACCACGGAAAATACATGCCCGGTTTCGGGCATCGTTTTCACACCCGTGATCCACGCGCACCGCGTTTGATGGAATTGGTGAAAATTGCACAGGACAATGGCGTGGTTTCGGGCAGGTCGCGCGGCATCGCGCTGCAGATCGAGGAGCACCTGTCAGATATCAAAGGCCGCGCGATTCCGATGAACATTGATGGCGCGACCGCCGTCATTTACGCCGAACTTGGGTTTGACGCCCCACTCGCGCGCGGATTGTTCTGCCTGTCTCGGTCAGTTGGCATCCTGGCACACGCCTGGGAGCAGACACAACAAGGTGGACGCAACAAAGGCCCGCTGCCCAAGGGGCATCTTTGGACATACCTCAAACCAAGTGAGTAATAGCGTGGGATCACACCCTGACGGATGTGACTGCCAAGTGCGGCTAAAAAGGTAGTTAGACGCTCCTGACACCATCCCCGATCAAACCAGGGTACACTTGCTGGCTGGAAAGCGTTGCCTTACCCGAATGTTGGCCTTGGTTGTCGACTGGAATATTGGGGCGACTTTCCAATTGATAGTATTGGTCGAAACGGCATTGTCACAAGACTGGTAAATGAACCACATTGTTGTTGCGTGCGTATGATGTGCCGATGCGGGCAGATAGACAGGCGACCAAGCCCGTTATCGTTCTCGCCATACAAAAAACTCAAATTATCGCGTGAGCGGTTTAGTCCTTTGGCCGATAACAGACATTGTAGTAATTGAACGGTCGAATGTTCGTTTCGGGTCA
>JABILA010000011.1 GCA_018654745.1 Alphaproteobacteria bacterium
AAGTCTGCGAGGGCCGCACGCCCATGCAAACCCTGGAGGATGGTAAACGTATCTGGAAGGAAAAGTTTATAGACCAAACTTGACCTGACAGACGCCGCGTCAAAATCGGTAACTGTCAGATCAGGTCTGAATTACTACAGTTTACGGCATATCGAAAATCCTGAAATGCCTCATGTCGCGCCAACAACGCTTTGTGTTCTGCCCACTTTTCAACGTTCTTCTTTTCGCTGTCGATCAGAATATCTTCCAGGATTTCCATGCGGCTGTGACCGACATTCTTGTCTGACGATATACCGGAAATTTCTTCGTTGCGTCCTGTGAAACGTGTGTAGCACAGGTCAGCATCTACCTCCCAAAACCAGTCAGACGCAGCTTCTGCAAAATTGCGGAACCTGGATTCACTTTCGCGGATCGCTATAACCGCGGCCCGACGTTCGCTGACCCGTCCCAGCTGGGCACCAACCTTGGCCAATATGTCGAGCAAATCCTGATCGGGATTAGATGGCGAAGTATTAAAAAACTCCAGCACGGCAACGACGGTATCACCGGTTAAAACAGGAAAGGCAAAGGCACCGTGCACACCAATATCATCAACAGAACCAGCCCGTGGGAAATTGCTGTCGACCATGACGTCATTTATCCAGACCGGCTTGCCTGATGAAAAAACCCTGCCGGGCAAACCAATACCATGGCTGAAACTGGTGACTTCTGTGATCCGCTGAAAAGCCGCAAACGAGGTTCCGACAGATTTGTTCCAGATGTTGGTGGGCAGTAACTGGTTCCCGTCCACGCCGCCCCTGATATAAGCGTGTCCGATGGGCCATTCGGTAACCCGGCAAACCTCGTCAACACAAATCTGCAACGCCTCCTCGAGCGACTTCGAGGAATTGGCGGCAATACCGATATTGCCATGCAGTTCCAACAAACGGTTGTTACGCTGAAGTTCCTGATTTGCAGTTATCCGGTCTGTTACATCACGCGACACGGTCAGTATGCGTCTGCGCCCGTCTTTTTCACCAAGAAACCGGGCCCGGATTTCCAGGGTTCGCCACGTCCCATCGTGCCGCCTCAGGCGAAATCTTGGCGACGGCAAACCATGTCCTCTGGACCGCCGGTTGCCAACGACACGAATAGCGCGGTTAACGTCGTCCAGATCATCAGGGTGTACAAAATCCCGGATATTTCTGTTCAAAATCCAGTCCGGTCCATATCCAAGCGTGTTTTTCAGGGAAGGATTACCGTAAACAATTGTCCCGTCATGCTGAATGATCGAGATAATGTCCTGAACATTTTCAGTTATTGAACGGAAATGGTTTTCACTTTCATCAAGCGCCTTCGCTGTTTTGGTGGCTTCGGTGATGTCCTGAACGGTGCCAATAAACCCGGTCGGTTTGCCGTCATCCGCCAGCTGGATTTGTGCGACTTCACGGACATATCTGACGCCACCACCGGGCTGTATAACGCGGTGTTCGACGGCATAGCCGGTTTTGCCGGCGGTTGCTTCTGACCAGACAGATAGCACTTTCTTGCGGTCTTCGGGGTGAACGCCCTCAATGAAAAACTTTCCGGTGAGCTGCCGGGGGCTCGGTTCGTACCCGAAAATACGATAGGTCTCATCCGACCAGAATATATGGTCCGTATCCAGCTGCTGATCCCAGCTGCCAATATGGGTAATCGATTGTTCTGTCGCCAACTGGACGGATAGCCGTTCATATTCCCGTTCAATGTGCTGTAATCGTCGGGAGGCGCTTATTTGGCGCAACACCAGGGCGGCCATGGCAAGGGCCATAATAATAAGGATGAGACCCGTTACGCCAATGGCGGCGATTGAGGTATCATCCTGTGTTGCAGCACGTGCGGATGGACTCCAGACCACAGCTGCCAGAAAGCACAGCGTCCTAATCTTGTGTGTGATCGTTGAAAATCGGGGGATTTTCATACAGTTGGTAGCCCTTTTCGAGCAAAAACAAAAACTCAGACAATGCACCCCGTTGTATTATCTCCATGATTGCCCAGGATTCTACCAAAAGACAACAATTTCACCGCCAAATCGTCATATTTATGTGGAGGATGCCCAATAATGCACGAAATCGGCTCTTATTCGGAATTCCATTCATACAAATGTAAAGAGGGCGCCAGTTGAACCGGCGCCCTCTTCGTCTCCCACAAGGGGAGTAAGCTTTTACTTTCGTCTCACCGGCAAACCGGTAATACGCTGGTCAGCAATTACATCATGCCGCCCATGCCGCCCATGTCAGGCATGCCGCCGCCCATAGGGGCACCGCCAGCCTTGTCATCAGGCTTGTCAGCAATCATGGCTTCCGTGGTGACCAGCAGGCCAGCAACCGAAGCTGCGTCCTGAAGGGCTGTACGGACAACCTTGGTCGGATCAATGATACCGGCCTTGACCATGTCGCCATATGTTTCTGACTGAGCATCGAAACCGCGTTTGGTGTCTTTTTGCTCAAGCAGCTTGCCAGCAACAACCGCACCATCGTGACCGGCATTTTCAGCGATCTGACGGATTGGAGCTTGCAGGGCACGTGCAACGATGCTGATGCCGACCTGTTGGTC
>JABILA010000001.1 GCA_018654745.1 Alphaproteobacteria bacterium
AAGTCTGCGAGGGCCGCACGCCCATGCAAACCCTGGAGGATGGTAAACGTATCTGGAAGGAAAAGTTTATAGACCAAACTTGACCTGACAGACGCCGCGTCAAAATCGGTAACTGTCAGATCAGGTCTGAATTACTACAGGTGAGTTCATCCGTCCAGTCACCTTTTTCCATGGCATCCCGGGTCAGTCGTCGCAGCCGCATAAAAAACAGCCGCGTTATTGTGTTGCCCTCAATGAATTCAAAAAGAAAGAGGCCAACCATTCCCACGAGCCACGGGATTTCAAGAAATGCCCAGCCGTCATAATATTGGACAATCAACCAGGTGCCGCTAGCCAGTAATAATAATGCTCCGGGCACAACAACACCGTCGTAAAAAACAGCGATCAACGTCACGAGCTGGCTGAAGAGCTTCAGGTCTTTGGTCTGACGTGATCTCATGTCGCATGTGAAAACGCCTATTAACCCTGCCCCCATAAGCGTTAAACCGAGCATGTGAGCAAATCGTAGCAATGAAAACTCGTCCATTTTATGCCTCCCGGGTCTTTGAACCGAGTGAAGGCTTTACCACGGCGAGAAAAATTACGATCAAAATCAGGATTAGATTTACGGCTCCGGCGACTCCCTCCTGACTTTCAACAGCATGGAAATCAGGAGAGAGCGCACCAGAGTCTACGGCAGCCAGCGCCATGGCTTTCATCTGTTCAGCCAGGGGCGACAGAACCACGACACCATTGAATACGATGACGACGACCAGCAACAACTTTGTCCGCATCCAACGCTTCCGAAGCATTGCTTTTCTTGTCAGAACAAGAAGGACGCCCGACATCAATGCCAGGGCGATGCCTGCTCCGGTAAGTCCAAATGTCAGAACGTATTTTGCATGGTGGATAGCAGCAAAGCTTTCTGCCCCGGTGCTGGACTGGGCAATCACACCCAAAATGATATGTGTCGGGATGCTGCCAATAAAAACACAAAGAGCAACAAAGTGAAAAACCTTCAACAACTTGCCGGTCATGATTGTTTCCTTTCCAGGGTGTCACGTAGTTGTCTAATAAAACGGAACGTGCGTTTCAGATCATCGACGTCATGGTCCCTCGCGATTTGGTTTGCCCAGGCCCTCTGTATGTCATCAATTCTGGAAAGCCGTTTACGCCCCTCAGCTGAAAGCGACACCAGTTTCGATGATTTGTGATGAGGGTTGTCTTCAAACTCAACCAATCCCTCTTTCATGAGGATATTGACCATTTTCTGAACGCCTTGACGGGTCAGTCCCATCTCCCTCGCGATATAGGGTACCGAAAGCGGGTGCTCGCTGATTGCACCCATGACCTGCCAGCGAGAACTGGTCAATCCAAGGTCTGCCGTGAGGCGGTCACCTTCTGTCAATAGAACCCCATTCAACCGGAATACCTCCAGAAGAAGTTCAGTGAATGCGGCGCCAGATTCGGTATTGTTCATTACCACTCTCCATTTGACTACGATTTACCATTTTGACAACTTGTTGTCAATCAACCATATATCAACCTGCAACAGGTCCGGTTTTACGGATACGCAGCGTTGCCTCTAACCCCCGGTGTGGGCCAATATTGGCGGGAACATGCATCAAGGTTGGAGAATGTGGATGCCAGAAGGTCATTCAGACCCACAGCGAACGCCTCGGAAATTTGGAAACCCCCTGAACCAGCTCCTCTGGACCGTTTGTGGTTCCGCCATGCTCGCCACTCTGGCTTTGATAAACCAGTTGGCGACGGGCCTTGCCGAAATCACTGCCATGGGGCTGGTCATGCCCGTTTTGGTGGGTGGCCTGACCGCGTTCACTCTGCGCTATTTCGTGTACAGGAGTAATCGCTTACTTCGCGCGCAGGCCAGGAGAGAACTGGAGGCCAAGGACGCGCAGCTTCGCTTTGTTTTTGACAATATGACCAGCGGCATTCTGATGGTCGACGAAAACAAGGTCATTCGGGCCATAAACAAAAACATGGTCGACCTCTACGGATTCCCGATTGCAGAAGTGAAAGTCGGGCAACCATTCTCAAATATCATTCATTTCCGGGCGAAACGAGGTGACTACGGGCCGGGCGACATCGATCACCAAATTGCCGAACGCTTCAAGATGTGGAAACCCGGTGGAGTCGAAAATTTTGAAGACATTATCCCCGGTGGACCAGTGATCGAGGTCCTGCGAGCCTGGACCGCGGAGGGAGATGCCGTCATGGTTGCCAACGACATTACCGACCGCAAGCACGCGGAGGAAGAGATCGCTGCGCAACGCGACGAGTTGGCAACATTAAACCAGCAAAAGAACAAACTTTTTTCAATTATCTCCCATGATCTCAAGAACCCGTTCACATCACTGCTCGGCATGTCAAAGATCATGGCTCAAATGAGTGACAAGCTCACACCTGAGCAATTTACGGACTACGCTAAATCCATTAACGAAAGCGGTGAACGCCTGTTCGTCCTGTTGCAAAATTTACTCGAGTGGTCACGTTCACAAATGGATCAGGTCTCCATTGATCTACAGCCTCAGGAACTGAGAGCATTGGTTGATGATACTCTCGAGCTACTTTCGAATTCAGCACAGGACAAAGGCATTCAATTCGTAAACAGCGTGCCTGAGTTGACGGTTAATGCGGACCTCAATCTGGTGAGCACGGTCATTCGGAACCTTCTTAGCAATGCAATCAAGTTTACGGACGAGACAGGGAGCATAAGCATTGCCGCATCGAAAAATGGAGATTGGGTCGAAATAAGCGTGACCGACAGTGGTGTTGGCATGTCAGCAGAGCAGGTCGGCAAAGTATTCAAGGCTGATTCTGCCCAATCGACACACGGTACCAAGGGTGAAAGCGGTACGGGTCTCGGATTACTTTTATGCAAAGACTTCGTCGAGAGGCATGGCGGTAACATCTGGGCAGAAAGTGAAATTGGCAAAGGGTCGAGCTTCCACTTCACCCTGCCCCTGAATAAGGAAACTGCCGAACAGCATCGCGACGAGATGATTTAGGCGACAGATGCCGCCTAAATCAAACGTGTGGAGATTATGATCAACTTCCTGATTGTCCGGAATGACCACCGGATATCTCATCGGTGGATTCCTCAGGTAGTTCATCAGGCAAGATGAGGTTCAAAACAATCGCCAGGAACGCCGCCGGCAACAGACCTGAGGACAACAGGACTTTTGCAGTACCGGGAACATGCTGCAAAGCGCCGGGAACAAGTTGCAGACCCAGGCCCAGGGAAATGGAAATGGCAAAGATCACCATGTTGCGACGATTCCATTTGACGTCAGCCAACATGGATATACCTGCCGCGACCACCATGCCGAACATGACGATGACACCACCGCCAAGAACCACAATCGGCACCGATGAAATAACGGCGCCTACCTTTGGAACCAGTCCGGCGACGATCAGGAATATGGCACCTATGGTAACCACATGGCGGCTCATCACACCCGTGAGGGCGATCAATCCGACATTCTGGGAGAACGAGGTGTTGGGCAGACCGCCAAAAAATCCGGCGATGAAAGTGCCAATACCATCGGCGAAGGTTGCACCCTTGAGCTCTTCGGTCGTGGCGTCTCTGCCAGCACCACCCTTGGTAATACCAGATACGTCGCCAACTGTTTCAATCGCCGACACAAAACTCATAAGACAGAAGCCGACAATCGCTCCAGCCGTAAATTCGACGCCAAAGTGCATGGGGTTCGGCAGCGCGAACACCGCTGCACGGTCGACATTGACGAAACTGACCATACCCATGAAATAGGCGACGATATAGCCAGCGACAATTCCGATAAGAACGGCTGATACAGATATAATGCCGCGGGCATAAAATTTGACGCCCAGCGTGACCACGATGACGACCAACGCCACCGACCAGTTTTCCAGGCTACCGAATTCCGGTTTACCGATTGCCGGCACGCCGCCAGCTGCATACTGAATGCCGACTTTGACCAGGGCCAGTCCAATCATGAGGACGACAAGACCCGTTACCAATGGTGGCAAGGCAAAGCGGATGCGACCAATGAAGGGTGCCAGGCAGGCGTGGAAAATACCGCCGACAATAATGCCGCCCATGAGGATGGCCATCGCGTCGACACCCTTCCCGGCCACCAGCGGTATCATGATTGGAATGAAGGCGAAGCTGGTGCCTTGGACAATTGGCAATCGTGCGCCAACCGGGCCGAAGCCAATGGTTTGAAAAAGTGTCGCGACGCCCGCAAACAGCATCGACATCTGAATCATATAAATGAGGTTTGGAAAATCAGCCGAGTTCGATCCAAATCCAAATCCAGCCGCACCCGCAATAATAATTGCCGGTGTGACATTGCTTACGAACATCGCCAGCACATGCTGGATGCCCAGTGGAACGGCGGATGCCATCGGTGGTGTGTAGTTCGGGTCTCTCAGTTGCTCAGGAGTCCCCATGCTCGAATTATCGATCGCCATTATTCTTCCCCCTTGTTAGCTGGAACCTGTCAAGTTCAACATGCTGTTCAATTGGACTATGAATTAATTCTGCTGTCAATTTCATCATTATCCGAAAGGACAAAGCACCATTAGCGGGCTTTTTGGGATCTCGCCGAATTTGCCATTAACGGTTCAATTTTGTGTTGATTGGCCCAGCCCCAAATTTGGACTAATGTCCTGCCATCGACCTTTGTGAAGGGAATGACGTTGAGCGGTAACAGTGTCCAAAAACGACTATCGGCAATCCTGTCTGCAGACGTCGCAGGCTATACGCGTCTGATGGAAGAGGATTCGGATGGTACCGTGGCTGCCTGGCAGACCGCGCGCGCCGAGGTCATTGATCCCTGCATTGCCAAATTTCTGGGACGCATCGTCAAGCACACGGGTGATGGCTTTCTAGCCGAATTTGCGACCGTTCAATCCGCTGTTGAATGTGCCATTTCGTTGCAGAAAGGGCTGTCCACCAATCCGCTTGAATTCCGCATGGGCGTCAATCTCGGCGATATTATCGACGACGGTGAAGATATTCATGGAGAAGGCGTAAATATTGCCGCCCGTATTGAAGCTTTGGCCGAGCCTGGAGGCATATCGATTTCCGGCGGCGCATACGATCAGATCCGCAACCGCATTGATCATACTTTCGAAGACATGGGGGAACACCAGGTAAAGCATGTTTCAGCCGCCATAAGGGTCTACCGTATTGTTTTGGGAGACAAAATTTCGGCCGAGGTAGTTGCTGATAAATTACCTTTGCCGGAAAAGCCTTCCATTGCGGTATTGCCGTTCGCAAATATGAGCACCGACCCGGACCAGGATTACTTCGCGGATGGCCTGACCGAAGACATCATCACTGCGATGGCTTATGTGCCCTGGATTTTCGTGATCGCACGTAATTCCAGCTTTACGTACAAGGGCACAGCCGTGGACGTGCGGAAAGTTGGTCAGGAACTGGGTGTTCGATATGTGCTGGAGGGCAGCGTCCGCCGCCAGGGTCAACGCCTTCGTGTCACCGGCCAGCTTATAAATGCCGAGACCGGAGCACATATTTGGGCTGAGAAATTCGACGGCTCGATAGAAGATGTATTTGAAGTTCAGGACCAATTAACCGAAGCAGTTGTCACGGCAATCGCCCCAACTATTCAGACAGCTGAAATGGAGCGCGCATCGCGAAAACAAACGCAAAACCTGGATGCCTATGATCACTATCTGAGGGCTCTCGTTGATTTGAACCGGGGAGAGACGGGCCCGGCTGCCGTTCATCTGGATCGGGCAATAGCCCTCGCACCGGACTATGCGAAAGCTATGGCAATCCGTGCCTGGTGCTACACCGTACGCCTTGCCTGGACGACAGGCGCCGCAGAGAAAGAAGAACGCCGCGTGGGGATCGAACTGGCCCTGAAATCATTGGAACTGGACAATACGGATCTGGAGGTCGCCAGCTATGCCGGGTACACATTGGGGTTTTTCGCAGTCGACATTGAACGTGCGTTTGCGCTTCTTAAAGAGGCGACGGAAAAGTGTCCCAGTTTCGCCTGGGCCTGGACGTCGCGTGCAATGCTGGAAGGTTTGCAGGGCGACGGAAAACGGGCGCTGGAATATGGCCAGATCGCCGAACGCCTGAGCCCAAAAGATCCACAGAAGTTTCGTATTCACGTTGCCTTGTCGTCGGCCTATCAAAATATGGGTTGTGACGAAGAGGCAGTTGAGCAAGCCAGACTTGGTCTGTTGCTCAATCCAAACATTGTTATTCTTGAGTGTGTGATGATCATCGGCCTGGCCAAACTCGGTCGCGTGGACGACGCTCGTCGTCACGTGCAACTACTCCTGTCAATAAATCCGGAATTCCAGGTTTCAAAATTTATCGAACACAAGCGCCTTTTCCGTGCCCAACAGGCGAGTTTGTCGGAAGAAAAGGCGATGCTGCTTGATCTTGGATTGCCGGAATAATTGCTTTGAATCAGAAACCTGGAGTTTTGCTGACTTGCCGGCAAAAGAAGCCGAAACTACCGATTAACGAACGTCTACGACAAGCGGAACAGTTTTGTTTGTATCAAGATCAAAAGCAGTACGATCGTTGTGGTCGAAATGCCGACCGTAAGTGTGAAGCGACACCGTAACTTCGTCGGTATCATTACGTACCAGATGTATGCCTCTGGGCTTCAGACAAATGACTTCTCCGACGTCAGCTAAAAAGGCACATCTCTCTTCCAGTTCCGCGTAACCTTCCCGGGAGCGATCATCAAGCCGATTGTATTTGATATTGTACTCCATACCATCGACACCGGCGACAACAACCCAGGTGCCGTGATCATGGGGTGGCGTGCCACCTTTTGGCGCCCACGCTACGGCAAAGACTGCAAGCGAATGATCAGGTTCTTCGTGTAACAGATGGGCAGTGAAACCCTGCTCCGGATTAGTTGAGTAGTGATTTGGAGAAAGCCAGTTTTCCCGGGACAAAGCCAGTTTTCTGGCCAGTGGCGAGACCTGTTCAAATATTTCAGCATAATCCGAAGTAGTGGAAGTGATGCGCCGTAGTTCCGCCACGTATTCAGCGAGTGTGTAATCAGAGATTTCAGACATTTCGTAATCCCCCTTAGCGACTTTATCATGTCACAGCATCATTATCAGGAAAATCTTCAATCCTGGAAATGCTGCGCATAGGCAACTCAAGAAGAAAACAGTGCAGGCACGAGATTGAAGTCGTTCGGGACAATCGTTGAACACAACGTTGTATTCCTAGCGTTTCGGAGAAACACCCGCGACTGGTCTCGCTCGGACACGGTCGGGGGCATACTTGGGTTTAGCCAAAATGGCAGTAGCTACCGCTCGAAGTTCATCGTCACTCACAAAATCCGCAATGTCATTGTTCGCAGTTGCAAAAATACTCGAGTAAAGTTCACGCAAGACCGCAACATATCGATCTATCCTGTTAGCCAGAGTATCGTTCTGTATAGTATCTGCAACAGTGAGTTCAAGTGGACCATTCTTGTAGTGATTGTAGTGTACTATCGTCGTGTCATTAATACCAAGTTCGATTCTTATCGCCAGTTCCTTGGCAAATTCTGGATTGATTTTTCGGTAGTTTATTGGATCTCTGCTCTCCCACTCATCAACACTTGAAGCCCCCTGCAGTCTTCCTGCGATCCGGTTAAAGCGCAGTAAAGGATATGCAGTTGATTCTTTTATCAGTTCATCCCACATATTCTGATGCACGGTAGCAAAATCTTTTTTCTTGGCCGGTTCATCCTGCCTTGAAGACGAAGTGACGGCGGCAACGTTGGTCTTTCCCTGGCGCGCTGCCGACTCGTCGGGCCTTCCGGTTTTTTGTCCAGATGTTTCAGATTCTGGCAATACGTTAGCGAGTACGGCCGCTCTGTCACCTGTTACCCAGGGGGTCTGGTGGCGACCGCAGGTCCTTCTGGCCGCCCGGGTCATGTTATCGACGAGATAATCGCTCACCTCTGACAGTACGATCTTGTCGTCGTTGTTGCCAACGTCGTCCTTGTCCGCTGCGCCATAAAGCGCATCCAGCAGATGTTTGGTGAACAATCCGTGTTTTGCCTCGAAATCCCAGGACGCAACCTGATCGCCCTGAGCGGCAGTAATGATCGTCATCCCGGAGGACAGCTTCTCTGGCACCTTGGGCGCGATGCTGACCCCGGAGGTGGCACGAACCAGCATGCCTTTTTCACTGTCCCCCGAAAAACAGGCGTCCAGAAACACGGACACCGATTTGGTCTCAAGTTTATTCAGGTTGGCAAATAACACATCAACCGGAAAGCCGTTGATTTCAGGTGCATTGGGATTGGCGTCAACCGGCAAAAGATAGCCTCTTTTGTCCTTCAAACCAGGCACCCCATGACCAGAATAGAAGACAACAACATCGGATCGCCCTTTAGGATCGAGATAGCGCCACAAATCGCCTTCGTGGGTCTCGCGATTGCCAAATGCAGACATCATTTGCGCCTGCGTTGCATCGCGCATGTCAATAATATTCTCCGCGTCATAGCCCAGCACATCGATAACAAAGGCCTTGAAAGCGTCAGCGTCGTTAATCGCAAAATCGACGTCAGGGATGCGTCCGGCGTAATCCTTGTTGCCGATGATGACGGCGACGGCACGCTTGTTCCTTGGCGCGGCATAGCTATTTTGGGAAATCGCAAAAATGAACGTCGCGATAATAATACTCGCAACAATGGCGATCCAATTGGCATGGTGTGCTTTGCGCAGAAACATTGATCGCTCCCATAAAAAACAGTCGCTGCAATCAAACTTTCAATTAGTTCATATATTGTAACAGGGTTGGGTAGGCCGGGTCACTCACAATTCCAACCCATTGAATCGCGGATCTGGCTGATCATAGAGTTCGATGCGATGATTGGCATATGGATATTGGACGCTTGATAAGAAACTAGACATTATCCTGGTGTTCCACCAAGCTGATCACTCTCACACTATCAAGTGGAAGAGGACCACAACATGACGATGGAATGCCGGATCGATCCCGACCGAGGTGCCGTTTTGATCCACGGATTCAACAAGCTCACAGACGAGGAAATGATTGAAGCGATCTCGAAACTTCGTCTTAATCCTGATCTAAAACCCGGCATGCCAACATTGTCAGATATGACACAGGTCGAAGATTTGGCTATATCGCCTTACGGACTTGCGCAGATGGCGGAAGTAATGTTCTCAACCGACGAAGATCGGGGTGACGCAAAAGCAGCAATCGTCGTGAAAGCCAACAGTGACACAGCCAATATTTTCGCCGGGATGCTGGCTGGCATGTCCGAAAGGAACCGATTACGGCCTGAATTCAAGGTCTTTCATGATCTGGCAGAGGCTCGTGTTTGGCTTGAAATAGCGGCTTAAGTGTATTCGTAGCCAATTACACTTCCCTGAGAATCGATACAAAAATCAACATTGCCGTTCATTCGCGGCATTAAAGACATGTGAGTTCTACACAATTATGATCAGAAAATATGACAAGCATGACATCGAAGTCGTTGTTTCCCTTTGGCGAAGTGCAAGCGAAATAGCGCACTCATTTTTGTCAAAAGACTTCCTCGATCAAGAGGACGATAACATGCGCAATATCTACCTGGCCTTTGCCGAGACCTGGGTGATCGAAGTTGACAGTTCCGTGGTCGGTTTCATCGCTCTTATTGAAAATGAAATTGGTGGTCTTTTTCTTGATCCTGATTTTCAGGGACAAGGCCTGGGTCGGGCTATGGTTGATAAAGCCGTTACCGAAAAAGGATCTCTCAAGGTAGAAGTCTTTAAGGAAAATGTAATTGGGCGTCGTTTCTATGACGCGTACGGATTTCGCAAAACTGAAGAGCTCTTCCACGAAGCATCCGGTCAATCAATAGTGCGTATGACATTCAGCCCGACCTGAAAGAGACATTGATCCATTAGTCGTCGATAGCCATGTACAAGCCAGAGGACAAGAACCAATATTCCCTTTATCTACGCCGGGCTGGATGTCATTGTTGCCCGGAAAACATGGAATAGCAGGATTGTTGTTTAACCCGGGGTTTTGAAATGCGTATTGTGATCGCTGCCTGTATCTTGTTGATTTCAGTAATCAAAGTTACGCATGCTGATGTTATTCGGATCGCGGCCGCAGACGACCCGATTGCACGCGTTGTGGCGAGGATTGCGACCGAGGTTTATCGACAGGTTGGTCATGATGCCGAGGTCAACTATTTTCCCGCACTTCGAAGCGTCCAGAAAGTAAATGATGGAAGCTCCGATGCTGAGTTGATGCGTTCTGCAGGGTTCGAGGCCCGGTACCCCAATCTGGTCCGCGTGAAAGAGCCAATTTTTACTGTCAGTGCTTCCGCAATCGTGCACGTAGACTCAAAAATCAACAAGCTCAGCTGGAACGATATGAAAGATTATCGGGTTGGTTATCCACTGGGGTACAAAATAATGGACTTTTGGCTGAAAGACTCAAATGCCATCAAAGTTTCAAATACAGAATTCATTCCGAGAATGGTTAAGAATGGTCGCCTGGATATCGGGATATTGATAACATCAACGGCCAAAAAAGCTGCGTCTGCCAACAGGGGAATCAAAGTGCTGGAGCCACCTATGGAAACTGTCGCGCTATACCACTACATCCATTTTAAACGCCGTAGACTGGTTCCAAAAATTGAAGAAGTGCTCATTGAAATGAACAATAGTGGTTTGACTACAAAGCTGCTTTCCACTTCCAAGTAGTTTTCAGGTCCGCTCAGAGACCGTCAGGAACAACGATTTGAATGAAACGGAAATTCTATACGACGTTCTGATTTTCCTGGTTGCTGCTGTTGTAGTGGTTCCGGTATTTCAACGCCTGCGAACAAGTCCTGTTTTAGGGTACCTCGCAGCTGGCATCATTATCGGGCCGCATGGCCTTGCCATCATAAGAGATTCTGAAAGCGCCCATACCCTGGCAGAGTTTGGAGTCGTATTTCTGCTCTTCATGATCGGGCTTGAGCTATCTTTGGAGCGTTTGCGCCAACTGGGCCGTTACGTTTTCGGACTAGGCGCATTACAAGTAACTATTACAGGATGCGCCATTGGTGGTGTTGCGTTGGCATTCGGCATGCCAAAGGAAGCGGCCATCGTTATTGGCGGTGGCTTGGCACTGTCATCCACGGCGTTTGTTCTTCAACTTCTGGCAGAGCGGGATGAGAAAGCGACCTCATACGGACAGGTATCATTTGCCGTTCTGCTATTTCAGGACCTGGCCATTGTGCCTCTTCTCATTATGGTTTCCATGCTCGGTGAAACAGAGGGAAGCTTTATTGTTTCCATGAGTTTTGCAATCCTGAAAGCGGTGTTGGCCCTGGCCCTGGTCGTCGGTCTTGGTCGGCTGATCTTGCGACCTGTCTACCGGTTTATCGCCGAGACACGAAGTTCGGAGCTTTTTATCGCGACAACTTTGCTCGTCGTTCTTGGCGTTGGCTGGTTGATGTCTCTTGTTGGCATCTCAATGGTATTGGGCGCTTTTCTATCTGGTTTGCTGCTGTCGGAAACCGAATACAAGCATCAGGTTGAATCTGACATTCGTCCCTTTCGAGGTA
The DNA here is from genome assembly GCA_018654745.1 of Alphaproteobacteria bacterium. Classification (GTDB taxonomy): domain Bacteria; phylum Pseudomonadota; class Alphaproteobacteria; order UBA2966; family UBA2966; genus JABILA01. Next base: position 11,550 of record JABILA010000001.1, read on the forward strand.
TTCTGCTCGGCTTGTTCTTCATTACTGTTGGCATGTCCATCCACATCACGCTGATTTGGGAAGAACTGACAATTGTAACAATTCTGGTATTTGGGCTTATGGTTGGCAAAAGCTTTATCACTGCGGCTCTATGTAAAATGTTTGGCGTGTCGACAACCGATTCTGTGCGGGCTGGATTGCTTCTTTCGCAAGGTGGAGAATTCGGGTTCGTGCTCTTTCTGGCCGCCAACGCATTGGGGTTGCTCGATATTGAAACCACGCAAATCCTTCTCGCCAGCGTGACACTGACAATGGTCGTAACCCCTTTGATGGCTTTTGTTGGCGGAAAATATTCAGAATTCCAGTCAGGAAGTTCTGAGGTTTCTGTTGCCAGTGCCAACGAGATTGCGGATGACCTGAGCGACCACGTTTTGATCGCCGGATATGGTCGCGTCGGTCAGACAGTAGCAAAAATTCTTTCCGCTGGCGGCATCACCTATGTCGCCCTTGATATGGATGCAGGCCGGGTTGCAGCATGTCATACCAAAGGAATGCCCTGTTTCTTTGGTGATGCAAGTCAGATTGAAATATTGAAATCAGCGGGTGCCAGCCGTGCCAGGGGCATGGTTGTCACAATTGATCAACCAGCCAGTGCAGACAATATTGTTGGGGCCCTCCATGAGTTTGCGCCCGATCTACCAATTTTCGTGAGGGCGCGAGATCTGCTTCATGGTCGTCGAATGGAAACAAGGGGCGCAACCCAGGCCGTCCCGGAAACTCTCGAAGCAAGCCTTCAATTAGGTGCAATCGCGATGACTTCAATTGGCATCAGCTCCGACGAAGTTATCAGCATCGTACAGGAATTCCGCGAAGACGATTATGCTGCGCTGAGTGACACGATCAACAGCTGATATGGTGCGTCGAGTCCCAAGCCAGCGTTTTGTCGAGCTCAAAAAGCTGGCGCAACACCGAACAGGAATTCGTGCCCCCAGAGGATTGCAGCAAACAGCACAAGACCGATAACCACGGCTTTGACATCCTGACTAACATTCGCTGTTTCATAGGCTGGGAGCTTGCCCCGACGATTAGCCGAGACTATGGCGATGAGAGAATAAAGAACAAAGGATCCAAACAGATAAAGCGAAGCCTGATCACCATTGTTGGTCAAATGCACAATGCCCCAAAGCACCATCCCTACCAACATGGGGTGTCTGGTTTTCAGGCGAATGTGGCCCTTGAATTCAGCTGCTACCCATAAAATACAAACAACGGGCATGACCGTCAGTGCCAGGTGACTGGCCCAGGTCGGTGTTGGCCAAAGCTCAACATATGCCATGTTACTATAGCCCATGGCAATCAGAACCAGCCCGGCCAGGGACAACAATGCATACATTCCCTTGTAGGGTTTCTCCCCGAATCGACCAATCAGGTTATCTCGCACATTGGGAGCAGACGGCATGATGTGAAGTCCGAAAAACAAGGCAAGTCCCAACCAGATCATTTTGATATTCCTTTTGATATTTCGGCTCCGGCTGCCACAAAAGTATTGTACGCCAGGATTTTCATGGTTTTGATATATTTTTTCTGGGTCCAGCCGCTTTGGTGGATAAGCTGCTCCCAGTTACGAACGGAAAGCATGGCCCACAGCAGATCAGTGGCATCATTGATTGAATATGCCGGTGACAGGGTTTTATCTTTTTTCAAGGCTTTGATGGCCGCCTCGCAACCTTCCCGAACATCCTGCATGCGCTGGTTCCAGGCTTTGGCAGCCTCGTCGTCGGTTTCCATCATGGCCATCATCGCCCTGCCAGGGCCGTAGACTGCTGGAATATAGCCCCCCCATGCATCCACAAAAGCTTCAAGACGTTCAATGCCGGTCTTGGCCTTGCGGCTCGGCTCAAGCCGTTTGTCAGACTCCGACAACTCGTCCAGATAGAAAGTAGTTTCCACCAGTAATTCCGCGCGCGTGGCAAAATGAAGATAAAGGGCCTGGCGGGAAATACCGGCTCGTTTGGCGATATCACCCATGCGAATTTCACCCCCCTCACCTGCTTCCAGAAGCTCCAGCGTGGCTTGAAGGATTTTTGATCGCGTTTGCATGTTTTTGCTTGACATGCTGTAAAGTAATTCATACTTGACAGCATGTCAATTGACAAAGTGTCAAGATACCCAGGAGATATCTAATGAAACTCGCGATATTTGGTTCCACAGGAAAGGTCGGCCGCCAGGTCATGGCTCAGGCGGCGGAAAAAGGTCACGATGTGACGGCCCATGCCCGTAGCCCGGAAAAACTGGAACACCTGCATGCAAACGTTGTCGTCGCGAAGGGCGATGTGCTGGATTACGACTCTGTCCTGAAGACCGTTCAGGGCCAGGATGCGGTGGTCTGCGCATTGGGAATGCCGCTCCTGAACAAGGATGGTCTGCGCACAAATGGCACCCGTAACATTATCAGGGCCATGGAGGACACCGGTGCAAAGCGACTGATTTGCCTGTCCGGTCTTGGTGCTGGCGACAGCTTTCAAAAACTGCCCCCGTTTTATCGGTATTTTGTCTTTCCTGTGATTTTGCGTCATGTATTTGCTGACCACGAAACCCAGGAAGCCCTGGTCAGGAACAGCAGGCTGGACTGGACCATCGCCCGCCCAGGAAATTTCAGGGATGGTGACTTGACGGGCACTTATCAACACGGGTTTTCCGATATCGACAAATCATTGAAACTAAAAATCAGTTACGCCGACGTCGCCGACTTCATGCTCAAGCAGCTTGGCGATGACACCTATTTACACCAGGCCCCGGGTTTGTCTTACTGATGCCAGCAAAAATCATCGGTATCGCCGCTGAAACATCAAGCTTCCTCGGACCTGTCCACCCAGAGCACATAGAGCGCAGCGATCAACCCCATCAGCGATGAGAAAAGCATCGTGCCCAGAAGTGGATAAATTCCGTTTTGTTCGGTTACGAGAATACCCGTGATCGAAGCCATCACCGCACCACCGCCAACTGTCAACGCACCTGACAACCCGGAGGCGCTTCCGGCCAACCTGGGCCGCACTGACATCGCACCCGCGCTGCTGCTCGGCATGGTTAAACCATTGCCGATACCAACAAACATGCACGCCCCAAAAAGTGAGAACACATGAACAACGCCAGTCAGAAACAGCCCTAACCCGAGCACGAGCCCAACGCAGGCGACAATTCGACCCATAATCATCATAGTGGTTAGCTGGTAGTACCTTGCAAAGCGACCGGACAGGAAACTACCCAACAGAAACCCTGCTGTGATCGTCCCAATGTAGAAACCAAGTGAGGTCGCCGACATTCCGAATACGGTTTTTGCGACGAGTGGCACGCCACCCAGAAAGGCGTAAAACGCCCCCGCTGAAAATGCCATGCACAGGGCATATCCCCAAAACCGGCGTGATCGGAAAAGCTCCGGATAGTCCTTGAACTGTTTGGCGAACGTCTCTGACGGGTTTTTGTTCGTCTCTCCAAGATCAATCCAACAGAGGCTGAGGAGCACAACGCCCAGGCCAAAAAAGACAATAAAACTTGCACGCCAGCCAAACAGCTCATCCAGTACGCCACCTAACATCGGTCCCAGCATCGGCGCCACCGCCCATGCCATTGCGAGGTAACCCAATTTGCTCGCTGCCTCCCTGGCAGGCAACATGTCCCGCACAACCGCATTGGATAGAACTGAGCCAGAAACAATCGCGCCTTGTAGCAACCTGAAAAACAGGAATGTCGAAATATCCTCTGCCAGTAGACAGCCCATAGATGCCAGAATGAATATGATCAATCCCGCGATAATTATTGGTCGTCGCCCAAGCCGGTCCGACAACGGGCCAATGATCAACAGCAATACGGCTGTCATGCCGGCATAACCCGCAATTGCCAAATTCACGACTGCGTAATCGGTTTGAAACTCCTCCGCCATGTTCGATAGGGAGGTAACAAAAAAATTGAGCGACGCCACTGAAAGTGCAGAGAGCAAAATCAGCGTGAAAAATTTTGGCGGTGTGGTTGCAGAATAAAACATGTAACCTAATCAACTCAAATATTCGCAGATGCACTATGCATGAACGCAAAAAAAAAGCCCCCGAACTTGTCAGGGGCGCACAGGACAACGGATTGGTACCCGCTACCGGCCCAGGCACCCTTCTACCACGACATCGACTTGCAGTTTCATTACAAAAATCCTTCGATATATCAATTCGACGGTAATTGTGATCTCATTTGGCGTCAACGACTATGTTGGTATTTGCTCTGTGATCTTTTTCACAAACAGGATTAAAAACACAAATGACTCAACTTCACTACTTTAAAGGTCGGGGCCGGGCGGAAACAACCCGATGGATGTTGGCGATAAACCAGATCAATTTTGAAAATGTGGCGATCGAAACGCCGGAAGCATTGGCCGCATTGCGGGCGACGGGCAAGCTGCCTTTCGATCAAATGCCGCTGCTGGAAATCGATGGACTTTGCCTAAGCCAATCCAGCGCGATGATCCGATACCTGGCGCGCCGTGGCGGTTATTATGGTGAGACCGACAACGACGCTGTGTGGTGCGATATGATTGCAGGTACCGTCGCCGATTTTGCTGAAACTGCCTTGCAGGCCGCGTTCCAGGCGACAACCGAAGCCGCTGTGGAACCCCTTAAGGCCCGGTTTGAGAAATTTGGCCCGAAGTTCGAAGCACGCCTGGCAGAGAACGGAACAGGGTTTTGCGTTGGCGCGCGCCTGACGTTCGCCGATGTTGTCCTTGCGGAGGCTCTGACCGGGTATCTCGAATGGGTGCCAGACCTTCTTGTGGACACACCTTTATTAGCTGCGTTGCATAGGCAAGTTCTGGACCAGCCAGGAATTGCCGCATACCTTAATTCTGCGCAACGTTATCCGATGGCGGGAGAAACTTATGTGATCGATGTCGCCAGGGTCCTGCAACGCGTACTGCCAGCTCATTTCCCGGATCAAAACAGATTTGTTCCAATCGGGCCTTTAGGAGAGGTTGGCTATTGATTCTTGATCATGCGGCCACTGCGATACTCAACGGATCCATTCTCAATCCATCGGCCGAGAGAGTGGCCATATTATCTTCCGGTATCGACGACCAGTTCCTAACATCACCATCCAGTGGCTCTGAGACAATGGCACGCCCCTCATTATCCAGTGTCCCCGATACGTAAAGCGAAGGACTATGCCTGTCGCACGAGTGCCGGAACCCGTAGAGATCCTGTCCGTCGGAAAACACACACGCCATCCGGTTTGGTTTGTCCCGCTTTCCCTGAAATGACTGGATCATCGATATGACAGTTTCGCAGGCTGTAACGGGCGACGTGTCGAGGCCATTTGCCAACAAGAGCAGAAAAAGCATTTCCGAGTCGGTGGTTCCCCGACGGGCACAGTAGAGATCATCAGGCAAGGTCGCTTCCAGATCCCTGCGTATGCGATTGAAATCATGGATTTGCCCATTGTGCATGAACGACCAGTTTTCATATGAAAAAGGATGACAGTTGACGCGCGACGTCTCACCGTTGGTCGAGGCGCGAACATGCGCCAAAAAAAGTGAGGAACGCACCATCCTGCAAATACTGGTCAGATTGCCGTCTGACCATGCAGGCAAAACGTCACGATATTGACCCGGCTCCCTGCCGTGTCCGTACCATGAGATACCAAATCCATCGCCATTAACTGCCAACTTGGCTTCCGTCGCATTCTGGCTTTGATCCAGCAGAGAATGCCGGGGAACGACAATGATGTTTTCCAGGGGTATTTCGGGGCCGGTATAGGCAGCAAGTCGGCACATAATCTAATATCCATCTTCCAGGTCGTATTCGTTGCTGTTTTCTGCCGTTTGTAGTCGTTGGAATGCAACGGCATGCCGTTTACAAACATCTATTTTGTGTGGATGAGCGGGAGGCAAGGTAGAATTTACCAGAATATTGTCAAGTTCAGTGGATATGGACTTCGAAGTCGGTTGTATACGCATTGACGTACTTCGCGTTTGTCGTCTGCTCCGCTCAATGAGAAGAGATCATACACCGGGTTGTTGACGATTGTATCCAATGGTATGGTTCGTTATTCGCGTCTTGCAGGCTTGGAAAATGGGGGCTTTTGCATGGTATGCGCCAGACCGGAATTTGACATAAGGATAGTAAACAGCTTACCGCGGTGAGGAGTATTTATGCCGGCGGATTCGAAAAACCTTGAAGTCATACTGAATTGCATTGCCCAGGGTGTTGTGATGTTCGACGACTCGCGTCGCCTCACAATCTGGAACAAACAATTCGAACAAAATATGCAATTCCCGGACGGTTTCCTCAAAGTTGGCATGCCACATATGGATTTGCTGATGCATTTCGCTGTGGCAGGAATATTCGGCGAAGGTGATCCTGTAGAAATATCCCGCGACCGGCTCGACCTGATCTGGGGTGGCGCGCAGACTCGTATCGATGTTGCCTTGCGCACAGGCGAAACATACGAAATGTTGTGCCAACCAACACCCGAAGGCGCATTGGTAATTTCCTATACGGATATCACCCTGCACATTGAAGCTGAAAACAGCTCCGCCAGAGATCAGGAACTGACAGACCAAATATTTTTGGCGACGCCCGTGCCACTAGCGGTGGTTCGCCGTTCCGATGCCTCTTATCTCAAAATTAATGCCGCTTCACTTGAACTGTTTGGATTAACTGAGGCGGAAATGAAGAGCAAACATTCCTCTGAATTGTATGCCGAGCAAAATGACCGGCAAAGGCTTCTGGCTGAGTTGGACAAAAGTGGTTACGTAAGGGGCATGGAGGTTCGGTTGCGTAATTTCCACACCGATGAAGTTCGCGAGTGCTTAATGTCAATGTTGCCTGCAAAACTGGCAGGTGAAGACAGCTATGTGGTCGCTGCACTTGATATCTCCAAACGCAAGCTTGCCGAGGAAGACCTCCGCAAGGCTATGAAGGAGATTGATAAAGCCAACCAGAATCTCGAGCAAAAAGTCATCGCCCGTACCCGCGAGTTGCAAGCGGCAAAGAATGAAGCCGAGGCAGCAAGGCATGAAGCCGAGAACGCGAGCCAGACAAAATCCGAATTCCTCGCCAACATGAGCCACGAGTTCCGCACGCCCCTGAACGCTATCATTGGATTTTCCGCGCTGATCAAAGGGGCCTTGCTTGGGCCTCTCGATGACAAGTATCAGGAATATGCAGGCGATATTAATACTGCTGGCGAGCATCTTTTGGAGATCGTCTCCGATATTCTGGATATTTCCAAGGTGGAAGCGGGTGTGCTCGACATCATGGAAGAAGAAGTCGATCTGACAGAAATAACCACCTCTTGCGGAAAACTGGTGCGCGGTCGGGTTGACGAGGCGGGCGTGACTTTGGTGTTCGACATGGCTGCAGACCTGCCGCTTATTCGCGTGGATTCCTTGCGCCTGACCCAAATTCTGATGAACCTTGTCAGCAATGCCCTCAAGTTTACGCCCCAGGGCGGTCGCATCACGGTGACGGGCAATATCAACCACGCTGACTGCGTAGCGCTGGCGGTCAGTGATACGGGTATTGGTATCGCAGAAGAAGATATCCCCAAAGTCCTGGAGAAATTCGGCCAGGTCCGAAGCGGACACATGCACGCCCACGAGGGTGCTGGTCTCGGTCTGGCTCTGTCCAAGTCGTTAATGGAACAGCACAACGGTACATTGGAGATCAAAAGCGAAGTCGGCAAAGGCACGACCGTTACCGCCACGTTCCCGCAGGAGCGGTCCAATGAGTTACCGCCACGACGAGCCAAACGCTGAACTTGATCGCTATTCCCGCTTGACGGCCTGCCAATCGTCGAAAGCAGAATAAGTATATCCAATATTCCTTTGTGGCCGCCACGAATAAGCTTTGCTATATCGGTCGATATATCGCCAAATAAGAATAGTTCCAAAATCTATTTTCAGATTATCGTTTGATCTGCTTATTCGGGGGAAGTCGATCACCACGCCATGACTACTTTATCTCAGGAAGAACGTCTGAAGATTGAGCGGTATGAGCTTATTACATTTGCTTCCAGTGATGGTGTTTACGACTGGAAAGTAAGCGACAACAGCCTGTATGTCTCAAATCGCCTGAACGAGCTATTTGACTTTGAAACCGGATCTTTAACCTCTGATTCCTGGGTCGGGCGGTTGCATCCGGACGATGTTGATACCTATGTCCTGGCCATTCGCGCTCATTTCCGGGGTGAAACCGTCCGACTGCAGTGCGAATACAGAATTCTCAACAATGCCGGAGACTATATTTGGGTGCGCGACCGGGCCGCAGCCCAACGGGATGACAAAGGCCGGGCTGTGCGTCTGGTGGGATTGATTCAGGACATAACTGAAGAGGCGGAAAGAAACCAGGCGCTGGAGGAAGCGAACCTTGAACGCGAACGCATTCTGTCTGAATTCAATACAGTGCTGGAGAACATCAGTTACGGTATCATGTTTCTGGATGCCGATCTCAGGTTACGTTATGTCAACCGTCCGGTGCGGGAAATGTGGCAAATGGATGAAGCCTTTCTCGCCTCCCAACCCACCTGGCTCGAGCTGATGAACCACAATCGCAAAGCCGGTCTATATTCTGCCCATGAAGACGATTGGGACGCCTTCGTAGAGGAACGCACAGCCCTGCTGATGAACGGCACTGACGATCCGCAGGAGTTGTCACAGACGGATGGTTCTACCTTGCAAGTGCTTTATGTTTGCCTGCCCGATGGCGGACGCATGGTCACTTACTATGACGTTACCAACTTCAAGGCGCTGGAGAGTGGCCTGCGCGCCAGTGATCAGCGTTACGAAGCCGTCATGCGGGTGGTCGGTGAAGGCGTATACGACTGGGACATTGTCAGCGACGATATTTATTATTCACCAGCTGTTAGTGAAATGTTGGGACTGGCCGAAGGGATCCTGTCGAGCAAAGCCGAAGAATGGATGGCGCGTGTTTATGCAGACGACCGTGAGGCCTACACCAAAAAATTCGCTGACACTTTCAGTCGGGGCGAGGAGCAGTTCCAGCACGAATATCGTTTTGTGCGCTCCGATGACGCCGTGCGCTGGGCGCGTCAGCGCGGTCATGTCGAATATGACGATGAAGGTCAGGCAATTCGGGTGATAGGTTCCACCGGAGATGTGACCGCAGAGATGGAAATGAAGACGGAACTGGATACCATCCGCCAGCGCCTGTCAGATGCCATTGAAGCAATGCCCGAGGGCTTTGCCTGTTTTGATGCCGAGGACCGGATCGCCATCACCAATTCGCGCTTTCAAAGCTTTTTTGAGGGGTTGCAGGATCACGCCAAAGTCGGCATGCCCTTTGGAAACTTGATAAAGGCGGCGGTGGATCGCAACATCTTTGCCGCCAAAATTGACAATTTCGAGGACTGGTACGCGAAAATAGTTGAAGCCCGGCGCGTGGCCAGCAGCAGTCGCGAACAAGTGTTGACCCGCGGCGTGACTTTGCAGATTAGCGAACGCCGTACTACCGACGGCGGACTGGTCGCCATTTATACCGACATTACCGATCTGAAAAATCAGGCGGCGGAGTTGAGCCGCGCCCGTGACCAGGCGCATCAGGCGCTGGATGAATTGACAGAGGCTCAGGACAAACTGGTGCATGCTGAGAAGATGGCATCATTGGGTCAGCTGGCGGCCGGCATCGCACACGAGATCAAGAACCCGCTTAATTTTGTCAATAATTTTGCCAAGCTCTCTGCTGGAATGCTGGAGGAGCTCGTGGAAATCATCGTTCCTGTCCTGCCCCAACTGGCTGAAGATGATCGCGAAGAAGCTGACGATCTGATGAAGACCGTCATTCAGAACCTGGAAAAGATCGAGGAACACGGAAGCCGCGCTGACGGCATCGTACGCAACATGCTGGCCCACTCCCGGGATGAAACCGGTGAGCGCATTACTTTTGACATCAACACCATGCTGGCCGAGGCATTGAACCTCGCCTATCACGGCGCGCGCGCAGAAAATTCCGACTTCAATATTACACTGCTTCAGGAGCTGGCGCCCGACCTGCCATCTTTCAGCGGGTACCAGCAGGAATTGTCCCGCGTGTTTTTGAATATCTTCGCCAACGGCATGTATGCCACAGCCCAGCGGGCCGCTGCCGAAGGGGGTGTCTATGCTCCGGAAATCGCCGTCAGTTCGCGTCTCGATGGTGAACACATCCGGATTTCAGTGCGTGACAACGGCTCTGGTATTCCCGATCACGTGCGGGACCGCATTTTTGAACCTTTTTTCACCACCAAGCCCGCCGGTGAAGGAACGGGACTGGGTTTATCATTGAGTTTTGACATCGTCACTAAACAACATGGCGGTACATTCGAAGTCGAAAGCGAAACCGGAATATTTACCGAGTTCGCGATAACTTTACCAATGGCAATTTAGCCAGCGGATTTTTGGGAATTTGTTCTTTATGACGGCAAGAATATTGGTAGTGGATGACGAACCCGATCTGGAACTGTTGGTCACGCAGAACTTCCGTCGCCAGATTCGCAAGGGGGAAATGAGTTTTGTCTTTGCCCGCGACGGGCAACATGCCCTGGAAGTGTTGGCGGAAGAAGACGACGTGTTGATGGTAATTTCCGACATCAACATGCCGCGCATGGACGGACTGACCTTGCTGGGACAACTGAACGAGCTGCCTGACCATCTGGCTGCCGTCATCGTCTCAGCCTATGGGGACATGACCAATATTCGCACGGCCATGAACCGTGGTGCCTTTGATTTTTTGACCAAACCTATCAAATTTGATGATCTGGAAGCCACCATCAATAAAACCATTGAGCATATGACAATGCTGAATGAGATGGAGGCCGCCAAAAACAGCGCCGAAAAGGACCGAGAGACATTATCCCGCTTCTTTTCACCCAACGTCATTCAGGCGCTGGAGGAAAATCCGGATTTCCTGGATGGGGATGGTGAACGCCGCGTCGCTACATTTCTGTTTACAGATCTTGCGAACTTCACGCCTTTTGTCGAGAAAACCGAACCATCGCAGGTTTTTGGTATATTAAACGAATATCTGGGCGCGCTGACGGATATCGTGTTCCGCCACGATGGCACAGTGACAAAGATAGTTGGTGATGCCGTGCACGCGATTTTTGGTGCCCCGCTTGAGCAACCCGATCATGCCGCCAGGGCCGTGCAATGCGCCCTCGCCATTGACGAATTTTCGACTGAATTCATCACCGCAAAAAACAGGGAAGGTTTCGCACTGCATCCAACCCGGGTTGGCGTTAACAGTGGATCCGCTATTGTGGGCAATTTCGGGGGCGACAGTTTTTTTGACTATACCGCCCATGGCGACGCCGTAAATACTGCCGCCCGGCTGGAAAGCGTCAACAAACATCTGGGCACGACCATCTGCGTGTCGCAATCCGCCGTGGATTTGACCGATGGTTTCAAGGGCCGCCCCGTGGGGGAACTGATATTGAAGGGCAAGACCGAGGCAATGATGGCCTGGCAGCCACTGACGGAAACACAGTTCAACCATCCTTCCACAGCTGCCTATCAGGCGGCTTATGAAATGCTCAGGTCAGAAGACCCTGGGGCTTATCAATCCTTTGCCGCGCTGGTCGGTGAATATGGCGAAGATCCACTCGCCAGTTTCCACCTCAAGCGCCTACTGGGTGGCGAGAGTACCGTCTCAGTGATGTTTGAGGAAAAATGACCGCAGCTAAATTTCGATACCGCGACCTCGACTAACAATGTGAAATAGCTAAATTCAGTCGTCGGACTCGTCTGTTTGCCTTGCCTCACCGGGCCGCTCGTTTGACATAGCCGGTTTAATCCTTAGGGTGTAGCCACCCTTCGAAAACAAGCCCTTCCGATTTGTTGTTGCTGTGCACATCCGGCGACGACAACGGCTCATATGCCAGCGGTGTCCTTCCGCCATTCACGGGCTTTCGAGAACAACCTGCGCCTTTTGGAGTATTTCCGGGTTCACCGGAGATGCAGCATTGCCTCAAACCATTGGTATGCGCCAAAAAGCGAAGCAGAAGCACTTCCGATAACACCGGAAATGCCCTGGTTGGATGTTGGTTTACGTGGAAACGCGAAAACACGGTTTTATTGCGACCGGATCACCCGGAAAACCTTTTTTGAGAAATCCCGTTTAACAGGAGCCAACGATCAATATGTCCGTGAATGTAGTTAACAGTGCTGAAGAAATCTCCCGAATTGCCTTTGGATTTATGGCGTCCAAGGCGTTGTTTGCCGGTTTGCATATCAATGTCTTCACCCATCTCGCAGACGGGCCCAAAACCTGTCGCGAAATATCCGACAAATCCGGCGTTCCCGAGAACAGAGTCACAACGTTGATGACAGCGCTGTACAGTATCGGCCTGGTCGGCTGGGAAGATGAAAAGTACTCCAATTCACCGGGGTCAGAGGCCTTTTTATCGCAGGAATCAAAATATGACTTCGGCGATTATCTTCGCTACCAGATTGACCAACAGATGTACCCTTTCCTGCAGCAACTGAACGAAGTACTCGACGGGACCCTGGCTCCAGATGCTATCGATTCCTATCAGCACTGGATGTCGGACCCAACCCAGGCTGCTTTGTACAGCAACGCCCAACACGCTGGATCTCTGGGGCCGGGTCGCACGATTGCACGCATGGTTGATCTGAGCGGTGCACGAGAACTGCTTGATGTTGGTGGCGGTACAGGTGCCATGACAATCCGCTTGCTGGAAGCCAACCCCGATCTATCTTCAACGATCATCGATTTTCCGAATGTCAGTGAAATCGGCTGGCGCTTCATCACGGAAGCCAATCTGGTCGACCGTGTGCGATATATTCCATCGAACGCCCTGACTGCTGAATGGCCAAAACAGCAGGACGCAATATTGATGTCCTATCTCTTTAGCGGCATTCCCGGAGAAGACGTCCCCCGGCTGATCCAGTATGCTTTTGACTGTATGGCACCGGGCGGAAAACTGCTTGTCCATGACTTCATGGTCGAAGACGACCGATCCGGCCCTCATCTCGCAGCACTGTGGCAGCTGCAGCACATGGCCTTCACCCCGGACGCCCACTCCGTCACCGCTGGATGGCTGAAAGCCGAAATGCAGAAGGTCGGTTTCGCGGATATCCAGGATGACCAGACAATTCCGGGACTGACACACCTCGTTCATGCGCGAAAGCCGGACTGAGAAAATCGCAACTACAAGTGACCCGCAATGAAAGAATTTCCATGAGCACCAAATCAAAACCAGTGATCGCAGCGAAAAATCCTGCCAAGGCAGAACTTGAAGCCGGAAAAACATATCACTGGTGCGCCTGCGGACTGTCAAAAAATCAGCCGTTTTGTGATGGCTCTCATAAATCAACGAGCCTGTCTCCCCACGCCTTTACCGCTGATAGTGATGGTGATGCATATTTGTGCCAGTGCAAGGCTTCGGCCAATCCGCCATTTTGTGATGGCACACATAAGAAGCTGGATGGCTTTGATGTCGGTGCCTCTATTCCTGACCTGGATCGCGGCGGCCCACCAAAAGCCGAACCGACAGGGGAGGAGCCGACAGTCGCCCGTATTCATGAACTGGCCCGAAACGGACTGTCCAGGGTGGGGCATCATGGTCCTATGGATGCCATGGGCGTGCCGCGTGGTGATTTGCCGAGTTGGGACGATATCCAGATGCTCACCGCGCAAATGGCGACAAAGCCTTTGCTGGATGATGCAGTGGTCGGCACAGAACTGGTCATTGGACCAAAAGCGAAAAAGCCGCTTGTTCTGGATATTCCCTTGTTTGTTTCGGACATGAGTTTTGGTGCCTTGTCCATCGAAGCAAAACTGGCACTGGCGAAAGGCGCAGAACGTGCGGGAACCGGCATCTGTTCGGGCGAAGGCGGCATGTTGTCCGAAGAACAGGCGAGTAACAGCCGTTATTTTTATGAATTGGCGTCCGCCATGTTTGGTTGGGACCCGGCCCATGCAGAACACGTTCAGGCCTTTCATTTCAAAGGCGGGCAAGGGGCGAAAACTGGAACAGGCGGCCATCTGCCTGGCGCAAAGGTTACAGAAAAAATCGCTGAAGTTCGGGGACTGGCGCCAGGTCAGGACGCCATATCTCCGTCCACATTTGTCGACCTGCACACACCCGATGATTTTCGTCGTCTCTCCGACGAAGTGCGCGAACGCTCTGGCGGTATTCCTGTCGGCTTCAAACTTTCCGCTAACCATATTGAAGACGATATCGATTTTGCACTCGCGGCAGGTGCGGACTACATCATCCTCGATGGGCGCGGCGGTGGCACGGGTGCAGCACCTGTTCTATTCCGCAATAACATTTCCGTACCCACCATTCCTGCATTGGCCCGGGCGCGCAAACATCTGGATACCAAATCCGGACAGGATGTTACGTTGATTATCACGGGCGGGTTGCGTACGGCCGAAGATTTTGTAAAGGCGATGGCTTTGGGTGCAGATGGTGTCGCCCTTTCCAATTCCGCATTGCAAGCCGTTGGCTGTGTTGCCGCAAGAATGTGCAATACCAACAATTGTCCTGCTGGAATCGCCACACAGAAACCTGAGTTACGTAAGTTGCTTGATGTCGAAAATGGCGCGACACGCCTTGCAACGTTCATGGAAGCTTCGGTTCATCTGATGCAAGTCCTGGCGCGCGCATGTGGGCACAATCATTTGTCACAGTTTGCACACCGTGACCTCACCACCTGGAAGAGTGACATGGCGGATTTATCCGGCGTATCCTTCGGCGGCGTTGGGAAAAGGAATAGATAGACGTCTCAGTCAGGTTAGTGGCAGACTTGTTTACATCCTTTTCGACCCTGGATTATCTGGTTGGTTTGAAATTTATTGTTCTGGAGCCCCTGTGACTGGAGACAGACGGTATGCATGCGACGATTACACAAAACCATATTGATACATTTCAACGCGACGGTGTCGTCCTCATCAAGGCACTATTTGCCGACTATGTGGGTGCAATCCGCAAGGGTATTGAAACAAATATAAATGAGCCAGGCATCTATGCGTCCGAAAATCTGGATGAAGGTGAGGCTGGACGGTTTTTTGATGATTATTGCAATTGGAACAGAATTCCAGAGTTCGAACAGACGGTACGAAACTCACCTGCAGCTGAAGTAGCCGCCGACCTGATGAAATCCCGCACATCACAAATCTTTCACGATCATGTCCTTGTGAAAGAACCAGGGACATCCAGAATAACGCCCTGGCATCAGGACAGGCCATATTACTTTGTGGAGGGCAAACAGACCGTCAGTTTCTGGTCGCCCATGGATTCCGTACGTGAAGCATCCTTACGCTGCGTGGTCGGGTCTCACAAATGGGATAAACCTGTTTTGCCCGTGCGCTGGCAATCCAACGAAGATTTTTACGCAGGCGAGGATGTCTACATGCCTGTTCCCGATCCGGACATCGAACAGATGCCGATTGTGGAATGGGAAATGGAACCAGGTGATGCGGTTGCATTTGATTATGGCATTTTACATGGCGCACGGGGCAACAATACGCCACTACGTCGCCGGGCATTTTCGTTACGCTTTGTCGGTGATGATGCCAGATATATCGAACGTGCAGGGCCAACATCACCGCCCTTTCCCGGTCATGGAATGAAGGTTGATGACAAATTGCGGGACGACTGGTTCCCAACAATTTTCACCCGTTGATTTGGCAAATGGGTCTATAGAAACCTGAACTACCAAATAGTCCGGGTTGGGTCAGAAGAAACACTTCAACCAGCGCCCACCTCAACGAACCAGGTCTGCATGGTTCCTTTTCCCTTGATATTTATAGGATCACGCTTTTTGAGCGGATATTTATCTCCCAGTCGTTCAGCAAAACCGGAACTGACGTGGATTTTTCCAACTTTGCCAGTTGTTTCCATTCGGGCGGCGATATTCACGGCGTCACCCCAGACGTCATAATGAAAGCGCCGGACGCCGACAATTCCTGCAACGACCTCACCGCTATTGATGCCAATGCGAATGTCAATGTTGTGGCGACAGGCAATGTCGAGAATCTTTTTCGCGGCCTCAATCATTTTCACGGGGTGGTCTGCAAGCGGCTTTGGTACGCCACCAACCACCATGTAGCCATCGCCAATCGTGCGGATTTTTTCGATCCCCGCTGCATCGCAAACGTCGTCAAATTCACTGAACAGGGTATTCAGCAAATTGACGGTTTCTGCAGGGTCTTGATTGGCGGACAAGGCTGTGAAACCTGCGACGTCGGCAAACATGATCGAAACATCAGCATGGCGGTCGGCAATCAGTTGCCCGGGATTGTCTTTCAGGCGTTCGGCGATGGTTCCGGGTATGGCATTTATCAAGAGATCGTTTGCTTGCCGGTGGGCAACTTCCAATTCCTTTTTGGCGCTGTTCAGTTCTCCTTCGGCCCGCTTGCGTTCGGTGATGTCAGTTTGAACGCTAACGGTACCGCT
Source organism: Alphaproteobacteria bacterium (assembly GCA_018654745.1). GTDB lineage: Bacteria > Pseudomonadota > Alphaproteobacteria > UBA2966 > UBA2966 > JABILA01. The sequence goes on from JABILA010000001.1 coordinate 27,987, forward strand.
CGCCGTTGAACGCTCACGGACCTGCAACCATCTGCCATCTTTTAGCTCAATGTCGCGTGTTCCCTTCTTCTCAACCCCTTTGCGATAAGTTATCCAATTCTGTTCATATGTGCCGTCGTCATCGACAGCGCCACGCTGCACATCCAGTCGAACCAGATCCTCGAACGGAGTGCCAGGTGCGACATCCTCCAGGGCGTAGCCATAAAATTCCCGATATTTCGAGTTGCACAGGATCAGGCGCTGGTCGGCGTCGTAGCACACCAGCCCCTCGGTGATGTTTTCGACAATACCCTCAAGCTGAGCTTTCTTTTCCGCCAGTTCATTTTCGACCCGCTTAAGTTCGGAAATATCTGTAAGTGCAGTTACAGAACCACCGTCCACGGTTTGCGATTGATTGACCATCAGCCACGTTCCGTCAGAAAAATTTGAAATGTATTGGTTACGGGATTCGCGGTGCATTCGCATTCTGTCTTCAATGTATTCTTCAAGCTCAATATCGGTGCCATCAGCAAACCCGAACTTTACGCGTTGCCGCAACAAATCCTCGTACCGAACGCCGGTCCTTAGTTCGGGTCCCACCTTTGTAAAAAGCGCAAATTTTTCGTTGAATATTTTTAATCGGTCTTCGTTATCGAAATAGGCAAATCCCTCCGCCATAACATCAACCGCGCCAGTTAATGTTCGCTCGGCAGCTATAGCCTTGTTAACAAAATATCCAGCAAAGCCGAAAATAACCAATGACGATATCAGGATGTTCGAAAGGGCGAAGATATGTTGTGTCGCGTCACTGACATCCAGGCCGTTGGACGAAAAATCGTTATCGAAAAAGAATGTGATAAGAATGTTCACGCAATAAAGCCCGAACCAGACCACAGCCTGTCTGATCGGCAGAAAAATCAGGGCGACAATAGGTCCACAAAGCGCCCAGACCAGGACAAACCCTGACTCAAATACACCGCCAATGCTCCATTGAACGAAAAACGTAATGTAGATGATGCAAACGATCTGGGAATAAATCGCGTAGCGGATATTCTTGCTGATATGCGAAACCAGTAGCGAAGACGAGACAATCGCCGCGAACAAAATGGGCAAGGTTGTTGTCAGCCCCAAGCCGAACACCAGGAAATACATCAGCGCCCAGACGCAACCAGCCATGACACAGGAACCGGATACCAACAGGATCGCTGCTTTCTCCAGACGCACTTCGTCAGTGTCATCTGGATCGTAAGCAAATTTCGACAATGAATTCATTCCCACCCCCCAGGATGCCTTGCCATCAAACGCCTCGGCCATTGTGCTTAATGGATGTATCAGTTCTCCAGCCCTTTTTGCATGGCAAGGGCACAGGGGACCGCGTCCTGAACGGATGCAAACTCGGCCAAAAAACATCCCCTGTCAGTTTGACAATACGTCCTGAAAATTCGGCGACCCGAGGTTCAATAACTTCGGCACGCACAGCTTTCCGTGCAGCGACCGTCGCATCCGTGTCCTGTTCGACCAGACGCGTATAACCTGCAATGTCGGCAATAAGAACTGCCGCCAACCTTCGGTTTTCCATGCTTTTCACCACCGCCCCACCCAATCGTCAGACTGAGATTAGCGGAAATAACCTGGTCTCACCATAGGATGAAGTATCAGGTGGCGCATCAAACTGAAGCGGAGTCACAAATTGGCGAAATCGGGGCCAAATGGTCAGAAGATGACTTGTCAGATCAACTATGACCGCGCTCTAAGCGTAAACAAATCAACTTCTGGATAATAGGTTGTATCTGGTGCGTCAAAATGAGTTTTCTCTGGAATGATTGACAATAACAGGGACTGTTCGGCATGTAGTATTCAAGGAAACAATGATGCCGACGCTGACCTCAACATTTCAGAGGGTAACCAGGTGGAGCCTGTTTAAGGTAAGGGGAAATATGCGCGCAGTTCTGGTTGAACAATATGACTCGATCGAAAACATCCAGATCAAGGAAGTTCAGACACCTGTCCCTGGTGCTGGTCAGGTGCTGGTCAAGGTAAAAGCGGCCAGCGTCGGGTTTGTCGAGGGGCTCAAGGTTCGGGGTCTCTATCAGACGAAAGATCCCCTGCCCTTCACGCCCGGCATGGAGTTTTCCGGCGTGATTGAGGCCATCTCAGATGATGTCGAGGGCTTGGTGCCAGGGACGCAGGTGATGGGTACCGCTGGCAATGGCGCGCTGGCCGAATATGTAGTGGCCAATGCCTCCAGTGTGTATCCAATGCCGGATGGCCTGACATCGGAGATCGGGGCATCCTTCTACGTCAACTATCTGACAGCGCTTTATGCGCTGTCAGGACGCGCATGGCTGAAGCCCGGTGAGCGACTTCTGGTCCTGGGGGCCACTGGCGGCACCGGCATCGCGGCAATCCAGGTTGGCAAACTGATGGGGGCCGAAGTTATCGCGGCGGCGTCGACCCAGGAAAAGCGGGATGCCGCAATAAGGATCGGTGCTGACGCTACGGTCGATTACACACAGCACGATTGGCGCGATGCCCTGAAGGAGGCAACAGCAGGTAAGGGACCGGATGTCATCTTCGATCCGGTTGGCGGAGCAATAGCCGATCAGGCGTTCCGCTCAATCGCCTGGAATGGGCGTTATATTGTCGTTGGCTTCGCGTCAGGTGAGATCCCCGCGCTGAAGTTCAACTTGCCGCTTCTGAAGGGTGGGATTCTTGTTGGGGTTGATGCTGCGCAGATCGAAAAACGAGAACCGGAAATCTATCGCCAGGTCATGGATCAACTGTTGAACTGGCTGGAATCCGGTGCCCTGAAACCAGCCGTTGGTGAGGTGTTCGACTTCGAGAATTTCCACGAGGCCTTCCGCCGGATGCAAGCCCGCACCGCCATCGGAAAAATGGTTATCCGGATCAGCTGAGCCAGGGACACCGTATGTTGTGGGTCACGGGTGCTTGCCTGGAATCGTGAAAAGAAATTCGGAGCCTCCATCTTCACTGCTTTCAATCCAGAGCTTCCCGCCGTTTCGTTCAACCATCTCCTTACAAAGGGGCAGCCCCAAGCCGGTTCCCCGCTCGCCACTCGTTCCTATGGTTGGTGTTTTTTGATCCAGACCGAATATCGTATCAATGCGATCCTGAGCGATTCCAACGCCAGTGTCACTGACCGTTACCCGCGTTCCTCCATCCTGTTTATGCGTTGATATCTTGATTTTTCCGCCAGCGGGCGTGAACTTTATCGCGTTTGATATCAAATTCCGCATGACTGTTTCGATCATATTGGGATCTGCATAGGCAGCACCTGTATCGACCGCATTGATAATCTGGATGTCTTTTTCGAGAGCAATTGGATTAAAAATATGAATGTTTTTATCGACAACATCTTGCAGTGAAATGTCCTCAGGCTCGAAGCTCACTCCCTCGATTTGCAGGCGTGCCCAATCGAGCAAATTTCGCAACAGACTGAATACTCTCTCCCCGGTGTCATTAACTTTCTTCGCCAGGTCGATCAGCTCCGCCTTACTGTATCGATCCGCTCCATCCGACATCATCTGGGTTCCGAGGAGCAAAGAACTGAACGGTGATATCAGGTCGTGTGAAATGATAGAAAAGAACTTGTCCTTCACCTCTGACTCATACTTTAGCTGCTTGTTGAGGTTCGCCTCATGCTCGGCAAGCCCGGCCATCTCAATGGCTTTCTGTTCCAACCGCGCATAGAACCGGTTGACGGCATAGAGTACAATTACAAGTGTGAGGGAGATGGCGACAAGACCCACGAAAAAATTTGTGATCAGGCTTTGGCGAATACCAACAAGGGCACTCGCTTCTTCCTGTTCGATAATAACCCACCAATTCAATTCCGGTATGTGACGAGCGCTTGCCAGCATTGTTTCGTTGTTTCGCTCATACTCAAAAAAACTATGGTCGGCCGCCAGCAACTTGTCTGCGATACCGGATGTGCCTTCTGCAATTCGGATGTTGTCTTCCGAGATAGAGCCACCGTCAGACCGCGCCATGATCTTGCCCGTTTTGTCGACAAAATAGACGTGGCGTGAGAAGTTTTCCTTATAACGCTCAACCACTTTGGCAAGGGCGTCAAAGGCGATACCGACCCCTGTTGTCGCCAGATAATTGCCATCGTAATCGAACACTTTGTGATTGATGAAAATCGTCAGGGCGTTTTCCTGCTCAGCGTTTCGGTCGACATTGATTTCGTGTTCGTCTGCCATTTTGCGGACACGGAAATACCATGCATCCTTCGGGTCATCTTCGGCAACGATTTGCGAAATTCCCGTAAAGTGGTAATACCGCCGGGTTTTGTCCGAGACCAGGAAGGTAGTGAACATGCCATGTTGCTTGCGAACTTCATTTAGAAACCGGGTCATTCTGCCGGGATCATTTTCTCCATCCAGCAGCCAGTCCCTGACAAAAGTATCGTCAGCCATCATCGATGCAACGAACACCGGCCGCAGCAGATCACTTTGAATTTCCGAATAAATGTTGTCGCTCGTCAGCGGAAGTTCATTGCCGATGAGGGCTTCCCGTAAACTTCCCTTCGACACTTGATAGCTAACAACACTGCTGGTTACGAAACCTGCAATCAATATGAGTGCGATAAGTGTGATGAGATTGCCGCGAACCGACGACGCAACCTGCCATTTCGCCATGACTGTTTTTCTCTTATCAGGATCAGTTTGAAGTAGATCCATATATGCAACTCTCAAATAGTATTTTGCAACCTGATATAGATGTCAGCGCCGTTTCCCCATCGTAGTTTGATCATCGCGCCCCGGAAAATTGACATGAAGTAACGTCATAATTGAAGCCTGCAAAGGGTTTTGGAACACCCTACATCCAGCCTCTTTCCTTGTAGTAGCGCACGGCACCTTCGTGCAGGGGAGCAGACAAACCGTTTTTGATCATGTCTTTCGGTTTCAGGTGGGCAAAGGCCGGATTGAGGCTACGAAAGTATTCGATGTTTCCCATAACCGCCCGAACAACTTCGTAAACAACATCAGCAGAAACATCCGAGCTGGTGACAACTGTCGCCATTACACCGAATGTAGTGACATTGGTATCAGTCGTCTTGTACGTGCCCTTGGGGATCGTGGCCCAGGAGAAATAGGGATGTTCTTTTGTGACCAGGGATTTGGCGAGGTCATTATCGAAATTGACGATTTTGGCACCGCACTTTTTTGCCACGGATGATACGCCGGCGTTTGGTACACCCACCGTATAGACATAGGCGTCGATCTCGCCCTTGCAAAGCGATCTGGATTGTTCGGTAGAGGTTAGTTCGGAAACCTTGCTGAAGCTCTTCAGGGACATCCCGTCCTTTTTCATCAAATAAGCCATGGTCCCGCGCTGGCCCGAACCAGGATTGCCAATATTGATGCGCTTTCCCTTCAGGTCTTCCCAGCCCTTTATGCCTGATTTGGCTGAGACAATGATTTGCAGGGGCTCGGGATGAACGGAAAATACGGCCCGGAGTTTGGATTGTTTCCTTCCAGCCCACAGATTGCGACCGTTGGCGGCATGAAACTGCCAATCTGACTGGGCCAAACCAAAATCATAATTGTTGGTCATGACCTGGGCGATATTGTGAACAGAACCGGGAGTCGCTGGCGCAGCGCACCGGTTTCCGCGTTTACGGGTTTTCTTGCGAGTTTCGGCGGCCTCCTTGTGCACCAGGCGGCAAATGGCATTTCCAGCGGCAAAATAGACGCCCGAAGCTCCGCCGGTACCAATGGATATGTATCTTGATTTTGCCACGGCCTGTTGCCCGGAAGCCATAGCAAGGCAGAACACCGAGGCAATTGTCAGGGCAGTTACTATCGCGCTGGGTTTTTGTCTTTTCACCGTTCCCTCCGTCAGGCGGTATTCAACATCTCTCAGATCATCAGGCTTCGTCAGGGCATTCTACCGGCATATTCAATGCCAGCCGGGCAATGCCAGCCGGGGTTTCTATTCTTTCTTCCTTTTCTGGCGCAAAAGAAGATAATCCCGCGACCACTCCCTGGCAAAATCCTCGGCCATACTGATTTCATCGTCTGAAAGGCTTTCCTTCAATTTGTCTCGCGCCTCGGCTGATTTTCGTCTGAGCTTGCCCTTGGAAGTCTTGGCCGTAACAATGTACCAGGTCATCGCTTCGACCAGGTCCCGCTCGGTACCACGACCGTCCTCCAGGTGCGAAGCCAGCGAATACTGAGCATAGGAATGACCGCTTTCAGCCGCCTGCATATAAAGATTTACAGCCGCTGTTGCATTTTTTGGCAGGCCGCCGCGACCCTTTTCATAGAATAGCGCGAGACTGTACTGAGCCTTGGCCAAGCCGCTGTCGGCAGCATCCTGGTACCATTTCAGAGACAGTAACTGGTCCTTTTTGACACCAAGTCCCTTGCGATACATGATGGCAAGATTGTATTTGGCCAGGGCATGGCCTTCCTCGGCAAGACTTGACCACTCGGCCATTGCCGTCGCGTAATCCTTCTTCTTGAAGGCGGAAAGGCCTTCCTTAAACCCTGCATTTGCCGGATACGCAAAGACAGTCAGGGCCAAAAAACCAACCGCAAACCAAAATCTCATTTCGGTTCCCCTGAGTTTTTACTACTGAACTATACATTATGGATAGATGAGGAGCATGGACATGGCAACAAGAAAGCAAACCTGTTCACCGAAAAACTACCGCAGGTTTTATATTCGCCCGAAGAAATAGAGCCGGGCAACAGAAACTCATCCACCATTATTCACTTGTTTGCGACTTACGTTCGATTTCCTGCCAATCGGCCAGACCAGTCAAATTCATAAAATGTTCCAGCGTTACAAAATCGTCGCTGTTTTCGATCAGGCAGTCATTTTTTAATTGCGCCAGTGTGATCTCCAGGGCCCGTGCAACACGTTTGATCAGGGTCGTGCCGTGGACGATCATGCGGAAACCCATTTCGTGTAATTCCTGATTACTGATGATGGGTGTCTGACCGCCAATCAGCATATTGCACATCTGAGGTACATCAAAAGCTGCTGCGATTGTCTCAAGCTCATCGACACTCTGTGGCGCTTCAATAAATATGCCGTCAGCACCTGCCGCGATATATTTCTCACTGCGAGAAAGAGCGTCATCCAGTCCGTGGATGGCGCGGGCGTCTGTCCGGGCTATCAGGAAAAAATCCTTGTTCTCCCGTGCTTCAGCAGCGGCACGAATTTTGACGACCATTTCTTCGCAACTGACGACATCCTTGCCAGCGGCATGACCACATCGCTTGGGTGCAACCTGATCCTCAATAAAAATAGCTCCTGCCCCCATGGCTTCATAGGTGTGAATAGTATGAGCGACGTTTTTGACATCACCATAGCCATGATCGCCATCAATCAATGCCGGAATGTTTGACGCCGCCATTATATCCCGCATGCCGGCTGCCATTTCGCCCAGACCGACCAGACCGATATCGGGCAAACCGTAGCGTGACCCAACCAGCGGAAAGCCACCAATGACATAGCCTTCAAAGCCCTGTTGTTCGATCAATTTTGCACTGAGGGCGTCATAGGCCCCAGGCAAGACGAAGGGTCTGTCCTGGTTGACCAACTCTCGCCAGATGGATCTTTTTGCTTTCAAAATACTGGCTACCCTTATTCTGATTGCGCCGAAGTTGACTAGATAAACTATATTAGTATACAAATATACTTTACGATATCCTCGAACTGATAACAACAGAGAATAAGCATAGTAACCAAACGAGTTTGTCAGATTGTTCGATGCGTAATCGGAATGTTGAGTTGAGTATTTCACCGCACATGAGCCATGGATGAAGCCCGCTGATATCGACTAAATGGGGAAATCTGAAATTTCTGCTGGATAAAACCGGCGACCGTTCAAATCGTGTCCTCTTGAAAAATTTCTGTTTGGATTCCAGGAATTTCGGGGCAAGCTCCATGGCAGTGATTTAGTGTTAGACGCGATAGATACGGAAGCACATATGAAACGCACGACCCGCTTTAAAAACCTTATCAAGGATAAAAGGATACTATCGCTGCCGGGTATTCACGATCCGTTGACGGCACGTATCGCCCAGCAAGTCGGTTTTGATGCCATCACTTGCGGCGGGTATTCGATCGCCGCTGCAATGCTCGGTGCGCCAGATGTGTCGGTACTCTCGGTGACCGAAATGGCGGATCATTATTCACGGATTTGCGATGCTGTCGATCTGCCGGTATTCGGCGACGGCGATACCGGCTTTGGCAATATAACAAACACGGCCCGCACAGTACGCAGTTACGAACGCAGTGGCCTGGCCGGTATGTTTATCGAAGATCAGGTTTTCCCCAAACGTTGCGGCCACATGACCGGCAAGGACGTCGTCCCTGTCGAAGAAATGATCGGCAAGTTGAAGTGTGCGCTGGACACCCGCGAAGACCCTGACTTTGTTATCATGGCACGCACCGACGCCAACGCCGTTTACGGCATCGACAACGCCATCGAACGGGCGCAGATTTATCGAGAGGTCGGTGCAGACTTAATATTCGTCGAAGCGCCGATCAACATCAATGAAATGCAGCGCATCTGCAATGAAGTCGATGGCCCCTGCCTGGCCAACAACATTGAAGGTGGCGCCAGTCCCGTTCTCTCGGCAGACAAACTGCAGGACATTGGTTATGCCGTTTTTACCAATCCCGTGGCGTTGACACATGCAATTGCCCATATGAGCGTTGACATTCTCGGCACACTGAAACGCGATGGGACAACCGAGGCCGTAGCGGACAGAATTATGGATTTCAACGCCTTTCATGAAGTTGTCGGTCTGAAAGAAATCAGAGATGGAGAGAAATCCTATCAGGATTTCGCAGAAGATATTGCCAGTACGCGTACCAATCAAACGAACCTATGAAAATGATGAGAGGATATGTAAATGCTGTTTAAAACAATTGGATTCACCGTCGCAGCGTTAATGCTGGGATCGGTCACCGCCCAGGCTGCCAACGTCAAAATGCGGGTCAGCCATCAGTTACCTCCGAAGCACCATATTGCCAAGAAAATTGCCGATTGGGGTGCAGATATCGAGAAAAATTCCGGCGGTACCATCGACGTACAAATTTTCGGCTCTAACCAGTTATTTGGCGCCAAGCAAAACTTCCCGGCAGTCGCGAAAGGCGAAGCCGAAGCTGCGTTCTCGGTAAATTTCCAGTGGGGAAAGACCATTCCGGAAATGAACGTGACGGCTAAACCTTATTCCGTGACCGACATCAATATCCTGCGCAACTGGCCGGGTTCCAAGCCAGCCACTTTCCTCGATAATTTGTTGCTCAAAAAAGGTGTCAAGAACGTCGTCTGGCTGTTCACCACGAATATGAGCGCCTTCACTTCCAAAGGAAGAGCCCTGATCACGCCGGCCGATTTCAAGGGTGTCAAAATCCGTGGCCTCGGCCCTATTGTCGATTCCGGTCTAAAGGCATTGGGCGCAGCACCTTCGGCAATGTCCGGTTCCAAGGTCTATCCGGCGCTGCAAACCGGCGTAATCGATGCCGGTTTGACCGATATTGCAGCCGCCTATTCGCGCAAATATTACGAGGTACAGGATCACGTAACGGTGTCGCCGCTGTTCAGCGTCTACTTCCATGGTTACCTGAATCCGAAATGGTATGACGCGCTGACTGCGGACCAGAAAGCTGCCATCGCAAAAGCCAGCGCAGCAGCAGCCAAAGCAGCCATGGACGCGACCGAAGAAGCGGCCGGCAAAGCGCCTGGTCAACTGCGTGAAAAAGGTATGAAAGTGCACATTCACACGGCATCAGAAATCGCCGCCATGAAGGCCTTGATGGAGCCAGCCTTTACCAAGTACTTCAACGAGGCAACCAAGGGTAAGGGGCAGGCATTGCTCGACATGATCAATGCAATGTAGTCAGCCTCTGGTGGTAAACACCAAATGATTGAACGCGCGGTTCATGACGCAAAAGCCCCCCCCGGGCCAACACCCGGGGGGGGCCATTTGGCGACACTGGAGGTCCTTAGCCGACGTATCGGCATTGTGGCCAATGGTTTTGCCGCGATCTGTTGTTTCGGGCTTGGGGGCATCGTCGCCCATTCGGTGTTCATGCGCTATGTCCTCAACCAGCCCCAGACATGGGCCGATGAGTTGTCCGGATACGTTATGGTTTTGATGGTTATGCTGGGCGTCGCGGAAGCTTTCCGGCGCAATGACCATATCGGTATCGATCTGGTCACACAAAAGCTGGGCCCCCGCGCGAAGTACTTCACCGACTTGTGGAGCACGATCAGCGTCATCATCATTGCTGTGGTTTTGTTGGTAAGCAGCATCGAAATGGTCGAATTTTCCTATTCCGTCGGCTTGATTTCCGAAGGATATGTCGAAGTGGAGATGTGGATACCTCAGAGCGCAATCCCGATGGGCATGAGCCTTTTGATCATTGCCGCCGTCAACCGGCTACTTCAGCAATTGGTCGCCGGCCCCCCAACCACCATTTCGGCCAGGTAATATTCAATGCTTCTGGCGCTTATTCTCGTTGTTTTGATTATTCTTCTTTTGAGCGGTCTGCCGATCTTCGCCGGACTTGGTTTGATGTCGATGGCTTTGTTGCTGATTTTCGAAGGCCAAATCGGCAGCCTGGGTGAAATCGTCTTTGCCAAACTGAATATTTATTTACTCGTCGCTGTGCCGCTGTTCGCCCTGATGGCTCACATCATGGTGAAGTCACGCGTGATCGATGATTTGTACAAAGCCGCCCATACACTGGTTCGGCACTTGCCTGGTGGATTGGGCGTTGCGACAGTGCTGTCATGTACGATATTCGCCGCAATTTCGGGCTCCTCGGTCGCGACAGCTTTGACCATAGGCACCAGCGCCATGCCGCAAATGCGGCGATATGGTTATCGTTCGCAGGAAATCTACGGCGTCATCGCAGCAGGTGGTACGCTCGGCATTCTCATACCGCCATCAGGCCCAATGATTCTCTACGCTATTGTTTCGGGAACCTCCATTGGAGCACTGTTCATTGGTGGCATTATTCCGGGATTGATTATCGCTGGGTTGTTCGCGGCGTACAGCGTATTCAGCGCACGCTGGCAGCCTGATTTGACAAGCGAGCCACGTGCCTCGATGTCGGAAATTCTGCACACGCTGCAAAAAGCGTTTTGGGCGCTTATTCTCCCGCCTGTCGTTCTCGGCGGCATGTATTTCGGTGTTTTCACAGCGACCGAAGGGGCGGCCATCGGCACCGTAATGAGTATCCTGATCACAACACTGATCTACCGTGATCTGACGCTCAAGGATCTTTTTGAAGCCGCCTATGATGCGACACGCATGTCGGCAATGCTATTCATGCTGATCGCTGCGGCGGCAATGTTCAGTCATGCCTTGACTATTATGCGTTTACCAAACGATCTGGTTGAATGGGTCGTCGGAAACGATGTCAATCAGTTAGTCTTCATTCTCGCTGTAATGGCACTGATCGTTGTCCTGGGTATGTTCCTGGAGACGATTGCGATTATTCTGATCACAACTCCCATCGTTATGCCAGCCCTGATCGCCTATGACATCAACCCGGTCTGGTACGGTATTTTGTTGATGATCAATCTGGAAATGGCGCTGATCACACCGCCGGTTGGGCTCAATCTCTTTGTTATCAAAGGTATTGCGCAAGCACCCCTGGGCGAGGTCATTCGAGGAGCCTTGCCATATGTTCTTTTGATGATGATCGGGCTCTTCATCGTGCTTGCATTTCCGCAAGTTACGCTCTGGTTGCCGTCGACTATGGGATATGGGCGTTGACTTTAGGCCGATAGGCAAAACACGCGTTGAACCATCTCCGCCCGAAACTCACACCAGCTTGTTTCCAAATCTTCCTTCCAGTGAGATTTGATATTACGCTCAGGCGCCGCTTGCGGCTTTGCCGTCAATGGGCGTGGTTAGCTGTTCGGTATGTGCTGTAGTGGAGTTATTCTCCACAACTTTTCAAGGTTGGTTCACCCCCACCCATCAACGCGACAACGGCTTGTACTTCAACCGGTGCGGCTCGGTGGCGTCTGAACCCAGGCGGCGTTTTTTGTCTTCTTCGTAGGCTTCGAAATTGCCTTCGAACCATTCGACGTGGCTGTCGCCTTCGAAGGCCAGAATGTGGTTGGCGATTTTATCGAGGAACCAGCGATCGTGGCTAACGACCATGACGCAGCCGGCGAAGTTCAGCAAAGCTTCTTCGAGGGCGCGCAGGGTGTCGACGTCGAGATCGTTTGTGGGCTCATCGAGGATCAGGAAGTTTGAGCCGGATTTCAGCATCTTGGCGAGGTGCACGCGGTTGCGTTCACCGCCCGAGAGTTGGCCAACTTTCTTTTGCTGGTCAGAGCCCTTGAAGTTGAAGCTGCCGACATAGGCGCGACTAGGGACTTTGCGTTTGCCCAGTTCAATTTCATCCTGGCCGTCGGCGATTTCTTCCCAGACGTTTTTATTGTCATCCAGGCTATCCCGGCTCTGGTCGACATAACCCAGGTGCACGGTTTCGCCCAGTTTGACGCTGCCCGAGTCCGGGGTTTCCGCACCCGTCACCATTTTCAGGAAGGTAGTTTTACCGGCACCGTTGGCACCGATGATGCCGACAATAGCACCAGGCGGCATACGAAAGCTGAGACCTTCAATCAGTAACTCCTCACCAAAGCCCTTGGCCAGGTCTTCCACATCCAGCACCAGAGAACCCAGGCGTTCGCCAATGGGAATGGTGATCTGGTTGGTGGTGACGTGGGCATCATTGCTTTGGGCCAGCAGTTCTTCATAGGCACTGACGCGGGCCTTTGATTTGGCTTGCCGCGCGCGCGGGCTTTGCTGGATCCACTCCAGTTCGTCTGCCAGCGATTTCTGACGGGTTTCTTCCTGTTTACCTTCCAGAGCCAGGCGTTTTTGCTTTTGCACCAGCCAGCCGGAATAATTGCCTTCGTAGGGAATGCCGCGTCCGCGATCCAGTTCAAGAATCCAGCCAGCGACGTTATCGAGGAAATAGCGATCGTGGGTCACGGCGACAACGGTACCTGTATATTCTTCCAGGAAGCGTTCCAGCCAGGCGACAGATTCCGCATCGAGGTGGTTGGTCGGCTCATCCAGCAACAACATATCCGGATGATCCAACAGCAACTGACACAGGGCCACACGGCGGCGTTCACCACCGGAAAGCGTCGTCACATCGGCGTCACCTGGTGGACAGCGCAAGGCGTCCATGGCGATCTCGATGGTGCGATCCAGGTCCCATGCGTTGACGGCATCAATCTTTTCCTGCAGCTCGCCTTGTTCTTCGATCAGGGCATTCATCTGGTCGTCGTCCATAGGCTCGGCAAAGGCCATTGAGATTTCCTCGAAGCGCACCAACAGGGCCTTGGTTTCTCCGACACCCATGGTGATGTTTTCCAGCACGGTTTTATCCGCGTCCAGCTCAGGCTCCTGAGACAGATAGCCAACCTTGATGCCATCCGCAGGCCAGGCTTCACCGTTGAATTCTGTATCCAGGCCCGCCATAATTTTCATCAGGGTGGATTTACCGGAACCGTTCAGACCCAGCACACCAATCTTGGCACCCGGTAAAAATGACAGGTGAATATCCTTGAGAACTTCGCGTCCACCTGGCCATGTCTTGGACAGGCCCTTCATGGTGTAAATGTACTGATATGATGCCATGTTATTGATTTTCCACTATTTATTTTCACTCAATACACGTGTAACAGATATGTAACACTTTTGCTGCTCAACTCAGATTGATTTTCTCCCAGCACAAAAACTCTGCTGGCTCTGGTTAGGGACTATATACATCAAATCAATCGGAAATACACACGCCTATCAGTCCTTAACAAACCTGCTGAAACCGTTGGCATGCTTGGCGATTGAATCAAGCTTACAAACTCATTGCGAACGGTTCGTTCTCCAATGACAACAATCAGTCAGGTATTAGGCTTTCAACTTCTCAAGCAATGACCTGACATCTTCATCTACACGGGCTTCCTTGTCGAAGTTGAAATCTCCAACTTCATTCAAGCGACCATTATGAATGAATTCCCATATCACTTCCGAAATCTGGAACAGGAAGCAAAGCATATCTTCTATCTGGCCGATGTTTGTTTTCTCAAATAGATCGTCTTTGCTTTCAAAGGTGTCTCTATCCATATGCGCCATCAGCTTGTTGCGAATAGGCTTATATACATCAGTATAGGTTTCTTCGTAGCCCGATAACCAATCCTTCAATCCAATGAAATCGTCTTCCTTCGGCTGATAGGATTTTTCAACATATCCATCTATCCATTTGCCGCCATCTGAATCACCTAGCTTGCGTTCCCTCAAGGCCTCTTTACTGAACTGGTCGATGTTTACGATGCAATAATCAATGAGCGATTGGACTGAATACGACCTTGAATCAGTGTCGAATATTCTGCCAAGTGTGATCAAGAATGTTGTTTGTAGAGAATGCTGAATAATTTTCCAGCTTAGAGCATTTGAGTTCAGTGCCCGAAATATCTTTTTGTCGCCAGCGGCGATGTTGTTAATACATTTCCATGTGAAGAACGCGACTGATGCAACGTGAACTTCGTCTGCAAAAACTTTCAGTTCCTTTTCTATATCATCCATGTTTGCACCGCTTGCTGATCACCATTCAAACCTACCCCCTAACAGCCTCACGTCGCTTGTTGATAGCGTCTAAACAAGCGTTCAGAACTTTGGCCTGATGAACCATTGGCGAAGGCATCACCCGTGTACGAGCTATAACCGAATCTGGTGTTTGAGCGTTTGAAAGAAAGCGGCGTATCTGGTTGATTTGTTGTTGCAACACATCAAACCAACTTTATGGAGATACGCCACCATGGATGAGAATAACGTTGTTGAACTTGCCGGTCGAG